>CACOOK010000001.1 GCA_902628815.1 uncultured Pelagibacteraceae bacterium
TATCCTGTATCCCTGGATCAATAGGAGGAGCTATTACTATGAATAGCGGTTGTTACGGGCATGATATCTCTAAAGTTTTAATATCAATCAAAGTTATTGATATTGAGAAATGCATAGAAAAAGAGATTAAAAGCGAAGATATTAAATTTAATTATAGGGGCACAAACTTACCTAGCAACTTAATTATAATTGCTGCAAAACTAAAAGGTAATAATAACACAATAGAAATTATTGAAAAAATACAAAAAGAAATGATTGAAAAAAAAAAAATTTCTCAACCAAGTCAAATTAAAACTTGTGGAAGTACTTTTAAAAACATTAGTCCAGATAAAAAGGCCTGGATGCTAATTAAAGAGTCAGGTTGCGCTGGTTTTAAGGAGGGCGATGCAGAAATTTCAAAAAAACACTGTAATTTTTTCGTTAATAACGGAAAAGCTAAATCTTCTGATATAGAAAATCTAATTTTAAGAGTTAAAAAGGAAGTAAAGAATAAAACAGGAATTAATTTAGATTTGGAGATAAAGATAATAGGTGATTAAAAAAAAATTCAGAAAAGTATTGGTAGTTCTAGGTGGAAGCTCAGGAGAAAGAAAAGTAAGCCTAGATAGCGGTAAAGCTTGTATCAGGGCTTTAAAGCAAAAAAGATATAAAGTTTCAATTTTGGATCCAAAATTTAAAAATTTTAATCTGATAGATAAAAATAAAACAGATGTTATATTTAATGCGCTACACGGAAAAGATGGTGAAGATGGAATAGCCCAAAGCTATTTTGAGTATCTAAAAATACCTTATACTCACTCGGGCGTAATAAGTTCTTTTAATGCAATGAATAAGATTATTTCTAAAAAAATATTTAGAAAAAATAAAATTTTAACACCTAAATTTTTTTCTCTAAATAAAAGATTTTTTAAAAAACAATTACTTAGTTCTTTAATCTTTAAAAGAAAAATTTCTTTTCCTATTGTAGTAAAGCCTATTGACGAAGGATCTAGTATCGGCGTTAAAATCTCGAAAAATATTTATGATTTATTTAAGTATGCCAAAATTTTGTATAAAACTTATAATGAACTAATTTTTGAGGAATACATAGGCGGTCAAGAAATACAAGTTGGAGTACTTAACAAAATTTCTTTAGGAGCAATTGAGCTAAAGCCAAAACGATTATTTTATGACTATAAAGCTAAATATTCTAAGTCAGCAAATACCTCTCACATCATGCCGGCTAATCTTAAAAAGTCAAAATATAATGAGGCACTTAAAATTGCTAAAAAAGCTCACAAAGCACTCAACTGCAAAGGAGTGACTAGATCAGATTTTAAATTTCATAATAACAGGTTTTACCTTTTAGAATTAAACACTCAGCCCGGTATGACAAGTCTTTCATTAGTACCTGAAATTGCAAAATACAAAGGTATTAGTTTCTCTAACTTAGTTGAAAAAATCTTGTTGGATGCAAGTATTAATAGATGAAAAAAAGATTATTGATCGCATCAATACTTTTAGTTGTTCTAAGTACTTATAAAATTAAAAACGAAACTAACATAATTAAAACGTTCAAAATTAAAAATATAACAATCGAAAATAATTACATATTAAATGATAAAAATATAATTAAAGATTTAAATTTTTTGTATGAGAAAAATATTTTTTCAATAGATAATAAAAAACTTGAAAAAAAATTGAAGAACATCAGTTTTATAGAAAGTTTTGAAATAAAGAAAGTTTACCCCAACAATATCAAGATAAAAATATTTGAAAAAGAACCAATAGCGATTTTACAAGATAAAAAGGAAAAATTTTTTTTCACGAACAAAGGTGAAATTATAAAATTTTTCAATATAGATAGATATAAAAATTTACCTATTATTTTTGGAAATAAAGACAGCTTTATACTTTTTTATGATGAATTAAATAAAACAAATTTCCCATTAGAACAAATTAAAGCTTTCTATTATTTTGAGTCGAAAAGGTGGGATTTACTAACAATAGACGGTAAAACAATTAAATTACCAATTAAAAATTATATAAAAAGTTTAGAAAATTTTCTAAAAATTAAGGAGAAGACTAATTTTGATAAATATAAAGTTTTTGATTATAGAATTAGAGGACAACTTATTCTAAAATGATAAGTAATGAATGACGATTCACCTATACTTTTCATAGAGTTAAATAATATCGATATTATTTTTGTAGTAGGAAAAAAAAATTTAAATGAAGATTTTGAACTTTTGTTTAAGGATGTAGTACCAAATAAAGATATTGTAGACTCAAATTACACTGACTATAATTTAGTACGCGATTTATTCAAAAAAAAAATTTATTCTATTGAACAAAAATTAAATTTTACTTTTAAAGAAGTAATTCTATTTTTAGATAATATTGAATGTACGTCGTTGTCTGTTTCTGGTTTCCAAAATCTTAGTGGTTCACAACTAACTAAAGAGAACGTAACTTATATTTTAAATTTCTTAAAATCAAAAGTAATTGACTTGGAAAAAAAAACTATTCTTCACATTTTTAATACCACCTATAAGCTTGATAATAAAAAAACAGAAAATTTACCTTTAGGTTTATTTGGTAATTTTTATTCTCAAGAACATTCTTTCATTTTAGTAAAAAATAACGATTATAAAAATCTCAAAAATATTTTAGAAAAATGCAACTTAAGAATTAAAAGAATCATCTCTAGAGGATTTTTAAATGGAATTGAATTAATAAGCAGGCATCCAGAGTCAGAGACTTTCTTTAAAATTGAAATCAACAACAATCATACACAATTAATATATTTTGAAAACTCTGCTCTAAAATTTATGCAAAGTTTTAATTTTGGATTAGAAATTGTTGTTAATGATATTTCAAAAGTAGTAGCATTAAAAAAAGAAAATATTTATGAAATTTTATCTGATCCTAAGTTTTTTGAAAAAATTACGGATGAGGACTTAATTCAAAAAGAATTTTTTAAAAATCACAACTTCAGAAAAATTAAAAAAAAATTAATAATAGATATAGCTATCGCACGTTTTGAAGAAATAATTAATATTATGATTTTTAATAATAGTAATGTTCAAAATTTTTTAAATAATAATAAAAAGATCTTTTTAAGATTTTCCAATTCAACTAGAACTAATTTTTTTAAAAAAATCTGTGGTGACCATTTTTCAAATAAAAAGGTAACTAACTTTATAATAGACCAAAAACCGTCCATCGAAATTATATCTCAAAAAGCCCTACAGCTCGTTCAATTTGGGTGGAAAAAAGAGGCTTTACCAATTATCCATGAAAAAAAGACCTTTATTTCTAAAATTTTCGGACTTTTTTTTAAATAAACGTTGTTATTTTCAGAAACATTAGTTGTTTTAAACGTAAATCAGAAATTATGTATAAAACTTTGATGTTAAAAATTTATCAACAAACTATAGCTAGGCCAGTAAAAATTGAAGGTATTGGTCTTCACTCAGGAAAAAAATCAAAGATAAAAATTTTACCTGCGAAAGAAGATCAAGGAATTATATTTAAAAGATTAGATGTTAAAAAAAATAACCTGATTTTTGCTGATCATACAAATGTTTCAGATACTCAATTATGTACAACTTTAAAAAATGATCATGAAGTAAAAGTAAATACGGTAGAACATTTACTTGCAGCATTATATATATCTGAAATCGATAATGCCATAATAGAAATTGATAATATCGAAGTTCCAATTATGGATGGATCTGCTTATCCGTTTATAAACATTTTAAACAAAACAAAAAAAGTACAATTGAGTAAAAAAAGAAGATATTTAAAGATCACGGAAAATTTTTCATTAGAAAATAAAGGAAGAAAAATTTCAATTAAACCAAATGATACTTTTGAAGTAGAATATAAATTAAATTTTGCCAATAAAATAATTGGTAGTCAAAAAAACTCAGTCAACTTTCAAACAGATGATTTGAAAAATATCTATACATCACGAACTTTCTGTTTGTATGAAGACATTGAAAAAATTAAAAAAATAGGCCTGGCAAAAGGAGGATCTCTAGAAAACGCAGTTGTAGTTGATGAAAACTCTGTGTTAAACAAAGAAGGTTTAAGAAATAACCAAGAGTTCGTAAATCATAAAATTTTAGACTTAGCAGGAGATTTTTTACTTTCTGGTCATAGAGTTTTAGGTAAAGTTTCTTGCAATCAAGGTGGCCATGAACTAACAAATATTTTTTTAAGAAAACTAATTAATCAAAAGTCTGCATTTTCAATAATTGAACTTCAAGAAAAATTAGCTAAAGATAAGATAAGCTCTGACAAAAGTATTAAACTAGCAGTAAACGCTTAATTTTTTAATTTTAAACATATTATTTCTCAATCAATCTGATATTAGTTAAATTATGCTAATAAAAAAAAGATTATTTGCATTTTTCATATTAATTTTATTTACATCCTCTTGTTCAAAGGAGAAGGAGATAACATATAAAAAAGACGAAAGAATTAGTCCTTATGTTTTATACGAAGATGGCATGAAAGCGTTTGAGAGGAGAGACTTTTTTTTCGCAAGTAAAAAATTTTCTGAAGCAGAATTGAATTTCGAGCAAGTTGAACTAGCTGCAAAATCTTCTTTAATGTCTAGTTTTTGTTTATATGGAATAAATTTTTATAATGAAGCAATTGAGGGATTAGATAGATATTTGATTACTTACCCCGCGGATAAAAATGTAATCTACGCTCATTATCTCTTAGCTATAATACAATTTGAACTAATAAGTGATGAAAAAAAAGATCTAAAACCATTACTAGATGCAAACAAAAAAATTGATTTTTTCATTAAAAA
Organism: uncultured Pelagibacteraceae bacterium; assembly: GCA_902628815.1. GTDB lineage: Bacteria > Pseudomonadota > Alphaproteobacteria > Pelagibacterales > Pelagibacteraceae > Pelagilacustribacter. The sequence continues at coordinate 4,808 of CACOOK010000001.1, forward strand.
ATACCCAAATTCTGATTACGCAATAGATTTAAAATTTAAAAAAGATCTTATTCAAAATCAATTAGCCGCTAAAGAATTGTTTATTGCCAAATATTATATTTCAACAAAAAAATGGGTTCCAGCCATAAACAGGCTTAAGGTAATCGTAAATAATTACGATAAAACTGTTTTTATAGAGGAAGCGCTTCATAGATTGGTTGAAATAAATTATTATTTAGGTTTAGAAAAAGAAGCCGAACAGTATGCCAAAATCTTAGGATATAATTATAATTCTAGCAAATGGTATGCTCAATCATATAAAATCCTGAATAAAGAGTATGACATTGAAAAAGAATTTTCTGCGTCAAATAAAAATAAAAAAAATGAGAATTTTTTGGAAAAGATAATTAATATGATTAAATAATGAAATCTAAAAATAAAATTGAACAAGAATTTTTAAAAAAAATTAAAAATCTAAAAAAACACAATAAACTTTATTATACTGACGATAGTCCAAAAATTTCTGATTATAAATATGATAGTCTTAAAAAAGAAATAAAAGAGCTTGAAATTAAACATCCTTTTTTAAAAAAAATCAGCTCTATAGATAATATTATTGGCGCAAAACCCTCAAGTAAGTTTGAAAAAATAGAGCATTTAACGCCAATGTTATCTTTGTCAAATTCATTTGACATTAATGATATCAATGATTTTCATAAAAAGATAAAAAATTTTCTTAACCTTAAAAATGAAAAAATTGAATTATTTTGTGAACCAAAAATAGATGGTATCTCCGCAACATTAATTTATGAAAATGGTAATCTTATAAAAGGTTTGTCTAGAGGAGATGGTTTTACAGGAGAAAATATTCTTGAAAACTTAAAAACAATCACATCGATACCTAAAAAAATCGACACAAAAAACTTACCAGAATTATTAGAAATTAGATGTGAAATTTTCATAGGAAAAAACGATTTTAATAATTTGAAGGACAAATTTGCTAATCCAAGGAATGCCGCTGGAGGATCTCTTAGACAAAAAAATTCAGAGGAAACGGCCAAAATTCCTTTAAAGTATTTTGCCTATGGATTTGGGATAATTAGACCTATGGAATTTTCTAAACAATCAGAATTTTTAAAGAAAATAAGTGAATTAGGTTTTATCACTAATCCTTTATCTGAAAAAATTACAGGAATTGATAGCATCGAAAAATATCATAAAAAAATTGATAACATGCGTTCGTCTTTAGAATACGATATTGATGGGATAGTTTTAAAAATAAATGATTTGAATTTACAAAAAAGACTTGGAAGCACTTCAAATTCACCTAGATGGGCAACAGCTTATAAATTTTCTGCAGAAAAGGCTACAACAAGAATTAAAACAATATCAATTCAAGTTGGAAGAACGGGTGCTATTACTCCTGTTGCAAAAGTAGATCCTGTTACCGTAGGAGGTGTAGTAGTTTCTAATGCAACTTTACATAATGAAGACGAAATAAAAAGAAAAGATATAAGAATTGGTGATACTATTCAAATTCAAAGAGCTGGTGATGTCATCCCGCAAGTTGTTTCAGTAGATATCAAAAAAAGAGACGCAGAGAGTAAAAAATTTATTTTTCCAACAAAATGTTTGTGTGGGGGATTAACTATTAAAGAAAAAAATAAAATCACAAAAAAAGAAGATGCTGTTAGAAGGTGTGTAAAGGGTTATGCGTGTGAGTTTATTGCAAAAGAAAAACTTAAACATATCGTTAGTAAAGATGCATTTAATATTGATGGTTTAGGAAAAAAAGTAATCGATCAATTTTGGGATTTAAGTTTAATCAAAGAACCTTCAGATATTTTTGAATTAAATTTTTCAAAGATAAAAAATTTAGAAGGATGGGGAGAAGTTTCAATAGACAATTTAAAAAAAGCAATTTCAAATTCGAAAATAATAAAATTAGATAAATTTATCTTTTCAATAGGTATCAGGCATATTGGTCAAGAAAATGCAAAAATTTTAGCCGGGTTTTTTGGTTCAATAAAAGAATTTTCAAAATTATTCGACCTAAAAACAAGAGAAAAATTATTAAGCAGCTTAGTAGATTTAGACGGTATAGGAGGGACACAAATTGACTCAATTAATAATTTTTTTTCTAACACTACTAATATTAGAATTACAAAAAAATTAATTGAAAAATTAGAAATAAATAATTTTGCTATCAGAAATACCAGTGGAAAATTTTCAAATAAAAAGATGATGTTCACAGGTGGATTTCAAAATATGAGCAGGTCAGAGGCAAAAACAATAGTAGAAAATAATGGGGGTAAAGTTCTCGGAACTATTTCCAAGAAACTTGATTTTTTAGTAGTAGGTGATAGCAAACCTACAAAGAAAAAAATTGATCAAGCGAAAGAATTAAATATTAAAATAATTTTAGAAAAAGAGTGGAAAAAAATTTTAAATAGCTGAGCAAGCTTTTGAAAGTTCAGAAATTTCAAATTTGTTCATAAAGTTTTTCAAGTTTTTAAAAACGATTTTGTGATAATTATTAAGCCATTTTTTTTCATTTTCATTTAACAAATTTTTATTGATTAAATCTTTATCTATCGGGGCCATTGTCAAATTCTCAAAAAATCTTTTATTTTTTTGTTTTTTTACAAAAATAAGATTTTCAATTCTTATTCCAAATTTATTTTTTTCATAATATCCCGGCTCATTTGATAAAATCATTCCCTCTTGTAATTTAACTTTATTAAATTTTGAAATAGCTTGTGGCCCTTCATGAACATTTAGAAAATATCCTACACCGTGACCTGTACCGTGCGAATAATTCAATCCAACCTGTTTTAAAAATTTTCTAGCTAATTTATCTATTTGAGAGCCTGATGTATTTTTTTTTAAATCAAAATTTGATACTGCAATGTGGCCCTTTAAAACCCGTGTAAAAATATTCTTGATTCTTTTATTTTTATTTCTTAAAGATATAGTTCTAGTTACATCAGTTGTTCCAAAATTATACTGACCACCAGAGTCAACTAAGTAAATATCACCTCTTCTTAATAACCGATTTGTTTTATTTGAAGCATGATAATGTATAATTGCACCATTAGGACCAGTCCCAGAAATCGTGGGAAAACTTGGAAATTTATAAAACGAACTTTTTTTTCTAAATTCATGTAATTTATTAGAACCACTTATTTCAGTAATTTTTTTCTTATAAAAATTTTTCTTTATCCAAAATAAGTATTTTGTTAATGCAACACCGTCATATAAGTGTGCTTTTTTTATATTATCTATCTCTTTTCGACTTTTAAGGGCTTTTAAAAAATAAATAGGATCCTGAAAACTTAATATCTTGTTATTTTCTGAAATAATTTTTTCAAAAAAAATAGAGCATGTATTCTTATCAATTATAAATTTTTTTTCATTAATTTTTCTAAGCACTTTAACTAAAGAGCTGATCGAAATAAATTTGATTTTTTTAAATTGATTTTTAACTTTAAAAGATATTTTTTTTAAATCACAAAAAAAAAAAATATTTTTATTTTTATCAACTAACATATAACTATTGGGTATAGGAGAGTATTTTGAATCGGCACCTCTTATATTAAGTAGCCAGGCATTATTTTCACTTGCAGTAATGAACTGATAATCTGCACCAATTTTTTTTATTGATGTGACTAATTTGTTAATTTTATATTCATATTGATTATCAACTGATTTTTTTGGCAAAGTGTAAAATTTTTTGATATTTTTTTTAGTATTCCTTTTCCAAACTTCATCAATCAAATTTTTGGTAATGGGTTTAAATTTGCAGATATTATTGGCAAGAAATTTATCTATCATAATTTTTGTGAATAATTTTGGATCAAATCCAATTAAATATCTATTACGCTTTAAAACAGATCTTATTTTTTTATCAGGTATTGTTATGATATCGAATTTTTTTCCACATTGCTCACTAGCTTGTAAAGTATATCTGCCGTCAACAAATAAATAACTTTTGTTAGATAATATTAGTGCAAATCCAAAAGAACCTGAAAAATTTGATATATATTTTAATCTATCATTATTTTCAGAAACATACTCTCCAAAAAATTCATCGTTTTTAGGAATTAAATAACCATGAATTTTTTCTCTTTTTAAAATTTTTCTTAATTTTTTTATTTTTTCCATTTAATTAATTTATTTTTTTTATATCTATCCCAACCCGGACTCCTATACTCATTATCAAAATCTATTGTGTCTTGATTGAAGTCAAAATCCTCTGTGTCGTTTATTTCAATATCATTTTTTTCGACACTTTCGTCTGGAATTTCATTTATAAACCTTGAAGGTAAGGCATCCATCCAGTCACCATGATAAGCTCTTTTCATTGCAAAAGACAAATAAGCTTCCTTTTTTGCCCTAGTTATTCCAACATAAGCTAATCTTCTTTCTTCCTCTAATGCAAAATCTCCTTTTTCTTCTAGAGATTTTTGATGTGGGAATAAACCTTCCTCCCAACCAGGTAAAAAAACAACCTCAAACTCTAAGCCCTTTGCAGCATGCATAGTCATAAGATTTATTTTTGCACCCTCCCACTCCTGGTCAATTGATGTAGCCAACGCAACATGCTCCAAGAAAGTTTGTAGATTATCATAGTCTTGCATCGCTCGTAAAAGTTCTTTTAAATTTTCTAACCTATTTTCATTTTCTAAATCTTTTTTATCTTTTAGCATTGATGAATAACCTGACTCATCTAGAACTAACTTTAATAAATCAAAATGTTTCATATTAATTGAGTCTTTACGCCATTTTTGAATCATGCTTATTAGGCGATTAAGCGAAGTTTTTATTTTCGGTTTAATACTTCCTATTTCTAATAGCTTTTTAATTGAGTCCTCTAAACATAATTTGTTTTCTTTACCAAAAGTATATATTTGATTTATAGTACTTTCCCCAACACCTCTTTTCGGAGCACCAATCACTCTTTCTAAAGCCAAGTCGTCAAATTTTTGATTTATAATTCTTAAATAAGAAACAGCGTCTTTAATTTCTGCGCGTTCGTAAAACTTTATACCTCCAAGCACTCGATAGCCTATGCCAACTTGGAGGAACCTCTCTTCAAACTCTCTCGTTTGATAAATTGCTCTAACAAGAATTGAAATTTCGTTAAATGAGTACTTCTTTTTAAGTTTTTTCTCTATTATGTCACTTATACCTTGGGCCTCATCTTTACCAGTTCTGTAACAATTAAGTTTGACAAGTTCCCCATCATCAGCTGACGACCATAAATTTTTTCCAACTCTATTGGAGTTATTTGAAATTAAATTAGAAGCAGTTCCTAGGATATTTTTTGTTGATCTATAATTTTGTTCTAATTTAAAAACTTTACAGCCTTTGTAAATTTGGTCAAAAGTTAGAAAATTTTTTATTTCTGCGCCCCTCCAACTATAAATTGATTGGTCATCGTCTCCTACACAACAAATATTTTTATTGTTATTTACTAATAAATTTAACCATTTATTTTGAATGAAATTAGTATCTTGAAATTCATCCACTAAAATATATTTAAAATTTAAATGATAAATTTGCTTTATATCTTTATTTTCCTCAAAAAGCTTAACGCAAAATAAAATTAAATCTCCGAAATCAAAAGCATTTAAATCTTTGGCCTTATTTTGATATATTTCGTAAACTTTTAGTATTGATTTTAAAACTAAACCAGATTTTCCAATCGTAACATCTTTTGGTAATAGGCCCTTATTTTTCCATTGATCTATATGATACATAATTAACTGAGGTGAAAATTTTTTAGCATCTAAATCTTCAGCTTTTACAATATTTCTGATTAGCTTTTTTTGATCATCTGTATCTAGAATTGTAAAATTACTTTTGTAGCCTAAGGCCTCAGCATGTCTTCTTAATATTTTTACACTTATTGAGTGAAAGGTTCCCAACCAAGGAATTGCATTAGAACTTCCTTTGATATGTTGCATCACTCTATTTTGCATTTCTTTGGCCGCTTTATTCGTGAAAGTCACACACAAAATTTGATTAGGAAAAGCTTTTTTTTGATTTATGATATGAATTAATCTGGTTGTTAAAACTCTCGTTTTGCCAGAGCCAGCTCCAGCAACAATTAGATTAGGTCCTTCCGTACTAAGGACTGCTTTCTTTTGTTCCTTGTTTAGATTCTCAATTAGTTTATTTATGCTACTCATACGCTGGAAATTAAACTTATATACTACATAGAAAAATAAAAAAAATGATAAATAAAATTTACAAAATAATTAACAACAAATTTTCTAGATTTTTTAAATTCATTTTTTTTATTAGATATATTTTTGCTATTTTTTTTGTCGCAATAGCAATATTTTTGTCCATACCTCAATTTTTTGACTACCAAAAAAGAGAAGAAATTATCAAGAATTATCTGTCTAGAGTATATGGTCTTGATATCAAAAATTTAGAAAATATTAGATACAAATCTTTACCATCACCCCGTTTAGAAATTAGCAATGTAATTACATTATTTGATGCTAACACAGAGTTAGAAACTAAAACTCTAGTAATATATCCAAAATTATTAAGCATATACAATTATGAAAATTTTGATTTAAAAAAAATTAATTTAAAAGATAGTTTTTTAGATATTGATCTAAAAAACATAAATTCTTTAAGCAAAAAAATTCTAAAATTAGAAAAAAAAATATCTCTTGAAAATTTTAATCTAAGTATAAACGACAGTAATAGAAAAATAATTAATTTAGAAAAAATTAATTTTTTAAATTATGGTTATAAAAAGAACATTATTAATGGTGAAATTTTTGGAAGGAAATTTAAGGTAAATTTTAAAGATTATTTAAAAAACATAAATTTAAAACTATTAGCTACAGGAATATCAGCTAAAGTGAGAATCTTAGAAAATAAAAACAATTTTCCGATAAGAGGTGAAATTCAAGGTAAAATTTTAAAATCAAAAATTAAAATTAATTTTTCTTATGAGGACTCTTTTTTGAAAGTGAACAGTCTATTTTTCAGAGATAAAAAATTATCTTTTGATAGCAAGGGTAATTTTAAATTGTTCCCTTATTTCAATGCAAATTTAACTTCAGAAATAAATCATTTAGATAAAATTTTAATTCAAAATTTAGAAATCAATAAGATACTAGATTATAAAGATTTTATTGAAAGAATTGATGGGGAAAATATCATCTTTTTTAAATCTAAAAGATTTAACAGAAATTTAATCGATAATTTAGAAATAAAAACTAATTTATCTTATGGAAGATTAGATATGATTAAAAATCTAAAAATTAAAAAAAGTAAACTTCAATGTAAAAGCTATGTAAATTTATTAGATGAGTTTCCAATTTTAAGTTTTAATTGTTCGATAGACTCAAATGATAAAAAGGAATTATTAGAATCAATTAATATTAAATACAAAAAAAAAGATAAAATCTTTAATTTACATGCAGAGGGGAAACTAAATATTTTAAACAACAAAATTAATTTTGATAAGATTAAAATGAATGATTACGATGCCCCAAATGAAGATTTAAAATTTTTCAAAGAAAAATTTGAGAAAATTCTTTTTAATGAGGATTTTAACAGTATTTTTGATTTATCAAAATTAAGAAAATTTATTATTGAAATAAGTTAGATTATTTAGGCTTAGTCATTCTTAAAGGATTCATAATTTTATCGTACTCTTTATCTTTCACAAGACCAGCTTTTATGACCTCATATTTTAAAGTTGTTCCATTCTTGTATGCTTTTTTTGCGATATTTGCCGCCTTATCATAACCTATTTTGGGAGCCAATGCTGTCACTAACATTAAAGAATTTTCTAAAAGATTTTTAATTCTTTTTTTGTCCGCTCTAATTCCTTTTACACAATATAGAGCGAAAGTTTTTGCAGAGTCACTCATTATATCAATTGATTGTAAAATATTATGAATAATTAAAGGCTTAAAAACATTTAGTTCAAAATGCCCATGAGATCCTGCCATAGTAATACCGTTATGATTCCCAATAACTTTTACGCAAACCATTGTTACTGCTTCAGATTGAGTTGGGTTTACTTTTCCTGGCATAATCGAGGAACCAGGTTCATTTGAGGGTAAAATAATTTCAGCATATCCAGCTCTGGGTCCAGATCCTAAAAATCTTATATCATTGGCAATTTTCATTAAACAAACAGCGGCAGTATTTAGCGTACCTGAAAAATTTACTATTTCATCGTGTGCAGCCAAAGCAGCAAACTTATTTAGGCTAGGTTTAAATGGTAGCTTTGTTATTCTACCTATTTCCTTAATAACTTTTTTATCAAAATTTTTTCTAGTGTTAAGCCCTGTACCAACTGCCGTGCCTCCTTGTGCTAGATAATAAATTTCTTTTAAAGCTAGCTCAATTCTTACAATACATTTCTTCAATTGAGCATGATAACCTGAGAACTCCTGTCCGAGAGTCAAAGGAGTCGCGTCTTGTAAGTGTGTTCTTCCAACTTTAACTATATTTTTAAATTCTTTAGATTTTTTTAATAATTCTTTTTCTAAAAGTTTTAATGAAGGCAACAGTTTCTCTCTGGTCATTAATACAATTGCGATATGCATAGCTGTGGGAAATACGTCATTAGTTGATTGTGACTTATTTACATGGTCGTTTGGATGAATAGGTTTTTTTGTGCCCATTTTTCCACCCATCATCTGTATAGCCCTATTAGCAATTACCTCATTAACGTTCATATTAGTTTGAGTTCCCGAACCTGTTTGCCATACTTTTAGTGGAAAATGTTTGTCATGTTTTCCTTTAATGACCTCATCAGCAGCTTTAATAATATATTTACTTAATTTTGGGTCTAAATCTTTGTTTCTAGAATTAACGATTGCTGCAGCCTTCTTTATAATTGCAATAGAATGAATAACTAATGGTCTAACTAGAAACACGCCAATATTGAAATATTTATTTGATCTTTCAGTGGATGCACCCCAATACTTATCACCAGGCACCTTTATTTTTCCAATGCTATCGAATTCTGTTCTGTATTTCATTATTGATTCTCTGCTATATTACACTTTATTGAATAATTATAAAATATAAAGGATATAAGATGAGTAATTTTGATAGCGTAAAAAAGTTTATGAAAACTTTTGGCCAAGAAGTTAAAGAAAAGGCAGAATTTCCAAGCGATAAAGTAGCTTCTTTAAGATATGATTTAATTAAGGAAGAGCTTGGAGAATTCAAGGAAGCAATAGACAAAAAAGATATTAAAGAAATTGCAGATGCTTTAACTGACATCTTGTATGTAACTTATGGTGCAGGACATGCATTTGGTATAGATTTAGACAAATGTTTCGAAGAGGTTCAGAACTCAAATATGAGTAAGCTTGGTGAAGACGGAAAACCAATTTATAACGAAAAAGGTAAAGTTATGAAAGGCCCGAATTATTTCGAACCTGATCTGAAGAAATTTGTTGCCTGATGAAGAATAATTACCATTGGATTTTATTAGGAGTCGCTGCTGGTATAATCTTGTATATGTTAGACAAGTATATCTTTTAGGGTCGTTCTGTTACCAGGTGCCCTTGATTTTCAAAAAAATTAATTATAATAATGACCAATGCTAACAGAACTAATAGCTTACGGAATATTAATCGGGATATACTTTCTTCCTTTTATAATCGCTATCATTAGAAGTATAAAAAATTCGATGTCTGTTTTTTTCCTTAATCTTTTTTTAGGATGGACAGTTATTGGCTACTTTGTGCTACTTTTCTATGCAAGTTTAACAGATGCAAAATCAGGCGAGTCCGTTGGATCGTTTATTACAAAAAAAAAGAAAAAAAAACGAAAATAAATTTAATTAGGGGCGTTCTGTTGCTAGGTGCCCTTAACCTTTTAACTTTATACAACAATTCTAGATCATAAAAAACGGCTATTTCTTTGGTGGGTGAGTCCGTATTGTGCCCGCCAGTGAGTCCGGATATGATGAGTCCATGAAAAACGATCCAGATATAATTAGATGGTCTCAAATAAAAAGATTTTTTGTTCACTTTGGTGGTTGGGCTTTCGTATATTTTATAATTGGTTGGTTATCGGATTTAAACGAAAAATTTTATCAAAAAGATATTATGGGTGTAGAAGGTTGGGAGGTAGTTTGGTTATGGCTTATCCTATCTGCAATTTGTACTCCAATAACATTATCATCGAGATAATATGAAAAAACTTTTAGCGATCGTGGTTCTAGGTTTATTAACATCATGCGGTGATAAAGGTGATAAAGTTGAAGATTTAAAAAAAGAAACTTTTTATTGTAGCGGAAAAGGAGGAACATCAAAGATTGTTAACGTAAAATTCTCAATAGACCCAAAGTCTAAAACTTTAACATTTATTCAAGATGGAAATATGATGGGGAAACTCTTAGATTATCCAAATGAAATAATATTCGATATAAAATTATCAAAAGGAGATAAAATTCTTACGCACGATGAATATGTGGGGAATTTTATTCCATATATAGAAACTGATGATAAAAAAAAATTTTATTATGGACATAGACGATCAAAGTATAAAAGACCTCCTTATGTTTTTAAAAATTGTACTAAAGGCTAAAAAATCCCCCGCCAACGCTATTTGTCTTTCTTCACTGAGTCCTATGTGTGCCCAAAGTTAAAAAAGTTATTAATTAATAAGTGTTAACGCCAATACGCAGGGGCGTTCTGTTGCCAGGTGCCCCAGACCCCGTAACTTAATTAACTAAGTTAATTAAGCAGCAAGTGCAAATTTTTGATTTGCATTTATAATTTAGCCCGTTACGTCGGAACTATCTCGAACGAAAGAACAGCCTTTAGACACCCGTCGATCCTAATTCACCCCCATGAGTTGTAAATGGTGGAGGTGGTGGGTACTGCCCCCACGTCCGTGATGTTTATTACGAAATTCGTTTATCGTCATAGTTGGAAAACCAACACTAATAATATAAAACTCTTTTGAAGAGATTCAATAATTAATTCAAAATGAAACTTACAAAAGAACAAAAGCAAGAAATTGCAGACCAACAGGCTCAAAAAAATCAAACAAAAAGAGTTACCTCTTCAGAATTAGAAAAGATTCTTTATGAAGCACTACCAGTCTTGGATCATGGTTTTGTAAGAGTGGTTGATTATATGGGTGATGATAGTTCTATAGTACAATCCGCTAGAGTTTCTTATGGGAAAGGTACAAAAAAAGTTTCAACTGATGAAGGATTAATTAAATATTTAATGAGACATTGGCATTCTACGCCTTTTGAGATGTGCGAAATTAAATATCATGTTAAATTACCAATATTTATTGCCCGTCAGTGGATTAGACACAGAACTGCAAATGTTAATGAATACTCTGCGAGATATTCTATTTTAGATAAAGAGTTTTATATTCCTGCAAAGGATCAACTATCAGCCCAATCGACTTCTAATCGTCAAGGTAGAGGAGATTTAATAACGGGTGAACAAGCTGATGAAGTTTTAAAAATTTTAAAAGATGATGCTACTAGAACCTATGATAACTATGAGAAAATGCTTAATGAGAGATACGATGGCACCACTATCGACGAAGGTAAAGCTGGTTTAGCAAGAGAACTTGCTAGAATGAATCTAACTTTAAATTCATATACTCAGTGGTATTGGAAAACTGATTTATTAAACTTATTGAATTTTTTATTTTTGAGAGCAGATAGTCATGCGCAATATGAAATAAGAGTTTATGCTGAGGCTATGCTTGATACTGTAAAAAAATGGGTTCCAATTACACATGCAGCATTTTTAGATTATAGAGTGGGAGCTGTACATGTTTCTGCAAAAGCAAAAAAAGTTATTCAACAAATGGTAAAAGGTGAAAAGGTATCACACGAAAATTCTGGCCTATCAAAAAGAGAATGGAACGAACTTATGACATCTTTTGGTTTTACTGAAAAGGTTGTTTAATCTTTTCAGCTATATTTTTAAATAATTTAGAAATCTCGTGATCTGGTTTCGCATAAGTCAAAGGTTCACCTTTATCAGCGGAAATTCTTAAATCTTGATCTAATGGAATGTTTCCTAAAAATTCTTTTTTAAATTCTTCAGCAGTTTTTTTTACACCTCCCTCACCAAAAATTTGGTACTCTTTTCCATCATCAGCTTTGAAAACGCTCATATTGTCAATAAGTCCTAAAATTTTTACTCCAGTTTTTTCAAACATTTGAATCCCTCTTTTGACATCTAATAAGGCAAGATCTTGAGGAGTAGAAACTATTATTGCTCCATCTATTTTTACTTCTTGAACAAAAGTCAATTGAGTATCTCCTGTGCCTGGAGGCATATCAATTATTATTATATCTCTATTTTTCCATAAAACTTTTTGGGTCATTGTTTTAATTGCACTAATTACCATTGGACCTCTCCACATCATTGGTGTTTGTTCATCAATTAATAAGCCCATAGACATACACTGTGCCCCAAATTTTTCTAAAGGAATTATCGATTTATTATCTTCACTTTTTGGTTTTTCTTTTAAATTTAAAAGTTTAGGCAATGATGGTCCGTAAATGTCTGCATCTAGGATTCCGACTTTTAATCCAAAACTTTGAAGAGCAAAAGCAAGATTCACTGCAATAGTAGATTTTCCAACCCCACCTTTAGCACTTGAAATCAGAATTGTATGCTTGGTTCCTGCAATAGATTTTTTAATAAACTGTTTTGGTGGTGGTTTTTGGCTCATAATTAATTGTAATTCAATATTTTAGACATTTTAGCGCTCCTTCTTAACTTGTTTTTACATTAAAAGTCACTATATAAAGTTTATGAGTTTCAAAGATAAGATATTAAAGAACCAATCGCCTTGGGGAACTCCTCCAGGGGGAGACGGCGGGTCAAATCCAGGGGGAAATGGGTCTGGTACAAGGCAACCTCCTCCCAGTTTAGACGATTTAATTAGAAATTTTCAAAAAACCATTAATAAATTTTCAGGAGGAAAATCAGGTGGTTCAAGGCCGATAATTATAGGGTTAATAATTTTAGTATTGCTTTACCTAGCAAGCGGTCTTTACAGAGTTTTACCCGATGAACAAGGAGTTGTTTTAAGATTTGGTAAATATATAAATACCACTCAACCCGGATTGCATTATCATTTTCCTACACCTTTTGAGAGAGTTTTGACTCCTAAAGTTACGAAAGTTAATAGGGTTGATGTAGGTTTTAGACCTGCAAGTGATAGCGGAAGGTCATCCGGAGTTGGAAACGTTCCAGAGGAAAGTTTAATGCTTACTGGTGATGAAAATATTGTAGACATTAATTACTCAGTCTTTTGGGTAATCAAAGATGCTCAAAAGTTTTTATTTAACATTCAAAGCCCTGTCGAAACAGTTAAAGCTGCATCAGAAACAGCCATGAGAGAGGTAATAGCTAAAAATAGAATTCAAAACATTTTAACAGAAGGAAGATCTAAAATTGAAGTAGAAGTGCAAGAAATAGCTCAGCTAATTTTAGATGAATACGGATCAGGAATTCAATTAACACAAGTTCAAACTCAACAAGCTGATCCACCGGAGCAAGTGATTGATGCATTCAGAGACGTGCAGGCTGCTAGAGCGGATAGAGAAAGATCAAAAAATGAGGCGGAAGCATATGCAAATGATGTTATACCAAGAGCGCGGGGTGAAGCGGAACAAGTTTTACAACAAGCTGAAGCTTATAAAAAAGAAGTTGTAGCAAAAGCAGAGGGAGAGGCGAGTAGATTTTTAGCAATTTATAATGAGTATAGAAATGCTAAACAAGTTACTCAAGAAAGAATGTATTTAGAAACTATGGAAAAAGTTTTAGCCGATATCGACAAAGTGATAATTGATAAAGAGTCTGGTTCTGGAGTTGTCCCTTATTTACCACTACCAGAGTTAAAAAAAGGGAGTAATAACTAATGAAAGCAGTTAAATTTATAGTCCCAGCAATAATAGTGGTAGCAGTAGTAATTTTTCAATCTTTATTCATCGTGCAGGAAATTAGTCAGGCAATTGTACTTCAATTTGGTGATCCTAAGAAAATTATTACAAAAGCAGGATTAAACTTTAAATTACCTTTTATTCAAAACGTAGTGTATTTGGATAAAAGAATTTTAAATTTAGACAATGACCCAGAGGAAGTAATTGCGGCAGATCAAAAAAGATTAATCGTAGATGCCTTCGCAAGATTCAAAATTGTTGACCCATTAAAATTCTATATTTCTGTTGGAAATGAGAGAGTTGCAAGATCAAGATTGTCTACAATAATTAATTCTAGAATTAGAGGTGTATTAGGAACTCAAGAATTAGCCACTTTATTATCTACGGACAGAGCAAGACAAATGCAAATAATTCAATCACAAGTAAACGAAGAAGCTAAAAACTTTGGAATAAATATTGTGGACGTTAGAATTAAGAGAGCTGATCTACCGCCAGCAAACAGTGAAGCCATTTACAAAAGAATGCAAACATAAAGAGAGAGAGAAGCAAAAGAATTTAGAGCACAAGGAGCCGAAATAGCTCAAAAAATTAGATCAACTGCAGATAAAGATGTTACTGTAATTTTAGCTCAAGCAAATAAGAAGTCTGAGATAATGAAAGGTGAGGGAGATGGTCAGAGAAATAAGATCTTTGCTGATGCATTTGGAAAAGATCCTCAATTTTTTGCCTTTTACAGAGCCATGCAAGCTTATGAAAAAGCTTTAATTGGTGGAGAAACATCTTTAGTTCTTTCTCCAGATAGCGAGTTCTTTAAGTTTTTTGGCAAATCCATAAAGCCAGCGGTGAAAAGATAATCATGTCAATCTAAGTGAAAGAATTCGTAATTGCTTTAGGATTACTCTTTTTTATTGAGGGTCTATTTTTAGCCATTTTCCCGTCAAGAATTAAAAATATGCTTGAATTTATTAAAGTTGCTCCAGAGAATAAGCTTAGATTGATTGGAATAGCATTTTTAATTATCGGTTTTTTAATAATTTGGTATATAAAAAATTAATGAAGTTATTTAAAAAAATACTTTTAATAGGGATTTTTTCTAGTTTTACGGTTTTAAGTGCAAAACCTGTTCCCGAGTCATTTGCAGATTTAGCAGATAAACTTATGCCTTCGGTTGTAAATATCTCTACAACTCAAACAGTAAGAACAACCACAAATCAATTCCCTTTTCAATTTCCTCCAGGTTCACCTTTCGGCGAAATGTTTAAAGATTTTGAGAGGCCTACAGAGAGAAAAGCTTCGTCTTTAGGTTCTGGTTTTATTATTAACACTGACGGCACAGTAATAACTAATAATCATGTTATTGCCGGTGCTGATGATATTTTAGTACGAGTAAGTGATAAAGAATATAAAGCTAAGGTAGTAGGCGCTGATCCTTATATGGATATTGCTGTATTAAAAATTCAAACAAGAGATCAATTTAAACCTGTAAGTTTTGGCGACTCTGATAAAGCAAGAGTTGGTGATTGGGCTGTTGCTATTGGAAATCCCTTTGGTTTAGGGGGAACAGTGACAGCAGGAATTATCTCAGCAAGAAACAGGGATATTAATTTGACAAGATACGATGATTTCATCCAAACAGATGCCTCTATAAATCAAGGTAACTCTGGAGGCCCTTTGTTTAATTTGAAAGGAGAAGTAATTGGAATTAATACTGCAATAATTGCCCCAGGTCAGTCAGGCTCTATCGGGATAGGATTTGCGATACCTGCTAATGCAGCCTCTACTGTCATCGATCAACTTATAAAATTTGGAGAAACAAAAAGAGGGTGGTTAGGAGTAAGAATTCAAGAGGTATCAAAAGAAATTGCTGAGGTGGAAAAGTTAAAAAAACCTCAAGGTGCTCTAGTAGCAAGTGTAGGTGAGAATAGCCCAGCAGACAAAGCAGGTATAAAAGCTGGCGATATAATTTTAAATTTTGACGGAAAAAAAATCGATACTATGAGAACATTACCTAAAGTTGTTGCATCTACAGAAGTTGGCAAAAGTGTTGAACTAAAAATTTGGAGAAATAAAAAATTAATTTCAAAAAGATTAACCTTAGGAAGACTCGAGTCCTCTGAAGAATTCAGAGAAAAAAAATCAAAAGTTGTTAAAAAAGTTGAAGATATTGAAAAATTGAAAATAGCTGTCAGAGATATTACTGATGAAGATATATCGTCAAGAAATCTAAGTAAAAAAACCTTAGGCGTTGTTATAACTGAAATTTCAAATCGAAGTCCATTAAAAAATCTCTTGAGTGTAAATGATATTATAATTGAAATTCAAAAATCTTCTGTAAAGTCATCATCTGATTTAAAGAGACTAGTTGATAATATTTTTAAAAAAGGTGAGAAGACTTTGCTACTAACAGTGATTAATAAAAATAATCAAAGACGATATCTTGGAGTTAAAATAAATTAGTCTTGCCTAAAAAGTTAATACTCTTAGCGGGTCCGACAGCTTCTGGAAAATCTAATTTAGCAATCAAATTAGCGAACAAACTTGACGGTGAAATTATCAATGCAGACAGTATGCAAGTATTTAAAGAATTTAATATTTTATCTTCTCGTCCTAGCTCCAATGAAACGAGTAAAGCGAGACACCATCTTTATGGAATTATTTCAGTAAGAAAACATTTTTCTGCTGGAGATTGGCTAAAACAAGCAAAAAAAAAAATTAACGCTTGTTTAAGTAAGAAAAAAGTTCCTATTGTTGTGGGAGGAACCGGTCTTTACTTCAATATAATTATTAATGGGATAAGCAAAATCCCCAATATCGATTCTAAAACGAGAAATAAAGTAAGAAAACTATATAAAAAACTTGGGTTTAAAAAATTTTATAATCAACTAATAAAACTTGATCCTAAATCCAAAGGCAGAATTCTTCCAACCGACTCACAAAGGGTGCAAAGAGCATATGAAGTTAAGCTGAAAACTAAAAAATCATTGTTTGATTGGTTTGCTATCACAAAATCTGATTTTTTAGATTTTGAAATAAAAAAAATATTTATTGATATTCCTAGGATGGAATTACTCAAAAAAATTTCTTCGAGAACTGAACAAATGTTCAAAAATAAATGTATTAATGAAGTAAAAAGATTTAATAATCTAAAAGTAAACAAAAGTTTATCAGCTAACAAACTAATAGGTGTTCAAGAAATCAATGAATTTTTAAAGGGATCAATTTCTTTGGAAAAGTGCAAGGATCTTATTAATATAAAGACGAGACAATACGCAAAAAGACAAAATACATGGGCTAGAGGCCATATGAAGAATTGGCGCAAGGTTTATTCGAAAAATTTCTCAAATCTTTTAAAAAAATCATTAAAAGTGGTAAGCTAAAACTTGACGCAATTCATTTCTAGGCTAGATTGTAAGAATGCCAAAATTATTGAGTGGAGCAGAAATTGTATTTAAAGCGCTTGAAGACCAAAAAGTAGAATATATTTTTGGTTATCCTGGAGGAGCAGTTTTACCTATTTATGACGAACTTAAAAATCATAAATCTATAAAACATATTTTAGCAAGACATGAGCAAGGTGCTGGCCACTCGGCAGAGGGATACGCGAGATCAAGTGGCAAGCCAGGAGTTTTATTAGTTACGTCTGGGCCTGGCGCTACTAATGCTGTAACTGCTCTGACGGATGCATACATGGACTCAGTACCTTTAGTTTGTATTTCTGGACAAGTTCCTACACATTTAATTGGAACTGATGCTTTCCAAGAATGTGATACCACTGGAATTACAAGACCATGTACAAAACATAATTGGTTAGTGAAAGATGTTAATAACTTATCGAAAATTTTACATTTAGCTTTTGAAGTTGCTACCACAGGAAGACCTGGCCCAGTTTTAGTTGATATTCCTAAAGATATTCAATTTAAAAAGGGTAAATATAAATTTTTTAAAAATACTCTTAAAAAAAAGCTTAATGGTAAAGTTGCACACAAAATATCTAACAATGAATTGGATAAATTTATCAATCTAATTAAAAAATCCTCAAAACCTATTTTTTATACAGGAGGAGGAGTCATAAATTCAGGTCCCGAGGCTAGCAAGTACTTAAGAGAATTGGTCTCTTTAACTGGTTTCCCAATAACATCAACTTTGCAAGGACTTGGAGCTTATCCTGGAGATGATCCTCAATTTTTAGGCATGTTAGGGATGCATGGAACTTATGAAGCAAATAATGCGATGCATGATTGTGATTTAATGATAAATATTGGTGCACGATTTGACGATAGAATTACGGGCAAGGTAGATGAATTTTCACCAGGATCAAAAAAAATCCATATTGATATTGACCCTTCTTCTATTGGAAAAAATATTAAAGTTGATTTAGCTATAGTTAGTGACGTAACACAATTTTTGAAATCCTTAATTAAAAGATTTAAAGAAAAAAATAAAAATTTTGTCAGCTCTAATAAGCAAAAAACATCTAAATGGTGGCAACAAATTGAAAAATGGAGAGAAAAAAAATCTCTCAATTTTATTAATAGTGATAAGATTATAAAACCTCAACATGCGGTCCAAAGATTATATGAGCTAACAAAAAAACAGGATACATTTATAACCACTGAGGTAGGTCAACATCAAATGTGGGCAGCTCAACATTACAAATTTAACAAACCCAATAGATGGATGACATCAGGAGGTCTTGGAACAATGGGGTATGGACTGCCAGCAGCTATTGGTGTTCAAATTGCAAATCCTGGAAAATTAGTCGTTGATATTGCTGGTGAAGCCTCTGTTTTAATGACAATGCAAGAGATGTCAACAGCTGTGCAATACAGATTGCCAATAAAAATATTCATTCTAAATAATGAGTACATGGGTATGGTAAGACAGTGGCAAGAACTTTTACATGAAAAAAATTATTCTGAGAGTTATACAGCAGCTTTACCAGACTTTGTTAAGCTTGCAGAGTCGTATGGTTGTGTTGGCATAAGAGCAAAAACTCCAAATGAACTTGATAAAAAAATTGAAGAAATGATAAATATTGATAAACCGGTAATATTTGATTGTGTTGTAGACAAAGCAGAAAACTGCTTTCCGATGATACCTTCTGGTAAGCCACATAATCAAATGATTTTAGGCCCTGAAGAAGAAGAAGAAATTTCTGATGAAGGGAAGATACTAGTTTAATGATAAAGCCCAAGTCTGCTTATAGCGATCCTGGTAAAATTGGAAAAATTGAGAGACATATAATTGTAGTGTGGGTTGATAACGAAGCCGGGGTTTTAGCTAGAATAGCAGGACTTTTTTCAGGTAGAGGATATAACATTGAGTCTTTAGCTGTAGCTGAAGTAGATAAAAAAAAACATATCTCTAGAATTACGATAGTTACTGAAGGGACACCACAAGTAATCGAACAAATTAATCTGCAACTTAAAAAACTGGTTCCAGTCCACAAAGTTGCTGATTTTAAAAGAGGAGAAAAAGATATTCTATTTAGAGAATTGGCTTTGTTTAAAATATTAGGAAATTCAAAAAAACTTGAAAAAGTTAAAAAAATTTGTAAAAAATTTAATCCTGTAATTCTTGACAAAACAAATAAATCCGCAGTTATACAAGTAACAGCTTTAAGAGCTGAAATTGACAAATTAGCTCTTGATTTAAAAAGTTTAGGCCTTATAAGCACATCTAGAACGGGTGCAGTAGCGATGACGAAAGGACCAAAAATATTTAACTAAGTATGAAAACTTATTACGATAAAGACACTAATAAAGATCTAATAAAAAATAAAAAAGTGGCCATCTTTGGCTATGGAAGTCAAGGACATGCTCACGCATTAAATCTTAAAGATAGCGGTGTGAAAGAAGTTGTTGTAGCTTTAAGAGACGGGTCTTCAAGTATAAAAAAAGCTGAGAGCGCAGGACTAAAAGTAATGTCTTTATCAGACGCAGCTGCATGGGCAGATATAGTCATGATGTTAACTCCTGATGAGCTCCAATCAGAAATTTATAAAAATCATATAGAACAAAGAATGAAAGAGGGAACAAGTTTAGCTTTTGCACACGGATTAAATATTCACTTTGATTTAATCAATGCGAGAAAAGATCTTGATGTATTTATGGTTGCTCCAAAAGGACCAGGCCACACAGTTAGAAGTGAATATCAAAAAGGCGGAGGCGTACCTTGTTTGATGGCTGTTCATAAAGACAGATCAGGAAAAGCAAAAGATTTAGCACTTTCATATGCTTCTGCTGTCGGAGGAGGCAAAGCTGGTATTATTGAAACAACTTTCAAAGATGAGTGCGAAACAGATTTGTTTGGAGAACAAACAGTTTTATGTGGTGGCTTAGTTGAACTGATTAAAAACGGATTTGAAACTTTAGTTGAAGCTGGCTATCCACCGCAAATGGCATACTTTGAAACTTTGCATGAGGTAAAGCTTATAGTAGACCTTATTTATGAGGGAGGTATAGCAAATATGAATTATTCAATTTCTAATACAGCTGAGTATGGCGAGTATGTTTCTGGAAAAAGAATTGTAGACGAAAAAACTAAAGAAAAAATGAAAGCTGTATTAAAAGACATACAATCTGGGAAATTTACAAAACAATGGATGGATGAACATAAATCTGGTCAGAAAAATTTTCTAAAAATGAGGCAAAATCTAGCTAAGCATCCGATAGAGAAGGTAGGAAAAGAATTGAGAGCCATGATGCCTTGGATTGGTAAAAATAAACTGGTAGATAAAGATAAAAATTAACCCATTCTGACTCTAAATAATCGGCACTAATAACTTATTATTTGCAAATTCTAGCTTTGATTGTAATATATAACTTTAAATTTTTAATAAATTTATGGATAAAAATAGAATAATAATTTTTGACACAACTATGCGAGATGGAGAACAATCTCCGGGCGCATCGATGAGTTTGGAAGAAAAATTACAAATTTCAAGAGTTTTTGACGAGTTGGGAGTCGATGTAATTGAAGCTGGTTTTCCAATAGCTTCTCCTGGAGATTTTGAAGCAGTTACTGAAATTAGTAAAAGTTTAAAAAATTCTGTGCCGGCTGGTTTAGCGAGAGCTACAAAAAAAGATATTGATGCATGTAAAGAGTCATTAAGTCACGCAAAAAATTTTAGAATACATACTTTTATCTCTACAAGTCCTCTACATATGAAACATAAATTAAATAAATCTCCAGGGGAAGTTTTGGAGGCTATAAAAGAGAGCGTCACTTATGCAAGAAAATTTACTGATGATGTAGAGTGGTCTTGTGAAGATGGTACAAGAACAGATATGGATTATATGTGCAAAACAGTTGAACTAGCGATTAAATCAGGGGCAAAAACAATAAATATTCCTGATACAGTTGGCTACACTGTGCCTTCTGAATTCAAAAAGATTATCGAAACACTGATAAATAAAGTGCCAAACATCGATAAAGCTATTTTATCAACTCATTGTCACAACGATCTTGGTTTAGCGGTAGCAAATTCTTTAGCAGGAGTTATGGCAGGTGCCAGACAAATTGAATGTACAATAAACGGGATTGGCGAACGAGCAGGAAACGCTGCACTTGAGGAAGTTGTGATGGCAATGAGAACAAGACACGATCTAATGCCATTCACTACTAATATTAATACAAAACTGTTAAGTAAAGCATCAAAAGTTGTTTCAAATGCAACAGGTTTTCCAGTTCAATTTAATAAAGCTATTGTAGGAAAAAACGCTTTTGCTCACGAGTCTGGAATTCATCAAGACGGAATGTTAAAAAATAGAAATACATATGAAATTATGACTCCGGAGAGTGTAGGAGTTAAAAAAACATCATTAGTGATGGGAAAACATTCTGGTAGACACGCATTTAGAGATAAACTTTCAGATATGGGTTATACAAATATGACAGACGACATCATCGACGCAGCATTTGGAAAATTCAAAATACTAGCTGACAAGAAAAAGCATGTTTATGATGAAGATATTGCTGCGATTGTTGATGATAATTTAGTATCAGAGGATAACGAAATAAAACTTAAGTCGTTAAAAGTCTTTGCTGGTACCGGAGAACCTCAAAAAGCTGAAATGACACTAGAAGTTTATGGCGAAGTAAAATCTGGAACAGAAACTGGAGATGGGCCAGTTGATGCAATATTTAAATGTATAAAAAAACTTTATCCTCATGAAATTAAATTATTACTATATAATGTGCACGCGGTTACAGAAGGAACAGATGCTCAAGCAACTGTAAGTGTAAGGATTGAGGAAAACGGAAAAACAACAGTAGGTCAAGCTGCTGACACAGATACCCTAGTAGCCTCCGCAAACGCATATTTAAGTGCATTAAATAAATTAATTATTAAAAGAGAGAAAACAGCGCCAGACCAAAGTTTGAGCGCACAAATATAAGGAGCAAGAAATGTTTAAAGGTTTAACTGGTTTATCATCAATGTGGTCACAAGATATGGCCATTGATCTAGGCACTGCAAATACGCTAGTAGTGCTAAAAGATAAAGGAGTAGTTTTAAATGAACCATCAGTCGTGGCGGTTATTGAGGACGCAGGAAAAAAGTCTGTTTTGGCCGTGGGTGATGAGGCTAAAACAATGTTAGGTAGAACACCCGGAAATATATCTGCAATTAGGCCTTTAAAGGACGGTGTAATTGCAGACTTTGTAGTTACAGAGGAAATGATAAAGCATTTCATAAAAAAAGTTCATTCTAAAAAAGCTTTTGCCAATCCTAGAATTTTAATATGTGTTCCAACTGGCTCTACACCAGTAGAGAGAAAGGCAATACAAGACTCAGCTTTAGCAGCTGGAGCTAGAAAAGTTCAACTAATCGAGGAACCAATTGCAGCTGCAATAGGTGCAGGTTTACCGATATCAGAAGCTACTGGATCAATGGTTGTAGATATCGGCGGTGGAACAACAGAGATTGCAGTTATGTCTTTGGGCGGAGTTGTTTATTCTAAATCATTGAGAGTTGCTGGCGACGCATTAGATCAATCCATTATTGCTTACATGAGAAAGAAAATGAATCTAATGATCGGAGACTCTACAGCAGAAAAAATTAAAAAAGAAATTGGTACAGCTATTCCATCAACTAACAATACATTTTTAATGAAAGGAAGAGATATAAGATCTGGAACACCTAAAGAAATTGAACTTACTGAAAAAGATGCTTGCGAAGCTCTTATGCCAATTTTAAATCAAATTTTAGGTGGTATTAAAGAAGCATTAGAAAACACTCCTCCAGAATTATCCGCTGACTTAATTGATATGGGATTAGTTCTTACTGGTGGCGGAGCGTTATTAAAAAATATCGATAAATTAATTTCTCAAGATACAGGTTTGCCCGTTACTATAGCAGATGATCCATTGTCATGTGTTGCTATTGGAACTGGAAGAGCTTTGGAAAATGAAGAACTATTTTCCACTATGCTATCCGAGTATTAATTTATTTTAAATGAATAAATGTCAGTTAGTAGAGATGATTTTAGTATAGCTTTTCGATCTGCTCTTCTTCAAAGAGGGGGAGCACAAAAATTTTCAGTTCTTTCTTTAATATTTTTAGCTTTGTTTATCTTTTTTATCGATGTTTATGGAGCAAAGTTCACCAAACCCATAAGAGGTCTCATCAATGACATTGTTTACAGAATAACCTTTTTAGCTTCTGCGCCAACAAGATTTTTTCCAGAAGCAAAAAAAGATCTCTCAAATTATTTTAATGTAAAAGATGAAAATATTAGACTAAGAGCTGAAATTGAAAAATATAAATTACTCCAATTAAATGTAGAGTTTTTATCAGACGAAAATAAAAATTTGCAGAAAATTTTAGAAACAGAATACTTTAATAAAAACTTAAGTAATATAATTCTTGCAAAAGTTTTGGTTGATAAAAATAGTCCCTTTTTAAAATCAATAATAATTAATAAAGGTAAAAAAGCAGGTATTTTGAAAGGCATGCCAGTAACTAAAGACAATTATTTAGTAGGCAGAGTAGTGGACACAAATTATCTATCCTCCAGAGTTTTATTGTTGAATGATTTAAACAGTAGAATTCCGGTAACACTAGATCAGGGAGCTCAAGCTATCTTATCTGGCAGTGGTTCTGCAAATCCAACTTTAGAATATTTGCCAGAAGATTATGAAATAGCTGAAAATATAAATATATTTGCTTCCGGTAAGGACGGAATATTTTCCCCAGGTACACCGATTGGTATTACAAGTGAGACAGGAGACGTCAACTTGTTTGTAGATCCAAACCAACTTTCTTTTGTTACAGTGAACCTTAATACACAAACAAAAGGAAAATTTTAATGGCTAAAGGTTCATTTGTTAGTAAAATTTATAATTCTGGACCATTAATACTTTTGTATTATCTTTGCATTAGTGAAGTAGATACAAATTTTGAAAAAATTTTTGAGTTTTTTACTTTAAACTTTCAAATAATTTTAATCTATTTTTGGGTTTTAAAAAGACCAGAAATAATGGCTAACGGTCATATTTTTTTAGCAGGATTAATTAATGATGTTGTAATGGGATTTCCATTGGGAATTAGCTCATTATCCTACCTAATAATTATTTTTGTAGGGACATATGTGAGAAATAAAAGTGTTAACACAACTATAGCTTCAGATTGGTTTACATTTTTTATGGCTATGGTTTTTTCAAATTTATTATTTTTTTCGTTACTAAATAATTTTTCTGATCTATCGTTTTCTTTAACAAAAATTGGCTACAATATGTTTTTTACTTTATTTATGTTTCCAATTTTTTGGCTAATATTTAATCTTTATCAATTATCTTTTATAGGTGGTCGCGATGCTTAGCCCAAGCTCAGGTAATACAGTCATTAAATCTAAGCTTATTAGTAGACGAATGTTTTTGATTACAGCAGCAAAAGCGCTAGTAATGATTGGTATTATGGGAAGATTAGTATCACTTCAAATAAATGAGAGAAGTAAATATAAAACTTTATCAGATAAAAATAGATTTAGAGAGTGGAAACTTGCACCTGAAAGAGGTGTTATAAAAGATTTTTTCGGGAAAGAGCTTGCTTCTAATGAACAAGTATATCAGGTACACCTTATTCCTGAAAACTCTAAAGATATTGAAAGATTATTTGTAAGATTAAAAACTATACTAAATATTACAGATAAAAAATTATTTTATCTTAAAAGAATTATAAAAAAACAAAAACCTTGGGAACCAATAATTGTATCCGACAATATAACTTGGTCCGAATTTTCACGTTTAAATTTATTTTTACATGAATTAGAGGGAGTTAAACCTGTTGTATCCGTGGCTAGAATGTACCCCGACAATTCTTCTGCCCACATATTAGGTTATGTTTCTCAAGTAAGTACTAAAGATTTACAAACTAAAAAATATCTTAAGGATTTACATGTTCCAGGAATGAGTATCGGAAAGACTGGTCTGGAAAGGAAGTTAGATAAAGAGATAATTGGTAAAATAGGATTTCAAAGGTATGAGGTAAATGCTTATGGAAAGAGAATTAAACAAATTGTAGAAGATGAAGGGCAAGCAGGCAAAAGCTTTAAAACAACTTTAGATTATGAAGTTCAAAAATTTACTAGTGAAATAATCAAAGATAGAGCTGCAGCGGTATGCGTAATGGATATTTACAATGGGGATATTATTTCCCTTGTCTCTTCACCTTCTTTTGAACCCAATCAATTTGTTCATGGATTAGAAGAAAAATATTGGAATAGTTTGATTAAAAATAAAATGAAACCATTAACCAACAAAGCAATTTCTGGTCTTTACCCTCCCGGATCTACAATTAAAACTTTAGTAGCTTTGAGTGCTTTAGAAAATGGTATAATTAAACCTTTAGATACTTTTAAATGCACTGGTAAAATTGAACTATATGGTGAAAAATTTCATTGTTGGGAAAAAGATGGACATGGGATTGTTAATTTAAGAAAAGGCATTAAAAGATCTTGTGATGTCTATTTTTACGAAATCGCTAGGAAGTTAGGTGTTGATAGATTATCTGAAACAGCGAAAAAATTTGGTCTAGGAAAAAAAACTCTAAAAGATTTTGTTGAAGAAAGAAGTGGAGTTGTTCCAAATACAAAGTGGAAAAAAAAATTTATTGGACAGAACTGGTATCTAGGGGAAACTCTACACTCCGGAATTGGTCAAGGTTATTTTCAAAGCACTCCAATACAATTGTGTTTAATGACTGCCCAAATAGCTAATGGAGGATTTAAAATCGAACCAAGAATAATCTTTGATGAAAAAAATAATAATTTAAGAGATTATATTAAATTTAAAAACGAAAACCCAAATCAACCGCTTCCAAATGATTTATTAGTAAAAAATTTCGATTTAAAACCTTTATTTAGAAATCAAGAAAATATTAATTTAATTAAAGATGCAATGTATTCTTCATCAAACGAACCAGGTGGCACTTCTTATAGACATAGGTTGTCAGATAAAAAATTTACTTTTGCGGGCAAAACAGGCTCTTCTCAAATTAAAAGATTTACTGAGGCTCAAAGAGAGGCTGAAGTTAAACAAGAGAGTTTACCGTACGAGGATAGAGATCATGCTTTGTTCGTTGCTTTTGCACCTTACGATGATCCTAAATATGCTATAAGTGTTTTAGTTGAACATGGCGGATCAGGAGGAAAAACAGCTGCCCCAATAGCAAAAAAAGTTATAAAAAAAGTGTTAGAGAGACACGATTTAAGAAATAAAATTAATAGTTTAGTAGGAGAAGATGTTTAATGTATAGATCACGTTCTATCCAGTCCTCGTTAAGCCTAAAAGATAAACTGTTATCTATTGATTATATTTTAGTTTTTGCAATATTTATTTTAGGACTTGTAAGTATTTTGGCGATGTATTCGACTGATGGTGGAGAGTTAAAGTATCATACAAATAGTCATATCCTAAGGTTTTTTATTTTTTTTGTGATGTTTTTAATCTTATCTTTTATTCAAATTAGATTCTGGCACTCTCAAAGCTATCTAATTTATATCTTATTCTTTCTTTTATTACTTGGAGTTAAATATTTCGGGTTAACTTCCTCAGGATCGAAGAGGTGGTTAGATTTGTATTTTATGAATCTACAACCCTCAGAATTAATGAAAATAGGTTTAATTCTTTTTCTTGCAAAGTACTATCATAGAATTTCGATTGAAAATATTAATAAACTTAAATATTTATTTTTGCCAATTATTGCTCTTATAGCTCCAGTTATATTAGTTGCCACTCAGCCTGATTTAGGAACTTCTATATTAATTGCTGCTGGGGGCTTAGTTGTTGCTTGGCTCGCTGGAGTAAGAGTCAAATTTTTTGCTTTTTCAGGTTTAGCATTTTTATCTATTTTACCAATTGCTGTATCATTTTTAAAACCATATCAAAAAACTAGAATACTCACTTTTTTAAATCCCGAGAGAGATCCTTTGGGAGCAGGATATCAAATAATTCAGTCTAAAATAGCGATAGGATCCGGGGGGTTATTTGGAAAAGGTTTCTTGCAGGGTTCTCAGAGTTATTTAGACTATCTACCTGAGAAACACACAGATTTTATATTCACGCTTTTTTCAGAAGAATTTGGTTTTTTTGGATCAACATTTATTCTTTTTTTATACGCTTTAATTGTATGGAGAATCGTGAGAATTGGACACATAACAAGAAGCAATTTTGGTAAATTATATTGCTATAGTTTTGGAACAGCCTTTTTTATTTACGTAATTGTAAATATGATGATGGTATTAGGCTTACTACCAATAGTTGGCTCTCCATTACCGATTATGTCATATGGAGGATCTTCAATGATGGCAATTATGTTGGGGCTAGGTATTGTTATGTCTTGCAAGGTCTACAAAGATACTCCAGTAAACTAATTTAACCTATTTTGGTCAAATTTAGCTTTATTAAATACTTGTAAATTTATAAGAATGGTGATTTATTTAATGAATTATTATGTTTGGTGATAAGAAAAAAATTACAGATTCAGAAAGATCTTTGATCAGTGAAACGGTGAGCATCGAGGGAACAATAAATAGTTCTGGTGCTATTGACGTAGCGGGACTAGTTAAAGGCCCTGTATATTCTAAAGAATTAATTATAAGAGAGACTGGTTCAATAACCGGGACCATTGAAGCTGATCGTGTCGAGGTACATGGGCATCTAGATGGAAAAGTTTCAGGACAAGATATTGTAGTTGGTGCCACGGGCACAGTTAAAGGAGATATTGAGTTCGGTAACAACCTTAAAACTGAAAATGGTGCTGATATCGATGGTTATATAAAAAAAACAAATAGCTCTAAATCTAAATTGACTGGCGATTTTTTATTTAAGAAAAAAGACAATAAGAAAGAAACTTCTGAAAATGAAGACAGACCAGAAGTAGTTAATAAAGAGGCTATAGCCTAATCTACCGCACTATAAATTTTCTTTACAATAGAATATAGTTTTCTAATGGAAAATTATAAGTGTAAATCAGTTGGTATTATTGGATCTGGTATCCAAGGAGTCTGCATAGGACTTCAACTAATTAAAATAGGAATACCTGTAACTTTATTTGACAGAAATGACCCTTTATCATTAGAATTTAAAGCTGCTTCCTATGGTAATGCCGGTCACTTTTCTCCTTATGCAGTCATCCAGTTTAATAGACCTGATGTTTTGTATGATGTTCCAAAGATGCTATTAAGCTCAAACGGACCTTTAGCCTTGAAGTGGAATTATATTCCAAAAATGTTTAATTGGTTTTATCATTATCTAAAAAATTGTAACAAAAAATCTATGTTACACACAGCAAAGTATATGCACCAAATTTTAGATTTATCTTTAGATGCTTACGAAGAAGTTTTTAAAGAAATTGATACTACCGGACTATTGGAAAAAAAAGGCATTATATACGTTTGGACTAATAAAAACTTAAAAAGTAGAAATTTAGAAATTAAAGTTAGAGATGATTTAGGAATAAAACAAAAACACTTAACAAAAAATGAAATTTTAGATTTAGAACCTAATTTAAATCCGGTATTCGACGCAGGTGTTTTATATGATTATGCTATGCACGCTAGAGATCCTCACGGCATTCTTAAAAAATTGTTTAAATTATTCTTAAAAAAAGGAGGAAAGTTCATTCAAACAAATGTAAAAAATCTTGAGCAAATATCAGTAAACGAAACAATAATTAGAACTGATAGCGAGGAATATAAGTTTGAAAAATCAGTTATTGCGTCAGGAGCATTTTCAAAAAAACTAACAGACCAACTTGGTGAAAATATTCCTCTTGATACAGAGAGGGGGTATCACGTTCATTTCAAAAACCAAGATCACTTAATATCTAGACCTGTAATTTTTTTAGATAGAGGATTTGGAATGACCCCAATGAATCAAGGCCTAAGAGCTGTAGGAACAGTTGAGTTAGGAGGGCTAAATAATCCACCTTCAGAAAAAAGGATTAGATATATAATAAATTGTGCGAAAGAACTGTTACCTCAACTTGGAAATCATCATGATGAATGGTTGGGTTTCAGACCCACTTTGCCGGATTTTCTGCCTATATTGGGTCCGTCACTAAAAAACAAAAATATAATTTATGCTTTTGGTCATCAACATTTAGGCTGGACCTTGGGAGCAATTACAGGAAAAATTATTTCTGGAATTATTGCTGAAAAAAAAACAAATTTAAATTTAGTTCCATACAGTTCACAAAGATTTAACTAGGAATTATTTGTCAAAAAATTATTTAGCTTATACTTTTCTCACTCTAGCAGCTTTATTTTGGTCAGGAAATTTTATTATCGGAAAATATGCAACTTTATTTGAAGTCCCGCCACTAACACTTAATTTTTTAAGATGGGTGATGGTGTGGTTTATATTGATACCTTTCACAATTAAAGAAATTTTATCAAAGAGAAACTATATTAAAAAAAACTTTTTAGTAATTAGTTTTATGGGCATATTAACAATAAGCACTTTTAATTCAGTTGTATACTTTGCTTTAAATTTCACGCAAGTAATAAACGCAGTTTTAATGTTAGCTGCTATCCCTCCTATGATAATAATTTTCTCATCAGTTATGAACATTGAGAAAACAAACATTTTTCAAATATCTGGATTAATTTTATCAATATTTGGAGTAGGAACAATTATTTCAAATGCAGACATTCAAAAAATAATTTCTTTAAGTTTCAATAAAGGAGATATATGGATGCTAGTTTGTGTTTTGAGCTGGTCATTATATTCAACATTACTTAAAAAAAGTAAGCTCGAATTGTCTCAATTTTCTTTAATTCAAATAATGGTTACTGTAGGGTTAATATTTTTGGTTCCACAATTTATATATGAACAATCAATCGGACTAGAAGTAAAAATAAATAAAGCTTTTATATTTATTCTAATGTATGTGGTCATCTTTCCAGCAATTGCAGCTTATTATTGTTGGCAAAAAGCTATTGAACTTATTGGACCGAACAGATCGTCAATGTTTATTCAACTCATGCCACTTTTCAGCGCATTAATGGCAATAATAATTTTTAAAGAAAAATTTCAACTATTTCATTTTATTGGAGCAACATTTATAATTTCTGGTATTTATTTATCAAATAGAAAAATCATATGATTAAAGTTGCAGTGCTTGATGATTATCAAAATGTTTTTAAAGAGATTGTTGATATTGAAAAATTAAAGAATAAATTTGATTTTAAAATTTTTAATGAAGCATTCAACGACGAAAACGAAGCTATAGAAGCTTTGGAGGAATTTGAAGCATTGTTTGTAATGCGAGAAAGAACTCCAATCACAAAAAATTTATTAGAAAATTTACCAAATCTAAAATACATAATGACTTCAGGTATGCGTAATAATTCTATTAACTTAGAAGTTACAAAAAAAAAAGGCATATTGGTGTGTGGAACTGAAATAAATTCAAATCCTGCAGCTGAGATCACTTGGACTTTGATCTTAGGTCTTTTAAGAAACGTTAAACAGGAAATTGATAATATGTTTCAAGGATATTGGCAGTCTACTATTGGTTCAGAATTAAAAGGTAAAATGTTGGGAGTAATAGGCTTAGGAAAAATTGGAACACAAGTTGCAAAAGTAGGCAAAGCTTTTGGAATGGAAATTTGCGCTTGGAGTGAAAATCTAAATTTATCTCATGCGAATGAGCTTGGAGTATTACCTATGAGCAAAGAAGATTTACTTAAAAATTCAGATATAATTACTATTCATTTAGTTTTAGGTGAAAGATACAAAAACTTAATTACAAAAAAAGAGATAGAAATGATGAAAAAAACAAGTTTCCTAATCAATACTTCAAGAGGACCAATTATTAATGAAAATGATTTAGTTGAAGCTTTAAAAGATGAAAAAATAGCTGGTGTTGGTTTAGATGTTTATGATAAAGAACCTCTTCCACAAGACCATAAACTTCGATTTCTACCAAACGCTTTATTGTTGCCCCATATCGGTTACGTAACTGCTGAAAATTATTCAAAATTTTATTCGCAAATGATTGAAAATTTAGAAAGTTGCTTAGAAAACAAGCCACAAAGGACAATCTCATAGAAAAGCACTTCCATTATAGGTTGTATTATATATAAACTCATTTTGAGTGATTCGTTTGTTTTATAACAAACTAATCTCTGCTTAAATTAGGGGAAATATAAAAAGGGAGTATGAAAAAAATTTTAGGCCTATTGCTTGGATTTATTTTTTTAACTGGTTGTGCAGAGACTTTAGCTCTTTTAGGACCTACCTCTACTGCAATATCCGGTGGAAATATTGCTCAGTCAGCTTTTTCTTCTGCAGTAAATTATGGAGTAAAAAAACAAACTGGAAAAAGTGCAATGGAACATGCAATGACATATGCTGAAGAAATGAATCCGCAGAAAAAGAAAGAGCCTTGCTTATCATTTGCTGAAAAAACTAATTCAGAAATTTGCGCTATTGTGAAAAAGCAACTGAAAATAACTAAATCGAAGATTTTAAGACAATCAAAGGAAAAATCTATAAAAGACCTTACTTCATCACTTCAGTCTAATATAAATAATAAATCTAAAATTAAGTATTTAGATTAATTAATTTTAAGAAAAAACAGCATTTTAAATTTAAGATATTGACAACCATGGGTTGTGTTAATAAAATTAATAAGTTAAAAATTAACTTTCAATTAAAGATGAAGCAGATAAGAACCAACTAAAACAAATTTCAAAAATGAAAAAAATATTAATTTTATTATCAACTATTTTTTTGCTGAACGGCTGCGCTGAGTCGTTAGCATTACTCGGTTCAGGAGCATCCAACGGAAGAATTGTTCAATCCAGTTTAAATTCAGCGATAAGTTATGGGATTAAAAAACAAACAGGAAAAACCCCTTTGGAACATGCTATTGCATATGCAGAAGAAAAAAATCCTCAGAGAAAAAAAGAAACCTGTATTTCATCTTTTGAAATTACTAGGTCTGAATTTTGCACCATTGTTAAAAAACAAATTAAGTTGAAAAGTAATGCAGTGATAAAAAAAACTGCAGGCATTGTAAAAGAAAATCCAAAAAATAAAATTAAAGAGATATCTAAGATTGAAAAGATAGCTAAAAATTCAATTATTTATAACAGAAGGTAATTTTAAAATTCTTGAAAGATGGTCTCAATATAAATAATTGAGACCACCTAATTTTTTTTATGCAGCTAAAGCTTGTTTGATGTCAGCAATAATATCGTCTGGATGTTCAATACCGACCGACAATCTTACATAACCTGGTGTTACACCTGCAGCTGCTAACGCTGCATCATCTAATTGACTGTGCGTGGTAGTAGCTGGGTGAATTGCTAAACTTCTAGCATCACCGATATTAGCAACATGATATAACATCTTTAAGTTATCAATAAACTTAGCACCAGCCTCTTTAGTACCTAAGTCCATCCCGACTAAAGATCCATACCCACCTTGCATATATTTTTTAGCTCTTTCTTTAATTTCACCTTGGTGATTAGTAGGGTAGATTACATTCTTAACTTTCTTTTGAGTTTCCAAGAAAGAAACAACTTTTTCCGCATTGCTACAGTGTTGTTTCATTCTAAGAGCAACTGTTTCCAATCCTTGAATTATTTGGAAAGCATTAAATGGACTTAAAGGAGCACCTAAGTCTCTTAATAAAACCACTCTTGCTCTGATTACAAAAGGAATGTTAGCTCCTGTTAATTGAGGAACTGCATCTGCCCAAACGGCACCTCCATAACTTTGATCAGGTTCATTTATTAACGGTTGTCTTTTTCTGTCTTTAATCCAGTCAAAGTTTCCACCATCAACAATTATTCCACCAATTGAAGTTCCGTGACCACCAATATATTTAGTTAATGAGTGCATTACGATTGCAGCTCCATGAGCTAAAGGTTTACAAATTACTGGTGATGCAGTGTTATCAATTATCAAAGGAATACCTTTTTTTCTACCGATATCTGCAACTTCTTTAATTGGAAATACACGAAGGTAAGGATTTGGACAAGACTCACCGTAGTAAGCTCTTGTTTTATCATCAGTCACTTTTTCAAAGTTTTTAGGATCCGCAGGATCTGCAAATCTAACTTCAATACCCTGTTGCCTTAAAGTATTTTTGAATAAGTTTACTGTACCTCCATATAAATCAGTTGAAGCAACAACGTTATCTCCTGCCTGTGCTAAGTTTTGAATACACATTGCTGAAGCTGCTTGACCTGATCCAACTGCTAATGCTGCTACACCACCCTCAAGTGCTGCAACTCTTTTCTCTAGGACATCGACTGTTGGGTTCATTATACGCGTATAAATGTTACCAAATTCTTTCAAACCAAATAAATTTGCCGCGTGCTCTGCGTTTTTAAATTGGTAAGAGGTTGTTTGGTAAATAGGAACTGCTACAGCTGTAGTAGTAGGATCTGATCTGTAATCGCTACCATGTAAGCCAATAGTTTCCGGATGTTTAAAATCAGCCATTGATTTTCCCCCTTATTTTTTCTCTTATCGTTTCGTTCATTTTTTCTCCGTCTTTCTGGAGAAGAATGAACGAAGTTCAATTCTGTTCATCTTCTCCTTTTTAGTACTTCGGCATATGCCAGGTGTACAATATGGTTCAAATACCCGGTTTAATTTTAGGTTGTTCCAAAAAAAAACCACCGGCTAAAGCGGTGGTCTAAATGACTTTTGCGCTTTAGCAGGATTTATAAAGCGCCCGCAAGTTGCCTTAACTCAGCGCTGTAAGATTTATAGCAAGAAATTCATGATTTTGTCAACTATCAATTAAATATTATTCCAGAACAATTTGGCAAGGTTTATACCAGATAAATCTTTATATGCAGCAAGTCCAGTAGGGCTAGTAACATTAATATCCCCAATTAATTTCTCCTGAACAAAATCTACACCTGCAAAATATATGTTATTTTTCTTTAATATTTTTCCGACTGCCATGCTTACCGTGAATTCTTTTCTTGTAAGCTTTGTTAATTTTGCTTTAGCTCCTTTACTCATATTAGATAAAATACTGCCTTTTTTAGGTATTCTAGAAATAGCACCTACAATTTTTCCTTTAATAATAAAAACTCTTTTATCTCCTTTAGAAACCCCAGGTAAAAATTTTTGAAAAAATAAATGATTATGAGTTTTCAATAATTTTCTAATTTTGCTTGTGTTGAAGTTTTTCAGTAAAATTACATTATTACCACTAAAACCATTAATAGGTTTTGCCACAACAGCTTTATTTCTTCTAAAAAAATTTCTAATTTCTGAAAGGTTTTCACTAATTAAAGTTGGAGGCATATACCTCATTAAATTAATAGAAAATAATTTTTCAGATATGTTTCTTACAGCTGAAGGGTGATTTATAATCTTAACCTTCTTAGAGATATGGTTCAGTAAGAATGTTGTGTATAAATAACGATTATTAAACGGGGGGTCATTTCTTATTAATATAACTTTAGATCTTTCTAAATTAAAATTAACACTTTTTAGTAGTGAATAAAATTTCTTTTTGTTTTCATTGATTCTTATATGCTTACAAGAAGCAATAACTTTTCCATTTAAAAAACTTAGATTTTCTGGTTCAAAATAATATATTTTGTAACCTCTTTTTTGTGCTTCAGATGCTAAAAGAATAGTCGTATCAGTTTTGATATTTACTTTTTTAAGATCAGAACCCTGAATAGCTAAAATTTTCGTCATGATTTGTTAAAAAGTTTAAGTCTTGAGATTTTTTAAATTGATCAATTAGCATTTCTGCTCTTGTTTTTTTATTATTAATTATTTGTTCAATATGTTTCAAATAAATTGTTTCATTTTTTCCATCTTTATTAATTTCATTTCTTCTTTCCAAACCTTTTTTTGAAAGATCTAGAAATATTTTAGCCCAGTCAATTAATTTTTTATTTTGAAGCGTAGTATTAAGCCCTAATTTAGGAGAATTAAAATAGGCATCTAGCACTTCATCTTTTTTCCAATATTTAATAGTTTCATATGTTTCATCTAACGCTCCATAAATCAAACCAGTGAAGAAAGATGGTCCATTACAGATACAACCAAAATTACATGTATCCAAAGATCTAAACTCTAAAACTTGCTTTAATCTAATTTCAGTAAAAATAGTTCCCAAGTGATTTTCAAAATCCTTTACAGTAGGCTTTTCTCCTTTTAAATAATTTAAATTTCCACTCAAGTAATCATTAAAAGTTTGACCATTTGGATAGTAATATTTGTCATTTTTTTTTAAAAATAATATTGGATAGTTAAGAACATGATCAATATATTTTTCAAAACTAATACTCTCAAAGGTAATTGGCATAATTCCCCCTCTATTAGTTTCTTGCCAAACCTTACCTCTATAAGATAAAAAACCCGATAATTTATTTTCATTGAAGGGTGAATTAGCAAATAAAGCAATAGTTAATGGTGTTAAATAATTTCCAATCTTAAATTTTTTTTCAAAATCTTTCTCAGACGTATAATCATAATTTATTTGAATGCCTGCAGTTTTATACATCATATCTAAACTTAGCTTTCCTTTCTTGGGCATTTCGTTTGTCATAATTTTGTAACGCTCTTTTGGACTCTTGGGTATTTCTGGTAATTTATTAAAAGGATCATATGCTATTGACGAAGTTGTAATTTTAACCGTTTCAAAAATTTCTTTTAGTTCATTAAAATGAGAACTATTTTCTGAACAGACTAGATGAATATTTTTAAATGGAGCACCTGAAAGTTCATATTGAAATCCTGGCTCAGTTGTAATTTTCTGATTATTTCTTTTAAGTCCAACCACTTTATCTTTTTCAAATTGTAGCTGCCAACCTCTTACTGTAAGTATTTCAAATAATTTTTTTATTTGAGAATAGTCAATTCTTTTAAGATCAATTTTATTAAAAAGAAATTTCTCGTGCTCTACACCAATTCTAAGTTGATTTTTGTTTTTAATCCCATCTTTGAAATATTTAATTAATTGATCTTTATTTTGAACTACTTCGTTTAAAGAATTATTCAAGGTTTTTTAATTCCTTTTTTAAGAATTTAGCTATCTCTAACATTCCATCTTTATTAACTTTTTTTTCTGCAACCGTATTATAGTTTGTGTTAGTGTTAACATCATACGTGTATCTCTGACCGGTTTTATCTGTGATGTACTCAATACCAGCTATTTCAATATTGTTTTTTTTTAAAAAATTCTCATATTTTTCAATATCTGGATTTGTATAATTTTTTAGAATCATAAATTTATTGCCATCAGGATTATTTGATTTATTTTCAGACATATTATTTTTACTATCACAAGGGCATAATTCAAATGAATTCCCAGCGTCAACCTGAACGGCATATAAAAATTTAGAATTAACAAACTCAAGGCGATGAATTACTTTAGGATTAGCATCTATATAATCTTGTAAAATTGTGATCCCATCAATTGAATTCTCAAAAAGTGGACCATTAATATACTCTTTTAATTCTTCTTTGTTATTAAATAGTTTTACACCCAATCCTCTACCAGCTCTATTATGTTTGGTAATAAAGGGTGTACTAAAATTTTTTGCCGCTTGAATAATTTGCGATTTGTTTGAACAAAAAATTGAATTGGGTGTTTTAATACCTGCCTCATTTAATTTTAAGTATTGTAAGGATTTACTTACTTCTAAAGCTAGTGCGTTATTATCATTGATTATCCTTTTTTTGTGATTTTGTAACCAATTTAAAATTACTGATGTATATTCTGGAGCAAACCGATGTCCTCTAACGTGAGAACTTGCACTCATTCGATTATAAAAAACTCCTTTAGGTGGATTTTTACTTAAATCTATTTTAGCATTTTCTACGTGCCAATCCTCATAATCAACTTTTAAATCTTTTAAATGAGATTCAAGAGGTTTTGTCCAAGCTTCATTTTCGTGAATAATATATGCTTTCATTAGTCAACGCGTTATATATTCTCCTTTAAATTTTTCAAGTAGTCATTATATATGAATTATGAATAATTTTTTAGAAACTATAAAAAAAAGAGATCCAGCGGCAAAATCAATATTGAGTATTGTTCTCACATATCCAGGTGTTAAAGCAGTTTTTTTTCATCAAATATCTAATTTTTTTTACAAAGCTGGATTTGAATTAATAGCTAGAATTATATCTCAAACAATAAGATTTTTTACAGGTATTGAAATTCATCCAGGTGCTAAAATTGGAAAAAATTTATTTATTGATCATGGGATGGGAGTAGTAATAGGTGAAACCTCTGAAATAGGAGACAATGTTACAATCTATCATGCTGTTACGTTAGGAGGCAGCTCGCCAAGTATAGATAGTGAAAGGCAACGTCACGAAAAAAGACACCCAACTATTGGCGATGATGTTGTGATCGGTTCAGGCGCTCAAATAATTGGGCCAATTAAAATCGGCAAAAATGCG
Source organism: uncultured Pelagibacteraceae bacterium (assembly GCA_902628815.1). Taxonomy (GTDB): domain Bacteria; phylum Pseudomonadota; class Alphaproteobacteria; order Pelagibacterales; family Pelagibacteraceae; genus Pelagilacustribacter. The sequence continues at coordinate 42,621 of CACOOK010000001.1, forward strand.
AGAATAGCTGCTAACGCAGTAGTAGTGAAAGATGTGCCAGAAAATGCAACTATGGTCGGCATTCCTGCTAAAGCAGTAAAATTAGAAAATAAAGGTAGCTTTAGACCTTATGGTGTCGATGATAAAGTCAAAGATGAGTAAAGATTGGGATCAAAATTTAACTCCAGAACAAAATTATGTTTTAAGGCAAGAGGGAACAGAGTCTCCTGGTAGCAGTCCTTTAAACCAAGAAAAAAGAGATGGTTCTTATCACTGTGTTGGGTGTGGAACGAAATTATTTGAGTCCACAACTAAATATGAGAGTGGTTCAGGCTGGCCTTCTTTTTTTGAGTCAATACCAGGGGTATTTGAGGAAAAAACAGACATGCACATTGGTTATCCAAGAACTGAGTACCATTGCAAAAAATGTGGAGGTCATCACGGTCATGTTTTTGACGACGGTCCAAAACCTACTGGAAAACGATATTGTAACAATGGTATTTGTTTAGTCTTTAAACCAAAAGGCGAGTAGTTATACACAAACCAATTAAGTGTTTTAATACAACTTATCAAGAAATTATAATCTAACTTGTCATGTCCTCTAGACCAAGGCGACACAAGTTTGTAAGATTATCATTTCATCCACCATGAAGAAGCAAATTATTTCCCTACTTACAATTATATTCTCTTTAATTACACTAAATATTTACGCATCAGAACAAAATTGGAAACCTGCACAGGATGGAGATAAAATAATTTTAATAAGACACGCTAAAGCCCCTGGAGGAGGTGATCCAAATGGATTTAAAATTGAAGACTGTAAAACTCAAAGAAATCTTGACATCATGGGAATAAATCAAGCCAAAAAAATTGGAAAACTTTTTAGAGAAAAAAAAATTAAAATTGATAAAGTTTTATCTAGCCAGTGGTGTAGATGCAAAGATACCGCAAAATATGCTTTTGGTGATTTTAAAGAATTTTCCCCGTTAAATTCCACCTATACTCCGCCATACGATCAAAATGAAAAACAGCAGGTTAAGGATTTAAAAAAATATGTAAATAATTGGAATGGTAAAGGAGGAAATCTAGTTTTAGTTACGCATTATGTAATTATCTTAGCAATAACTGGAGAAACAACACGATCCGGCGAGCTAGTTATCACCGATAAAAATTTTAAAGTTTTATCTACAATTAATACTTTTTAAAAAAATATAAGATATCCAACTGTTAATAAAATTAAGTATTCAATAAATGTTTTTATCTTTAAAAGAGTATTTTTATCCTGAAATTTGTTGTTGATGAATAAAGTTAATCGAGAAAAAGCCAAGTGAACTAAAATGATACTCAGAGCTATACCAAGTAAAGCATGGTAAAAGCTAAAATTTTTAAGGCCATAAAAGCACGCTGCGATAAATGTGAACCAAGATATATTAGTTACAAATAAAGTGATTAAAATACCTGACCCTTTTTTAAAAATACTTTGAGACTTAATGAAAGTATATGACCACAAAAGAGTGAATAAAAAACCTGCGTATTTAATTATCATGAGCCAATATTGTAATTGCGGTAAAGTCCAAAGGCAAATATAAACGTAATATGATCATTAAACTTGTGTTAGCGTTTGGGGCTGGATTTATAAGTTTTCTCACCCCTTGCGTACTTCCAATTATCCCAGGTTATATTTCATATATTACTGGAAAAGATTTAGGGGAAATAGATAAAGACAAATCAATAGTTTTGACTAAAACTATTCTTTTTTCACTAGGTTTCTCATTTGTTTTTATAACACTTGGAGCTGCCGCCTCTGCAATAGGGAACGTGCTTCTTTTCTTTTCTAATGAATTACGGATTGTTGCAGGATTAATAATTATTATTTTTTCATTACAAATGTTAGGTTTTTTAAATTTTTCTTTTTTAAATACTGAAAAAAGAATTCAAACTAATTCAAATTATAAAGATAATTATGCATTTCCTTTTATAGTTGGCGCGGCTTTTGCATTTGGTTGGACACCTTGCATTGGTCCAGTTTTAGGATCCATTATTGCTTTGTCTGCTACTGAAGCTACAATTAGTAAAGGAATTTTATTATTATCATTTTATTCTTTAGGATTAGCCATCCCATTTATATTATCCGGATATTACATGAGTAGATTTTTGAATTCTAAAAAAGGATTTGGAAAATATTATGGAACTATTACAAAATCTGGCGGAGCTATTCTTTTAATTACCGGCATCTTGATTACTACAAATTATATTCAAGTTATAAGTTATTATATTTTGACGACCTTTCCAATTCTCGCTAAGGTTGGTTAATGAGCGAAATAACAGTCTTAGGCATTTTTGTAGCTGACATTAGTTTTTCTGGATCTAAAATCCCATCAATAGGCGAAACTATTTTGGGAAAAAAATATAATGTGGGTCCAGGAGGAAAAGGTTGCAATCAAGCCATAGCAATTGCAAGACTTGGCGGAAATACAAACTTTATAAGTAAAATTGGTAAAGACGCATACGGAGAGTTAGCTATTAAAACTCTTGAAAAAAATAAAATTTCTACTGAAAATATTATTCAAGATGGCAGTCAACAAACTGGTGTAGCTGGAATTTTGGTTGATCAAAACACTGGCAAAAATGCAATAAATGTAATCGTAGGTGCCCCAAGTTCTTTAAAGATAAGTGAAATTGAAAAACAAATTAATTTAATAAAAAGATCGAAAATTTTTTTAACTCAATTAGAGGTTCCAAAAGATGTTACATTACATTGTTTGAAAACTGCTAAAGAAAATGGATGTATTACAATTTTAAATCCTGCACCAGCATCTGAAATTTCAAAAGAGTTTTATAATAATATTGATTTTTTTACACCTAATGAAACAGAAGCTGAATTTTATACTGGAATAAAGATTACGAACGATCAAGAGGCCAAACAGGCAGCAAAGAAACTGTTAAATTTAGGAATTAAAAAAGTAATAATTACATTAGGAGAAAAAGGTCTACTTTATTCAGATGGAAAAGAAGAAATTTATTTAAAAGCTAGTTCGGTAAAAGCAATTGATACTACTGGAGCTGGAGATGCTTTTAATGGAGGTTTGGCATATAGTATCTCTAAGGAAAAATCTATTAAAGAATGTTTAGAACTTGCTAATAAAGTTGCAGGACTTTCTACTACAAAGCTAGGAGCTGGAGACTCAATGCCATATTTAGGAGATTTAAAATAAATTCTACTCTGGTTTGAATATCAGGCAAAGACCATTATTACAAAATCTTTTTCCATTTTTACCTGGACCATCATTAAAAACATGACCATGATGTGCACCGCACTTAGCACAATGGTATTCAGTTCTAACCATTCCAAATTTGTAATCAGTTTTAGTTTTAAATGCACCCGGCAGAGCCTCTGAAAAAGATGGCCATCCTGTACCACTATCGAACTTACTAGTAGAGGCAAAAAGTTTATTATTACAATTAGCGCAATGATAAAAACCTTTTCTTTTCTCTTTATTTAAATCACTAGAGAATGGTCTTTCAGTTCCCTCATTAAACATAATATCTCGTTGCTCTTTTGAGAGATTTTTATTAATAATTTTTTTAGTTACTGCTAATAACGAGTTTATAGGTATTATTAGTGAGTAAAATAATGATAAACTAATTAGTTTAAGAAATTCACGTCTCATTATCTTTTAAAATTTTATCTAATTCACCACTTCTGTTAGCATTTTGCAGCTGCTCATTGCCACCAACATAATGATCTCCAACAAAAATTTGAGGAATTGTTCTTGCACCATTTGTTCTTTGCAACATTTCTTTAGCTTTCGCTGGATCTTTCCAGATATCGAATTCCTCAATTTCAACATTTTTACTTTTCAATAAAGCTTTTGCAGCTCTACAGTAAGGACAAGGATCCCCGGAATACATTGTAACTTTTTTCATAGTTAATATATATCAGATATTTTTATTTTTTCCCTGAGCTTTTTGCGCCCAAGCTGGAACTTCTTTCTGTGTTTAATGCTAGTATTATGAACTCTTTTTCTCCAAAGTCTAAAGGAACTAGGTTTTAAATTTTTTCTCATTATTTTAATTACTTGAGACTCATTTTTTCCAGTTTTTTCCTTAATTTCTTCAAAAGTAATTCTATCTGCCCATGCAGCCCAAATAATCCAATTGTCATCCTTTTCTTTTGGTTCAGCGTTTTTGACTCTTGTTTGAGGGATAAAACTTTTTTTCTTCATAAATTTATATATAGTGACTTATTAAATGTTTCCAACAGACTATATAATATTTTTACAAATCATTTTATTTTTATTTATTTCTCCTGGTCCGCCTAGAGTTGTAATAGTTTCACACACATTAAACTATGGGTTAAATAGATCTATTTGGACAGCACTTGGAGATATATCTGCAAATACTATTCAAGCTATTTTAGTAGTTTTTTTGATAGGGTCTTTTTTGAGTGACAATCCTCAGGTTCTTTATTATTTAAAATGGGCAGGAATATTTTATATAATTTTTTTAGCTTACGATACTTTTGCCTCAAAGATCAAAAATTTTGACTCTAGAGACCATAATTTAAAATCACCACTATCGTTTTATAAAGATGGATTATTAGTTGCAGGTTTAAGTCCAAAAGCAATTTTGTTTTTTGGAACAATTTTTCCTACTTTTATTAATTTCGGATCTAATATCATTTCACAGTTTTTAATATTATTAGTTACTTACGTGGTTTTAGATTTTTTAACGTTGATGATTTATGGATTGGCAGCTGAAAAAATTTCAGTATGGTTGAGGAGTAAACCAAAGCTATTAAATACAATTTCTGCGTGTGTTCTTCTAATTTTAGCAGTTTACATTGCTGCGACACAGAATTTTTAATCACTTCTTACTGTTGTCAAAATCTCTATTTCTTGTTTTAATTAATTATTAATTAATTAATTAACAAGAAGGGAAATAATGAATAAAATAGCAAAACTATTTGTTACATTTATTTCAGCAATAACTTTAGCACTTGTATCTTTTACTTCTTCTTTTGCAAAAGTAGAAGGTGAGTACATTGTGTTAGGTTCTGCAATATCTCTTACAGGGAAATACTCTTCAAATGGAGTTCATACTCAAAATGGTTATAACATGGCCGTTGACAGAATTAACAAAATGGGTGGAGTAGAAGTACAAGGTAAGAAATATAAGTTTGAGATCATTTACTATGATGATGAGTCAAACCCAAAAAGAGCCGCTCAGTTAGCTGAAAGACTAATTAAACAAGATGGCGTTCATTACATGCTTGGACCATACAGTTCAGGTTTAACGAAAGCCATTGCACCAGTAACCGAGAAATATAAAATTCCTATGGTTGAAGCGAATGGTGCATCTAGATCTTTATTTACTAAAGGATACAAATATTTGTTCGCGGTGTTATCACCAGCTAACCAATACCTTGAAGTAGCTATCGATTTAGCGGTAGAAAAAAACGGTGGTAAAGGAGTAAAAATTGCTCAGGCATTTGAACAAGATGCTTTCTCACAAGACGTGAGACTTGGTATTTTAGATGCAGCAAAAAGAACTGGATCTGAGATCATCATCGATGACAAACTACCAAAAGAACTTAACGATATGGCAGCTACATTGGCTAAAGTAAAAGCTGTTAAGCCAGATGTACTTGTTGTATCAGGTCACACAAAAGGCGCGTTAACTGCAATCAGACAAATTTCTGAAATGAAAGTTGATGTTCCTATGTTAGCGATGACACACTGTGATGCTGCTAAACTTTCTAAACAACATGGAAAGAAATCAGAATTTGCATTGTGTGCTTCTCAGTGGCACAAAAATTTATCTTATAAAGATAAATTCTTTGGCTCTGGTAAGAAATACGCTAAAGACTTCCAAAAAGAATTTGGATATGACCCGCCATATCAATCAGCAGAGTCTTCTGCAGCATTGTTAGTATTCAAGGATGCGTTCGAAAGAGCGAACTCTTTTGATAGAGATGCAGTAAGAGACGCGCTTGTTGATACAGAAATGCAAACTTTCTATGGAAACATTAAATTTGGACCTGGTGGCCAAAACGTTGCTAAGCCAATGATCTTGTTCCAAGTAAGATGTAAAGGCGATGATTGTGAGAATAGAGTAGTAGCTCCTACAAAATGGGCTTCTGATAAATTCTATCATCCAATCCCGAAATGGTCTGACAGAAGCTAATAACTTCTGAATAATTTGAGAAGCCCCTAGTTTTCTAGGGGCTTTTCTTTTATAAGTTTTAAAATTTTATGGACTTTCTTATTTTTAAAGCTCCAATGTTAATGGTTCAGGCTTCGCTGGACGGAATTCTTTTAGGTATATTATTTGCTTTGATCGCATACGGTATGGCTCTTCAATGGGGAGTGATGAATATAATTAATATCGCACAAGGTGATCTAGTAATTCTTGGAGGTTATATTGCTTACACTATTTATCTTTGGGGAATTCATCCTGCATGGGGAGTTATTATTTCCCCAATTATAATGTTTTTTGTTGGATGGGCACTCTACAAGTTAGTAATCAATAAAGTTGTGGACCGAGATTTATTTATCTCCATTTTAGCCACTTTTGGTATTGCAATTGTATTTCAGCAACTAATGAATTTTATTTTCGGAGCAGACGTGGTTGTGGCACAATCTGAATACGGAACAACAATGTTATTTGATAACTCAGTAACTCTGCCAAATTCAAAAATATTCTCTGCTTTCATAAGCGTTTTATATGCAATAGCTCTAGTTATTTATATGAGGAAATCCAAACTTGGACGGGCTATTAGAGCAACAGCTCAAAATGCAAGAGCTGCAAAAATTTTAGGTGTAGATACAGAAAAAGTTTATGCTGCAACTTTTGGAATTAACGCTGCACTATGCGGAATTGCAGGAGCTTTAATTTCAATTACTCTTACACTTCATCCTTATGTAGGTCTTCCATATACAGTAAGATCCTTCATGATAGTTATTGTTGCAGGTCTTGGAAACTTACCTGCGGTAGCAGTTTCAGGGATGGGTTTAGGTCTTTTTGAGGAATTCGCTGATTATATATTAGGAACAGAATTTAGAATAGGAGCAGTATTTTTACTCTTAGTCTTAATATTAGTTTACAGAAGATTTAAACTTTCCAAAAAAAGGGAGTATTTAAAATAAATGGAAAAAGTAAAACAAAAGGATTTAATTTTATACTCAGGTCTAATTATTTTAGGTTTAGCTGCACCATATTTATTTTCTGCTTTTAAAGTTCAACTCACATATCTTTGTGTTTTGATTGTTCTAGCAATGACTTGGAACTTACAAGGTGGAGAGATGGGCTACAATACCTTTGGAAATATTCTTTTCTATGGGTTAGGAATGTATCTAACTGCCTCGATTCAAGTAGGAATGTTTTTCCCATTAGCTGAGTGGACTGAAAGTGGTGGAGAAAAAACATTTGTTCATACTACGTCACAATATTTTCAAGGAATTGGTGTTGGATTGTTAGTTTCAGCCATTGTTCCAGCTATTATTGCTGGTGCTATAGGTTATGCAATTTTGGGATTAAGAGGTCATTACTTTGCAATTTGTACTTTAGGTTTAGGTATCGCGGCAGGTGAAATTGCTGGCGGAATAGAAATTATTGGAGCTGGTCAAGGTTTCACCACACCACCTTTTCCTGCTGAAATAGTAGATACTGAAGCTAGAGGAAAATTTTTCTACTTTCTAAGTTTTGCATTACTAGTTGGAACATTTATGTTTGTTAAATACATTTATGGTTCTAGATTTAGATTAATTTTGAATGCAATTAGAGATAATGAGGATAAAGCGGAAGCTATGGGCATTCAAACTATGAAATATAAAATTGTAGGTTGGATGTGTTCAGCATTCTTCTGCGGTCTTGCTGGTGGAATTATGGGAGGACTAATTGGGTATATAGACTCTACTGATGTTGCTTTTGACGGTAGAGAGATGGGAGTATTCATGGTTCTAATGGCGATTCTTGGTGGAAAAGGAACTTTGTGGGGCCCAGTTATAGGCGCAACTTTATTCCATTTCTTCAAAGAAGGTCTTTGGACATTAATTTTAGGCTGGCAGTATGTTGCGCTAGGAGTTTTAATTGTTGTAATCGTAGTTTATTTCCCAGAAGGATTAATGGGTTGGTTGCGAGAAAAATACCCTGAAAGATTTGGAGAAGTGATAGATGAAAAAGATCGTAAAGCACAGGTGGAACTAAAATGAGTATTTTACAAGTTAAAAATGTAAGTAAATCTTTTGGCGGTGTTCAAGCTAACGTAGATATTTCTGTTTCGGTAGAACAGGGATCTATAGTTGGTTTAATAGGACCTAATGGTTCAGGCAAAACTACTTTATTTAATTCTATTGTAGGAACTCATCCGATTGATAAAGGATCAATTATTTTTGATAATACAGAAGTTTCCGAAATGCCTGTGCCAGCAGTCGCTAAGCTTGGTTTGTTAAGAACCTTCCAACAAACAAGAATTTATTCAAAACTTAATTGTGTAGAGAATATGCTAATAAGTCACAAAGCTAGTGACTCAGGATTTATATTTGCAAAAGTACCTGTTGAACTTACTGAGAAAGCAGAAAATATTTTAAACTTTGTAGGTCTTTATCAAAAAAGAAATTTGAGAGCAGGTGATTTATCATTCGGACAACAAAAATTACTAGAATTAGCAATGGCTTTGATGAATGAACCTAAAATGCTTTTATTAGACGAGCCTACAGCTGGAATCAACCCAACTTTAATTAATGGAATTATAGATAGATTAATCAAAATAAATAAAGATTATGGAATTACTTTATTAGTCATAGAACACAACATGAAAGTAATTATGAGTTTAGCACAAAAAATTTTCTGTTTAGCTCACGGTAAAATGTTAGCAGAGGGTTCTCCAGATCAAATTAGGAATGATAAGCGAGTTGTTGATGCTTATTTAGGAGCGCAGTAATGGCAAATCAATACGATGTTTTAGGTAAAGCACCTGGTTTAGAAGATTTAAATAAATTATCACCTAACAACGTTCATCTAACCATAAGAGGCTTAAATGCCGGATACGGAAAAATGGAGATATTACATAATTTTGATTTAACAGTCAGTAAGGCTCAATCGTTATGTTTAATAGGGCCTAACGGTGCGGGAAAATCTACAATTCTTCACTCAATATATGGTTTCACAAATATTTTTGATGGAAAAATTGAATTAGAAGGAAATGAAATTACAACATTAACTCCTGCTCAGAAACTTAGTAAAGTGGGCATAGCTTATATCTTACAAGATAATTCAGTATTTCCTGATATGACAGTTGAAGAAAATCTTTTAATGGGTGGATACATTAAAGATAAACAGGATGAAGCGTATGAGGAAGCTGAGAGAATTTTCCAAAAATATGAGAGATTAAGAAATAGAAGGAATCAACCTGCAAAAGTTTTATCAGGCGGTGAGAGAAGGTTATTAGAAATCTCAAGAGCGTTAGTTATGAAGCCCTCTGTTTTATTAGTAGACGAGCCATCAATAGGCTTGGAACCAAAATATATAAATATGGTTTTTGAAATTTTAGAAGATCTTCAAAAAGCAGAGAAGAAAACAATAATACTTGTAGAACAAAATGCAAAAAAAGGTTTAGAGTTTGCAGATATAGGATACGTTTTAGTATCTGGTCAAACAGCTATTGCAGGTAAAGGGGATGATCTTTTAAAAAATCCAGATGTAGGAAGATTATTCCTTGGTGGATGATTAATTCAAAGGCTTTCTTTACAGGTTTAAAATCATTAAAAGGCGCAAGAAGTCCGGCGTTACCTTTGGCGGCATGTTTTGTTGCTTTAGGAGCTTTACTTAAAGATGCTGGATTTAACATTCAACAAAGTGCAGCCTCAAGTTTTTTTACATACGCATTGCCCGGACAATTAGTAATGGCGGAGTCATTATTATTAGGCGCATCTATTGTAAATATTTTTTTAGCAGTTTGGTTAGTTAATTTTAGACTATATCCAATGACAGTCTCTTTATTCCCTTTACTTGAACATAAATCACAACCTAAGTGGAAATATTATTTGTCTTGTCACTTTCTTGCAGTTTCCTCATGGTTAATTGCTAAAGACACCTACAAAAAGATAAATGCCAAATATCGGATAGATTTTTGGATAGGTATTGGCACTGGAACTTGGTTAACAGCTGTTCTTATGACAGTTATTGGGTATTTAGCAGCAGATCTTTTAAATAAAGAAATGTTAATTGGGTTAGCAATTGTAAATCCAATTTATTTTTTTTGTATGATGATAGGCGCTATGAAAAACTTAGCTGTATCTATTTCAGTTATTTTAGGCACAACTTTAGGACCAGTTATTTATTTATTTTCTACTGAGTGGTCGTTATTATTTGCTGGATTGATCGCTGGATCTGTAGCTTTTTTATTTGGAGAAAAAAATGGGAAGTAGTGGGATTATAATATTAGCTATTCTAGCAACATCAATAGCTACATACATTTCTAGATTTATGGGTGCATTAACTTCAGAAAAAGTAAGCGTAAATTCAAAAATATTTAAATGGTTTAACTGTGTCGCCTATTCGACTTTAGCAGCTTTACTTGGAAGAATGATAATATTTCCTGCAGGAGTTTTAGCAGACTCAGAACTTATAATGAGACTAATAGTATTCTTTACTTGCATTGCGATATTTATAATATCTAAAAAAAACTTAGTAATTCCCACAATTACTTCTGCAATTTTACTAAGCTTTTTGACTAACATCTGATTTATGGTAAAATTACAAATGGAACCAATACTAGCAATTTTAATTGTTTTGTGGATCATGGGTACTATTGAGTAAATGAGTTTTTCATTATCAAATCATAATAATTCTAATAGAGTTCGTGTAATTAAATTAAATGAAAGTGATCTTGATAGGTTAATTTTCCCTTTTAAAAAACATTCAATTTTATCTTTAGAATACAAACCATTTTCGAGATTTAGCTTAGCCAAAAGCTTAGATGAAGTATTTCAAAATAAGTTAAGCAAAACACTAAATGATATTCTTAATGACCGTAATACAGGCACAGCAATTGTTGAACCTGATATAACAAATAAAAAATTTGATAAAGATTTTTTAGTTAAGCTTTCAACAGGTCTTGCCTACTTGGTAGGAAACCCAAATTTCGACTCAATGACTGGAAAATATTACGCAAGGTTTCATGTAAAACACCAAGATAGCAGCGACTCTTATTTAAGAAAAGCCTACACAAATTTAGATCTTCATACGGATGGAACATATGTAAAAGAGAAAACTGATTGGATTATAATGACAAAAATGGAAGAACAGAATGTAGGTGGAGGAGAAAGTGTAATTTTGCATTTAGATGATTGGGAACATTTGGAAGATTTAAGTAATGATCCTGTAGGTCAAGAAGATTTTATATGGGGATCGCCTAAAAGTAAAAATGTTGATTATAAAGTTGAACATCCTGTATTTTCAAAAGATAAAAATGGTAAACCAATCATCTCTTATATTGACCAATTTCCTGAACCAAAAAATATGAAACAGGGTTTGTTTTTACAAAAACTATCAGACGCTTTAGAACAAAGTAAAAATAAAATAAGCTTTCCTTTGCCTGTTGGATCTACAATTTTCTCTAATAACTATTTTTGGTTGCATGGCAGAAAAGCTTTTAAAGAGCATTCTGGGTTATCTAGAGAATTACTTAGAATTAGAGGAACTTTTTTTCATTAATACCTAGTTGACTCTAGATTAGATATTTATTTTAATAAGTACAATTAATAAACACAGGGGGAAATAATGTTCAATAAGTTCAAAAAACTTATCAGCCTAGTTTTCGCAACTGTTCTTTTAACTTCAGTTTCAAATACTTCTTTCGCAGCTGACAAATTACACTTTGTAATTGGTGGTGGTGCTGGTGGTGGTTGGGATGGAACTGCTAGAGGAACTGGAGAAGCTTTAACTAAAGCTGGTTTTTTAAGTAGTGCATCATTTGAAAATATGTCAGGTGGTGGTGGAGGAAAAGCTTTATCATACATGATAAATACGAAACCTTCAGATACAATTTTAGTTCAATCAACTCCATTAGTTCTTAGATCAATAACTAGACACTCTGGTTATGTAAGCAAGAAGAATGCAGCTAAGGTTACATCTTACAAAGATGTTGTGCCAATAGCTGGTGTAATTGGTGATTATGGTGCAATCGTTGCAGCTAAAAACTCACCGTACAATTCTTGGAAAGATGTAGTTGCTGCTTACAAAGCAAATCCAAAATCAGTTAAAATGGCTGGTGGATCTGTAAGAGGAAGTATGGACCATTTAATTGGTGCTTTAGCATTTAAAGAAGCTGGAGCTAACCCAAATGATGTTGTTTACATTCCTTACGATGCAGGTGGTAAAGCTTTGGCTGGGCTTTTATCAGGTGAAACTCAAATTCTTTCGACTGGTTTGGGAGAAGTAATGGGCGCTAGAGATCAAGTAAAAATTCTTGGTATTACAGCTCCTAAAAGAGTTGCCGATGCTCCAGATGTTCCTACTTTAAAGGAGCAAGGTACTAACGCGATCTTCGTAAATTGGAGAGGATTTTTTGGCCCTCCAGGAATGAGTGATGGCGAGAGAAAGAAAATTGCTAAAATGTTAGGTGATGTTCAAAAAACACCTGAGTGGGAAGCAGTAAGAAAGAGAAATGCATGGGTAAATATTTATAACCCAGACAAAAAATTCGTTAAATTTTTGGAAAAACAAACAGTTGAAATGACTGGTTTGTTAAAAAATTTAGGCGTAATTAAATAGTCATTAAAGGAAGAGCAGTGAATATTAGTCCTTCAAAGATAATTTCACTGCTCTTTTTTATTTTTTCGGGATTTTATCTATATACCGCACATCAAATTCAAGTTTTTACTTTTGATGAAAATGCAGCATTTAATGCGAAAACTTTTCCAATTTATTTAGGTTATGCAGGTTTATTATTTTCAGCACTTTATATTATTTTACCAGAGACAAAACCTTCTAATGTAGATTTATCAGTTTTAGATTACAAAAAAACAATAATGTTGGTTGTACTCATGATTTTGTACGGACTAACAATTTTAAGAGCAGGATATTTTTTATCAACTTCTATTTTTTTAGTTTTATCATACATCGTCCTTGGAGAGAGAAAATGGATATGGATATTCACGTTATCATTTCCTTTTGTAGCAATATTTATGTATCTTCTTCATGGGCTACTAAATATTTATCTTCGTGATCCATTTTTGCAATACATAGGAATAATGGGATGATCGAAGGAATACTAATTGGTTTAGAAACAGCATTATCATTAAAAAATTTAATGATGGTAATGATTGGTTGCTTTTCAGGTACAATCATAGGAATGTTACCAGGTTTGGGGCCAATGACTGCAATTGCATTAATGATCCCAATTACTTATGGTTTTGAACCTTCAACTGGCTTAATTTTAATGGCTGGAGTTTATTATGGTGCTGTTTTTGGCGGTTCAACATCTTCTATTTTAATCAATGCTCCCGGTATACCTGGAACCGTTGCCACCTCTTTTGACGGCTATCCAATGGCACAGCAAGGTAAGGCAGGCAAAGCACTAGCTATTGCAGCCTACAGTTCTTTTGCTGGAGGAACGATTGCTGCAATTTTTTTACTTATTGCCGCTCCAAGTTTGTCCAAAGTTAGTTTAGCTTTTAGATCACCTGATTATTTTGGTTTGATGATATTGGGTTTGACTGCCGTATCAGCCTTCTCTGCAAAAGGTCATTTTTTAAAGGCAATGATGATGGTAGTTTTAGGCTTAATGTTAGCTAGTGTAGGTCAAGATACCTTGTCTGACATACCAAGATTTACATTTCAAAATATGAATTTATCTGATGGTATAAGTTTTGTTTTGGTTGTTATGGCTACTTTTGCAATGAGTGAAGCTTTAACAATAATTTTTAAAGCTAATGATCCAACAAGAGTAGCTAAACAAATTTCTTTATCTGAACTTGGCTCTATAAAATTAGATAAAATAGAGACAAAAAAAATGATTACATCTATACCAAGGTCATCTGTTTTGGGATTTGTAATTGGGGTTTTACCAGGTGCAGGTTCTACAATTGCTTCATTTTTAGCCTATGGAATGGAAAGAAATTTTGTTAAAGATGAAGAAAAACAAAAGTTTGGCAAAGGCAGTGTTAATGGGCTAGCAGCACCAGAAACAGCAAATAATGCTGCTTGTTCAGGGTCATTCGTTCCATTACTAACGCTCGGTATACCTGGAAGTGGAACTACTGCAGTAATGCTTGGAGCTCTATTGGGTTTTGGTATTCAACCTGGACCTAGGTTATATCAAACCAATCCAGAAATTTTTTGGTCAGTTATAATGTCAATGTACATAGGTATGGTAATTCTTTTAATTTTAAATCTTCCATTAATACCTTATATTGCACGTGTTTTAGCTACACCAAGGACATTTTTAATACCACTTATATTATTTTTTTCGGTAACAGGTATTTACTTAATGTCATTTAATAATTTTGACATATATTTAATGATTGGAATCGCAGTTTGCGCAACAATTTTAAGATTATACGATTTCCCAATGCCACCTTTAATACTTGCATTTGTTTTAGGGGGGCTGATGGAGGAAAATTTGAGAAGATCTTTATTAATCAGTGATGGCTCATGGTCATTTTTATGGGATAGACCACTAACAATGGTTATAATGTTAGTAATTTTTAGTATCGTTGTATGGCAGATATATAAGGGCTTTCTTAAAAAAAATTGATATATGTTGTTAAAATATCACATTAAAAAGCTTGATTTTGGCGGTTTTTTAACAATTTTCCACTTAACGGGGAAATTGACGTCTGAACCCTTATTAGTTAAAAGGACTCATTAATATTAATATTAATCAAGGGAATAAAATGAAAAAAATAATCGCGATATTTTTATCTTTATCATTTTTATCTATTCAATCACTAAAAGCTGAAACTATGGGTGTTGGTATAACTGGGGCGTTCCACATGCTGGATGTATCTGGTACTGAAACCACTAGAAGTAGCGGAGAGAAAAATAACGGAAGCCACGAAGAAGATGTCTTGGTTCCAGAGATTTTCGTAGAAGCAATACTAGATAATGGTGCTGCAATAGGTTTATCTTACATCCCAACAAGAGATATGGGAAGTAAATCTAGATCTGATACTAACAGTGAAGGTGATACAGGTAGTTACAAAGCAGAAGCTGAGTTAGACAACGTAGTTCAAATCTACGCTGACATTCCTTTCGGAGACGTAGCAGGTTATAACGTGTACGGTAAAGTTGGAATACAACACGCTACAATAGTAACTTTAGAGTCATTAAATTCTGGATCAACTTATCCTGATGCAGATGTTTATGGTTACACGGTTGGATTAGGTACAAAAGGTGACTTACCTTATGGTAATAACATGTACTATAAAGCTGAAGTAACTTACACAGACTTTGAAGATTACAGCGCAGACTCAAATTCTTCTCCAGCGAATAAAGTTGAAGCTGAGTTAGAAGATATTGCTGCTAAACTATCTATTGGATATAAATTTTAAATAAAAATATTTATTGAAAATTAAAAAAACCCGCGTTAAAACGCGGGTTTTTTTTTATAACCTAACATATTTTTTTTCTTTATCTAATGACCAGTCTCTTGTACCATTAACTACTATAAATAAAAATCCACCAGCTAATCCAATATTTTTCAAAAAAGAAACAGTTTGCAGCTGGTTTGAAAAATCTAAATGAAATATAATAGCTGTCGCAAAACAAAAAATCGCTAACAGACCAGCTGAAATTCTAGCTTTATATCCAACAATAATGAATATAGGAAGAATTATTTCCAATACAATTGCAGGATAAATTAAAAAACCTGGAACACCAAATCCTTCCATCCAACCCATTGATCCATCTAGACTAAAAATTTTATTATAAGCGGATACAAGGAAAAGGCTAGAGATTAGAACTCTACCAATTAAATCTAAAACATTGTTCATGCCTAAATTTAAGACGAACTTAATTTAAAGTCAAAATTTGATTGTTTAAATCAGGTTTTTTTCATAAATCTCAATATTATGGGAACTAAAAACAGTATCATCAATAATCTAATTATATGATGAAAAGAGACAAACTCTGGATCCAAATCAAAAAAGATAGCAATAACTGCAACCTCATAAATACCTCCTGGGCAATACGAGAGAAGTAAAGTAAAAAAATTTTTATCAATGATTAAGCCAGCTAAGATTGCTGCAACAATACCTAAGATCACAAGCAATAGTGTAGCAACAAAGCTATGAAACGAATTTTTTGCTATTTCATTAAAAGTCTTATCAGCAAATCTACAACCTACCGAAGCCCCAAGAATTAATAGACAATAGTCAATTATATTTGCTGGTAGTTGGTATGATGCGATATCTGAAATCTGTAGAACCCCACTCGCTATAAGAGTTCCGGATAATAGCGCAGCAGGCACTCTTAACTTATCGAACAAAAGTATCAATAAAATAGAAACAAAGATTAATAAAAATAAATCTGAAATATTTTGGTTATTTGTTATTTCATAATTAATTTTAATCGTATCAACTTCATAAAAACCCTGAACTAAGAAAGGAAATACAGTGATTATTATTATCAATCTTATTAGATGTGAAGTTGCCACATGACTTAAATCAGTTTTTTTCTCTTCCTCGGCAAGTATCATTAATGGACCAAGAGCTCCTGGCGCAGCAGAAAAAATTGAAGTTTTTTCCTCATAGCCAGAAAACTTTTGCAAATATTTTGAAACTATAAAAATACTGACAATTATATAAAAAAACATTATTAGTGACGTAAAAAACCATTCGTGAATTTTAGAGAAAAGTTCTTTATCAATATAATTACCAATGTAGAGGCCTAACAATATTAAGATCGAAGATAGGACTAATTTCGGAGTTCTGATTTTTATACCCAATAGAGAAGCTATCGAGGTAGCCAGCATTGGGCCTAAAAACCATGCTAGAGGTATTCTAAAATAATCTGCAATTAGCGCACTAGGTATTGAAATTACAATCATTAAAACAAAAGCAAATGAGAATATTTGATTAAAATTTTCTTTATTAAAAGGAATTGCTTGGTTATTCTTCATATCTAATGATTCTTGGATTTATAGGCACTGGTAAAATATCGTCATCTATCATTTACGGTATTTTTAACTCAAAATTAAAAGTTAAAAGAATATATATCTCCTCGAGAAACAGAAGCATAGCTAAAAAGTTAGAAAAAAAATATAAGCGAGTAAAAAGGATTAGCAATAATCAAGAAATTATCAATAAATCCTCAATTATTATATTAGGAGTTACCCCAAACGTTGGCAATACTATTTTGTCAAAACTAAAATTCCCAAAAAACAAAAAAATTATTAGTTTAATCTCAACTATAAAATTAGATAAATTGAGAAAATTAACTCGAAATAAAAATATTGTGAGAGCAACCCCATTACCCCCTATTGAAATAAACAAAGGCCCAATCGTTATCTGCCCGCCTAATAAAAGTGCAAAAAATTTTTTTAAGTATCTGGGAGAAGTGATTGAGATAAGAAATGAGAAACTGAGTTATAAATTTTGGTCAACAGCCTCTTTAATGGCTGCATATTATGAAATTCTTAATGTAAGCTCTAGCTGGTTGATTAAAAAAGGTATTAATAAAAAAATGGCAGATAAGTATATATCTGAATTATTTTTATCTTTAAGCCAAGATGCTGTAAAAAAACACTCTCAAGGATTTAAGAAACTTGTCGCAGACTCTCAAACCCCTAAAGGTTTAAATATGCAGGTTTTAAAGGAATTAAGAAGATCAAAATTTTATAAAAATTTTGTAAAATCTCTTGAAAATGTTAATAAGCGAGTAAGCAGATAATTTTACTAAACTTATTATGAGTTCAGAAACTTTTAATTGGACATGCAATCACACTTGGTCAAAAAGTGCCAGAAATACTTTCTGGTGTTTATTAGGCTGTGCTATTGGGGATCTTGGAACGATTTTATTTTTTCAATTAACTAAAATTCCTTTTCCTGTTCTGGGAATAATGGTTTTGGCTATAATTAATGGTATAATTACAAGTATAATTTTAGAGACAATTATTTTATTAAGACAGAACTTTTCTTTTAAGCTAGCTTTAAAAACTGCGACAGGTATGAGTTTAATCTCAATGGTGAGTATGGAAATTGCAATGAATGCTACTGACTATTTTCTTACAGGAGGAGCTATCCTGACCTGGTGGGTTATTCCAATTATGTTGTTTGTTGGTTTTGTTACGCCTTGGCCATATAATTACTGGAGACTTAAAAAATTCAACGAAGCTTGCCATTAAGTAATTTTTTTTAAGATTTTATCTTTGAATATAAAATGGTGCACAATTACCGCTATTATATGTAGAGCTATAAGTGCTAACAGTAAATAATTCGCATAGATGTGAACTTCATAATAAGTATCAGCTAAAATAAAATTATCTTTCTCAAATCCGTATTTAAAAAATATGAAATTAAGAGTTTCTCCCATATAAAGTTTCTTAAGAATTCCAGAAATAGTTATAGCGAAAATACTTAAATAAAGTAAAAAATGGTTAACCTTTCCAATAAAGACTTGGCCTTTGAAAAAACTTTTGCTTTCAGTAGGACTAGGATTAAAGAATTTCCATATCAGTCTAAATAGCGTTAAATAAAAAACAGTAATTCCAACTAATATATGAATATTTTCTAATTCTATTCTCTGATCAGAAAATTCCAATCCTACCAAATAAAAACCAAAGGGAACTTGTACTAAAAGTACAATAAAGGTAATCCAATGAAACATTTTAGCTAGTAGACCGTATTTGTCAAAACTGTTAAAAAATTGCATAATAAATTATTAATTATATATGATTAAAATCAAAACGATAGTTGTCGCAACATTTATCTTAATTTCTCAGGAATTATATGCTGCCGAGTCTGTTGAAGAAATAATAAAAGGCAGGAAAGCAATGTTTAGCGAAAACTACCAAAATGCAAAAAAAATATCTATTTTATTGAAATCTAAAAAAATTGATGAGGCAAAACCTTTAATGCAAAAAATTTCAGATAATTACAAAAAACTTTTAGATTATTTTCCTGAAAATACAAAAGAGGGTTTTAAAACGGAGGCGCTTCCAAGTATTTGGGAAAATAAAGATGAGTTTAATGCATTAATGCAAAAAGCTTCAGATGATATGATTAAACTTGCTAAAGTAATTGAAACTACTGAAGATCTTAGAGCAGTCCAAAAAGAACTAATGTGGAGTAATTGCTCGGCTTGTCATAGTAGATTTAGAGCACCTCATTAAATTTTAATGCAACTTCTACCCCTAATTTTATTTGGTATAGCAACTGCCTTTTCTCCTGGACCAAATAATATTATGACATCCTATACAGCTTTTAATTTTGGCTTTAAAAAAGCCATTCCTACAATGCTAGGAGTTATTATTGGATGGACACTATTAATTATACTTTTACAATTAACGTCAGCAGCTGTTTTTCAAAAGTATGCGTTTATTCAAGCTTCAATTAAAATATTAGGATCAATATATCTTTTATATATGGCATATAAATTATCCTTTGCAGGACAAACAAAAGATAAAAAAATCGATCCAAAACCAGTAACTTTTTTTAATACTTTTTGGTTTCAATTTGTAAATCCCAAAAGCATTATTGTTGGACTCACTTCAATTTCAATATTTATAGATACACAAAATAATTACATTAGAGACTCTATAATTTTGACTTCAATGTGGTTTTTGATGGCGATTGGAAGTCAGGTTTCATGGTGCTTAATGGGAAAATATATGAGAAAATTCGCCACAAGTGATAAATTTATAAAGAATTTTAATTATACAATGTCTTTTTTACTTATCGTTTGTGTAATTTTGTTCTATGTATAGCCCATGAAATTTAATAGCAAAGATTCATTCAAATCATTAGATAAAATAACTTGCTCAGGAAAAGATTACAAAATTTTTAATCTTGCTAAGGCAGAAAAAAATGGTTTGAGCGGTATTTCTAAGTTACCTAAATCTCTAAAAGTTCTTTTAGAAAATCTGCTTAGGTTTGAGGATGAAAATACAGTCGACAAAAAACAAATTTTAGCAATAAAGGACTGGTTAAAAAATAAAAAATCAAAAATTGAAATTGCTTACAGACCAGCTAGAGTTTTAATGCAAGACTATACAGGAATTCCAGCAGTTGCAGACTTAGCAGCTATGAGAGATGCAGTTAAAGACAAAAATAGAAATCCAGATAAGATAAATCCTCTTTCAACAGTCGATTTAGTGATTGATCACTCCGTAATGGTTGACGAATACGCATCAGGTAAATCATTTGAAAAAAATGTTGAAAGAGAATTCTCTAGAAATGGCGAAAGATATTCTTTTTTAAAATGGGGACAAAAAGCATTCAATAATTTTAGGGTAGTGCCTCCAGGAACAGGAATATGCCATCAAGTAAATTTAGAATACTTATCCAAAGTAGTTTGGTCTTCTAAAAGTAATAATGATTTATATGCTTATCCTGATACTTTAGTTGGAACAGATAGCCATACTACTATGGTCAATGGTTTATCTGTTTTGGGTTGGGGTGTTGGAGGTATAGAGGCCGAGGCTGCAATGTTAGGACAACCTATTTCTATGTTGATTCCAGAAGTTGTTGGAGTAGAACTTACAGGTAAATTAAAAGAAGGAACGACAGCAACGGACTTAGTTTTAACAATAGTAGAAATGCTAAGAAAAAAAGGAGTAGTTGGAAAATTTGTTGAATTTTATGGCGATGGTCTAAAAAATTTAACACTAGCAGATAGGGCAACTATTGCTAACATGGCTCCTGAGTATGGTGCTACTTGCGGATTTTTTCCAATTGATGATGAAACTTTAAAGTATCTTCAATTATCTGGGAGAGACGAAGCGATTATTTCTTTGGTTGAAAAGTATTCCAAGGAACAAGGGCTCTGGGCAAGCGGGGACGTAACCTTCTCAGACACAGTTTCTTTAGATGTGTCTACGGTTGTTACCAGTATCTCTGGACCTAAAAGACCACAAGATAAAGTATTGTTGACTGATGCTTCTAGTTCTTTTTCAAAAGTTTTCAAACAAAACACTAACAGAGATAAGTCGGTCGAGACTGATGTTAAGGGTGAAAATTTCAAAGTAAAAGATGGAGACATTGTTATAGCTGCCATTACATCTTGCACTAATACTTCGAATCCTAGTGTTCTTTTTGGTGCCGGTCTATTAGCAAAAAAAGCTCATGAAAAAGGTTTGAAAGTTAAACCATGGGTAAAAACTTCTTTAGCCCCAGGTTCTCAGGTTGTTACAGATTATTTAGAAAAAGCAGGTTTAAATAAATATTTAGACGAACTTGGTTTTAATCTTGTAGGGTATGGTTGCACAACATGTATCGGCAACTCTGGACCATTAAATAAAAATATCTCTGAAGCGATTAGTCAAAAAGACTTATATGCAGTCTCAGTATTATCAGGCAATAGAAATTTTGAGGGTAGAATTAATCCAGATGTTAAAGCAAATTACTTGGCATCTCCACCACTAGTAGTAGCATATGCCCTAGCTGGAAATATGAATTTTGATTTATACAAAAAACCTCTAGGAAAAGATAAAGAAGGTAAAGATGTATATTTAAAAGACATTTGGCCTAGTAATAAAGAAATTGAAGATCTAATGATGACATCATTAAACGCTGATATGTTTAAGAAAAGATATTCTAACGTTTCTGAGGGGTCGAAAGAATGGAAGGCAATTAATACTGTAGATAGCGATATTTATAACTGGGAGGAAAATTCTACTTATGTGAAAAGACCACCTTTCTTTGATAATTTACCAGACAAACCTGAAGGATTTAAGGCTATCAAAGATGCTAGAATACTACTGCTCTTAGCTGATACAATTACAACTGATCATATTTCTCCCGCAGGAAGTATTAAAAAAGAAAGTCCAACCGGTGACTATTTTATGAAAAATCAAATCCAACAAAAAGATTTCAATTCGTATGGCGCAAGACGAGGAAATCATGAAGTAATGATGAGAGGGACTTTTGGAAATATAAAAATTAGAAATGAAATGGCACCTGGCACAGAGGGAGGATTTACCGTTCTGCAGCCCGAGGGCAAAGTAATGAGTGTTTATGAAGCTGCAATGGAATATAAAAAAAGAAATAATGATCTAATTGTTATTGCTGGTAAAGAGTATGGAACAGGTTCATCAAGAGATTGGGCTGCTAAAGGTACAAAATTGTTAGGAATAAAAGCAGTAATAGCGGAGAGTTTTGAGAGAATTCATAGGTCTAATCTTGTTGGTATGGGAGTTCTACCTCTAGAATTCAAAGAGGGATTTGATAGAAAAAATCTTAAAATTACTGGAGAAGAATTAATTACAATTATAGATATTGAAAAAGGAATAAAACCAAGGGCAGAAGTATCTTGTGAAATTAAATATAAAGATGGCACAAGCAAAACAATTAAAGTTTTAAGTCGAATAGATACTGAAAATGAAATTGAATATTATAAAAATGGCGGAATACTTCAGTATGTATTAAGAAACATGCTTAATTGATGAGAAATATAATTGTAAAAGTTCATCCCTCCAAAACAAACTTAAAAAAGAAAGACCAACTTGCCTGGAAAATAGCTGAGATAGCATCAGATAAAGCGAAAATTAATAAAGATGCTGTTGAGATGGTTATTAACAGAATTATAGACAATGCATCTGTTGCCATAGCTTCCTATAACAGACAGCCTGTTGTTTCAGCCAGACAAATGGCTTTAGCACATCCAAGAAATAATGGAGCAAATGTTTTTGGATTAAATCCTAAAGTAAAAGTAGATTGTGAATGGGCTGCTTGGGCAAATGGCACTGCAGTAAGAGAACTTGATTATCATGATACCTTTTTAGCAGCAGATTATAGCCATCCTGGGGATAATATACCTGCAATTTTAGCAGTGGCTCAACAAAAGGGATGCAATGGAATGGATCTTATAAGAGGAATTTTAACTGGATATGAAGTTCAAGTTAATTTAGTAAAAGGGATTTGTTTACACGAACATAAAATAGACCACATAGCGCATTTAGGTCCAAGTGTTGCAGCAGGTTTAGGAAGTTTATTAAGATTAAATACAGATACAATCTTTCAATCAGTGCAACAAGCCTTACACACTACAATTTCGACCAGACAATCAAGAAAAGGAGAAATTTCCAGCTGGAAAGCTTTTGCTCCTGCTCACGCTGGCAAATTAGCAGTTGAGGCAGTTGACAGATGTATGAGAGGTGAGGGTGCTCCAAGCCCAATTTATGAGGGTGAAGATAGTGTTATAGCCTATGTCTTATCTGGACCAGGAAAAAAATATGTTGTTCCTTTGCCAAGAGTCAATGAGCCTAAAAAGGCAATATTAGAAACTTATACCAAAGAGCACTCTGCTGAGTATCAATCGCAGGCATTAATTGATTTAGCAAGAAGTTTGAATAAGAAAATTAAAAATTTGAGTAATATAAAAAAAATTATAATTGAAACAAGTCATCATACGCATTATGTAATTGGAACTGGTGCTAATGACCCTCAAAAAATGGATCCTTATGCAAGTAGAGAAACTTTGGACCACTCTATCATGTATATTTTTGCGGTAGCTTTAGAAGATGGAGCTTGGCATCATGTAAAATCTTATACACCTCAAAGAGCTAGACGAAAAAGCACTATTCAACTTTGGCGAAAAATAGTGACTAAAGAGAATAAGAAATGGACAAAAAAATATCATAATAGAGACCCCAAAAAGAAATGTTTTGGTGGGAAAGTTATTGTGAAAATGAAAAATGGCTTTACAATTTCAGAAGAAATCAATGTTGCAGACGCTCATCCAGCTGGAAAACGACCATTTAAAAGAGAGGAATATATTAATAAATTTAAAATACTTACAGAAAATATTATTTCAAAAAAAGAGTCACAAAGATTTCTAAAATGTGTTCAAAATCTTAGAAAATTAAAACCTAAAGATCTAAAAGGACTAAACGTAGAAGTTCTACCTAAAATGAGAAAAAAAATTAAAAAAAGAAATAGTATTTTTTAATTATTTAATTTTCTTTGCTAAATCATTAGCACTTAACCAAGCATTTTCAGCTTTGGGACCAATAAACCAGTCAGCACATATTCCCAATCTTAATTTTTTGTTCCAATAACTTTTAAAAGGTGACCCTTCTAAATTGTAAGAATATCTCCATCCGTGTGTTTTTTTAAAAATGATCTTGTCTCTTTTATAGCCGGTAAAGTTCAAAAATTTTGATATTAAAGTATTTTCTGCTTTTTTATTTGTTTTATAATTATTTATGTTTTTTCTGGCCCATTTAATCGAGGATTGCAATGTCCAGAGCGAGTTAGAGGAATTAAATCTATTTTTACTATTTTCGTAGGCTGCCCATGTTAAAATGTCATCATTAAATTTTATACTGCTTATCGGAACAGTTTTTTGATTTTTAAAAGCTAACATTGTTGTAATATTAGGTTCCATATCGATCTTCAAATTTGATATTTTTTTTTCAAGATACTTACCCGCAATTTTTTTCGACTGCGGGAATGGACAAGTTAAAATTATTGCTTTAGCTTGTATAATTTCACCATTATCAAGTGTGATTTCCCAAAAGAACTTGTTATTAAAAATTGATTTAACTGAAGATTGAAAACTTTTTTTTATATTTTTAGTATAATACTTAGAAATAAAATTGTTACCTTTTATTCCAATAATTTTTTCAGTATTGTCTTTTTTTTCAAATGTAAAATCCAAATGGTTTCCACCCCAAATTTTAGCTTCTTTTTTTTTACATAAAGTTTTCATAAACTTTATAAAGTCCTTTGATTTTGGAGAAATATATTGGACTCCGTGATCAAAGCTTAAATTTTTTTTAAATCTTTTATTAGACGCACGTCCACCTGGACCTCTAGCCTTATCAAAAATATGTACTGAATACTTTTTTGAAAGTAAATTAGCTATTGTAGAGCCAGATACCCCTGACCCTATAATACAAAAATCTAACATTATAAGAATAAAAATTTGTATTTTTCGTTGATTGATAGAACTTCATAGCTTACAAGTCCACCAATTATCAATTGTATTGAAATGACTAAAATCACAAATAATCCTAAATACCCAAGCCATATATGTTTTTTAATATATTCGGCAAAATAACTTGCAAGAGTTGCAATCAAAAATACTGATAATAACAGCCCTATTACCATTAAATGAAAATTCCCTTTTGAAGCAGCCACAACTGCAATAGTGTTGTCAAAACTTAATGTTAGATCAGCAATCAAAACTTGATAAACACCCATACTAAAACTTTTAGTTTCAGCCGACTTTAGTTGCGGTGTTTTAATTTTATTTTTACCAAAAAAGTCTTGTCTTAAATTATTAATCACCCATAAAAGCAAAACACCTCCAAGGATTTTAATCCAAGCAAATTCAAATAAATAATTTGCTCCGGATGCAAAAACTATTCTAAACAAAAATGCTGCCGCAACCCCCCATGCTATAATCTTTCTTCTATTATCTGTTGCAAATCCTGCAGCAATTAAACCTATTATGATCGCGTTATCTGCGGCCATGACTATATCTATAAGGATAATTTGTATTGAAATAATAACTTGCTCTAACATTCGAGAATCAATGTATATAAGGTTCTTGGAGTATATTAAAGAATAAAATGGAACTGTTTAAAAGCTCATCTAAATTTTCAAAAAAACAAATATTTTTGTTGTCCATACCGGTTTTTTTTTCAAACTTGGCGATTCCACTAGTTGGTATAGTCGATACAGGTCTAATGGGAAATTTAGGCGAAACTAAATATTTAGCTGCAACTAGTATAGCCTCTTCAGTCATGACTATGATTATAGTTAGTTTTGGATTTTTAAGAAGCGGTACAGTTGGTATAGTTGCACAAGCTTATGGAAGAAGCGATTATAGAGAAATTATAAAAACACTTCTCAGAAACTTAATT
Source organism: uncultured Pelagibacteraceae bacterium (assembly GCA_902628815.1). Lineage (GTDB taxonomy): Bacteria > Pseudomonadota > Alphaproteobacteria > Pelagibacterales > Pelagibacteraceae > Pelagilacustribacter. Next base: position 68,632 of record CACOOK010000001.1, read on the forward strand.
ATTGCTTTAGTACTCTCTTTCTTAATTTTAATTTTTACCCCGTTGATCAAACATGTAATTACAATTTTATTCTCTCCCTCCGACGAAACAGAAGTCTTAGTCAATACATATTTAAATGTAAGAGTATTTTCAGTACCAGCCGAATTAATAATTTTTATTATGGTAGGTTTCTATTTAGGAATACAGAAAACTAAAATTTCAAGTCTCCTATTAATTATCTTATCAACCTTAAATATTGTATTTAGCTCACTATTAGTTTTGACTTTTAATTTAAATGTTTTTGGAGTTGTGTTAGGTACTTTAATAGCTAGTTATATTACTTTAATTATTTTTATATTTTATACTTATTACTTTATCATAAATAAATTCAAAGTTATTCCAAGATTTGAAAGATTAATAATTAAAGCAAAACTTTTAAGACTTTTTAGTATAAATTTTGATATTTTTTTAAGAACAATATTCCTAACATTTGCTTTTTTTTGGATAACCTATTTAGGTTCAAAGATCGGAGAAGATTATTTAGCTGTAAATACAATTTTATTGCAATTTATACTTTTAAGTTCTTTTTTCCTTGACGCTTATGCGTTTTCAACAGAAGGTTTAGTAGGATTTTCTATTGGAAAAAGAAACAGAAATTCTTTTTTAACTATAGTTAAAAATTCAATTTTTTTGAGTTTAGTTACAGGTATAATTATTTCGTTGATTTATATTATATTTTTTAAAAAGATTATTAATGCAATGACGGATATAGAAATTTTGAGATATATTGCTTTTCAACATGCTATTTGGATTTTCGTTATTCCGCCAGTAGCATCATTTTGTTATCAATTAGATGGGATATTTGTTGGAGCGTCACAAACTAAAGAAATAAGAAATGCAATGATTATATCAGTTTTACTTTTTCTGTTGATTTCATTTTATTTATCTAGAATATTTGAAAACCATGGCATATGGGCTTCACTTTTACTGTTTATGGTATTTAGGTCCTTAACATTAAAAATGTTTTTTAAAAATATTTTAAGGAAATTTTAAATGCAGATTTTATATAAATTACCAGGATATATTCTTGTTTGCTTTGGGGGTTTTTGTTTAAGCTGGGGAGGATTTATAATAAGATCTTTTGAGCAAGCTTCGGTATGGCAGATTTTATTCTTAAGATCTTTTTTCTTTTTACTTGGATTAATTTTTTTTTTACTTATAGTTTATAAGCAAAATACGTTAATAAAGATCAAAACTTCTGGATTACCTGCTTTACTAGGAGGATTTGTGTTATCTTTTAGTTTTATAGCCTTCGTCGTTGCAATGAGCAATACTACAGTTGCTAATGTTGTATTTATAATTAGTACTCAAACAATGTTTCTCGCTTTATTTGGTTTTTTTTACCTTAAAGAAAAAGTTTCATTAATCGGAAGTTTGTCAATTCTTCTTGCCATGAGTGGAATCATAATTATGGTAGGGGACTCTGTGTCTTCAGGTTCGTTATTTGGAAATCTTGTAGCTTTGGCTATCCCAATAAATTTTGCGGTATTAGTAATGATAATAAGGAAATATAAGAACCTTGATATGGTTCCTGCTATTTTTTACTCAGGTATTTTTAGTTGTTTATATGGTTTATTTTTATCTGAGTCTTTTAGTTTTACATATCACGATATTTTTATGGGTTTTTTACTTGGTGTCCCTCAGCTGGCTCTCGGTTTTATCTGCATAACAATTGGCTCAAGAACTACACCTTCAGCAACTATTGGCCTATTAATGTTATCAGAAACATTATTTGCACCCATTTGGGTTTGGATATTTTTAAGTGAAATTCCACCTTTAAGTGTTTTTATAGGTGGTTTAGTGATAATTTTAGCAATAATTTTGAAAAGCTTTGATAAAAAACAGGTTACTTACTATTAATAATAATTGACATTTAAGGATATTTGGAACAATGTCCCTTTGTAACGGGAGAGACCAATTTAGGCGCCGAAGGAGCAACCACCCCGGAAACTCTCAGGCAAAAGGACCGTTACCGTAATAACTCTGGAAAGCAGGCTTGGGCCTCACCGAAGGATTAAATCTCTCAGGTACATAGACAGATGGGGTTAATTAAGAGTTATTATGGAAGTGCAAAAAACAGCTTTATACAATTATCATAAAAACTTAGGGGCAAAATTTGTTCCGTTCGCTGGTTACGAAATGCCTATTCAATACAAAGATGGTATTGTTAAAGAGCATATCTCTACAAGAACACACGCAGGATTTTTTGATGTCTCGCATATGGGACAGTTTTTTTTAGAAGGAGACGAAACATTAATAGCTGCTCTTGAAAAAATTATACCAGCAGATTTAAATAATTTGAAAATTAATCATTCAAAGTATTCTTTTTTACTAAATAATGAAGGCGGAATAATTGATGATTTAATTATTACAAGAACAGAAAAAGGTTTTTGCATAATTTTAAATGCAGCTTGTAAGGAAAATGATATAAAACAAATTTCACAATTTTTAACAAAAAATCATAAACAACTTTTAAACAATAATTTATCTTTAATAGCATTACAAGGACCTAAGTCTGTCAAGATTTTGGAAAAATTAATACCAGGGGTTACTAATTTAAAATTTATGACAGGTAACAATTTTGATTATGAAGGCGAAAAACTTTATGTAACGAGATCAGGATATACAGGCGAGGATGGATTTGAAATATCAATTTCTAACAAAAAAGTTGAAAAATTTATAGATTACCTAATATCAAATGATGTTAAGCCTATTGGATTAGGAGCTAGAGATACATTAAGATTAGAGGCCGGTCTATGTTTATATGGTCATGACTTAAATGAAAAAATTAATCCAGTTGAGGCTAATTTAAAATGGGCTATAGCGAAAAAAAGAAAAGAAGTTGGCGGCTTTAACGGATGGGAAAAAATAAAAAATTTATTAGCTAACGGAAGTGAAAAAATTAGAGTTGGTATAAAGCCAGATGGAAAAGTAATTGCTAGAGAAAATACGAAAATCTTTTCTTCAGATAATAATGAAATTGGATTCGTTACAAGTGGTACTTTTGGCCCGAGTGTAAACGCTCCAGTTGCAATGGGATATGTAAAATCCGAATTTTCTGAAATTGGAACATCTATTCAGCTTGAAGTAAGAGGAAAAAAATATGGGGGTAAAATTTCTGAACTTCCATTTTACAAAAAAAGTTATGTTAAATAAGGGGAAACAATTATGAGTGAAAAAAAATTTTCTAAAAAACATGAATGGGTTTCACTTGACGGTGAAGTTGCTACAGTTGGAATAACTAAACATGCAACTGAGATGCTCGGTGATATTGTTTTTGTTGAAGTTCCTGATGCAGGAAAAGCTGTAGAAAAAGAAGGTCAAGCAGCTGTTGTAGAGTCTACTAAAGCCGCTAGTGATGTTTACTCTCCTATTTCTGGAGAAATTACTGAGGGAAATAAAGCTATTGCAGATGACCCCGGTAGCGTCAATACTGACCCTGAGGGAGCGAGCTGGTTTTTTAAATTAAAGATAAAGGATAAAAGTGAGTATGATTCGCTTATGTCAAAAGACGATTATGATAAGTTTTGTAAGGAGAACCCAAGTTAAATGATTGACGATAATTCAAAAGAATTTATTAAAAGACATATTGGTCCTTCTGAGGAAGATCAATCTAAAATGTTGCAATACGTTGGATATAAGACACTAGATGATCTAATGAGCAATACTGTGCCAGAAAAAATCCTTTTAAAGGAAGATCTTAAAATCGATCAGCCAATGTCAGAAAACGATGCTTTAAAAAAATTAAAATCTATATCTAAAAAAAATAAAATCTTTAAAAATTTTATTGGTATGGGATACTATAATTCTATTACACCAAATGTAATTCTAAGAAATATTTTAGAAAATCCAGGATGGTATACATCCTACACACCTTATCAGCCTGAAGTTGCGCAAGGTCGTCTTGAAATGCTATTAAATTTTCAACAATCAATTATTGACTTAACAGGCATGGATATAGCTAACGCTTCTTTGTTAGATGAAGCAACAGCAACTGCAGAAGCAGTTGGTTTAAGCCAGAGATTAGATAAGACTAATTCAAAAAAAATATTTATTTCAAGCAATTGTAATCCCCAGACAATTGATCTCATAAAGACAAGAACAAATCCTTTTGGTTTAGAATTGATCATTGGTGACGAAAAAAATGAACTTACAAAAATTAATGAAGATATTATTTGTGGAGTTTTATCTTACCCGGGAACTTTAGGCGAGATAAACGATCCTAGTGAAAGCATCAGTCAAATACACAAAAAAAATGGAAAAGCTATTTTGGTTTGCGATCTATTGGCTTTAGCTAGATTGAAAACTCCCGCTGAACTTGGAGCTGACATTGCTGTCGGCAGCGCTCAAAGATTCGGTATCCCAATGGGATACGGCGGGCCTCATGCAGCATTTTTTGCTACAAAAGAAGAATTTAAAAGATCAATGCCAGGAAGAATAATAGGCGTTTCAAAAGATAGACACGGAAAAAAAGCTTACAGACTCTCTTTACAAACTAGGGAGCAACACATTAGAAGAGATAAAGCAACAAGCAATATTTGCACTGCTCAAGCATTACTAGCTATCATTTCTGCTGCCTTTGCAATTTATCATGGACCTGAAGGAATACTTAAAATAGCGAATAGAACTTCTAAACTAGCTAAAATTTTTGCTGATAACATTAAAACAGGTGGTTACAAGATTTTATCAGATCATTTCTTCGATACCGTTACAATTAAGACTAATGAAAAAACAAATCCTATTTATGAGGCTGCACTAAAAGAGAATATAAACCTTAGAAAAGTTGATAAAGATCATTTATCAGTTGCTTTTGATGAAGCAAAAAAGCTTGATGACGTTAATTTACTATTAAAGTTATTTGGGGTTTCTAAAATTATAAAACAAGACGTTAAGGTTGAATTAGATAATCTTCCAAAAAATCTTTTAAGAACTTCAAAATATTTAACTCATCCAGTTTTTAACAAGTACCATTCCGAAACTGAGATGCTAAGATATCTAAAGAAACTTGAAGATTGTGATATTGCACTTAATAGATCAATGATTGCTTTAGGATCTTGTACAATGAAACTCAATGCAACAGCAGAATTAATTCCTATTACTTGGAAAGAGTTTTCACTTCCACATCCTTTTGTTCCTACAAATCAAATGGAGGGTTATAAGATTCTTTTTAATGATCTAATAAACGATCTGAAAGAAATTACCGGATATGACGCAGTTTCTTTACAGCCTAACTCTGGGGCTCAAGGAGAGTATGCAGGTCTAATGACTATAAGAAAATTTCATAAAAATAATAATCAAGACAATCGTAACGTTTGTCTAATTCCGGACTCTGCTCATGGAACTAATCCTGCAAGCGCCCAAATGTGTGGGATGAAAGTAGTTGTAGTCAATTGTGACGACGATGGAAACGTCGATATTGATGATCTTAAAAATAAAGCTGAAAAACACTCAAAAGATTTAGCTGCTTTAATGGTAACATATCCTTCTACTCATGGAGTATTCGAGGAAAAAATCATGGATATTTGTGAAGTAATTCATAAGCACGGCGGACAAGTTTATATGGACGGAGCAAATCTAAATGCACTTGTAGGTGTCGCGAAACCAGGAAAATTTGGACCGGATGTTTGTCATATTAATTTACATAAAACATTCTGTATACCTCACGGAGGAGGTGGACCAGGAATGGGTCCAATTGCTTGCGCTAAACACTTAGCTGAATTTTTACCAACACACAAAATAATTAAAGAAGCTGGCCCTAAGAGTGGAATGGGAGCCGTATCGGCTGCTCCTTGGGGTAGTTCAAGTATACTTCCAATATCTTGGATGTATATAAAGATGATGGGTGCTGAAGGATTGAAAAAAGCCTCACAAGTTTCAATTTTAAATGCAAATTACATTTCAAAGAAATTATCCAAAGATTACAAAGTTCTTTACACTGGTAAAAATGGTAATGTTGCACATGAATGTATAATTGATATCCGACCAATTAAAGCAAGTTCAGGAATCTCTGAGGAGGATTTAGCAAAAAGACTAATTGACTTTGGCTACCATGCTCCAACAATGTCATGGCCAGTTGCTGGTACAATCATGATTGAGCCAACTGAAAGTGAAAATTTGGAGGAAATTGATAAATTTTGTAATGCACTTATAAAAATTAAAAAAGAGATAAATTTAGTGGAGTCATCAAAATTCGACAAAATAGATAACCCGCTGAAAAATGCACCTCATACTTATGTTGAATTAGCTTCTAGCGAGTGGAAGCATGCTTACTCAAGAGAGGAAGCAGCTTTTCCAACTGAGTATGTAAAAAATAATAAATATTGGGCACCAGTTGCTAGAGTAGATAACGTTTTTGGAGATAGAAATTTAGTATGTTCTTGTCCTTCAATGGATGAATATAAAGATGAAGCCGCTTAACCTTTTTTAATGAAAATTGCTGTTATCGGCTCAGGTATCTCAGGATTATCTTCCGCATATTTTCTTTCAAAAAAATATAAAGTTGATCTATACGAAAAAGACGATCACTTTGGAGGACATTCTTTTACCTACGAGATTAAAGAGGGTGATAAGATTGTTCCAGTAGATCTAGGCTTTATTGTTTTTAATAAGGTTACTTATCCCAATTTAGTAGATTTTTTTAATGAATTAAAAGTTCCTTATGAAAAAAGTGATATGTCATTTTCTGTATCAATTAAGAATAGCAATGTGGAATATAGCGGAACTGGCATAGGAGGTATTTTTGCAAATAAATTGAATTTTTTTAATTTAAAATTTTTAAATATGATTAGAGAAATAATTTTATTTTATAAAGCCGCTCCAAAATTACTTGAAAGTGACATTAAAGAAGAAACCCTAGGCAGTTTTCTTAATAAAAACAAGTTATCAAATTACTTTATAGAGTATCACTTAATACCTATGGTTGCAGCTATCTGGTCAATGCCATTTAATAAAGCAAAGGAAATGCCATTAAAATTCTTTTTAAATTTTTTTACTAATCATGGCTTATTTAAATTTAAAAATAGACCACAATGGTTTACAGTTTCAAATAGAAGTAGAGCTTATGTAAAAAAAGTAACAGATAAAATTAGTGGGGAAATTTTTAAAAATTATAAAGTGGACAAGTTAATTAGAAGCGATGATAATATCAGAGTAATTATTGGCAATGAATTTATTGATTATGATCAAGTTGTTCTAGCCTCCCATGCAGACCAAAGTTTAAGAATGTTAGAAAATCCAACTGAACAAGAAAAAAATATATTGGAAAAATTTAGTTATGTAAAAAATGAGGCTTATTTACATACCGATGAGAGATTAATGCCTCTTAAAAAAAGGGCATGGTCTAGTTGGAACTCTATTTCAGATGGAGAAAAGACATGCATTACCTATTGGTTAAATAAACTACAAAATTTAGATACAACTAAAGATTATTTTTTAACTTTAAACCCTATTTATAAAATTAATGAAAATTCTGTTATAAAAAAAGTAAATTTTACTCATCCTTATTTGAACTCAAAGAATACCGCGCTTCAAAAAGACCTAAGATTAATACAGGGAAAAAAAAGGACATGGTTTTGTGGAAGTTATTTTGGTTATGGTTTTCATGAAGATGGATTAAAATCATCTATAGATTTAATAAATAACTTTAAAATTTGATGAACTCTTGCATTTACAATGGTGAAGTAACTCATACAAGATTTAAACCTGTAAGACATTTCTTAAAATATAAAACTTTCTCACTATTAGTTGATTTAGATGAAATCAATCAATTAGACAGATCAATAAACATCTTCTCTCATAATAAGTTTAACATTTTTAGCTTCTATGACAAAGATCATGGAGAACGTGACGGAAGCAATTTAAAAGAATGGGTTCTTAAAAATATTAGCAATTTCAATATAAAAGAAGAAATTAATAAAGTTAAAATACTTTGTTATCCAAGAATTTTTGGTTATGTGTTCAATCCTTTAAGTATTTTTTACTGCTACGAGGATAATAAATTAAAGGTGATTTTTTACGAGGTAAAAAATACTTTTAATGAGCAGCATACATACATTTTTAAGATTAAAGACAATGAGGAAATAGTTCAAAAATGCAAAAAAAAGTTTTACGTATCACCATTTATGGATATGGAAACTTACTATAATTTTAAATTACTCAATCCCAACGATAAACTTTCAGTCTTTATAAAACAAACAGACCTTATAGGAACAGTTTTAACAGCCACCCAAACAGGAGAGAGAAAAGAATTCAGCTCAAAACAACTCATAGTTAACTTTTTTAAGTATCCCTTGATGACAATTAAAATTATTAGTTCGATACATTTTGAAGCATTACTTTTATGGAAAAAAGGGGCAGTATATAGAAAAAGAGATAATAAAATAAAAAATAATTTAAGTTACGAAGAATATTAATGAGTTTTATAAAAATTTCTGAAAGATTTGTTTTAAATAAATTAAAGAAAATTTCACAAGGAAATTTAAAACTTATTAATTATGATGGAAAAGTTTTTCACTTTGGAGACTTAGAGAGCAAATTATCATCAAATATTAAAATTAATAACCCTAATTTTTACTTAAATGTCGTTATGGGTGGAAGCTCAGCTTTAGGAGAAGCTCATATGAAGAAAGATTTTTACACCTCAAATTTAACAAATTTAATTGAACTTACAGCTAGAAATATTAACACAATCTATTCTTTTTCAGGAAGTTTAAAATTACAAAAAATCAAAAATTTTTTGAAAAAAATATTTGCATCAAATACAAAATCTAAAAGCAGAAAATATATTTCAAAACATTATGATTTAGGAAATGAATTTTTCTCATTGTGGCTTGATAAATCTCTTACATATTCCAGCGCGGTTTATAAAAACGAGAAAGATGATTTAGAAATAGCTCAAAGAAATAAATTTCAAGAGTTGATAAATTTGATGAATATAAAAGACGGTAACAAGGTTTTAGAGATAGGATGTGGTTGGGGAGGCTTTGCTGAGTTCCTAGCTAAACATTATGATGTGAGCGTAGACTGTATCACGATTTCAAAAAATCAATATGAATTTACTAAAAGAAAGATATTTGACTCAGGGTTAAACAATAAAGTTAATGTTAAATTTTTAGATTATAGAGATCTGAAGGAAAAATACGATCACGTAGCTTCCATAGAAATGATAGAGGCTGTTGGTGAAAAATATATGGATCAATATTTTGGTACAATTAAAAAAGTACTTAACAATAATGGTACTGCTGCAATTCAAGGCATCGTGATAAAAGACGATTTATTCGAAAGATACAGAGCAAATGAGGACTTTATTCAAAAATATATATTTCCAGGTGGGTTTTTACCTTCAATTAAATTTATGGAAAATATAATTAAAAAAAATAATCTAAAACTAGAACGAATTAATAGTTACTCAGACGATTATGCCAGAACTCTAGCGACTTGGAGAGAAAATTTTTTAGGTGTTTGGGAAAAAATTAGCCCTCTTGGTTTTGATGATTATTTTAAGCGCATGTGGGAATTTTATTTATCTTATTGTGAAGGCGGTTTTAAGTCTAAAAACATTAACTTGATTCAATTCTCTATGTCTAATAGATATTCATTATGAAAAAGTTTATAGGACTATGTTTACTAATTTTAACAACAGGATGCGCAAATAAAATGAAACCAACAGATTTTAAAGATCAAAAACCAAGACTAGTTATCGAAAATTATTTATCAGGTAACGTTAAAGCTTGGGGAGTATTACAAAATAGATCTGGGAAAGTTACAAGGCAATTTAAAGCAGATTTAAACGGAAAATGGGATGGTTCCCAGTTAATTTTAGACGAAGTGTTTGATTGGAACGATGGGGAAAGACAAACTCGTCAATGGACCATTAAAAAAATTGATGAAAATAATTATGAAGGAACAGCCTCTGATGTAGTAGGTACAGCTAAAGGATATTCATATGGCCCAGCTTTTAAGTTCGAGTATGTATTGCTTGTGCCAATTAAAGGCAAAAATGTTAAAATTACTTTTGACGATTGGATTTTTATGCAAGATGAACGTGTGGCAATAAATAGAGCGACAATGACTAAATTTGGAATTAAAGTCGCCGAATTAACTGTTATGTTTGTGAAAGATTAATATGTTTGAACTTCCTAAATTAGATTACGCTAATTCGGCTCTTTCTCCGATAATGTCAGAGCAAACTTTGGATTTACATCATGGTAAGCACCACCAAACATATATTACAAATCTTAATAATTTTATAAAAGGTTCTGATTATGAAAAATTGTCTCTAGAAGAAATAATTAAAAAGTCATCTACTGAAAAAAAAGCAGGTATTTTTAACAACGCAAGTCAACACTGGAATCATAATCTTTTTTGGAAATGCATGAAACCTAATGGAGGCGGAAACGTTCCATCAAAACTTGAAAATAAAATTAAACAAGATTTTGGAAGTTTTGAAAAATTCAGGGAAGAATTCATCAATGCTGGAGTCACTCAGTTTGGATCTGGATGGTGCTGGTTATCTTTAAAAGAAGATAAGCTTGTAGTAACTAAATCCCCAAATGCCGAAAACCCAATCATTCATAATATGAAACCTATATTAGGGTGTGATGTCTGGGAACATTCTTATTACCTAGATTACAGAAATAAAAGACCAGCTTACCTAGAGAACTTTTTTGATAAACTAATTAATTGGGAATTTGTAGAATCAAACTTATAACAATTGAATATTTTAATCTCTATTTTTTCTTGCAAAAATAAACGATCTTACACATTGAATTAAAAAGTAGAGACCAGTCAGCAACATCATTATTTTAGACGTATCTGCCCAAAAATTTTCAAACGCATATCCACTTATTATAGTTCTAATAAAATCTAGTCCGCCAAGAAAAATAATTAGACCAAAAATTACAACAATATGCATAAATAATTTTTTTTTTGATGGCAACTTTATTGCTAAATATGAAAAAAAAAATAAAGGAAAACCTAAAAAAGACGGAATATAAGAAGTTGCTGAGGTACTCCCGCTAACAAAACTTACTATTATTCCCCAAATAATTAAAAAAGTTCCATAATAAAGCGATAACTTTTCAATTGATAAATTTAAAACTTTAAATTCTTTGTTAAATTCTTCATTTTCCATTTTAAATTACCTTTTCAAACCCCTCAAAATTAGGATGACCTAAATATAAATTTTGGTGTTGACCAGCATTTTTATGCGCAAGTCTAAAAGCTTCAGATTTAGTCCAATTTACAAAATCTTCTTTTGAACTCCAAATACTGTGTGATGCATAAAGTGTATGATCTTCCTTTTTTTCTCCTTTAACTAAATTAAACTTTTTAAACCCCGGCACATTTTCTAAATGCGTTTCTCTGTTTTTCCACACGTCTTCAAAAGCTTTTTCTTTTCCAAGGACTATTTTAAATCTATTCATTGCTATGTACATATTAAAAAAAATTACCAATTCCCAAGGTAGCTGCAACGATTAAAGCAAGCCATATTAGCCCTTTTATTAAAAAAAAGTAAAATCCTCCTACAATTATGTTTTTATAAATTTTTTTTCTCATAAATTATAATACAAAATTTTTAGTCAATAATTAAAGACTTTTTGTCTCAAGTTTAACGTTTAACTAATTTGTCTACTAAAAATAGATAAAGTCTATAAGGCAATATTCTCAAAAATTTTAAAGTTAAAGTTAACCCTTTTGGGAAATGAATTTCAAAAGCATTTCCTTTCACCAAACCATTATAAATTTTATCTGCAGCGTATTCAGGAGTTTTTAAAAATGGCATAGGAAACTCGTTTTTATCGGTCAAAGGGGTTTTGATAAAACCTGGTGATACAACTGAGACCCTCACTCCAAATTTTTTAAAATCAAAGTAAATACTCTCACTAAAATTAGTTAAAGCTGCTTTTGAGGGACCATAACCACTTGAATTTGGCAGACCTCTGTAACCTGCAATTGAAGAAACTATCGAAATTTGTCCAGATTTCTTATTTTTAAAATAATCTTCAACAACTTTTACACAATCAATAACCCCTAAAAAATTAACGTTAATTACATTTTTAATTTTATCTGGATCTATACTTTGCTCGTCTTTTGGCTCATAAGTTCCACTTGAAAATAAACAAATGTCAATGTCACCAAAAGCATTTAAAATATCCTTAAAAACATTATTTATTTGGGACTGGTTGGTTACATCCAGGGGGAATGAACTTATGTTGTTATGTTTAGCTAACTCATCTAAAAGTTCTTTTCTTCTTGCAGATACAGCAACTTTCCATCCTTCGTTAGCAAATTTCTCAGCTACCGCCTTCCCGATTCCGCTACTTGCACCTGTAATCCATATTTTTTTCTGATTTTCAGACATAAATTAGTTATACATTAATTTATGACTAAGAATAAATATTTATCTCTTACATTCATTCTTTTAATAACATTTTTAGCATCTGCAATTGGTGGATTTACTACTGCAAATTTTAAAGAGCCTTGGTATTCTCAGATAATTCTGCCTAGTTTCAATCCTCCAAGCTGGGTGTTTGGGCCTGTATGGACAGCTTTATACATCTTAATGTCAATAGCAATTTGGCGTATTTGGATCAAATATTATGATAATAAGATTTTAAATTTATATTTTTTTCACCTCTTTTTTAATATTATTTGGAGCATTATTTTTTTTGGTTTTCATCAAATAGGATTAGCGTTAATAGATTTACTTATAATTCTCATATTTATAGTGCTCTTAATGAAAATTTATTATTCGAAGGATAAGATTAGTTTTTCTCTGATGGTTCCTTACTTTTTATGGAGCAGTTATGCTTTAGTGCTAAACTTTAATATTTTTATTTTAAACTAAATTAAGCTATATACACGAATGAACTACAAAAAAACTTTTAATTTTTTAAAATCTTTACCTGCAAAATTAAATTCATTTTACAAAAAAAAATCAAAATCTGGGATTAAAGTTAACAACAAGTCAAAAAATAAAAAGGATTTTGATCCAGTAACTAATTTTGATAAATCTTTTGAAAAATATATAAGATTATTAATTTTAAAAAAATTCCCAAAAGACTCTATTATTGGAGAAGAGTTTGATGATAAAAAGGCTGATAATCACTTTCAATGGTCAATTGACCCAATAGATGGCACTAGAGCTTTTGTAATCGGAGCGCCGACTTGGTCCAACTTAATTGGTCTCTCTTTTAATCAAAAATCAAAAGTTGGTTTAGCAAATTTTCCAGAATTAAATAAATTTTATATTAATGATCAAAAAAAATCCTATATTTTTAAAAATAATAAAAAAAAAATTCTTAAATCATCTAATAACAGCAATTTAGAAACAGTTAAAATTATTGGAAACTTTCATGGGACCTTAAGCTATGAAAAACAAAGAAAAGTTATAAAGAAATTTGGATGGTCATTTAGGCTAGCTGGTTTTGATGCTTTAAATTATTGTTTATTAGCTGAAGGAACAGTTGATGCTGTAATAGAAGCTAACTTAAAGCCTTATGATATTTTACCTTTAATACCCATCATTAAAAACTCAGGTGCAATTGTGACTAATTGGAATAATGAACCTGCAGAAATAGGAGGTAATATTATTGCTTCATCTAATAAAGCTTTACATAACAAGATTCTAAGATTACTAAAACCTTTTACAAAAAAATGATTAATTTATTTATAAATAGAGTTTTTAGAGCTATTAAAATAGATATAGATCTTTACGAGGAAGTTGAAAAAGATAAAAATGCAACTTTTCAAGCTGGTATAGTAGTCGTTTTATCTAGTTTAGCTGCAGGAGTTGGCTCAATACATTTAGGTGCTTCAAATTTTTTAGTTGCACCTGCATTATCTTTGCTAAGTTGGTATGTTTGGGCTTATGTTATTTATTTTGTTGGGGTTAAATTATTTAGAGATCCAAACACAAAAAGTGATCATGGAGAACTTTTAAGGACTATAGGTTTTTCTAGTGCACCTGGTTTGATAAGAGTTTTTGGAGTTACACCTGAGTTAATGACTGTAACTTTTGTAGGTTCTGCATTTTGGATGTTAGCCTGTATGGTCGTAGCTGTTAAATCTGCGTTAGATTATGAAAGTCTGTGGAAGGCTTTCGGAGTTGTTGTTGTTTCTTGGTTGTTTCAAGCGTTCTTCTTATTCTTGATAATCGTTTTATTTAAAGGCTTTTAAAGTGGAAATATTGTTTTAGCTAAATTACAGCTTCTACAAATTTTGTAGCTATACATGATTAAGTTTTGTTTTACGCTCTCATCCTCTTTTTTACACTCTTCGCAAACATTATTAAGTTCAATATTCTTACTTATTACCCAAGCTCTATGATAAAAATTATCAATATTTTTTTGAATTAATCCTTTTGCTACTTTATCAGCCTCTTCTTTATTATATGGACCGTGAACAATTTTTGTTTGCTCATCCAATGTATCAATTTTATTGGGGTTTTTGTGAATTCCTTCTATGACAATAAATCCATCGTTTTTCATAATTATTGATATATCATTTTTCCAAATGAAAAAAATTTTACTTTTTGTCACTATATTCTTCATTGAACATAATTCTTACGCTTTGGAAAAAAAAGCTTATTTTGCTGGCGGTTGCTTTTGGTGTATGGAAGAGTCATTTGATCAAGTAGAGGGAGTAATCTCATCAATCTCTGGATATTCAGGAGGTCACTTAAAAAACCCTACCTATCAAGATGTAATATATAAAGATACTGGCCATGTAGAGGCTATAGAAATCACGTATGACTCAAATATTGTTAGCTATGAGAGTCTTTTAAATGTTTATTGGAGAAACATAGATCCTTTTGATTCGGAAGGTCAGTTTTGCGATAAAGGTAAAAGCTATAGATCAGTAATTTTTTTTCAGAATCAACTAGAGAAAGAATTTATTAATAAATCTTTTAAAAATTTGGAAAGTAAATTCGATAGGGAAATAGTAACTTTAATTTGGAAATTTAAGGAATTTTATCCAGCGGAAGATTATCACCAAGATTATTATGAAAAAAATTTTATTCGTTATTTAATGTATAAAAAGGCGTGTAAAAGAGAAGATACCTTGAAAGAAATATGGAACTAAAAAAAATAATTTTAGCAATTTTTTTTCTGGGTTTTGTTATCTCAGCGAATGCAGAAATGATAAAACCAGCAGAAAATTTATCTGCTTATGATGTTATTAAAATACAATTAAATGCTTTAAAAAATAATGATGATAAAGATAATGGCATAAAACAAACATGGATATTCGCTCATCCTGATAATAAAAAAATGACTGGTCCATATCCAAGATTTAGAATTATGCTCTATGATGTTCATTATAGAATACTGTTAAACCATTTTTCACATAAGATAGATTTAATTACAAATACTGAAAATAAATTTGTTTATGGAGTAAAAGTTTTAAGCGACGAGAAGCAACAATTTTTTTATGAATGGCATGTAAGTAAAGGCAATGAGGAAAATTGTACAAATTGTTGGTTTACTACAGCAGTTTCAATGCCACTTGATCAAGGAAATTCAATTTGAAAAGACCACCTTTTGCTATTAGATACTTAATTATTGGTGCAATATTAGTAATACCACCAATTCTCAGCACTCATTATGGAACAATATATTTAGGTAAGCATAATGGTGTCCTTCTTGGTTTTTGCGTTGGAATAGTTTGTGTATCTTTTGCATGCTGGAAGCTTTTCATAGATGAGTGGAGGGATGACGAGGACTAATGAAATTCGAAATCTCAAGAGAAGGAGCCTTAAAACAGCTCGATGCTTTTATAAACAGCGAACTTACAAATTATAGTTTCAAAAGAAATTTTGATTTAGGGTCAAAAGACAAATCAAATGTATCTTGCTTATCACCGTACATCTCTCATAGATTAATAACTGAATATGAAGTCGCAAAGATAGTTTTAGCAAAATTTCCATATCAAAAAGTTGAAAAATATATTCAAGAAATATTTTGGAGAGTTTACTGGAAAGGTTGGTTGGAACTTAGACCTCAAGTTTGGACTGACTTTATAGAAGATTTAAAAGGATTAAAGGAAGATGACAATTATAAAAAAGCTATTAATGGTGAAACTCAAATTGAATGTTTTAATGATTGGGTAAAAGAGCTTAAAGAAAATAATTATTTACATAATCATACTAGAATGTGGTTTGCTAGCATTTGGATATTTACTTTAAATCTACCTTGGCAAAAAGGTGCTGAATTCTTTATGAAATATTTATTTGATGGTGACGCTGCTTCTAACACATTGAGTTGGAGATGGGTTGCTGGACTTCAAACTAAAGGAAAGCACTACGTTGCTCAGTCATGGAATATAAGCAAGTTTACAAATAATAAATATAAGAATGTTAAATTAAATGAGAACGCTTTGCCTTTAATAGATAAAAGAGAATATAAATTAAATCCACTTAATTTTACTATAGAAGATAATTCAAATGAAAATTTATTACTTTTCGAGAACGAATTAAATTTAGAAAATAAAAATTTAAAAAAATATAAAAATATTTACCTAATTTTACTAAGAAATGATGTTCGAAAGCTAAAGCTTGGACAAAAGGTACTAGACTATAAATCAGAAATAATTAATGATCAAAAAAAAAGATTTGAAGATTTACAACTTATAGATGAGGTAAAATTTCAAACTCTTGTAGATGAAATTAACTCTTTTGATGTTGTTCACCCATGTGTCGGTGAGAATTTTTCTTTTTTAAATACTATTAGAAAAAAGCGAAATTTAAAATTAAACTTCGTTTTGCGTGAGGAAGACAAATTTTCTTGGCAGTTTTCTAATAAAGGGTATTTTAATTTTAAAAATAACATTCCTAAAATTTTAACTAGTTTTAATTTACAATAATCTATTTAGAAGAACACTTTTTTGAACAGTATTTTACTTTGTCCCAACTAAGCCTCCATTTTTTTCTCCATGTAAAAGGTTTATTACAAACTGGACAAGTTTTTTTTGGCAAATTAGCTTTTTTCATCGTTCAGAAGGTGTTTATTTTTTATAAATAGAAAATAAGCTGCAATCTCATAGAAAATATTTAATATGAAAAATAGAGGCTTAATTTTAAATATTTTATATAAAAAATTATATTTAGGAACATTTTTCCAAATTATTAAAAAAGACTCTGCTCCATCAATTACTCTACCATCTTGTATAACATGCATTCTTCTTAATAGTTCTCTGTATGATTTTGAGGTAACTTTCTGAGCTTCTTCATTATTAGTTACATCTATCCATTCTACACTGTTATCACTATATTTTTTGTAATGATTGATTTCGGCTCTACAAATATTACATGAATTGTTAAAAAAAACTTTAACCATTAGTATTTTCTTTTATAAAATTATTGGCAGCTTTAAAAATTCTTGTTTTTCTCTCTTTATTCATTTTTTCAGAAACTCTAACCATCATCGCAAGGCGTGGATTTTTTAAGAAGAATTTCTTATGTCTGTCTATAAATTTCCAATATAATCCATCCATGACATCACACCAGGGACCTTTTTTAAAATGCATCATTTTAAGAAAATAACTAGATCCACAAATATAAGGTTTAGTTGCAAAAATTCCCCCGTCACTGAACAATCCCATTCCATAAACATTTGGTGCCATCACCCAGTCAGATGAGTCCACAAACATTTCCATAAACCATTTGTAAACTTGTTTAGGATTTATCTCACAAAGATTCATTATGTTAGCCAATATCATTAGTCTTTCTATATGATGTGACCAACCAAAGTTTTTAGCATTATTGATCGCATGATCTAACGGATCTAAACCAGTGTTTCCATCATACCAAGATTTTTTCATTTTTCTTTTATGATTAAAAAAATTAGTGGTATCTAATCGTTGATCATAGTTTTGATAAATTCCTCTCATAAACTCTCTCCAACCTATAATCTGCCTGATATAACCTTCTAAGGAATTCATAGGTACTTTATTTTCAATCTTTCTTAACTTATCTATTATCTCTTCTGGAGCTATTAAACCTAAGTTTATTAATGGACTTAATGCGCTATGAAAAACAGTATTAGATTTGTCTGTTACTGCGTCCTCATAATCTCCAAACAGCTTTATTCTCTCTTTCAAAAACTCATCTAGCCACTTAACTGCGTCTTTTCGTGTTGTTGGGAACCAAAACTTATCAGTATTTCCTGGATGATCTTTAAAATTAGAATTTATAAATTTTTTGAGAGCAACAGTATCCTTTGTCTCTTTTACCTTAGAAATTACAGGGACTTTAATATTATTTGGAAGTTTTTTTCTATTTTCTTCATCGAAACTCCATTTATTTCCTTTTGGAGTTCCGTTTTTATTCATTAATAAATTCATTTTTGTTCTTACAATTTTATAAAAATTTGCCATGAAAGGTCGCTTGTTTTTAGAAAGGTAATCTTTGAATTCTTGTCTTTCCATTAAAAACATTGGAGACTTAATCTGATTAATTTTAAGTGAATTTTTCTTTCCTAAATTTAATATCCTTTTTTCAAAAAATTTATCCTCAATTTCAAAAAAAGTAATTTCCTTTATCTTTTTTTCTTTAATAGTTTTTTCTAATTTTTTTTCATAGGACAATTTAAAATCTTTATTAACATCTTTATATATTAGATTAAAATTTTTAGATTTTAGCTCATCCTTAAATGATCTCATTGAAGACAAAAATAACAATATTTTTAATTTATGATGTTTTTCAAAAGTACATAGTCCATAGTCTTCTGCCATAAAGAAAGTATGGTCTTTGTATTCAGAGAGATATTTTGGGTTAAATAGTTGATTTCCTAAAATTATAAAAAGCTTCATAAGTAATAAAATACATATTTTATAAAGATATTACACGCGTCATTATTTGCATGTAAATAACCTTTAATAATGTTATTTTTAATTATGAAAAAAGTAATTTTAGGTGCAACTGGATCAATAGGTTCTTCTTTATCAAAAAAACTAGTTGAAAGTGGAGATCAAGTACACTTAGTTGGTAGAGATCAATCAAGTTTATCTGAATTAGCTAAAAATTTGAATTCATCCTTTACTGTTTGTGATGTATTAGAGGAAAATTTTGCCGAAAAAATAGTAAACGATTTAAAAGATGAACCGATAAATGGATTAGCTTTCTGTGTGGGCTCAATTGATCTAAAACCTTTAAAGCTTACAAAAAAAAGTGACTTTATGCAGTCATTCAATTTGAATCTTATTTCAGCTACTGAAGTAATCAAATCATTAGCAGATAATTTAAAAAAAAATAAAGGCTCAATAGTTTTATTTTCAACTGTTGCTGTCAAACAAGGTTTTCCAAATCATGCGATTGTTTCATCTGCAAAAGGCGCTATTGAAGGTTTGACTTTAGCTTTAGCAGCTGAGTTTGCTCCAAATATAAGAATAAACTGTATTGCGCCAAGTTTAACAAACTCTAAAATTTCTAATTTTTTACTCAAAAATGAAAAGATGGCTGATAGCATAGCTAAAATGCATCCCTTAAAAAGAATAGGTGAAGGAAGTGACTCCGCCTCTGTTGCAAAGTTTCTTTTATCAGATGAAAGCTCTTGGATTACAGGACAAATACTAGGTATAGACGGAGGAAGATCATCTGTCGCATAACAATTTTAAAAGAAACATCTATATGTATTTTATGAAAAAAATTACAGTTTTATTTTTATCATTACTAGTAAGCACTAGTTTGTTTGCTGCAGGAGGAGACGGAGGAGGGTCTTCAGGTGGTGGTGATAGTCATTCAAAAGTCTCTTTGTATGATGATGCTGTTAAATTAGTTAAAAGAGCTGGAAAACTTGAGAAAAAAGAAAAGGTAGTTAAAGCAAAAAAACTCTACTCCCAAGCTTTTGCTAAACTGGAAAAAGCTTATAAAAAAGATAAAAAAAATCCAGATATACTTAATTACATGGGATTTACATCGAGAAAAGTTGGAAATTTTGACGAAGCTGAAAAATTTTATCTTAAAGGATTAAGTATTAAACCAAATCATAATGGAATTAATGAATATTTAGGAGAACTTTATGTACAAACTAACCGAATGGATAAAGCAAAAGAAAGATTAGAAGTTCTTAAAAACTGTAACTGTAAGGAATATGGGGAACTTGAGTTAATTATAAAAACCCGAGGAACAAAAGTTTACTAAGACAAATCCACCGCAAATTTTTTTAATTTTTCTATTGGGATAAGCTCTAAAGTTCTAATATTTGTTTTTTTTAAAAAAACTGAGCAAGCAACATCCTCTTCAATTGCTCTCGCATACCAAGTCGCACAGACACACCAACAATCACCATCCTTTAAACCCGGAAAACCAAATTCAGGATGAGGTGTAATTAAATCATTACCTACTTTTTTTGACCAAAGTAGAAACTTATCATTTACTTTTGCACAAACAGTGTGAAATCCTCTATCATTTTTATCTGTATTACAACATCCATCTCTTAACCAACCAGTTAAAGGATCTTTAGAACATGGTTCTAACGGTTCACCAAAAACATTTTTTTGAATTTCACTACTCATCTTGAAAAAACATCTGCTATTTTATTATCTATTACTAAATTAAATGAGAAAGATCTTCTTTCTCCTTTCGATTTAAATGGATAAGCTGTATGCATCAAATAATGTGGAAAAAGAATTACATCTCCTACTTTTGGTTGATGATTATAAATACTATCACTCAAGAACATCTTATTTCCGTTAATGAAATCGATTGTGCCATCAATTTTTGTTTTCTTATGAGTCTTTGAGATAAATTTAGGAATTTTCAAATAACCGACACCTGATATATGTCCATCGTGATAGTGTATTGGATTATATTCATTATTAAATTGTCTCACAATCCAAAAATTTTTAATCAAAATTTTTTTTACTTTTTTTCCTAAAGTTTGATAAATATATTTCTTTACCTCATTAGATATTACTTTTTCTAAATTTTTTTTTACAAAAGGACTAGGTAATTGAAATTCTTGTTTTACTTGTCCGACCAACTTTTTTGAATAATCTAGTTTTTTCAACAAACTTTTTTTATCTAAAATTTGATCAACTTCATCATTAATTTTTTTAATTAATTTATTAGAAAATTTCAATTTAGCTATTTTAGGACCAAAAGGACTAATTACTCTCATGATTATAACTTTGTTGGATTTGTTTGACCTTTATAAACTTTTTCAGGATCAAATTTTTTTTCTTTTTCTTTAAATTCTAATTCAATAGCTTCAGGATTCTTAATTTTTCCTAAAGGTATAGATCTATAAAAACATGATTTATATCCAACATGACAACTTGCGCCATTACCTATATCTACCGACATCCATAAAGCATCTTGGTCATCATCTATTCTTAGATCAATAACCTTTTGAGTAAATCCACTTGTCTTACCTTTGAGCCATATCTCTTTTCTAGATCTACTCCAATAGTGAGCTTCTTTACTTTCAATTGTTTTTTTTAGAGCCTTATCATTCATGTAACCATGCATTAATAGTTCACCAGAGCTGCTATCAGTAGTGGTTACTGGTATAAGTCCCTCTTCATCAAATTTAGGAGATAAAAATTTTCCCTCTTCTACCTCAAATACGCTTTCTCTCTTTTTAAACATGAGCGTAAAATAATGAAAAAAAGACAAAATAGCAATTTGCATTAATCAAATATGTCCTATAAAACCATCGAGCAATGAAATTAGTGAAAGACATTGATAAAAATTCTTCAAAAAAGCCAGAAGTTTCTGACAAGCAGGCTGAAGAGGCTTTTAGAACAATCCTAAGCTGGATAGGGGAAGATCCTAATAGAGAAGGTTTAGTAGAAACTCCAAAGAGGGTTGTCAAAGCATTTAAGGAGTATTTTAAAGGTTACCACCAAGATGCTAAATCCGACTTATCCAAAACATTTGGAGATGTTGAAGGCTACGATGATATGGTAGTGGAAAAGAACATTACACTTGAGAGTCATTGCGAGCATCACATGGCACCTATTATTGGAGTAGCGCATGTAGCATATATTCCCAACAAAAAAGTTGTTGGATTAAGTAAATTAGCGAGAACAGTAGAAATATTTTCGAAAAGACTTCAAACTCAAGAGAGACTTACAATGCAGATTGCAAAAACTTTGATGCAATCTTTAGATGCCAAAGGAGTAGCAGTTACAATTGATGCTGCTCATCAATGTATGACTATGAGAGGTGTTAAAAAAGAGAAAGCGACAACAGTAACTAACTATTTTTTAGGTTCCTTTAGAGAAGACTTAGGTATTCAAAATAGATATTTAAGATATATTAAAAAATAAATGTCTCATAAATTTAAAGCTGTTGTAATAGATAACCAAAACGAAAAGTTTACAAGAGAAATTAAAGAAATCGATACGAGCCATCTTAAAGACGGAAATGTTTTAGTCAAAATAGATTATTCAAGTCTTAACTATAAAGATGCACTAATTTTAAATAATGGAGGAAAAATTGTAAGAAAATTTCCTTTTGTTCCAGGTATAGATTTTTCAGGCACAGTCATTGAGAGCGAAGATAGTAAATTTAAAAAAGATGACAAGGTAATTTTAACAGGATTCAGAGTAGGTGAGGCTTATTACGGAGGTTTCGCTCAATATGCAAAAGTTGACTCTAATTTTTTAGTCAAAATGCCAAAAGATCTAGACTCTCATAAATCTATGATGTTAGGCACAGCAGGTTTTACAGCTTTGTTATGTGCTGCAGCTGTGAGAGCAAAAGAAGAATTATTATTAGGAGAAAAAGTAAAAGACGTTTTAGTTACAGGGGCTACGGGAGGAGTTGGGAGTATTGCAGTCATGATTTTATCTAAAATGGGATACGATGTTCATGCAGTTACAGGTAAAAAAGATAAAAATGAATACCTTAAAAATTTAGGCGCAAAAAATATAATAGATAGAAAAGAATTTGAAGGCGAAAGTAAACTTTTAGAAAAAGGTGTTTGGGATGGTGTTGTTGATACTGTTGGAGGCACTGCTTTAACAAAAATTTTTGCACAAACTAAACCAGGTGGAATAGTTGCAGCATGTGGTAATGCTGGTGGAATTAAAATAAATACATCTGTTATGCCCTTTATTATTAGAGGAGTTAAATTGTGGGGGATTGATTCGTCTGGATCCTCTATTAGAAGAAGAGTATTTATTTGGGATGAAGCAGCAAAATTGATAGATTTTTCTAAAGTTCAGTCCTTCACAAAAGAACTCTCTTTTACTGAACTTTTTGATACGTATCCTAAGCTATTAAAAGGTGAGTTCTTTGGAAGAGCTATAGTAAATCCAAATAAATAAACTATAATCAAATTCAGATATGGATTGGGATAAATTAAAGATCTTTCATACTGTAGCCGAGGCAACAAGTTTTACAAAAGCTTCCACCATTCTAAATTTAAGCCAATCAGCAATTAGTCGCCAAATTCAAGGCTTAGAGAGCGATTTAAAAGTTCAACTATTTGAGCGCCATGCCAGAGGACTAGTTTTAACAGAAAATGGTGAATACCTTTTTAAATCAGCTCATGAAATCATTTCAAAGTTGAAAGATGTAGAGGCAAATCTTAGTGGTCAAAAAGATAAACTAAATGGAAAATTAGTTGTTACTACCGTCGTAAGTTTTGGAACCACATGGTTAACTCCAAGAATAAAAGAATTTATGGATCTCAATCCTGGTATTGAGATAGAATTGATATTTGATGATAGAGAACTTGATTTAGCTACTCGTGAGGCCGATGTAGCTATTAGAATGAGAAGACCTAAACAATTAAATTTGATTCAAAAAAAATTTGTTGATTTTAATTATCATATTTACGGTTCAAATGAATATTTGGAAAAAAATGGTTACCCAAAGACACTTAAAGATTTAGATAAGCATAAATTTATAACTTATGGTAAGGGTGCGCCATCTCCAGTATATAATCCTGATTGGGTGTTAAAAATTGGAGCAAAAGATGGAAAAAAAAGAAAATCTTTAATGAAAGTGAATAGTGTTTATGGTTTGCTGCTGGCGGTACAAAGTGGAGTTGGTTTAGCTGCATTGCCAGATTATATTGCTCACAATATCAGTGGCATTACAAAAGTTTTGCCAAATGATCCTGGTAAGCCAACAGAAACTCATTTTGTGTATCCAGCATCACTTAAAAACAATGCAAGGTTAGTAGCTTTCAGAAATTTTTTATTCAGTAAAGTAAACGAATGGAAATTTTAATCTCTTTCATAATTCCTTTTATAATACTACTTACGGTTGTAGTATTTATTCACGAGTATGGCCATTATTATTATGCTAAAAAATATGGTGTTGGAGTTACAGATTTTTCTATTGGCTTTGGTAAAGAAATTTTTGGATTTAATGATAAGTATGGAACAAGATGGAAATTCTGCGCAATTCCTCTTGGTGGTTACGTAAAATTTTTCGGTGACAGAAATGTTTTTAGTCAAGCAGAACAAGAAGGGTTATTAAAGAAATACAACAAAGAAGACCAAGAAAAATTATTTGTAGTTAAACCTTTGTACCAAAGATCTATAATAGTAGCGGCTGGACCTTTTGCAAATTTTTTATTAGCCATAATTATTTTTGCATTCATTTATATGTTTGCTGGAAAAGATTTTACTCCTGCTCAAATACAAGAAGTTCAAATAGAAAGCCCTGCAGAAGAGGTAGGCATCAGGTCAGGAGATATTATTAAATCTATAAATGGTAAAGATGTTAAAAGCATCATGGAAGTTTCAGCGTTTATAAATTCATCTACTTCGGAAACAATAGATATTGGTATTTTAAGAAATGATGGTGAAATGACATTTTCTGTTAAACCTAAGGTCGTTAAAGGTGAGGACTCTTTAGGCAATAAAGCAAATAAAAAGATAATCGGAATAAAAATAGCTCCTTTAAACGACGAGATAAATAGGAAGAGATTAGGCCCAGCAGCTGCATTATTTTATGCCATTAAAGAAACTTGGTTTGTGATTGACGCATCTTGGAATTTTATTATATCAATGTTTAAAGGGACCGGAGACACTACTCAACTTGGTGGACCTATTAAAATAGCTAAAATCACCGGGCAAGTAGCCAAACTAGGCTTTATAGCTTTTTTAAGTATTATGGCCTACATATCCATAAGCTTGGGATTCATTAATTTGTTACCAATTCCCATGCTAGATGGGGGGCATTTGATGTTTTACGCTTTTGAGAAGATTTTAGGCAGACCTTTGACGCAAAAAACCCAGGAGGGGTTCTTTCGAATCGGTCTTTTTTTGCTACTTTCTCTAATGTTTTTTACAACATTTAACGATCTAAAAGATTTAGGCTTATTTTAAGCCATTTTTTTCATCAAAAAAGTCAATAAAATCAATAGTTTTTAGGCCTACAATATATTGTGTTGATATTTACGTGAAACACCAAATTATCATTGATTTTATTAGTTTTTTGTTCAGATTAATAAATAAAAGGGGCTAAAATGAATAAAAAACAATTAGTAGCTAAAATATCGTCCACACTGGGTCAAAGCAAAGCTGATGCTGAAAGAACATTTGATTCAATTACAACCATCATTTTAGATGCTTTAAAAAATGATGATACTGTAAAGATCGCAGGCTTTGGAACTTACAAAGTAGCTAAAAGAAAAGCTAGAGTTGGAAGAAACCCAAGAACTGGTGAGTCAATACAAATAGCTGCATCACAAAAGGTAAAATTTTTACCTGCAAAAAGCTTAAAAGAAATGTTTAACCGATAAACGTTTTATTTAGCCCTTATTTGAAAAAAACTCAAATAAGGGCTAACTACATGCAAAAACTGCATAGCTAAAAATAGGTCTTTTCAATTCTAAGAAATAAAAAAAAAATTATAAGGCTCTTAACAGAGGAGTTTTATGAAAAAATTATTCAGTTTAGTTGTTGCTATATTGGCTTTGTGCAGTATACCAGCAACGACTTTCGCAGAGACAACTGTTTCTGAAGAAGGTCAATATATTTTTAATTCACTGGCCTTTTATATTGGTGGAGTTTTAGTAGCATTTATGGCTGCTGGCTTCTGTATGTTGGAGAGTGGATTAGTAACAAATAAAAGTGTATCTACAATTGCAGCAAAAAACATAGGTAAATTTGCTCTTTGTTCAATCATTTTTTTCTTATTTGGTTATCAAATGGCTTATGGCATACCAGAAGGTGGTTATATAGGCTCATTTTCAATGTGGAGCGAAGGTTCTAAAATCGGTACAGGATATTCTGATAGTTCAGACTGGTTCTTTCAAACAATGTTTGTTTGTGCCACTGTGTCAATTGTTTCGGGTGCAGTAGCAGAAAGAATTAAGATCTGGCCTTTCTTTGTATTTGCAGTAATTATGTCGGGATTCATCTATCCAATATCAATGGGATGGCAATGGGGCGGAGGTTGGTTAGCATCAGCTGGATTTTCAGATTTTGCTGGATCAACTTTAGTTCATGCATGTGGAGGAGCAGCAGCACTTGCGGGAGTAATAGTTTTAGGTGCTAGAGCCGGTAGATTTACTGGATCTGGATCCAAAAGAGTTATGGTTCCTTTTGCAGCATCAAGTATTCCGCTTACTACTTTAGGTACTTTTCTACTTTGGTTTGGTTGGTTCGGATTTAACGGAATGAGTCAACTTGCTATGGGTACTTTTGATGACGTAACTGCAATTAGTAAAATTGCAGTTAATACACATTTAGCTGGAGCAGCTGGAACATTCGCTGGAGCTGCAGTAAGTCGTTTAATTGGTGGAAAAACAGACGTAATCATGATGTTAAACGGTGCGTTAGCAGGTTTAGTAGCCATTACGGCTGAGCCGCTTACACCTAGTCCTTTAGCTGCAATATTTATCGGAGCGATAGGCGCAATAATCATGTATTTCGGAACAAAGATGTTAGAAGGATTCGGTTTAGATGACGTAGTAGGTGCTATTCCGGTTCACATGTTTGCTGGAATTTTTGGTACTTTAATTGTCCCAGCAACCAATAGCGATACTTCTTTCGGCACTCAGTTCATTGGAACATTATCAGTAGTCCTATTTAGTTTTGTTCTCTCTTACGCGGTATTTGTAGCATTAAAAGCTACAATTGGTTTAAGAGTAAGTAAGGAAGCTGAAAGGTTAGGTACTGACAAAGCTGAAATCGGCGTACAAGCTTACGCTATTAGAGATTAATAACTTATTTCCCCCTCGTTTAATAAGTTATTTAAAAGGCCCGGGTAACCGGGCCTTTTTTTTTATTTTTCGTTAAGATCCCAGAGATTTTTTACATCTATAAACGGAGACACTCCAAATATAGAGTTAATGTTTGCACAATGGATAGCTAAAGATGGAATTGGTGAAAAACATGGATGTATTCGGTAAATATCATGAAGGGGCTTCTCCCAAGGGTCTACCCATTCCTTACCCATAATTTCTAATTTAGAAAAATATTTGTCAATCAGATCTTTACTAATCATGAAAGTAACTAAACTTTCTCGAACTAATCTCCAATGATATTTCTCTCCTAAGTAAATTTTTGTGTTTTCATCCTTATTATATAAATACGGATAATCTGATGGTAAAAGTATTACTTCTTTAGAAAAAATAGAATTAAATTTTTCATAAGATAAAATCATCTCATTAATTGAGTCTAATGAATGTAAATAATCATCTTCGACAAAATAAATTAGATCTGCATCTTCATTTTTAGCAATCATCAAAGAATTATAAAAATTAGCCATGTTCGAAAATTTTGCTTTTGAGTAGCCCTCTTTAATCTTATTTTTAAAGTTATTTAAATTTATAGAAGAAATTTTACTATTAGCTTTAAAATCACGCATTATTTCTCTAATTTTTTCTAGATCTTCATTAGTGGAATTCGTGTCAGTAACAATTAATTCAAAATTAATGTTTTTAAATTTGTCTATAGCTTGATTTGTAGTCTTGATTAAAGATCTTAGAGATCTGAAAGTATATTCATTTTTTTCGCAATCAAAAATCCTTTTTTTGTTCTGATCCATAATTAACTCAGAAGTACAAGTTCGAACTATAATTTTAAGGGATTTCACTTTTTTATTTATGTTCACTTGACCCAGAGGAATAGTAATTGATTTTTTTCCTTGTTCACTCAGGGTTTCGTTTAAATTTTTACCAAGAGTTGGAGAATTAAAGTTAGACTGATCGATAATTTCAAATCCAAAAATTCTACAAATTTTAATGAAAAATTTTTTAAATAAGTTATTTTCTTTTGTATTTTCTATTTTTTTCATTCTGGTCAAATATATATATTAGTTTATATTCTACTTCTATGGACATTAAATCTTCACAAAAATTAGTAGAGGAAGCCAATAATTCAATTGAAACAATAGGCCCAAAAGAAGTAAAGAAATTGATGGAAAAAAATGAGATTACTTTAATAGATGTTAGAGATATTAGGGAGCTTTGGAGAGATGGAACAATTGAAAATTCAAAACATATTCCTAGAGGTATGCTAGAATTTTGGTTAGATCCAAATAGCAGTTATTATCAAGAGAACAAGATTAAAGACACAAAAAAAATGGTTTTTTTCTGTGCCATGGGTTTTAGATCTGCGCTTGCTACTAAAACTTTAGTTGATATGGGTTTTAAAAATGTAGCTAATGCTGAAGGTGGATTTGATGCTCTAAAAAACGTAGGCCTCAAGGTAACTAAAAAAGAAAAAAAATAATTTATTTACTTGCCTCTTTAAGTACAAATTCAATTCTATCTTGGCCCCAAAACAATTTATTATTTGATACAAATGTTGGAGCTCCAAAAATACCTTTTTCATAAGCTTCACCAGTCCTTTTCTTAAGAGTATCTTTAATTGATGAAGAAGTAGCTCTCAAAGCAAATGTTTTAGGATTAACATTTAAGTTTTTTAGTACTTTTTGAATAATATTATCATCATTCATATTTAAACCATCCTGCCATATAGCATCAAAAATACTATCAATATAATAACTTTTAAAGTTGTCTTCCTCTGCTACGAAAACACCACGCATTAAATTCAAACTTCTTATTGGAAAATACGAATTAAATTTAAATTTAACGTTATTTCTCTCTGCAATTAATTTACAGTCTCTAATCATATGTCTTGCTTTTGCAGGTATGAAAGCGGGTGCTTTTATTCCATGTAAGTTATGTAAGCCGCCCAAAAGAATAGGCTTATATCTAATTTTTATAGAACTTTTTTGTTCAATTTTTCTGATTTCTTTATGAGCCAAAAAAGAATATGGACTTATAAAGTCAAAATAAAAATCAAATGGTTTAATCATTAAAGCTAATTTTTTTAGCAAAGAAAATTCTTAAAAACCAATAAATTACAAGTCCGACTGGTCCAGAAAAATAAGTTAAAACTAGTGACGGAATAGTAATAGCTTTAGGAATAAAATATCTTCTAGCATCTCTTATTATCCATGCTCCTGCAAACAAACTAATTGAGAGAAAATGTAACCAGAAAACTAAAAGTAAAATTTCATTAGCAAACACAGAATATAAACCATCTAGTCCACTGTATAATTCAAAACTATCAAAAATATTTTTTTCTAGATAAAGATTGTAGGACAAATAAATGTAACCTATGGCTAAAAGCAGTGGAGCAACAATAGTTTGGCTTAAAAAGTTTGTGAATCCATGATTAGGCGCAAAAATTAACAACAACCAAAAAGGAATTACACCCCAATTTGCCGCTAAATAAATATTTTCAGACGTAACGTAAGCTAATAGATTATTTAACATAAAAAATAATATAGTATATTAAAATAATGAATCCCACATCAAATAAAAGTGATTTTGAAGACCTTACTACTAATTTAAAAGATTTAGCCTATTCTTATCTTGAAAAATATAACCCCTCTAAACAACAATTAAAAGTTTACTTACTAAAAAAATATTTAACTAAAATTAAAGGCACCAAGTCAAAAAAAGAGGTAACATCAATAATCGATGAAATAGTCCTTAATTTAGAAAAAAATAAAATTTTGAGTGACGAATTATATTCAGACTCTAAAGCAAGGATGTATCTTAGAAGGGGTTATTCTCTCAATAAGATAAATCAATCCTTAAGAAGTAAAGGAATAGATGAAAAATTTGTAAAACAAAGCTTAGAAAAAATCAAAGAAAATCAAATCGAACCTGATTTCGTTTCTGCCTTAAAACTTTGCAAGAGAAGAAGGATAGGACCTGTTAGGCCAGAAAATAACCGAGAATTATTTTATAAAAAGGATATGGGCATTTTAGCCAGGGGTGGATTTAGTTTCGATTTATCAAAGAGAGTCTTAGATCTTGATGTTAAAGAATTTAATAAGTTAATCAGACTTATTTGATTTCTTTTTTTTTTCTTCTTCAACAAGAAAATCAATTTTTCTCTTAAGTGCGTTTCTTACCAAAATAAAGAATAAAACACCGAAAAAAGTAACTGATATGATAATAATAAGAATCGTTTTAATCATTTAAATTTTTAGATCGCTTTATCAGTAGACTTGGATTTCTATAGTCTGCTTTTCCGTATAAGAAAGGTTTTTCATCTAAAGTTTTGATAATAGCTCCAGCGTTTTGAGCAATAGCGTGACCTGCAGCATAATCCCACTCATTTGCCCTTTCTCTAGCAGCGTAAATATCATATTCACCTGTAGCTATAACGCAAAATTTATATGAGCTAGCCATTTTAACTATAGAGTTTACATTATTTTCTTTGAGTTTATTTAAAATTATATCTGATGGCTTAACCACACTTGATAAAGCAACAATTTTTCCTTTAGGTTGTTTTTTTTTACAACTTATTTTATCAATTTTACCATTTTCAATTAAAAAACTTTCACCCAATCCATATGTAAAGAAAAGTCTGTTTTTTTTTGGCACACCAACAAGCCCTACAACTGGCACTTTATCAATTACTAGGGCTGCATTAATTGTATACTCTTCTTTTCCAGCAATATATTCTTTTGTTCCATCGATAGGATCAATAAGCCAAAAAACTTTTGAATTATTCTTTACTTTTAGGTCAACCGTTTCCTCAGAAATAATTTTGATATTAGGTGTTAATTCAGAAATTTTTTTAGATACTATCTCATTTACTAATAAGTCACCATTGCTGACAGGCGATTTATCTTCTTTTATCTCTATTTTCAAACCTTCATTATAAAGCCTTATTGACTCTTTTCCCGCATATTCAAAAGTTTTGATTAAACTTTCTGCAATTACTTTTAGCTCATTCCTATTCATTCTCTATTTTTTCTAATGTTACGTTTTCAATATTTATTACCCGTTTTCCAAAATTTTCGAAATTTACTGTGACCTTGTTACCTATAATTGATTGAACTTGACCTATCCCCCAATCATTATTTGCAGGATTCTTGACATAATCACCTGGTTCAAAATCAATAAGCATTATGGAAAAAAAATAATAAATATACTATACACTCTAAATTATGAATTCTCTAGGAATTAATAAAACAAATAAAGAAACTAAAGTGGTTGTCGCAATGTCTGGAGGTGTTGACTCTTCCGTTGTTGCTGCTTTGATGAAAAAAGAAGGATACAACGTTACTGGAATTACATTAAAATTATACGATGATTCTAAACAATCTAGGGGAGGGAGACAATGTTGTGCTGGTCAAGATATTATGGATGCAAAAAGAGTTTCAGAGAAAATAAGTATAAAACATGAAATTTTATACTATCAAAAAAAATTTAAGTCTGAAGTAATTGACTCTTTCATAGATAGTTATGCGGCAGGAGAAACACCGATCCCTTGTGTTCAATGTAATCAAACGGTTAAATTTAGAGATTTATTTAAATACGCAAAGGATTTAAATGCAGACGCCCTAATAACTGGTCATTATGTATCTAGAATTCAAAAAAATGGAAACGCTAGCATGTATCGCGCTAAGGATTATAATAGAGATCAAAGTTACTTTTTATTTAGCACAACACAAGAGCAATTAAATTTTTTGAGGTTTCCTCTTGGTGAAATAGACAAAGTAGAAACAAGATCTATAGCAAAAAAATTGGATTTAAATGTAGCAGATAAACCTGATAGCCAAGATATTTGTTTCGTTCCAAATGGAGATTATAGTTCTGTGATAAGAAAATTCAGACCAGACTATTTTAAAAATGGAAAAATCGTTGATTTAGATGGAAATCAAATTGGTGAGCATGAAGGAATTATAAATTATACGATTGGCCAAAGAAAAGGAATTAAAATTGCAAGCAAAAAACCATTGTATGTAATAAATATAAACTCTGATAACAATACAGTTATAGTAGGTAATAAGGAAAATTTAGAAATTAAAGAAATCATACTTAGAGATTTAAATATTTTGGCCGATGAAAAAGAATTTGATAAAATAATAAATATCAAGGTGAGATCTACAGGTAAACTTTTAAAAGCAAAAATTAATTTAAAAAATAATTTTGCAAAAGTTGAAATTTTAGATAAAGAAATAGGAATTTCACCAGGCCAAGCTTGTGTTTTTTATTCTCATGATGAATATGGGGATAAAGTTTTAGGAGGAGGATGGATTGATAAGACTTTTAACAATTATTTATCCACTTAATTAACATCTCACAACAAGACACGCATTAAGTGATTATATTTTTTTCTAAATATGATTTAATGAAAATAATTAAGAGGCAACTCTTAACTGGCCATTTAGGGAAAAACCGAGAGGTTCAAGCTTAAAGGGCAGAAAGATGAACCTAGTAGCGCTAGAATAGTTCATCGGGACGGCTTGGCGGTAGCGCCTAAAACGACGAGCCAAAAACTACTAAATTTCTGGGCGAAAGCCTAGAAATTTAAGTGGTTCCTTTCCAAAAAAATCTGGACAATAAATAAAATAAGATTACTCCCACAAAATAGTTCCATTCTAATGCATGCTTAAAATGCGTGTTACCTTTTGTTACTAAAATAGGTAAACTTAAGATTGCTACAATAACCAAGATACTCACGAGTAAAAATTTAAAAATTAAGACTTTTTTTATTATAAATTTTTCCAACTTTTCTTTCAGTTTATAAAAATGATACACTAAATAACCTTGGGCAATTAGTTCAAAAATAATGAACAACAACAAAACCACTCTTCTAAATAATTTATAAATTTGTATATCAAATTTTATGCCTAAAAAAATTGAATGCACTGCTAAAAAAATTGCTGATAAAATTCCGAATGTTTTGAATTTAAAATTTTTATTAGTAGAGTAAAGTTTATTTACTAAAATATTATTATTATTCC
Source organism: uncultured Pelagibacteraceae bacterium (assembly GCA_902628815.1). Lineage (GTDB taxonomy): Bacteria > Pseudomonadota > Alphaproteobacteria > Pelagibacterales > Pelagibacteraceae > Pelagilacustribacter. Next base: position 101,861 of record CACOOK010000001.1, read on the forward strand.
AATAATAATATAAAAGTATTGCAGTAAAAATCATTGAAGGTTTAAAGATCAAGTATTGGGGAAAGGTCCTTGATGCTCTACTTATAGATAAACTTCCATCAAAATAGGGAATAGAGAAAGCAGATCTACCAATTTGATCAACAGTAAAAATTGTTCCCTCTAATAAATCAGGATTTTGAGATATTAAAAGACATAAATTTATAGCAAGCAATGGAATAAAAAATATCCATATACTCAATTTTCTTATTTGAGTTATTTCCGACATAGATAATTTAATGATTATTTCTTTTTATTTCTTTTTCTAGCTCTTCTCTTTTTTGAGCCAATTTTTCTTCTTCCTCGGTGCTTTTTTGGATAACCCATATTTTTGCCTCCTTTTTTATATCTTAATTAGTAAAGTACTATATAAAAGTCAGATATACTTATTTTATGAAAAAGTCTATAAGCACATTTTTAAAACACCCCACTAAAGACAATACTAATAGATCGGCAAATCCGCCAGTAACAAGAGTCTCGACAATTTTATTTAATTCAATGCAAGAAATGTATCAACACGAATTAAAAATAAAAAAACATAAAAAAGTATCCCATTATACATATGGGCGATACGGCAGTACTACTACTATTGAACTAGAAAATATTCTTAAAGAATTAGAACAAGCATACCACGTTTTTTTGACTGGAACAGGGTTTGGTGGAATTGCTTTAGCTTTAATGTCTTTGTGTCGACCAGGAGATGAAATTTTAGTTTCAGATAATGTATATGGCCCAACAAAAGAGATATCACAGGAACTTATGAAAGAATTTAATGTGAATGCAAAGTTCTATAACCCAGATTCTTTTATTGATTTAAAAAATAAGATTTCAAAAAAAACCAAAATGATTTTAGTAGAAAACCCAGGCAGCAATACATTTGAATTTCAAGATTTATCTAAAATTACTAAGTTAGCTAAGAAGAAAAAAATTTTCACTCTTTTAGATAATACTTGGGGCACTCCATTATATTTAAAACCATTAAAAATTGGTTTTGATATGTCTTTTTGTTCAGCTACAAAATATTTTTCAGGACATTCTGATGCAATGGGTGGATCATTGGCAGTCAACAAAAAGGTTTTTAAGAAAATAATGTTTTTTTATAAACTGTCGGGTTACCGAATGTCCGCTGATGAAGCATATTTAATCATTAGAGGCCTAAGAACATTAGATACTAGATTAAAACAACATGCCGAGAATACTAAAATGATAATTAATTTTTTGAAAAAACAAAAAAAAATTAAGGAAATTTTGTACCCTCATAATCCCTCTAATAAAAACTATAAACTTTGGAAAAAATATTACTCTGGCGCAACAGGTTTATTATCAATAGTTATAAAGAGCAAAAAAAAATCTTCAGTCGTTAAATTTGTAAATTCCCTTGAATTATTTGGGATTGGTTACAGTTGGGGTGGATTTGAAAGTTTAGCGATACTTCAAGAGATTAAAAGTCATAAAAAGGATGAATATTTAAAAGGAAGACAATTTTATAAATTTAAAAAAGATGAACATATCGTAAGGTTACATATTGGTTTGGAGGATCCAAAAGATTTGATTAACGATTTAAAACAAAGTTTAAAAAAAATTAAATAATGAAAAATTTTTTTCCTAACAAAACTTCATTTTATGCGTTGATCGCTGCTTGCTTTGTTGTTTGTGCTACGATGGGTGTGAGACAAACTTTTGGCCTTTACTCAAGTGAGTTTGAAACATCTGGAGGAACATCAAATACAGAGTTCGGATTAGCCATTGCCGTGCACGCAATTTTTTGGGGAATTTTTACTCCAATTTTTGGAAGAGTTTCTGATAAGTTGGGTGGTTATGTTGTTATAGTACCAGCTTTAATTTTTTACTCTATTGCGATGTTATTGATGGGAAATAATTATATTTCTGGAATCTGGCTGCAAATGAACCTTGGTTTACTCGTTGGTTTAGGTTTAGCCGGTGCTGCAGGAACAATATTAACACCAATGATCTCAAAACATTTTCCAAATGAAAATAGAAGTAAGGCCGCAGGTATTGTTACCGCTTGTGGAGGATTAGGAATGTTTATATTTCCTATAATAGCAAATACTTTTAAAAGTATTTCTACTTGGCAATCTTCATTTATTTTATTTTCAATAATCTTATTTTTAATGTGTATACCTGGATTTTTTGTGAAATTACCAAAAAATATAGTAACTACCGATAATTCTAATATAGATAATCGTAGCTTGACGGAAGTTTTAAAAGAGTCATTTGCACATAAAGGGTTTCGCTTACTAATATTGGGATTTTTTGTTTGTGGTTTTCAAATTACTTTAATTGCAACTCATGTTCCAAGGTATGTGCAAGATAAAGGATTAGCTGACTGGACAGGGATGGCAATTCTAGCATTAATAGGTTTTTTTAATATAATTGGAACTCTTATAATGGGTTACTTAGGCGATAAATACAGCAAGAAAATTCTTTTAAGCGGCCTGTATTTTTTAAGAGGGGTAGCTCTTATACTTTTTATATTCTTACCAGCTTCAAATCTCTCTGCAATTTTGTTCGGTACGTCATTTGGACTCCTTTGGCTTGCTACAGTTCCAGCTACAAATGGTATAGTCGCACAAATTTTTGGAACAAAAAATTTAAGCCTTTTATTTGGTATTGTATTTTTAAATCACCAATTTGGATCTTTCCTGGGTGCCTATCTAGGAGGTTATTTCTATGATAATTTTGGTAGTTTTGATTATGCATGGTACTTAGCAATTGTTTTATCATTTATAGCCACAGCAGTGCATTTACCAATTGATGAGAGGCCTTTGACAACTGTGGATAAAACTATCTAAGGTTGTATTTTGAGTCCTAAACTGAATCAAAAGTGAATCAAAACATGAACATTTCATATGGTACAACTGTTAATTGTGGATAATTTTTTTATTTAATCATGATGAGATATTTTATAGGCTCTGGGCAACAAAGGAGTAAAAATGTTTTCTCAAAGATTAGGAAAAAAATTAGATAAATACCACTTACTTAAACATCCTTTTTATCAGATATATTGGAATGAAGGAAAACTTAACAGGGAAATAATAAAAGATTACGCTGAACAATATTACCAACATGTTAAAGCTTTTCCAAGATACATTAGCGCAACACATTCGATCTGCGAAGACATTGAGAAAAGAAGAATTCTTTTAGAAAATTTGCAAGATGAGGAAAACAAAGATGGAGATCATCCAAAGCTTTGGAAAAATTTTGCTAAATCTCTTGGTGCAAATGAAAAAGAAATCGAAAATGTAAATCTTGATTGGTTCACGAAAGATATGATTGATAATTTTTTTTCTCAAGCAAGAAAATCTTATGCAGAAGGTTTAGCTTCTTTGTATACCTATGAGAGACAAATTCCTGAGATAGCAGAGACAAAAATTCAAGGCTTAAAAAAATTTTATGGAGTAAGTTCTAAAGAAGGATTGGAGTTTTTTGAGGCACATAAATCTGCCGACATAATTCACAGGGCAGAGTGTGAAAAGCTTCTAGATGGGCTTTCAAAAAATGAGCAAGTAAAAGCTGAAAATGCTTCTTTATTGACAGCTAGATACCTCTGGAATTTCCTAAGTGGGATGGTGTCTAAACATAAACTCAGAGCTGCAGCTTAAGAATTTAAACTCTAGATTGACAATTTAGTCTAAGAGGAATACCTATGAAACAGGTATGGAAATTTATCTTCCTATTGTCCAAGTTCATATAGATATAATTTTAATTTTATTTATAAGTTTTGCTGTTGGAGTACTTTCAGGTTTGTTCGGTGTTGGGGGTGGTTTTTTAATGACTCCATTTCTAATTTTTTTAGGCATTCCACCTGTTTATGCTGTACCAAATGAAATAAATAATATTTTAGCAACCTCAGTGTCAGGATCTATGACACATTGGTTTAAAGATACTTTAGATTACAAGATGGGCTTCATGATAATTATTGGAGGAATAGCAGGTACAATCCTTGGTATCATTACTTTTACTTTTTTTAAGGAAACTGGAAAATTAAGTTTAATCATTTCTTTATCTTATATGTATCTCCTGGCAATAATTGGAACATTAATGCTTATCGAGGGAGCGAAAGAAATAGATAGAGCTAGAAAAAAAACAATCCTAAAACAAAAATTACATACACATTATTGGATACATGGTCTTCCTCTTAAACTTCGATTTCCTAAATCAAGACTTTATGAAAGTGCTTTTACTCCAGTAATTCTTGGCGTGGTAGTGGGTTTTGTTGCAGCTTTAATTGGAGTCGGTGGTGCCTTTTTAATGGTTCCAGCAATGATCTATCTTATAGGCATGCCAGTAAAATTAATTCCAGGAACTTCTCTTTTCGTTACAGTATTTATCAGTGCGTTAGTTACAGTTTTGCATGCATTTAACTACGGATCAATCGATTTAATTTTAGTTATAATTTTAGTAACAGGTTCTATTATTGGAGTACAAGTAGGCCAAAAAGTTGGTCAATATTTAGATAGTTCCCACTTAAAAACTTTGTTTGCAATGTTACTTTGTGTAGTCGCTATAGCTATAGCTTACGATACTTTCTTTTATGAAGGAATGAGACAGATTAAAAATGCAGAAATTGTAAATATTGAAAATCTAAACTTCTTTTCAAAATTTATATCAAAACTTTCAGATAACAATCCGCTTCTATATGGATCATTAGCAATTCTTTTAGCTATTTTTTTGGGTGTGCTAGGCGCAGGTTGCAGAAAATTGTTAAGTAATTACAAACATATATTTATAATTAAAAAAAGTTAAAATAAAGTTCTAAGAAGTCCAAATATTGAAATTATTATTAAGAAATAAAGCACATATCTTCTATAATTTTCCTTTGAACTCTCTTTAAATAATTTAGTTCCAAAAAATACCCCTATAGGGATAATTAAGATTATTGGAATAGTCCTATAAAGAACTGTTATGTTTAAGATATCATTAAAGTAAGATAGAACTAGAGCATAAAAATCTGTAAAGAAAAACAATGCAGCAAGTGATGCTCTTATAACCGCTGGTTCAGCAGCAATAATCAAAAAATAAAGAGCTATTGGTAATCCTGCAAGTGTTCCAAAACCATTCACCGTACCAGCAACACTACCTACAAAAAATTTAGATATATTGTGGTTAAGACTTTTATTTTTATATCCTCTTAATAATAGAATAGCAAACATGAGGACGGTAGTAGAAATAATTAGATGAGTTGAGGTTGGTTCAAGAATTGACAAAAGTCTCACTCCAAATGGAGTTCCAATTAAAACACCTAACAATAGATAAAAAACAAACCTCCAATTTATTTTATTCCAAATACTTGGTATCATAAAAAAACTTGCTATTATTTCAAGCAATAGAATAATAGGCACTATTTCTTTCGGGGGAAGTATAAACGCTAATAAAGATACACTTGATGCAGAAAAACCAAAACCACTAAAACCTCTTACAAAAGAAGCCAAAAGTATTACACAACAAAAAAATAAAAAATCTTTTAGCGATAAATCTATTGTTGTTAAATATTCCATACTATCTATCTTAGAGTATTTTTGTTACAAAAAACCATATTAAATGATATGTAAAATTGTTTAATTTATTGAAATATAAATTTATGCACAAGAAATCATCAAATAGAAGTTTTGGTATTCTATTTTTTTTCGTTTTTTTAGCTATAGGTCTTTGGCCAATTACTAAAAGCGAAAGTGCTAATTATATTTTGATAAGTACTTCAATTTTATTCTTAATTCTTGGGATTTTAAATTCTAAATTCTTAACACCATTAAACAATATTTGGATAAAAATTGGTGAAATACTGGGAAGGGTAATTGCGCCGATAATTATGGCTTTAGTCTATTTTATTATTCTTACCCCGATAAGTTTAATTGTGCGGATATTCGGTAAAGATTTATTGGATTTAAAAATTTCCAAAAAAAAAAATAGTTATTGGATTAGAAGAAAAAAAGAGCTTGGTTCAATGAAAAAACAGTTTTAGATGATAGATTTTTTAAAAGAATTTTTGGAATTTTTAAGAGAGAGAAAAAAATACTGGTTATTACCAATCATTATTGTTTTAGCATTATTTGGAATTTTAATAGTTTTAAGCCAAGGATCAGCAGTAGCACCCTTTATTTATACAATTTTTTAAGTGACTTCTATACTAGGCATATCAGCTTTTTATCACGACAGTGCAGCCGCACTAATTATTGATGGAGAAATAATAGCTGCAGCACAGGAGGAGAGATTTTCAAGAGTAAAGCACGATGCTAGATTTCCTGTCAACGCCGTTAAATATGTTTTATCAGAAGGCGGTATTAGTTTAAATGAAATTGATCATGTAGTTTTTTTTGAGAAACCATTTTTAAAGTTTGAAAGGTTATTAGAAACTTATATGGCTTTTGCTCCAAAAGGTTTTAAATCTTTCAGTTTATCTATGCCTATATGGCTTAGAGAAAAATTATTTCAAAAAAAATTCCTATTTGATAATTTAAAAAAATTAGATCAAAAATTTAAAGATATTAATAAATTAAAATTTTCAGAACATCATTATAGCCATGCCGCTAGTGCATTTTATCCATCACCTTTTAAAGAGGCGATTATCTTAACTTTAGATGGTGTTGGTGAATGGGCCACAACAACTTTGGCTATAGGAAAAGAAAATGAAATAAAAATGTTAAAAGAAATTCATTTTCCACATTCGTTAGGTTTGCTTTATTCAGCGTTCACATATTATACAGGCTTTAAAGTTAACAGTGGTGAATACAAAGTTATGGGCTTGGCTCCTTACGGTAAACCAAAATATAAAGACCTAATATTAAAAGAATTAATAGATTTAAAAGAGGATGGATCATTTAAACTAAATATGAAATATTTTAATTATGCAACGGGTCTTACAATGACAAATGATAAATTTTCAAAGCTATTTAATCATGCTGTACGAGAACCAAAAAAAGATTTATTAACTGATTTTCATATGAATATTGCTTCATCAATACAAGCAGTAACAGAGGAAATTATTTTACGATTAACAAAGGGTATATCAAAAGAATATAATATATCAAATTTATGTTTAGCTGGCGGAGTAGCTTTAAACTGTGTTGCAAATGGAAAAATATTAAAAGAAAAACACTTTGATAAAATTTGGATTCAACCTGCAGCTGGAGATGCGGGCGGATCATTAGGAGCTGCTTTAGCGTATTGGCATCATGAATTAAAAAATCCTAGAAATAATAATAAAGATAGAATGAAAGGAGCTTATCTAGGTCCTAAGTATAACAATGATCAAATTGAGAAGAAATTGAACGAATTAAGAGCGAACTTTAGTAAGAAAACTCCTAATGAAATTTCATTAATAATTGCTGAAGAGCTTTCTAAAAGTAAAACTGTTGGATGGTTCCAAGGAAGGATGGAATTTGGACCTAGAGCTTTAGGAGGACGTTCTATTTTAGCGGATCCGAGATCAGAAAAAATGCAAAAAGAATTGAATTTAAAGATAAAATTTAGAGAGAGCTTTCGTCCATTTGCACCATCAGTGCTTAGAGAAGACTTAAAAGATTGGTTTGAAATAGACTACGATAGTCCATATATGCTTTTAGTTTCACAAGTTAAGAAAGATAAGCAAATAGGCATGTCTGAAAGTGACAAAAAATTATTTGGTATTGAAAAATTAAATATTAAAAGATCAACTATTCCAGCGATTACCCATGTAGATTACTCTGCAAGAATTCAAACTGTGCATAAAGAAACTAATCCAAGATATTATAATCTTATCAATGAATTCAAAAAAATTACAAATTGTCCAGTTTTAGTTAATACTTCTTTTAATGTACGTGGTGAACCAATTGTATGTTCAATTGAAGATGCCTTTAATTGTTTTATGGGGACAAATTTAGATATTTTGGTAATTGAAGATTTTCTTCTGTTTAAAAATGATCAGGATAAATCTTTAATGAAAAATTATAAAAATAAATTTGAATTAGATTAATTTAAGTTCAATATTGTTGCAGGATCTAACTTCACATTAAACCAATTCAACCTGATATCCAAATGAGGTCCTGTAGCTCTACCACTTTGTCCTAAAGTACCTACAATTTGACCTTTTTTAACTTTTTGCCCTTTATTCACATTAATATCTTTCATATGCATATACAAAGTACTTATGCCATGACCATGATCAAAAATGATAGTACCTCCTGTAAAGTACATGTCGTTTTCCACTAATGTAACAACGCCATCCATCATTGATTTTACAGGAGTTCCCTCAGGAGCATGAAAGTCTATACCGTAGTGCGGTCGTCTTGGTTTACCGTTTAAAATTCTTTGGCTACCATAAACACCTGTAATGACATACTTATCGATAGGGTAGATAAACTTATCTTTAAAGAATACTAATTCACTATCAATAGCTCTAGCATTTCCTATTAAGAAATTATCTCTTTTTATTCTGTCGAATACTTCAGGCGGAGGCGTCACTTGTTTTGGAGGAAGACCATCAATTCTTTGTATTTTATATTTTCGCTTTAGAACTTTTTTTTCTATCAATTTAGTTCCTTTTTTATTTTTAATTTTAATTAATACATTGTTTTTTCTATCTCTATCTAAACCAAAAGCAAAGTATCCTTCGCTTGATACTCTTACTTTTTTATTATCAATAAATACATTTGATTTTGGATTAGTTTTTCCAAGAATGAATGATCCTTGTTTAAAATCTCCTAAAAACTCAACCGCGTAAGAAATATTAAAAAAAAATAAAAAAAAGATTATGTATCTAATCATAATAAGATTTGTAAGTCTTCATATATCAATTGAACAGCTACTATTAATATAGCAACTAATCCAACCCAACTAATCCAAGAATATCTTTTTATTAATTTTGCGGTATAATTTGCCGCAAAAGCCATTAATAAAATAGACAAACCTAAACCAAAAGCTAGAAGGGTATAGTGATCTTTAGCTGCACCAGCTACTCCCAATACATTATCCAAACTCATTGTTACATCTGCTAGAATTACTGTAAAAATTGCTTTTTTAAAATTTGAGTTATCAACTTCAATATTTTTCTCTTCAATTTTATTTCGAATTACGTCTCTATAAAGCTTGTAACAAATATAAAGTAATAAAATTCCTCCAATTAATCTCAAACCTGAAATTTGTAATAAATAAGCAGCAATAAAAGTGAAAAGAATTCTTAAAACTACAGCTCCACCAATACCCCAGAAAATTATTTTTTTTCTATTTGGACCTTCAAATTTTGAGGCAACCATTCCAATGATAATCGCGTTATCTCCAGCTAGGACTAAGTCAATAAGGATGATTTCTATCAATATAATTAGTTGCTCTGTCATAATGAAATTTATATTCTATTAATTGATGAACTATAAAAATATTAAAGTAGAAAAGCGAGAAAATTACGCAATTATTGAAATTGCTAACAATAAAAATAATAGTTTAGATCAAAAAACCCTTAATGAAATTGGAGATGCGGCCAAGGATTTGAATAAATTAAAAGAAATCAAATGTATTGGTTTAATTGGAGGTTCAAAGTTTTTTTCACCTGGAGCAGATATTAAAGAACTCGAAAAACTGGACTCCAAAAAAGCTAAAAAACAAAAACTTTTTTCTAAAATTGATGATTTACAAAAAATTGATATTCCAATTATATCATTTGTTGAGGGATATGCTTTAGGCGGCGGGTTTGAGCTTGCTCTTTCAAGTGATTTAATTATTTCAAGTTCAGAGGCAAAATTTGGTTTACCCGAAATCAATTTAGGATTAATTCCTGGAATTGGCGGTACACAAAAAACAAAAAAATTTATCTCAAATCAAAATATTAAATATTTAGCAATGTCTGGAGATATAATTGATGCTGAAACTGCAATGAAGTATGGAATTGTTTCGCAAATAATTCCTAAAGAAAATTTTAAAAATTTTATCATAAATTTTTTAGATAAAATTTCATCGAAGCCAAAAAAGTCACTTCAAATTATAAAAGAATTAGTAAATTCAGAAGAAAATTTAAAAAGATCTCTCAAAAAAGAGAGACAAGAGTTTTATAAATTACTTGATAGTGACAATAAAAAAATTGGAATAAATAGTTTCCTTAATAAAACAAAGCCTAATTGGAAATAAATCGTCTTCAAGTTGTAGACAATTTGCATAACTGAAATAACCTTTAAACATGTTTAATTTTTTGTATAATTATAACTTTAGTTATGAAAAAAATTATTTTGGTATTATCTTTTTTTATTTTCACTTCTGCTAATGCAGAGATGAGTGATAAAGATAAATCAATAGCATTAGATTGTGTTGGCATTTACATGGCTAATTATTTTCTGCCATCAGGCGAAAAATTTGAATATGGCATGAAAGAAAAATCTATTTCAACTGTAAAGGTTTTAAAAACATATGCTCTTGAAACAGGAATACCAGAAAAAAAATGGGATGAAGCAGTCAATAAGGCGGTAGATAAGCATTATGGTTCAAAATACAACAAGGCCAAAACTGAAAAGTGTCACTCTTTCGTCGAAGCTTTGGTTCCTAATGGAGCAGAAAGAGTAAAAAAAGTAATTCAAACATTATATTAAAAGAAGGGAGAAATAACATGGCAAAGATGTACATTATGGGAAACTATACCGAGAAAGCCTTTCAAGGTTTTTTAAAAGATCCGACTAGTGATAGAAAAGCAGTAGTTGAAAAACTTATACAAGGTATGGGCGGAAAGATGCACACAATGGATATCGTAAGAGGTTCTTACGATTTTTGTTTAGTTGCAGATATTCCTAGTTTTGATGATTTTGCAGCTGTTAAATTATTAGTCGAGTCCACAGGTGCGGTGAAAAACCTAACAGCGCTTGAGGCTATAGATTTTACTAAGGCTACGACAAAAGCTGCAAAAATGTCTTACAAAGCTCCAGGTCAATAAAAAGTAGAAATAATTATTTTTTGTAAGCGATACACTTTAAGGTATCAGTGAATTTTATTCGATTTTTATATTTGGATTTTAGTTCATTGATACCCTTCAAAATTTCCTTACTATTAAAATCTAATAAACAGGAAATATATCTCAATTTTATCATCCTAAAATACTCTTGAGTTGATATATTTACCTTAAAATTATAATTAGTTTCATTAATTTTTCTTAAATTTTTTTTAATTATTTTAAATAATTTTTCATCCCTTTTAAGACTAACATCTAGTTTTTGTCTCATTTTTTTAAAGCAGGGTAATTTATTATTTTTAGTCTTAAGAGAAAAGATTAGTATTTTCCCCCCTGGTTCTAGTCTTTTTTTTGAAACATTCAAAAGAGCTTTTAGCCTAGAGGGTGAGAAAAAATGAATAGTTTGCTTTAACAAAATTAGATTGTATTTAATTTTATCTTTTTTTAAAAAGGTATTAGCATCCTCTCTTTTGAAAATAATATTAGATTTAAGACCTTTATTTTTTATTATATCTAAACCTATAGGTTTATTATTAAAATTATATTTATAATGTAAAGCACTTATGATATTTGCTCGACCGCAGCCAATATCAAGTATTTTAGTATCTTTATTAAATTTTACCTTACTATTTAAAAATTTATTAAATCGTGAAATATAATTTTTTGAAGATAACCAAGTTTGATTATCCCAATTTTTTAATCTTTTCATGATATTTAGATAGCATTCAAAAAATTACTTTGCTATAAATTATTAATGAGTTCAGCCTTTCAAACCAAAATACCCAACTCTTTAAATGAACATTGGATGCCTTTTTCTTCCAACAAAGACTTTAAGAAAAATCCAAGAATAATAGTAGAAGCAGAGGGTATTTACTTGAAAACTCATCAAGGTAACACTTTAATTGATGGTAGCTCAGGTTTGTATTGCAATCCTTTAGGACATGGAAGAAAAGAGATCATTAACGCTATCAAAAGTCAACTTGAGAAATTAGATTACACAATGCCTTTTCAACAAGGTTATGGAGGTTCGTTTGAACTTGCTACAATGATAGCTAAGAAAACTCCAGAAGATTTAAATAGAATTTTTTATACGATTTGTGGATCTACTGCAGTTGAAACAGCTATTAAAATTTCAGTAGCTTACTTTAGATCTATTGGTCAAGATAATAGATTTAAATTTGTAGGGAGAGAACGTGGTTATCATGGAATGAACATCGGTTCTTTAACAGTTGGGGGTATTCCCAATAATTCAAAAGAATTTAAAAATATTTTAATGCCAGGTGTTGAACATATGAGACATACATTTTTACCAGATCACAAGTTTGTTAAAGGCCAACCTGATACTGGATCAGAACTAGCTAATGATTTAGAAACTATAGCAAAAAAGTTGGGCGGTGAGAATATAGCGGCTTGTGTGGTTGAACCAATAGCAGCATCTACAGGAACTTTGATTCCTCCAAAAAATTATTTGAAAAAGTTACGAAAGATTTGTGATAAGTATGGAATTTTATTAATTTTTGACGAGGTAGTAACAGGCTGGGGTAGAACTGGTTCAGCATTTGCAGCACAAGAATTTGGCGTAACTCCTGATATAATAACAATGGCTAAAGCTACGACTAATGGAATTGTTCCTATGGGAGTAGTCGCAGTTAGAGAAAAAATTTATAACTCAATAATGGATGCCTCTCCAGATGGAGCGGTTGAATTATTTCATGGTTATACTTACTCTGGAATTCCTGTAGCTGTTTCAGCTGCAATAGCTGTACAAAAAATTTTTGAGAAAGAAGATATATTTAATAAAGTAAAACAAATGTCGAAATATTTTGAAGATGGAATACACTCCCTTAAAGATTTAGACTGTATTGATAGTATTCGTAACTATGGCTTATTAGGTGGAATAGATATTAAGATGAGAGATAAGCCAGGTAAAGCAGGATTTAATGTTTATAAAAAATGTTATGATGCTGGAATTAATATTAAGCCCACTGGAGATGCTTTGATCATTGCTCCACCATTTATTTGTGAAAAAAAACATATAGATGAAATAATAGAAAAACTCAGAGCTGGTATCTCAAATCATTTAAAATCAAATTAGTTTTTAATCATTTTGGGTCAAATCCACGATCGAAACCCATTTTGCTCAAATATAATATTTTAAAATATCCTTTTTATGATTTAATCTATTTATGAGTTCTCAATATAAAACAGATGATTCAGTTGAAGATATAAAATCTCAGAGCAAAGTAAAGCTTTCAGATTTGTTGAATAGAATTAATGAAGAGCGAAAAATTGAAAGGAACAGAAATTTAGCTTTAAGCATCGCTGCTGTTTCTGCAATAACTGTTTTTGGAATAATCCTCACACTATAAATTTAAAAAAATCAATAATATATGCATAAACTAAGCTAATGATTTAGTTTAGCAAATATAATATAAAAATATCTTCGGCGAGGTAGCTCAGTTGGTTAGAGCACAGGACTCATAAGCCTGGGGTCGGCGGTTCGAATCCGCCCCTCGCTACCATTATTAATGAAACAAAAATACAAATTTTTTTTTAAAAGATTTCTCTACTACTTTTATGGAGAAAAGTTTTTTAAAAGATTTAATTATGATTGGAGCAAGTACCCTTCAAGAATACAAATAATTCAAAGCATAATTGATAAAAAGAATTTCAAACATTATCTTGAAATAGGTTGCGATAGAGACGTCAATTTTTCTAATATTAAAGCAGAAAAGAAAGTTGGAGTTGATCCTATTAGGGGTGGCACATTAAGAATGACCAGTGATGATTTTTTCAAACAAAACAACGACAAATTTGATTTAATTTTCTTAGACGGACTTCATACCTATGAACAAACTATTAAAGATATTGATCATTCTCTTAAGTTTTTAAATAATGATGGCGTGATAATTATTCATGATTGTTTACCAAAAAAAATATGGAATCAAATAGTACCTAGAATCTACGGTCACTGGAACGGAGATGTTTGGAAAGCTATAGTTCATTCTAGAACATATACCAATGCTGACACTTATACTTGCGTCGCCGATCATGGATTGGGTGTTATATTTAAAAGAAAAAATAGAAACCAACTAGATTTAAAAGTAAATTTTAAGAATTTAAAATTTTCTGAATATTATTATAATCACGAGAAATTTATGAATCTGATAGCCTATAAAAATCTCGATTCAATTTTCTAAGGACTAAATTAATGAAAATGTATTGTTTAACAACTCAAGAGGATCATTATGAAAAGATCAAAAAATTAGGATATCTTCCTGTCGGTTTAGGAAAAGCAATAAAATCTCAAGATTGTATTTCTGACAATACAAAATTAAATATTTCAAACAAAAATCCATTTTATGGCGAATATACTTTTCATTACTGGCTATGGAAAAATAAGATTGATGAAAATGAAAAGGGCTGGGTGGGATTCTGTCAGTATAGGAAATTCTGGTTAAAAGAAAATCGTAATGGAAAGATAGAAAATTTAGATGAATTAAACCAAATATTATTAAAAAAAATCCCTGAAAATTTTAATCATTTCGATGTAATTTTAGGTGAGCCTTTATTCATTAATCAATTTAGATTTACTAAGTTTTTCAAAAAAAATTTAAAAGTAATGATTAAAAAACCATCTCTTTTTTTCAATAAGAGTAAAAGAAATATTAAATTTCATTTTGATATGATGCATGGTTATGGAAATTTAGATAAAGCCATAAATTTACTCGATCAAAAAGATAGAGAAGATTTCCGTAAATTTGTTAATACAGAGGTTTCATTTAATCCTCACAACATGTTTATTTGCAAATCACAAAAAATATTAAATAAATATTATAGCGATATTTTTCCTTGGCTTGAAAAATGTGAAACGGAATTTGGATTTGATTTAGAGGGATATGGTTTAAAAAGAATTTATGGTTTTCTCGCAGAAAGGTATCTTTCTTTTTGGTTCAAGAAGTATACAAAATTTAAAACAATACCGATAATTTTTTTAGATATATCAAAATTATATTAAAGGCCTTTAATTTTTTTTTTAAAATCCTTGAAAGATGGAAGATTTTTATCTTTTTTGGAAACTATCATTTTTTTTCTAGGCCAATTTATGCTTATAGTCTTATCGTTATATATAATTCCACTTTCAAATTTTGGAGAGTAGTAATTATTTAACTTATAATAAATTACATTTTCTTTTTCATAACTGTAATATGCATGAGCAAATCCCGCAGGTATGAATAAACCTAGCGCATTTCTTTTTGACAAAATTATTTTAAAAGTTTTACCAAAAGTTTTTGAATTTTTTCTCAAATCTATTACGACATCTAGAATTTTACCTTTAACAACATTTACATATTTAGACTGTTTAAGTTTTATTTGAAAGTGAAATCCCCTTAAAACATTTTTTTTTGAAGTTGTGCAGTATTCAAAAACAAATTTTTTCTTTAAAACCTTATCGTTAAATGTTTCTCTTAAATTACCTCTTTTGTCAGATCTATTTTTTTGTTTCACAATTAATAAATCTTTAAATCTTGTTTTTTTTATAATCATTTATTAAATTTTTTTAATTTAGATAAATTCATATCTATTTTTTTTGGAAATTCACCTCTTGAATAAATCTTTTTAATTTTTTTATTAAATTTCTTTGCAAAATTGTAAACAGTTTGACTAGGTCCACCTAAGTTTATAATTCCCTTTTTACTTATAATTTTTAAAATTAATCTAGCAGCATCTTCTTGAAACATAAAATTCAATTTTACGTTTGCATAGGCTCTACTATGAACAAAAGGTTTTTCTGTCATACAAAGTCTTATTATTAACGAATTTTTGTACATTTGAACCGAACATTCTCCTCCTAGTTTTGACCATGAGTAATTGTTCCATGGTTTTATTGGATCTGTTTCTTTATAGTTACCCTTAGTTCCCGGATATACATAACTAGTAGATAGATAAATCATTTTAATACCTAATTTTGAAATCTCTTTAACTAAATTCGCAGTTCCAATAATATTTAGATCTATACTTTTAGAAATTTGTTTTTCATGAATTTTCATTGGACGTGATAAACCAGCTAAATGTAGAACATAATTTGGTTTAAACTTTTTTAAATTTTTTTGGATAGAATGCGTTGAAAGAATATTTAATTCCTTTTTGTTTCGAAAAATAAATTCATTTTTACTTTTAATGCTTTTAAAAATCTTTCCAAATCGACTATCTGATCCTGTAACTAATATTTTTACCATTAGGCTATAATTGACTTAAGATATTTAGAATAATCACAATTTCCATAGAATCTAATAGATTCTAAAATATCACCTTTTTTTATCCAACCATTGTTGAATGCGATTTCTTCCAGACATGCAATTTTCAATCCTTGTCTGCTTTCTATAGTTGAAATGAAATTAGAGGCATTGTAATAGTCTTTCACGTTTCCAGTATCCAACCAAGCACCACCTCTTCCAATAAGCTCAGCTTTAAGTTTGTTTTTTATTTTATAACGATTTAAAAGATCTATTATTTCCAACTCTCCTCTTTTTGAGGGCCTTAATTTTTTAGAGAATTCTATTACATTGTTATCAAAAAAATAAAGTCCAGTTACCGCTAGATTTGAATTTGTCTTTTTTGGTTTCTCTACTAATCTAATTACTTTATTTTTATTATTTAAGAAGGCAACTCCATAATTTTGTGGTGTTTTAACTGGGTGCAGAAAAACTTTAGCCCCTAATTTAAAATTTGAATTTTTTTTCAAAATTTTAGTCAAACTTTGTCCATAAAAAAAATTATCACCTAAAATAAGACAAACATTGTCTTTACCAATAAATTTTTCACCTATTGTAAAAGCTTGTGGCAAACCTGCTGGGTTAAGTTGTTCCTTATACTCGATCGTTATACCAAGATGATTTTTTTCAGGAAGTATTTTTCTAAATTGATTTAATTGCCCTTTATTAACTATAATCAAAATATTTTTAATTCCTGCTAACATCAAAATAGAAAGAGGATAAAAAATTAAAGGCTTATCGTATAGTGGTAACAATTGTTTATTTACCGCCTTCGTTAGAGGACTCATTCTTGTACCCCTGCCTCCTGCGAGTATTATTCCTTTTCTAATCATACCTTTAATCCTAATCTTTTATTATATTTATTTTTTGAGATTTGATTTAAGAAATTTCTGTTATTAAAATACCATCTTATTGTTTCCATTAGACCATCATCAAAATTTATTTTTGTTTTCCATTTTAATTTTTTAAGTATTTTATTTGAGTTAAGCGCGTATCTGAAATCATGACCAGGTCTATCTTCTACAAATTTAATTTTTGTTTTATTCTTTACAGGAATGCCTATTAGTCTACATATTTTTAAAATCTTTTTTACTAAATCGATATTTCTCATATTTTTACCAGATCCGATGTTATAACTTTCTCCAGACTTACCTTTCAAATAAAGCTTTAATAAGGCTTCACAATGATCATGAACGTGTATCCATTCTCTTGAATTATTTCCTTTTGCGTAAACTGGGAGTTCTTTATTATTAAAAATATTTGATATCATTTTTGGTATCAATTTTTCAGGAAACTGGTATGGGCCGTAATTATTACAACAATTAGAGATAACTGCATTCAAATTATAAGTTCTCAAATATGATTTAATAAGATGATCTGCACTAGCCTTGGATGCAGAATACGGCGAGCTAGGTTCATATTTATGTTTTTCATCTGATCTCAAATCTTTTTTTATATCTCCGTAAACTTCATCTGTGGAAATATGAATTAATTTTGTTTTAAATTTATTTTTTTTTAAAATCCTTAGGCACTCAAGTAAGTTGAAAGTACCATTTATATTTGTATTTATAAAATTTGCAGGACTATCAATTGATCTGTCTACATGAGTTTCTGCTGCTAAATTAAATATGGCTGAGGGTTTATTTTTTTTTAAAATATCAATTATTTTAGATCTATTATTTATATCAACTTTGAAGTGTTTATAATTTTTAAAATTTCTAATTGCGTGATTTTGATTGTTTGATGAATAGGTTAATTTGTCGATATTAATTACAAAATATTTTTTTTTAATTAAAAAATTTACTAAGTTGGTACCAATAAAACCTGATCCTCCTGTAACTATGATTTTTTTCATAAGAATTATTAGATTATTGTGGTAAATTAGTAAAAGAATTATCTTTTAAAATCAAATATTATTATCTTATGGAATATAATGATCTTAGTATTGTAATAGTAACTTATCAAAGTGAGAGTAAAATATTTGATTGTTTAAAATCTATACCAAAAAACATCCCTGTATTTGTAATTGAAAATTCAAATAATCAAGAATTTAAAAAAAAAATTCAAAATGATTTTAAGAATGCAAGTTGTACATTAACAGGAGCAAATAGGGGATATGCAGTAGGAAATAACATCGGTCTTTCACAAGTCAAAACAAATTTTGCACTAGTTTTAAATCCAGATGCAATTTTAGAGAAAAATGTAATTCAAAATTTTTCAAATTTTGTAAATAATAATCCGGATTTTTGGTTATTAGGTCCTGGAAATAATCAAAATACAAATTACAACTTCTCCTCCTCAAAAATATTAGAGGTTGAAAATTTGAAAGGTTTTGGAATTTTTTTTAATATGAAAAAATTTAATAAAATTTTTTTTGATGAAAATTTTTTTTTATATTTCGAAGAAATTGATCTTTGTAAAAACGTCAAGAAAAAAGGAGGAAAAATATACTTAGATAAAAATATTAAAATAATTCACGAAGGAGCAAGTTCTGTAAGTATTAATAAGTTTCAAGAATTAGAAAAAAACAGAAATTGGCATTGGATGTGGTCAACATTTTATTTTCACAAAAAACATAAGGGCTTCCTAATTTCTTTGATTTTAACATTTCCGAAACTTCTATCATCAATTATAAGATCAATTTTCTACCAAATAACTCGAGACAAAGAAAAAAGAGATATATATTTAAGTAGATTGAGTGGACTTTTTAATTCTATAATTGGAAAAAAATCCTGGTATAGACCATCATTAGATTGATTTATAAATACCTTGAAGATATTAATCTTTAAATGGCAAAAAATAAAAAAATTCTTATAACTGGGGGAGCAGGCTTCGTAGGAACAAATTTAATTAAATTATTTTTAAAAAAAACAAATTATAAAATCCTAAGTCTTGATGACTATTCATCAGGCACTAAAAAAAATCACATAAAAAACTCTAGGGTAAAATATCTTAAAGGAAGTACTTCAAATATTTCAAAATTAATTAAAAACCCAAGCGCGATCAAAGCCGTATTTCACTTTGGCGAATTTGCTAGAATATATCAAAGTTTTTTAAAAATGAATAAATGTATTCAGTCAAATTCAGTTGGTTCAAGTTCAGTTTTTAATTTCTGTTTAAAAAATAAAATTAAACTTATATATTCCGCGACCTCAGCTTCACTTGGTAATAAAGGTAACGACAAAAATTTATCTCCTTACGCTTTTACAAAGTCTAAAAATTTAGAATTATTAGAGAATTTAAAAAGATGGTTTAAATTTAGATACGAAGTAATTTATTTTTATAACGTTTATGGGCCTCACCAAATTGCGCAAGGAGAAATGTCAACTGTAATTGGAATATTTGAGGATCATTATAAAAAGAAAAAAGCATTACCAGTTGTCAAACCTGGCACCCAAACTAGAAGATTTACACATATATATGACACGGTGGATATTTGTTTTTTAGCATGGAAAAAAAATTTGTGTCGTCATTATAGCATAGCAAGTAAACATTCATATTCGATTAATCAAGTTGCCAAAATGTTTAAAACTAAAATAAAATTCTTACCCAAAAGAGCAGGTGAAAGGTATGCTTCTGCATTAATTAATAAAAATTTATCTAATCACATATATAAGCATTTCGGAAAAATAAATTTAAAAGATTATATTAATAAAATAGTTTCTAGGTAAAATTAATGTCCTGGAAATTTAATCAGACTTTCAGTTTTATAACCTTTATCTAAAAGAAGTTTATTACCGGGAAGATCAAAAAGACTAATTACAAAAATAAAACCTGCAACTTTACCTCCAGAAATTTCTATCAATTTAGCAGCTGCTTCAGCAGTTCCGCCGGTAGCGATTAAATCGTCAATTACTAATACTTTATCGCCATCACTTATAGAGTCTTTATGAACTTCAATAGTAGCTTCGCCATATTCAAGTTTAAAATCAACTGAGTGAGTTTCAGCAGGAAGTTTATCTTTTTTCCTTAAAAGTATAAATGGTTTATTTAAAGTATAAGCCAAGGTAGAAGCAAAAACAAAACCTCTAGATTCTATAGCTGCGACTTTATCGAATTCAATTTTTTTAGCTATTTCAATTATTTTATTATTCGCAAATTTAAATGCATCGGGATTTTTAATTAAAGTAGTGATATCTCTAAATAAAATTCCCTTTTTAGGATAGTCTGGAATAGACCTTATATAGTTTTTTAAATCCATAATTATGCTTCAAGTTCTAACAAAAAAGCTTTAATAATTAAATAATGAAAAATAGAAAGCTAGGGATAATTGGTGGAAGTGGCCTTTACAAAATGGAGGGTTTTGAAAAAACAAAATGGAAGAAAATTAAAACTTCGTGGGGAAAGCCTTCAGATGAAATATTATTAGCAAGTATAGGAAAAGAGCAAATCTGTTTTATTCCAAGACATTCTCGAGGTCATAAAATAAGTCCAACAAATATTAACTTTAGAGCAAACATTGATGCAATGAAACAATTAGGTGTTACAGATATTATTTCAGTATCAGCTGTTGGATCATTAAAAGAAAACTTACAACCAGGGAAATTTGTAATAATTGATCAATTTATTGATCGAACATTTTCTAGAATAAAAACATTTTTTGACGACGAAATAGTTGCTCATGTTTCAATGGCAAAACCCACTAGTCCTGGCCTTTCAAAATGTTGCGAGGATGCACTAAAAAAGTTAAATATCAGTCATCAAGTTGGCGGAACATACGTAGTTATGGAAGGACCTCAATTTTCTACTTTAGCGGAGTCAAATTTGTATAGATCTTGGAATGCCGATGTAATTGGCATGACTAACATGCCTGAAGCTAAATTAGCTAGAGAGGCAGAAATTAGATATTGCACAGTTGCGATGGTGACAGACTACGATTGTTGGCACCCAGATCATGATGAGGTTGATGTGAGTATGGTAATTCAAACTTTAATGAAAAATGCAGCTAATGCACAAAATATGATCAAAGAAATTATAAAAACTTTTAAAAATTATAATGTAGATAAAGATATCGCTAATGATTGTTTAGATGTAGCAATTATTACAGATCCAAAGTTAAGATCAAAAAAAACAATAAAAAAATTAAAAAATATTGCTGGAAGAGTGTTAAATAAAAAATAATTCAATGCCAACTTATACGGTAAAATATTCAAATATTGAACTTTCACAAAAACAAAAAAATTCTATTGCAAAAGATATAACAAATACTCATAGTAAATTTACTGGTGCAAATAATTTTTTTGCTCAAGTAATATTTCAAAAAAATCAAAAAAATGCCCACTTCATGGGTGGTAAATTAGTAAAATCTAAAGAAATTTTCTTAAACGGACAGATAAGAGCTGGACGTACATCAAAAGTGAAAAAAAAATTAATTTTAGGTCTGAGAAAAATTTTAATTAAGAACACAAAGTTGCAGAGTGATTTTGTTTGGGTTTATATAGAAGATTTATTACCAGATCAAATGATTGAGTATGGAGAAGTTTTGCCTAAATCAGGACAAGAAAAAAAATGGTTTAATTCGTTATCACCAAGTTTAAGAGAAAGATTAAAAAAAATAGAAAAATAAATGAAAATAAAAGGAAAATTATACAAAACAATTTGGTTTGAGAACAATTTAGCGAAAATCATTGATCAAACAAAACTTCCTCATCAGTTTATGATTAAAGATTTAAAAACTGTGAAAGAAGCAATTAATGCTATTAAAACGATGGAGGTGAGAGGTGCTCCATTAATTGGCGCAACCGCTGCCTATGGTTTAGTTTTGTCTATAATCGAGAATAATGATTTATCTTTTCTAAAGAAGTCTAGCGAAGAGTTAATCGCATCAAGACCGACTGCAATAAATCTTAAGTGGGCAGTAGACAGAATGATGAAAAAGCTATCAGGAGTAAATGACAAAGATAATTTGAAAATAGCTCTAGACGAGGCAAAGGCAATTACAGAAGAGGATGAACAATTTTGTAAAAATATCGGTTTGAATGGTCTTAAAATTATTGAAGACATTGCTAATAAAAAAAAAGATACAGTAAACATTTTAACACATTGTAATGCAGGATGGTTAGCAACTATAGATTGGGGGACTGCCACATCACCAATATATCATGCTCATCAAAAAGGAATAAAAGTTCATGTTTGGGTTGATGAGACTAGACCTCGAAACCAAGGGGCAAATTTAACTTCGTACGAATTAAATGAAGAAGGAATTTCTAACACAGTTATAACAGATAACGCAGGTGGTATTTTAATGCAAAGAGGGCAAGTTGATATGTGTATTGTTGGAACAGATAGAACTTTATCAAATGGTGATGTGTGTAATAAAATTGGAACTTACCTAAAGGCATTATCTGCAAAAGATAACAATGTTCCTTTTTATGTTGCTTTACCAAGTTCAACGATAGACTGGAGTATTAAAGATCACAAAAAAATTCCTATTGAAGAGAGAAATTCAGAAGAGCTATCTCATGTAGAGGGAATTGATGAAAATAACCAAATAAAAAAAATAAGAATATACCCACAAAAAAGTAAATCATTAAACTTAGCTTTCGATGTTACACCTGCTAAACTAGTTACTAGTTTAATTACTGAAAGAGGTATATGTGAAGCATCAGAAAAGGGTCTGAAAGGCTTATTTAAGTGAGCAAATTAAAAGCTGAAGTAATAAAATTCTCGAAAAAATTAAATATTACAAATCTATCAACTTTAAGATCTGGGAACATCTCTGTA
This sequence comes from uncultured Pelagibacteraceae bacterium, assembly GCA_902628815.1. Classification (GTDB taxonomy): domain Bacteria; phylum Pseudomonadota; class Alphaproteobacteria; order Pelagibacterales; family Pelagibacteraceae; genus Pelagilacustribacter. Next base: position 124,820 of record CACOOK010000001.1, read on the forward strand.
AGAGCAAAAGAAAAAGGAGTAGATGGTTTTTATATAACCCCATCTGGAAGAAAGTACTCGTCTTTAAAACCAGAAGACATTGTCTTTGTTTCGCTAAAAGGTGTTTATGATAAAAAAAAAGGCAAACCCTCATCAGAATGGAGATTTCATCAAGATATTTATGTGAATAAAAAAGAGGCTAAAGCTATAGTACATGCCCATTCAACTTGCGCAACAGCAGTGTCAACTCATCAAAAAAGCATTCCAGCTTTTCACTACATGGTTGCAGTAGCAGGTGGAGAAGACATTAAGTGCAGTAAATACGCAACTTTTGGAACAAAGAATCTTTCTAGAAATATTATTAAAGCATTAAAAAATAGAACAGCATGTTTGATTGCTAATCACGGCCAGGTTGCTTTTGGACAAAATTTAGAAAAGACTTTTGAGCTTGCTCAAGAAATCGAAAATATTTGCCATCAATATATAAATGCCATAAGAATTGGAATACCTAAGATTCTATCGAAAAAAGAAATGAAAATTGTCTTGGGTAAATTTAAAAATTATAAAAAAGGATAATTTTTTATGATTAAAGTTGGCGAGCACATTACAATTGATTTTCTTGGTGTTAAAAAAGACTATTCACCTGAATTTTACGAAAAAGTTATTTACAAAATAGCAAAAGCTGCAAAAGTGGAAATATTAAATGTTGCTTCCCACAAATTTCAACCACAAGGCTTTACTTTAGTTGCTTTATTATCTGAAAGCCATTTTAGTTTTCATACCTTTCCCGAAAAAGGTATTGTAAGTTTTGATTTTTTCACATGCGGAAAAGTGCACCCAAAAGTTGCTCTTAAAATTCTAAGAAAAGAGATTGATCATCAAAGAGTTGTGACTAATGCTTTTGATCGAAGTAGCATAGGTCTTTATGATGATATTTATAGCACCCCAGGTCAAAAGAAATTCTATGTAGTCAAAGATGTTTTAGAAAAATTCACTTCTAAAGTCGGTCAATTTGTTGAAATAATGGACCTAGAAGAGTTTGGTCATGCACTATTTATAGACCATGAAATTCAAGTAGCTGAAAAAGATGAAAAAATTTATAGCTCAAACTTTTTTAAATCTAGTTATGACTTGAGTAAAAGAAATAATAATGTTGCGATAATTGGTGGAGGAGATGGAGGTGTTGCTAGAGCGTGCTTAGAGAATAATTCTAATTACATCGATTGGTTTGAATTAGATCCAGAGATAGTAGGTGTTTGCTATCGACATTTACCTAAAGTTTGCTCCAAAGTTAAAAAAAGCAATAAAATAAAAACTTTCTGGGGAGATGCATTTAAGAGCATAAGAGAGATAGAGGACTCAAAATACGATAAAATTTTTGTAGATTTAAACGACGATCAATATTGCATTGATTTGGCAAAGAAAAATATGAAAGGTCTAAAAAGAATACTTAAAAAAGGTGGTGTAATTACTGCTCAAGTTGGAAGCCAGGATAAAAAACCTAAACAAGTTGATAATTGGTGTAAGGTTTTAGAAAAAAGCTTTGGAAACATTAAATTATCTGGGGCTTATATACCTAGTTTTGACTGTAAATGGAATTTTGCTTCATCTATAATGAAGTAATGTTTCGTGTTTCTTGTATTCAATTAAGATCAAATAATAATATTCATAATAATTTAGACAAAACATCGAAACTTATTTTAAAAGCAATTAAGCAAAAAACTGATTTTATAATTACACCAGAGGTTTCTTCACATTTCTCTTTAAACAAAAAGGAGCTACTAAAAATTTGTACCTCAATGCAAAATGATATTTATCTTAATGGTATTAAAAAACTTGCAAAAAAGCATAAGAAATGGATTTTGATAGGATCTTTAATTATTAAGGTTTCTAAAAATAAATTGGTTAACAGATCTGTTTTAATCGATAAAAACGGAATAGTTAGAACTTACTACGATAAAATTCATATGTACGATGTTGTCTTAAGTAAAAAAGAAAAATATCTTGAGTCAAAGAGTTTTTATCCAGGAAAAAAAATTAAAACATTTAAGTTACCATGGGGAAAAATCGGTTTAAGTATTTGTTATGATCTTAGATTTCCTAATCTATACCGAAAATTATCTAAAGCAGGTTCATTATTTTTATCTGTACCTTCAGCTTTTACCGAAACCACAGGTAAGAAACATTGGCATTCATTATTAAAAGCTAGAGCTATAGAAAATTTTTGTTATATTTTTGCGCCCGCACAAGGAGGAACACATTATAATGGAAGAAAAACTTTTGGACATTCATTAATAATTTCTCCTGACGGCGAAATCATAAAAGAACTTAAGAAATCTGAAGGTGTAATTACAGCTAATATAAATCCTAAATTATCAAAAAAACTTAGGTTAAGAATACCTAGTTTAAAGGCAGATTAATTATTCGTAAGATTTTACTTCCTTTATATTTGATCCAAGAGCATTATTGATTGCTAATTTGATTTTCGCTCTTTCGTCGTTAAACTTGTAAACATTTCTTGCTAGTTGAATGAATTTTTCGTCAAATTTATTATTTTTTTCAGCGGATCTCTTTCCGTCTTCTATATCCCAAAGTTTTAAATTTATATTTTTAAGATCATTCTTAAAACTCAAAATTTTATTTTCATCATTGATAAATTTTTTCAAAGACTCATTTAATGAAACTAATTCTTTTTCTACCTCTATTAATTTTTCTTTATTACTTATTTTCTCTTTTTTGATTTCTAAAATGGTAATTTTATCTATTAACTCCCCAGCTGATATTTCTGCCAATATTTTGTCCATTTTTTCGCTCATATTAATATTTGACTATATTAAACATTAAATATACTTCGAAATAATAATGTCAAATATATTAATTATAAAGCATGGCTCTTTAGGGGATTTAATTCAAGCAAATGGAGCAATAAAAGATATAAAAAAATTTTATAAAAACAGAAAAGTATTTTTACTTACAGCTCAACCATATGCAATTTTTATGTCGGAATGCCCTTACTTAGATGGAGTAATAATAGATAAGAGATTACCTAGATGGAATTTATTTTATTTAAGAAATTTAAAAAACAATCTAGCAAAATATAATTTTACGAAAATTTATGATTTACAAAATTCAAGCAGAACAAAATTTTATAAAAGATTTATCTTAAAAAATGTAGAATGGTCCTCTACGGAAACTTCATTAGAGCCAGGTCAAAAAAAGAGTGATTTTGATAAAGAACCTGTTCTTGATAGAATGGAAATTCAATTAAAAAAAAGTGGTATACAAACTGAATTTGTAAAAAATATTGATTTAAATTGGGCTATATCAGATGTCTCAAGGTTAAAAAAACAATATGCAAATAACGACTACATTTTGTTGTTTCCTTTTTGCTCAAAAAAACTTCCTCAAAAAAAATGGCCTTTTTTTAAAGATTTAATCTTACGACTTAAACAAGATTTTAAAAATAAATATCCAATTTTGTTAGCTCCAGGACCAGATGAAATCGACGAAGCTAATAAGTTAAATGCCAAAGTAGTTTTAAATAATAATCAGCCAATTGATATTAAAACATTGGTATCTTTAATAAGTAAAGCTAAATTTATCATTGCCAATGATACTGGACCAGCTCATATAGCTTCACATCTAGACAAAAAGGGTGTCGTACTTTTTGGTAGCCACACAACTGCAAAAAAAGTAAGTATGGAAAATTATAACTTTAAAGCAATTAGTGTTGAGAATTTGAATAATTTAACTGTCGAAACTGTTTTAGAGAAAGTCAAATCTAAATTAGATTAATATAATTTTTAATAATTTTTTCCCAACTAAAACCTTTTGAAAATTCAAATGCATTAGCACCCAATTCCTTATATTTTTCGTTAGATAAAATTTTTAAGAGTGTATTGTAAATGGCATTTAAATCATTACCATTACAAAGATACCCCGTAACACCAGATTTTATCGCGTCTCCTTCACCGCCGTAGATCCCGCCGATTGACGGTTTTCCGTATGACGCAGCCTCAATATAAGTAATACCGAATCCTTCAACTGATTTTTTATAAACAACTGAAGGCATTACAAATACATCTGATTGTTCAAGCAACCCAACTTTTTCTTGTTCAGTAGAATTAAAAATTAATTCAACATTTTTTTCTAAACCTAATTCTGCTCTTAACTTTTGAAGATTTTTTTTCTCATCTCCATCACCAATCGATACATATTTTAAATTTGGAAATTTTGGTAAAAGATTTTTAATTGACATTAAAATATTCTGATGACTTTTACGTCCATCTAATCTTGAAACTGTAATTAATTTTGGTGAAGAGTTTCCATAAATATTTTTTGAATATTCTCTAGCTGTTTGACTAACAACGATAGGATAGTTACAGCCAGGATTGATGACATAAATGTCTTTTAATCCAAGTTTTAAACCTAATTCCTTTGTAAATTTTGAATTTGCGATAACAAAATCTGCTTTTCCTAAAGATTTTAACACTCTTTTATTCAAAGAAGAACCAACAGGATGATTTATTTCCTTTGAGTGAATTAAGCAAAAAGATTTTGTTTTCTTAAGAGTCTCTAATTCAATATTTTCAATACTTTTCCAATGATCAAAAAAACACGCTCTTATTTGATTTTGTTTAACAAAGTCTTTAATTAAATTAGCTTTTCTATACTTTCTAAATATTTTAATTCCTGAAATTCTTTCTATATTTAATTTAGAATTTTTATCATAAGTATTTGCGTCTTCATGACTATCTGCAAAAACTTTCACTGGACCATGATTTGTAAGAGCGTTAGACAAGCCCTCCATTAGATTTTGCATCCCACCTAGTTCAGGTGGAAAATTTCTTGTAGAAACTAAAAACATTAATTAAACCATTTTATATTACATCCCATACTAGGAGTTTGAATCTTTGGACCCGTTTGTGTTTCAGAAATCATTTTCATCGCTATTTTTAGTTCACTATCTCCATGTGAAACAGGTTTTAAATCTTTAAGCTCCCTAAATCTTCCTCGATACTGAAGGTTTAATTCCTTATTGTATCCAAAGAAATCAGGTGTGCAAACTGCACCGTACTTTCTTGCAATCTCTTGCGTTTCATCTATTAGATAATTTATTTCACCAAAATTATTATTTTTTGCAAATTTAATCATGTTATCGAAAGAGTCTTCTGGATAATTTTTAGTATCATTAGACATGATTGCAACAGAGTTAATCCCGTCTTTTTTTAATTCGTTACAATCCTTTGCTAAATCACGAATAATAGCTTTTACGTAAGGACAGTGATTACATATGAACATAATAAGTGTAGCTTTTTCACCTTTAACATCATTAAGGGAGATTATTTTATTTTCTATTGATTTTAGTTTGAAATCCTCAGCTTTTTTTCCAAAATCGCATACTGGTGTCTTTGTTAAAGCCATAATATATTATAAGATAATTAATAATACATTACAGCAAATTTATGATTTACGATGTTAACGGTCACACTCCAAAAATGGATCCAGACAGCTGGGTAGCTTCTAATGCAGTTATCATTGGCAGAGTAGAGTTAAAAAAGAATTCTAATATTTGGTTCAATGCAACTTTAAGAGGTGATTTAGAACCAATTATTATTGGCGAAGGTTCGAACATTCAAGATGGTAGTGTAATACACACAGATCCAGGCTGCCCAACTATAGTAGGCAAGGGTGTTACAGTAGGACATATGGTAATGCTACATGGGTGTGAAATTTCGGATGATTGTATTATAGGAATAGGCTCAACTATTTTAAACAAAGCAAAGATTGGAAAAAATTGTATCATCGGAGCAAACTCATTAGTAACAGAAAATAAAGTTATTCCTGACAGATCACTTGTCTTAGGAAGCCCTGGTAAAGTAGTCAGAAAAGTTACTGATGAAGAGATAGAACACATTAAAGAAAATGCCAGAGACTATGTTGAAAATATTAAAAAATATAAGAAATAGTTTTTTTTTATTTGCCATTTTATTATTAGGCTTTTCAGATTTGGAAGCTAAAAACAGTAAAGATGTCTCTAATACTGAGGTAAAAAGAAAAACTATCTCTCACAAAAAAAAATATTCTCTAACTTTAGCTAATAGTAAAGATGGTCATCCTGTTAGATCTGGAAAAAAATCTTACAGATTTGAAGTAAGATTAGGTGATTGCGGTAAAGATAGCGGACATGATGATTGCAAAAAAGATAGACAAAGAACTGAGCTTCAATTCAAAAAACATCAAATGGGTAAAAAAGATCATTGGTATTCTGCATCAATTTATTTACCCGAAGACTATCAATCAGTAGCCCCTGTTAGAACTACTTTTGCTCAACTTTATGAAAAAGGCTGGAAACCTATTCTTATGATTACAGATAGAAGTGGTGAATGGTTAGAAGTAGGAAGAATGTGGAGTGGCGAGTATGTTGAAATGAAAAAGGCAATTAGGATTAATGATATGATAGGAAAATGGACTGATGTACTAATTAATGCTCGATACTCAAGAGAAGAAAATGGATTCATGAAAGTTTGGATTAATAATAAATTAATATTAAATGCTGAGAATATAAAAAATATTACGCCATACACTAAAAGAGGTGTAGGACTAGATTTTGGAATTTATCAGACATTTGTAAGCGGGTGGAAAAGGGAACATGGAGAAAAACCCTATCCAAATATGGTCGTTTATTTTGATGAAGTTAATTTAGGCTCGACAAAAGAAAAAGTTACCAAAAAATTAGGGAACTAACCAAGTAAATTTTTTCGATCCATTTAGATCGATTATTGCTCTTCGATGACCTTTTGCAGCTAAATAAAGCCATTCAATACTTTTAATTTTGCATCTTATGACACAAAAGTTTTTATAACCAGCCTCACTCTCTTCTTTAGTAAAATCAAAATTATCAAATTTATTACCTAACCCTGAAGTTGGTTTTTCAGATTCTGTTCCAGGTCCATTAGTAACAAGGTAACATTTTCTACTGATATGTCCTGTTTTTTCCCAAGATTCTTTTGCGACATCATTATTATAATTTACTTCACATTCTGCTTTAACTCTAAGCTGTATCTTTTCTTCTTTACCGTAAAATAGAATAGAGCACTTAGGATTTTTTTTTATTTTATCAATTTTTGACGACCTAATATCGCTATGGTACTGAATAAAATTATTTTGTTGATCTGCCTTTCTGAGAACAACGACTCTACCATCTAGGTCTTTATCGTTACCGCAAATAAATACAGGTGTTCTGAATTCTGATGACCTGTCTTTTACTGCGTTAGACAAAAGATCCCATATCTTTTTTTCAATCTCTTTTGAATCTTCGTAGTAACTGACTGTTTCTGACACGATTTATTTTCTAAATCTTTTGATTAAACTTGAAGTATCCCATCTTTTACCACCCATCTTTTGAACCTCAGCATAATATTCGTCAATTATTTTTGTAATAGGTAAAGGTGAGTTATTTTTCTTAGCCTCATCCATAGCGATTTTTAAATCTTTCCTCATCCAATCAACTGCAAAACCATAATCAAATTTATCCTCAATCATTGTTTTGTGTCTATTTTCCATTTGCCAAGATTGTGCTGCGCCTTTTGAAATTACTTCAATTACATCATGCATATTTAATCCCGCATTCATCCCAAAATTTATTGCTTCAGATAATCCTTGTACTAAGCCTGCAATACAAATTTGATTTACCATCTTCGTTAACTGACCGCTGCCTGATGGACCAAGAAGTTTAATCTTTTTACTGTAACAATCGATTACAGGTTCAGCTTTTTTATAGGGAGCTTCATCTCCGCCAACCATTACTGTTAAAATTCCACCTTCAGCTCCCGCTTGTCCACCTGAAATAGGCGCGTCCAAGAAATCAAAACCTTTCGATTTTGCTTCTTTATAAAGTTCTCTGGCAATATTTGCAGATGCAGTAGTATTGTCTACGTAGATCGCACCTTTTTTTGCAGTTTTAAATAAACCTTTGTCACCTAAAGTTACCTCTCTTAAATCATTATCGTTTCCGACACATGTAAAAATAAAATCGCAGTCTTTTGCAGCATCCATTGGAGTATCTGCTGTTTTACCTTTGTATTCCTTGATCCATTTTTCTGCTTTAGCTTTAGTTCGATTATAAACAGTTACATCATGACCAGCTTTTGATATATAACCTGCCATAGGGTAACCCATAACACCCAAACCTATGAAAGCAACTTTACAACTCATAAATGATTAACCTTTCAGTAAACAAAAAAGTAATTATATTTGGTTTTATATTTACATTTTTTTCAAGCTTTGGACAGAGTTTTTTTTTGGGATTGTTTAACGCACCAATTCGAAATGAATTAGGTATTACTCACGGACAATTTGGAAATATTTATGCTACTGCAACAATATTTTCTAGTCTTTTACTTATATGGGTAGGAAAGAAAATCGACGAATATCAAATAATCTATTATTCTTTTTTTGTAATTTTTTTATTATTTTTTTCTTCTTTATTTTTTTCTTATATCAATAGTATTATTTTTCTATCGATAGGCATATTTTTAATGAGATTTTCTGGCCAAGGTTTAATGAGCCACACTTCTACGACTACAATCTCAAGATTTTTTGAAAGGTCTAGAGGAAAAGCTCTAAGCACAATTTGGTTTGGATTATCATCTGCAGAATTTATTTTACCAGTATTAGTAACTTACTTGTTTGTAATTTATTCTTGGAGATCAGTTTGGCAAGGAATAGCAATTATAATAATTATATTTTTGCCATTTGTTGTTTTGAATACGATCAAACAAATTAAATTAGACTCTAGAGAAAAAGATTTAGATCCTAAAAAAAATTTTAAAATTAAAAGCTGGAGAAGACGAGAAGTAATCAAAGATTATAGATTTTATATTGTCTCACTTAATATGCTCGCGATGCCTTGGATAGCTACCGGAGTGTTTGTTTATCAGTCATTTATTTCAGATTCGAAATTGTGGAATATCTATACAATACCTAAAGCATTTATGATTTATTCTTTAGCTTCAATAATAACTTTATTCTTCTCAGGTTTTTTAGTAGATAAATTTACTAGTAGAAAATTAATTTCAATTATGAATATACCTCTGCTAATAGCCATGTTTGTATTATTTTACTATCAACAAGAAATGTCAGCTTTTATTTTTTTAGGTTTAGTAGGCATTTCTAATGGATTAGCTAACGTTCTTGGCTCCTCTACTTGGGCTGAAATTTATGGTGTAAAATTTATTGGATCTATCAAGGCTTTAACTACTGCTTGCATGGTATTTTCAACTGCCTTTGGAACTGCAGTATTTGGTTTAATGATTGATAATGGTTTTTCGATTGAAAATATTGCTTTTGTATCGGGTGTTTACATCGTTATTTCGTTAGTTCTTTTAATATTGATAAGGAATAAGCTCGAACCTATTAAACTAAAAAATAATTGATTTATTAGAGGTATTTGAATATATACTCATCATCATGGCAAGAATTACTGTAGAAGACTGCTTAGAAAAAGTTGATAATCAATACGATTTAGTTTTATTAGCTAAAGAGAGAACTGTTCAATTAAATGCTGGTTCTCCAATGTTAGTAGAAGAAGACAATGACAAACGAACAATCATATCATTAAGAGAAATTGGTGATGGAAAAATAGATGTTAAAGAGGTTGAAGCTAGCGCGATTAAGAGATTAAGAAAAGAGCCAGATGAGTCAGAGGAACAAGAAGAAATTGAAGAAGAAACTAACGATGATTTTGAAAACTTATATAAAGGACAAGTTTCTAAGAGTGGTGTAGCTATATTACCTTCAAAAAGAACAAGAAGAATTCCAGAACTAAAAAAACCAAGTTTAGCAGACGAGGCACTTTCAGAGCTTAAAGCAGAGCAGCCAGAGATTAAAGAGGAAAATTTAGACACAGAAGAATCTCCTCTTGAACTAAGCGAAGAAGTTCCAGCAGAAGAAGAAAACAAATCAGAGTAGATTATGAAGAAAACTGTTTCAGTTGCACCTATGATGGATTGCACTGATAAACACGAAATTTATTTTCTAAGTCTCATAAGTAAAAATATACATTTGTATACAGAGATGATTGTTGCAAACGCAATAATAAGAGGAGACAGAACTAAATTGCTTTCATTTAAAAAGATAAATAATCCAGTAACGCTTCAAGTCGGGGGATCAGATCCAAATGAATTAGCCGAAGCGTGCAAGATTTCAGAAGACTATGGATATAAAGAAATTAACTTAAATCTAGGTTGTCCAAGTAAAAAAGTACAAAAAAATAAATTTGGTGCATCTCTGATGCAAGAACCAGATCTTGTAGCTAAATGTATTGAGTCAATGGCGAAAGCAACCGAATTACCTGTAACAATTAAAACAAGAATTGGTTATAACGATGTTGAAAATTTTGATTTCTTAAAATCTTTTATTCAAACAACTAAAGATGCAGGTTCAAAAAAATTTATAATACACGCTAGAAAAGCATTGTTAAAAAAACTTAGTCCAAAAGAAAATTTAAATATCCCACCCTTAAAATATGATTTTGTTTATAAACTTAAAGATTGTTTTAAAAAAGATGAAATAATTATTAACGGGGGTGTAAAAACAACTGAGGAAATTAAAAATCATTTAAACAAAGTCGATGGCGTGATGATCGGCAGAGCTGTCTATCACTCACCTTATTTTTTAGCAGAAATTGAAAAAGAAATTTTTAAAAATGAAAATGTACCAACAAGAACAGAAGTTATGGAAAATCTAATTCCTTATATTCAAGAACAAACATCAAAAGGTGTACAACTAAATCATATAATGAGACACACTGTAGGATTGTTTCACGGACAAAATGGCTCAAAAACCTGGAAGCAATATTTATCTAAAAATATGTGTGTTAGGAATGCTGATCTACAAAAAGTGAATCATATCATGGATCAAGTAAGAAAAACTAACCCTATTTCCTTAGAGAGATAGTTTTGGATATTCTTTCTCAATCAGAAATTATTTATTTAATTTTTATTATGATTGCTACGGCAATTCCGGCAGGTTTTGCTGCTGGTTTGTTTGGTATTGGAGGGGGGTTAATTACAGTTCCTATTTTATTTTACATATTTACCTTTTCCGGTATAGAAACAGCTTATGTTATGCATTTAGCAGTAGGAACCTCGTTTGGAATTATTATACCTACCTCAACTGTTTCTGTATTAACACATCATCAGCATAAATCCGTGGATTTTAATATTGTTAAAGGTTTTGGTTTTTTTGTTGCAATTGGAGTAATTCTTGGAACAATGTTTGCCGCGAGTTTAGAGACAAAGCCTTTAATATTATTTTTTACAATTGTCGTATATATTCTCGCTTTCTATTTATTATTTTTAAAAGAAAAAGAAACAAACATAGAAATAAAAATGGGATTATTTTCAAAAGCAATTTCAGGAATTGTAAGTGGCTTTATTTCTGCACCTATGGGAATAGGAGGAGCAGTAATGAATGTCCCAATTTTAAAATTTTTTGGTTATTCTATAAATAAAGCCATCGGCAGTGCTGCCGCAATAGGATTCATAATTGCTTTATTTGGTGCTGCAGGTTTTTTAATTTCTGGATCGTATTTGAAAGCAGATTTGCCTATGAGTTATGGTTTTCTAAATATTCCAGCATTTCTTGTATTTTTTCCAATTACTGCGTTTATGGCAAGGTTAGGTGCTAAAGCTAGTCATAAAATTGATAAAATGAAAATGACTAAATACTTTGGGTTATTTTTAATTGTAATTGGAACTAGATTTTTATACGAATATTTTAAACTTTAAATCTTTTGATCGTACTCTCCAATTTTACCAGTCTTTAGAAGCAAATCATCTATAAATTTAAAAATCTTTTTCTTTCTATCATCTGAAGTTGTACTTTCCGTTACTATTACTAACGACGGCTTATTTGATGAAGCTCTTATTAATCCCCAGGATCCATCTTCTAAAGTGAACCGCACTCCATTCACAGTTAATATATCAATAATAGATTGACCATCTATTTTAATATTTTTTTGTTTTAAATCTTGAACTTCTTTGACAATGCTTTCAACAACTTTATATTTTTCCTCATCTTTACAAAAAGGGGCCATAGTTGGCGTTTGATAAGTAATTGGTAATTCTTTAATAATATCACTCATCTTTCTATTTTGATTTACCAAAAGATGGCATACTTGAATTGCCGAATTAATACCATCATCATAACCATAACCTAAAGGCTGATTAAAAAAGAAATGTCCACTTTTTTCAAAACCTGCTAGAGCATTTTCAATATTTACTTTTCTTTTAATATGAGAATGCCCTGTCTTCCAATAAACTGTTTTACATTTATTACTTGTAAGAACGTTATCGTTCATAAATAAACCAGTAGATTTTACATCTACAATGAACTTAGAATTTTTATGAGATGTAGATAAATTTCTAGCAATTAGTAAACCTACCTTATCCGAAAATATTTCTTTTCCTTCATTATCTATAACACCACATCTATCTCCATCTCCATCAAAACCAAAGCCTATGTCAGCATGATTATCTTTTACCACTTTAGAAATAGCATGAAGCATTTTGAGATCTTCTGGATTAGGATTATACTTTGGAAATGACCAATCTAATTTACAATCTAATTCTATTACTTCACAACCTATTCCTCTTAAAATTTCTGGCGCAAAAACTCCAGCTGTTCCATTTCCGCAAGCGACAACAGCTCTAATTTTTTTATTTATTTTATTCTTTTTTATTAAATCTTGTATGTATATATTTTTAAATTGCTCAATTTTTTTTATATTTCCTTTACCTGTTTTAAATTTTTTATTAAGGGTTATGTCTTTTAACTCAGACATTTCCTCTGGCGTATGCGTTAAACCTTTTTTGATACCCATTTTAACTCCAGTCCAACCATTCTCATTGTGACTAGCAGTGACCATAGCTATTGCATCTGAGTTTAAATTAAACTGAGCAAAGTAAACCATTGGCGACAAAGATAAACCTACATCTTCAACATGGCACCCAGTTGAAATTAAGCCTTCAATTAAACTTTTTTTAATTTTCTCGCTATATGATCTGTAATCATGACCAACTATTATTCTCGGATTATTTTTTTTGGTATGGTCGATTATTTGAGTCCCCAGGCCTTTGCCTAAGTTAGTGATTCCCTCAATATTGATGTCTTTTTCAAAAATCCATCTAGCGTCGTACTCTCTAAAACCGTTTGGATTGATTTTCATTAGTTATAAATACAAGAGAATATAGGCATTTGTTATCAAATGTTTATTAACAAAACTTTCCACTTGCAAAATTAATAAGATGTTCCTATAATGTTCTATTGATTTAAGTGTTATATAGTATATTAACATACATGTAACACAACATATAGTTGTTTTGTTATCAAATCGACTTAAAACAAGGAAAATATGAATAAAAGTGTATCATTGGCAATAGAGAAAGCTGTCGGCTCAATAAGCCAGAAAAACCAAAACGAACTAAAGAATAACGGACCTAAAAAGCCTGACTTATTCTCTTTATCTGGAGAAACTGAATTATTCCAAAACGAAAAAGGTATCACAATAAAGATTGATAGATCGAGAGATGAAAACTTAACTGATTTTGGAAGAGCAACACTTACAGATAGATATTTAGGTCAAAACGAGAGCTTTCAAGATTTATTTGCTAGAGTTGCAAGCGTTTACGCTGATGATAATTTACACGCACAAAGGATTTACAATTATATAAGTAATTTGTGGTTTATGCCTGCCACACCTGTTTTATCTAATGGTGGCACAGAAAGAGGACTACCAATTTCATGTTTCTTAAACGAAGCCAGCGATAGTCTAGAGGGAATTACAAATCTTTGGGAGGAGAACGTTTGGCTTGCTGCAAGAGGCGGAGGAATAGGAAGCTATTGGGGTAATTTAAGATCAATTGGAGAAAAGATAGGAAAAGTTGGAAAAACTTCTGGAATAATTCCTTTCATAAAAGTTATGGACTCTTTGACTTTGGCAATAAGTCAAGGCTCTCTAAGAAGAGGTTCAGCCGCATGTTATTTACAAATTGATCATCCTGAAATTGAGGAGTTTATAGAAATGAGAAGACCCACTGGCGGGGATGTAAATAGAAGATCACTAAATTTACATCATGGAGTCTTAGTAACGGACGAATTTATGAGAGCAGTAGAGACTGGTGGTCAATGGGCATTGAGAAGTCCTTATGATGGGTCTGTTCAACAGACTATACCAGCAAGAAATTTATGGATAAGATTATTGACTGCAAGAATCGAAACAGGTGAGCCTTACGTTGTTTATATTGATACAGTTAATAGACAAATTCCACAACATCATAAACTCGCAGGGTTAAAAGTTAAAACATCTAACCTTTGCAGTGAGATTACATTACCAACTGGAGTTGATAATGAAGGAAATCAAAGAACAGCTGTTTGTTGTTTATCATCTCTAAACCTAGACACTTACGATAAGTGGAAAGATGATCCTCAATTTATTGAAGATGTAATGAGATTCTTAGATAATGTTATGACTGATTTTATCAATAGAGCCCCAGATGAATTTGCTCACGCAAAATACTCAGCAATGAGAGAGAGAAGTGTTGGTCTTGGAGTTATGGGACTACACTCGTACTTCCAACAAAAAAATATTCCTTTTGGATCAGTAATGAGTAAAGTTTGGAATAAAAAAATATTCCAAAACATTCAAGAAAAAGTTGATGAAGCTTCAAAAACCTTAGCTGACGAAAGAGGATCATGTCCAGATGCAGCAGAGTACGGAATGAAGGAAAGATTTTCAAATAAAACTGCAATAGCTCCGACAGCTTCTATATCAATCATTTGTGGAGGATCTTCTCCAGGGATAGAACCTATTGCTGCCAACAGCTATACTCATAAAACCCTTTCAGGTTCTTTCAATGTTAGAAATAAATACCTAAAAAAGATACTTCAAAAATATAACAAGGATACAGATGAAATTTGGTCAAGCATTACTACAAATCAAGGATCTGTATCTCATTTAAATTTTTTAACTGCGAACGAAAAAGATACTTTTAAGACTGCTTTTGAAATCGATCAAAGATGGATCGTTGAGTTAGGTGCAGATAGAACGCCTCACATATCACAAGCACAATCAGTAAATATCTTCGTACCCGCAGACATACATAAAAAAGAACTTCACGATATTCATTTTCAAGCGTGGAAAAAAGGTTTGAAAAGCCTTTATTACTGTAGATCCAAATCAATCCAGAGAGCTGAAAATGTAAACAACGGATCTTCAACAGATGTGACAAAAAATGTTTACTCTGGAAAACAAGAATCAAATAATGAAAGCAATAACTATGAGGAGTGTTTATCATGTCAGTAGCAGAAAAAACTAAACCAACAATTATTCAACCAAATAAGATGGGTTTATTAGTAGAAAACCCAGTTTACAAGCCGTTTAGGTATCCATGGTGTTACGATGCCTGGTTAACCCAACAAAGAATTCACTGGCTACCAGAAGAAGTGCCGCTAGGTGACGACGTAAGAGATTGGCAAAAAAATCTTTCAGTAGAAGAAAAAAATCTTTTAACTCATATATTTAGGTTTTTTACCCAAGCAGATGTTGAAGTAAACAACTGTTACTTAAGACACTACACAACAGTGTTTAAACCTACAGAAGTTTTAATGATGATGACAGCCTTTGCAGCAATGGAAACTGTTCATATCGCTGCTTATTCTCATCTATTAGATACTATCGGAATGCCAGAGACAGAATACTCAGCTTTCTTACAGTACAAAGAAATGAAAGATAAGTACGATTACATGCAAGGCTTTGATGTTAAATCTAAACATAACATCGCAATGACAATGGCAGTGTTCTCTGCTTTTACCGAAGGCTTACAACTATTTGCAAGCTTTGCAATTTTATTAAACTTTCCAAGATTTAATAAGATGAAAGGAATGGGGCAAATAGTAACCTGGTCGGTTAGAGATGAAACTTTGCACTGCAACTCTATGATTAGACTTTTTAGAGATTTTATTAAAGAAGAACCACAAATTTGGAATGATAAATTGAAAAATGAAATCTATGAAGCTTGCAAAACAATTGTTCATCATGAGGATGCATTTATCGATCTTGCTTTTCAAATGGGCCCAATGCAGGGTTTAACAGCTGACGAAGTTAAACAGTATATTAGATTTATTGGTAATAGAAGATTAGAGCAACTAGGTCTAAAACCAATATACGACGTTAAGAAAAACCCATTAACATGGTTAGACACAATGCTTAACGGAGTAGAGCACATGAACTTTTTTGAAGGAAGAGCAACAGAATATTCTAAAGCTTCAACTCAAGGAACATGGGGCGAGGTTTTTGCTTAATATTTGCAGTTTAAATATAAAAGTTATTGGAGAAAATCTGGCTTAAAAGGGAAATGGGGGAACATTTTTCTTGAAAGACTTTCTTATCATAATCCTAGAAATGTTTTAGAGATAGGTGTTTTTTGCGGCGTGACTGCAAAAAATACATGCGATTTTTTATATAAATCAAATGGAGATAACTTTTCTTTCACTGGGATAGATTTATTTGGCATTGGTCAAAAAGATAAAAGAGATGAAATTAAACCTAATTTTTTAAAAGATCAGAAATTTTCTAATCCATTAAAAAATATTTATTATAATTATATTATAAAAGAAGATTTAAATTCAATTGAGAGTGTTCAAAAACTCCTGCAGGAATATAGTCAAAACATAAAGCTAATCGCAGGTGATACAAATAAAGTTTTAAAAGAAATAGATCTGCAAAAAATCGATTTTGTTTTTCTTGACGGAGGACACAGTTACGAAACTGTAACTAATGATCTCTCAACTTTATATGAGAACATGAAATATCAAAAGAAAGTTATTCTATGTGATGATTATGGTAAAGAAAGTTATATTTCAGAAGTAGAAAAAGCTATAAACGATTTCGCCAAAAAAAATAATCTTAAATTAAATTTAATAGAAAATAGGTTTGCAGAAATAATTACTTAACAACCCTTGAACGATGCGTATATACTTTGTAAAAGTTCGGAGTACATACCTTTACCCTTATTTAATGTAGCTCCAAGAGGATCTAAAACACCAGTTTTAATTTTAGTGTCTTTTGCGATAGATTTAATAATTGCTGGGTTGAACTGCGGCTCTGAAAAAAGACAATTAACTTTTTCATGTTCAATAACCTCTCTAATTTCTGATAATTGTTCAGCTCCAGGTAAAACATCTGGATTTACTGTTAAAGCTCCTAATACCTTAATACCAAATCTATTTTCAAAATATTGATATGCATCGTGAAAAACTACAAATCTCAGATTACCTTTGAGATCTCTTTTAATATTTTTTGTCAAATTATCTAATTCAGTCTGAGCCTTTTTAGAGTTAGCTTTATATTTTGAGCTGTTGTCTGGATCTAATTTAACTAATTGATTTTCGATTTCTTTAACAATCACTTTAGCATTTATTGGATCTAACCACACATGTGGATCATGTTCTCCATGAGCATGTCCCTTGTGTCCATGATCATCATGTTTTTTTTCTTTATGACTATGTCCGTGATCGTCATGTTTCTTTTCTTTATGACCATGTCCATGATCCTCATGACCTTCAAATATGTTTTTTTCTCTAAATTTGAGTTTATTAATTCCACTCAAATCCATTATTTCAATATTTACTGCTTTTTTAGCAATTGTATTTAATGGTTTTTCTAAGAAAGCCTCTAAATCTTCACCAACCCAAATAATTAAATCAGCGTTTTCAATCATTTTTGCATGAGAGGGTTTTAAACTAAATCCATGTGGAGAATTATAACCATCAACTATTACATCAGGTTTTCCAACACCATCCATAACGTAACTAACCAAGGAATGTATTGGCTTAATTGATGCAACAACTTTTACTTCAGCTTTGGATATTGAAATGGTTGTTAAAAATGCAACGAATACAGATGAAATTAGTTTAAGTATTTTATTCATAACGTGTTATAATGTAACAAAGTGTTATAATATAACATTTATTATTGCAAGGATTATTATAGTGGATAAAACAAATTCAGAGACATTAATTAAAGTAGACAACGTGGGTCTATTTAAAAACGATAAATGGCTAGTAAAGGGAGTTTCCTTAGAAGTAAAGAGGGGTGAGATCGTTACATTAATTGGACCTAATGGGTCAGGAAAAACAACAACGGCAAAAATCGCTCTTGGTATTTATAAGAACATCGAAGGAAAAGTTTTAAAATTTACTGAAAAAGTTGGCTATGTCCCTCAAAAAATCTCTATCGATTGGACATTACCAATAAGAGTAGTTGATTTTATGTTACTCACACAAAATTTAAGTAATGAAGAAATAATAAATGCTTTAAAATTAACTGGAGTTGAACATCTTAAAAATAATAATTTAAGTAATTTATCTGGAGGAGAATTTCAAAGAGTTTTAATTGCGAGAGCGATTGCAAAAAATCCTGATTTTTTGGTGTTGGATGAACCAGTTCAAGGAGTAGATTTCAAGGGCGAAATTTCTCTTTACGAATTAATAAAAGAAATTTCTGAAAAGGTTAATTGTGGAATTTTATTAATATCTCATGATTTACACGTTGTTATGTCATCTACAGATTATGTAGTCTGTCTTAATGGACACGTTTGTTGCTCTGGCACGCCTCAATCTGTAGCTAACAATAATAAATATCAAGAGCTTTTTGGAGATCGTGCCTCAACAATTTTATCCGTGTACGAGCATAAACATGATCACACTCACTCACCAGATGGAACAATAAAAAGGAAGCAATAAATGTTTGATGATTTTTTTATAAGAGCTTTAATTGCTGGAATTGGTATTGCATTAGTCACTGGACCTATTGGCTGTTTTATAATTTGGAGAAGATTATCTTTTTTTGGTGATACATTATCTCACTCTGCACTTCTTGGTGTGACTATGGCTTTTTTCTTTGAATTAAATATTGCATTTTCTGTTTTTTTAATTTCATCAGCGATCGCACTTATACTTTTAAAACTTCAAAAAACTACAAAATTACCTGGAGATGCATTATTGGGTTTATTAGCACATTCATCTCTTGCAGTTGGTTTAGTTGTAATCGGTTTTCTTACTACGATCCGATTTGATATAATGGGATTGTTATTTGGAGACATCCTTGCTGTAAATGAAATAGATCTATTAATAATTTGGATTGGCGGAGCACTAATCTTATTAATACTGAAATACATTTGGAAACCTTTGTTTGCTTCAACAGTTAATCATGAACTAGCTGAAGCTGAAGGTATGAACCCTGATAAAGTGAATGCAATCTTTACAGTTTTGTTAGCAGCGATAATTGCAATATCAATTAAAATTGTAGGTCTTCTGCTGATAACAGGGATGTTAATCATGCCAGCTGCAATGGCAAGAAACGTTTCTAACAATCCAACGCAGATGGTTAAGTTATCAATTATAGGAGGTTTGTTATCTGTAATAATTGGTTTATTTTCATCTTTAGAAATTAATACCCCTTCAGGACCTTCGATAATAACAGCTGCGTTAGTTTTATTTTGTCTTACACTTATTAAGATCAAAAATTATTCTGAATTGAAAAAATGATATTAAATTGGTAATTTATATTTATGACACAAGCACAAATACTTTCTAGAAATCAACAAATTGTTTTAGATATTATTGAAAAAGCAAAGGGTCCTTTAAAAGCTTATTCCATTTTATTTAATGTTCAAAAAAAAGGAATAAACGCCCCACAGCAAATTTATAGAGCTTTAGATAAATTAATTGAAATGGGTAAAATTCATAAAATTGAAAGCAAAAATGCTTTCGTTGCATGTAGAATTTCTGATTGTGAAATTTCTAATGCAACAGCGTTTTCAATTTGTGAAAGTTGCGAGAAGGTTGATGAAATTAGTGACGCTAAACTTTCAAAATACTTATCAAGTTTTAATCATAAAAAAGGAATGAAATTTAAAAGATTTAACTTAGAATTTTTTGGTTTGTGTAAAAAATGTAAGTAATTTTTTCTATATAAGCTATCAAATTACTCTTATAAGCATATCTTCCATATTTCACTTTTTAGTTGTATTCCGGTTACAATACACACTACATTTTGTTACATTAAATAAAAAAATAAATAACTCTAGGGGGTTAAATGAAAATATTAACAAAACTAACGGCAGTTATATTCGCTGCCTTATTTTTCAATAACATCGCTAATGCTGCGTGCGGAAAAATCACTTATGCAAACATGAACTGGGCTTCAGCTTCATTAATGGCGAATATTGATAAAATTATATTAGAAAAAGGATATGGTTGCGAAGTAGAATTATTACCTGGTGATACAATGCCTTCATTCACTTCTATGAATGAAAAAGGTCAACCGGATGTTGCACCTGAGCTTTGGGCTAATTCAGTAATGAGTCCTCTCAAAAAAGCTGTAGGTGAGGGAAGAATCCATATTGTAAATAAAGGTCCGATAACTGGACTTGGAGAAGGTTGGTTTGTTCCACCTTACACTATGGAAAAACATGGAATTAAAACTGTTCAGGACTTGTTAAAAAGACCTGATCTATTTCCTCACCCTGAAGACAAATCTAAAGGTGCATTTGTAGGATGTCCGGCTGGTTGGGGATGCCAACTGATTAACAATCAACTTTTCAAAGCTTTTGATATGGAAGCAAAAGGTTGGAAATTGGTTGACCCAGGATCAGCAGCAGGTCTCGACGGTTCAATAGCAAAAGCTGTTGAAAGAGGAGAAAATTGGGTTGGTTATTATTGGAGCCCAACTGCAATAATTGGAAAGTACGATATGAGACTTTTAGATTTTGGAGTTAAGTGGGGTGGAGATGATAATTGGCACAAATGCGTTGTTAAACCTGAACAAGAGTGCGCAACACCAAAAAAAACACGATGGGTAGACTCTGAAGTTTATTCAGTTGTAACTGATAACTTTAAAAAATCTGCAGGACCGGAAGCTATGAAATTCATGAAGAAAAGAATTTATCCAGGAACAGTGATGAATTCAATGTTAGTTTACATGACAGATAATCAAGCTGAAGGTGAAGATGCTGCAATTGAGTTTATGAAGAAACACGAAAAAGTTTGGTCTAAGTGGGTTTCCTCATCTGTAGCAAAAAAAATTAAAGCAGGAATTTAATTTAAATTACTGTTTTAGATGCAACTCGAATTCTTCTTAAAATTTCCTTCTATGGAGAGGGAAAGTTTAAGAGATTTGAAAAAAGGTATTGACCTTACCTTTAAAGACTTTTCTCGAGAATATGGAGATTCAATAGAGGGCTTTTTTGGCCCTCTATTAAAATTTTTAGTTTGGTTCGAAAAGTTTTTAATTACTACTCCTTGGCCTCTGATAATTTTTTTGTTATCATTTTTAGCATGGTTAAGCTCAAGAAGTCTTAAGTTATCAATTGGCACAGCAATAAGTTTTTTTGTAATCGGTTACTTTGGCATGTGGAAAGATACTATGTCTACAATGGCCATCATATCTGTGGCCACTTTAATTTGTTTAATATTAGGCACCCCTATTGGAATTTTAATGGCTAGATCTGAAAGATTGAAAAATATTTTGTCCCCAGTATTAGACATGATGCAAACTATTCCAACCTTCGTTTATTTAATACCAATTATAATGCTTTTAGGAATAGGTAAAGTACCAGGATTGTTAGCAGTCTGTGTTTATGCGATACCTCCAATAGTAAGGCTCACAAATTTAGGAATTAGAGAGGTTGATAGGAGAGTGGTTGAGGCGGCGAAAGCTTTAGGTATTAAAAAAAGAGTAATCTTATTTAAAATTGAAATACCTTTAGCGTTACCTTCGATCATGACTGGAGTAAATCAAACAATAATGATGGCATTAGCAATGGTTGTAATCGCTTCTATGATTGGTGTAAGCGGTTTAGGAGTTCCAATTTTAAGATCCATTTCGAACCAATTTCTTGCATTGGGTTTAATGAATGGATTAGCAATAGTTGCACTAGCAATAATATTTGATCGAATTTCACAAAATTACGCTAGAAGGATTCAAAAGCATAAAGAGGCAAAAAAATAATTATTTCAAACCTTTCAAGTATTTAATATGCTTAGGAGTAATTTCACAACACCCTCCAATAATTTTTGCACCTTTGCTCTTTAATCTTTTACAAATTTCAAAGAACTTTTTAGGAGTGAGATCTTTTCTTTTTCCAAGCTGAACCTTAGGATTATTCGAATCCGGTTTCCAACCTGGCGGAATATGCTCAAAAGCATTGATTTTAAATCCAAATGGAACTTTAAGTTTTTTAGCATCTTCCATTACTTCATTTAAATCTTCAAATGACACGCAAGAGGCCATAATTCCAATGGGTTTATGTTTTTGAATTTTTTTTGCAACAGTTATGAATCTTTCACCTGAGGGTAACAACCCTTTGCTCCTAATGTGAATACCGACTAAAATTTTTTTCTTGTATCTTTTAATTGCACTTAAACCCAATAAACATTCTTTCCAGCTACTCATCACATCTAAATAAAAGAAGTCTACAAAAGGATTAAGATATTTTGCCTGAGATCTAAAACTTTCTTTTATAAATTTAAGGTCTTTTCCAAGATCAGCAAAATAAGTAAAATTTTGAGGCGGTAGACTTCCAGCAATCAAAATTTTTTTATTAGAAATAGCTACAGCTTTTTTTGCTAATTTGCCTGCTAGAACATTCAAATTTTTATATTCTTTTCCTAAACCATTTTCTATAAGCCTTCTTTTTCTGCTACCGAAGCTATTGGTTACAATAATTTCTGCTCCAGCTTTAATAAAATCTAAATGAGTATTTATAACTATTTTGTGATATTTTCGATTATATAAAGCTGAAGCTCCCCAAAGAGTTCCGTGGGGTTTTACTCCACGATTAAGGAGCTCCTGGCCCATACCGCCATCTAAAATTCTTGTTTGTTGAAAAAAATTATTATCCAGAAACTTGAATTCCAAAAAAAGTAGATATTAAAACTAAGATTGCAAAAATAGCGAACCACATAAACCACTGAGATGCTACTTTGACTAAAGAACCTTTATCAATACCTTTCCAAGGCATAAAAGTATATGTAGCCAAAGTAACTAAAATTAAAAATAAAAGTAAATTAGTTAAAGTCATTTATCTTTGATTTAACAACATTACTTCTCTTACTTCAGCACCTCTGTATTTAGACAAAGGTCTAATAAGTTTATTTGAAGCATGTTGTTCCATTATATGTGCAGACCAACCAGTAATACGCGACATAACAAATATAGGTGTATAGAAATCTATATCAATTCCCATCATGTAATACGTTGGACCACATGGAAAATCTACATTTGGATGAATATTTTTTCGATCTAACATAACTTTTTCTAGAATTTCATAAATTCTAGTATATTTTTCTTTTTTTAAAAGTTTTGCAACTTTAAACATATAATGTTTCATTGTTGGAACTCTCGAGTCTCCTGTACGATAAACTCTATGACCAAATCCCATAACTACCTTTTTTCTATTTAATGCATTTTCAATCCAAGCTTTTGCTTTTTCAGGTTTTCCAATTTCTTTCATCATATGCATCACCGCCTCATTGGCTCCACCATGTAATGGCCCTTTTAAAGAGGCTATAGCTCCAGTTATTGCACCATGTAAATCAGATAAGCTGGACGTAATTGTTCTTGCTGTGAATGTCGAAACATTGAAACTGTGTTCAGCGTATAATATTAACGAAATATCAAATGCTCTTACAATTTCTTTATCTGGAACTTTATTAAACATCATTTTAAAGAAATTTTCTGAAAAAGATAATTTTTTACTTGGAGCTATAATTGATTTACCTTTTCGTGTTCTAAAATAAGCGGCAACAGCTGTCGGTGTTTTAGCAAATATTCTCATTGCCTTTCTCATGTTTGCTTTAGGAGAATTATCTTTAGTGTCTTTATCTTCTAAGGCCATTAAACTTACACAAGTTCTAATTACATCCATAGGATGAGCGTTTCGAGGCATTTTTTTAATATCATTTAATATTTGCTTAGAAAGTTTTCTTTCCGATCTTTCTTGTTTGATAAATTTTTTTAGCTGACTTTTGTTAGGAAGCTCTCCGTTTAGTACTAAATAAGCAACCTCTTCGAAATCACATTTATCACAAAGCTCTTGTACTGTGTAACCTCTATAAGTTAAGGCACTTAGCTCAGGGACCACATGCGAGATTGTAGTTTCGTCAACAACTATACCTAACAAACCTTTTTTAATTTCTTCACTCATTATTCATGTCCTTCCGTAGAAAAATCTGTGATTTTCTTATCAGGCGTATTGTACTTCTCATATTCTACTAACTCGTACAACCTTTTTCTAGTCTGCATTTTGTCAATGATATTATTTTGATGGCCCTCTTTAAATATTGATTTAAGACCTAATTCAACATTTTGCATGGCGAGCCTCTGTGTTGTCACAGGATAAATAACTAAATTATAGCCTAAATTTTCTAACTGTGATTTGGTTAATAATTTGGATTTCCCAAACTCTGTCATATTGGCTAACAAATAGCCTTTTGATATTTTTCTGACTTTTTCAAACTCCTTTTCATCTTTCATTGCTTCTGGAAAAATCATGTCAGCACCAGCATCTTCATAAGATTTTATTCTATCTAATGTTTTATCTATACCTTCAACAGTATTTGCATCAGTCCTTACTATAATTAAAAAATTTTTGTCTTTTCTAGCATTTACTGATTCTTTAATCTTTTTTACCATTTCATCTTTTGAAATAAGTTCTTTGTTGTCTAAATGCCCGCATCTTTTTTCAGCTATTTGATCTTCTATATGACAACCAGCTAAACCTTTTTTCTCAAAAGTAATTACTGTTTTTTTACAATCCTTAAACCCAGTATCCGCATCTACAATTGTTGGAAGGTCTGTTACTCTAGAAATTTGGTTAGCTCTGTAACTTACTTGATCTAAAGTAGTTAATCCTATGTCTGGCAATCCTAGATCATTAGACATAACACCGCCTGAGATATAAACTCCATCAAATCCAATTTCAGCAATTAGTTTTGCACACAACGGATTATACGCACCAGGGAATCTAAGAAGTTTTTTAGATTGTAAATTTTTTACAAATACTAATCTTTTTTCAGAACTATTCTTTTTTGTAAAATGCATCTGCAAAGTTTATATTAAAGGGAGTAATAAAAATCAAAGGCTATTATTTTATAAGAATAAATATACCAGTTAATACTAGCAAAAGAGCTAAAACATATTCTATAATTTTTTTTGTTTTAATATCCCCCACGAATTTTCTTAATCCACTCCCAAAAAGTGCCCAAAGACTGATTGTGGGAAAACAAATTACTGCTGCAGTGATAGTAACAAAAGCCACACCTATAAAAATATTTTCCTCAGTAGGAAAAAAACCTGATGCAACAGTTACTGCAATCGACCAAGCTTTCGGGTTAATGAATTGGAACAATGATGCTTCGTAAAATCTTAATGGTCTTCCAGTTTCTTTTTGAACCATAGAAAATGATCCAATCATTTTCCATCCTAAGTAAAGTAAATAAACAAAGCATAATATTTTCATGTAAAATTGAATTTGAGGATAAATTAAAAATAAATTTGCTAAACCAAAACAGGTAAGCCCGATTTGAAAAATATGCCCTAAAGGAATTCCAATTAAATGTGGTAATGTTCTCACAAAACCAAATTTCATGCCCGATGCTGTAAGCATTGCATTATTAGGTCCTGGGGTAAAAAACATTGTAAAATAAAAAGTTGCTAAAGCTGAAAAAAGAGCAAAACTTATCATAAATACTTATCAATAATTTTTTCAAAATTTACAAAGTCTGAAATTAGTTCATCGTGTTTAATCTCTTTTTCAGTTTTTTCTGTATATCCATCTTTAACCAAAACAAATGGTAATTTAGCATTGTGCGCAGACATGGCATCAACTTCACTATCTCCAATCATTATTGTTTTTTTTAAATCACCTCCA
Source organism: uncultured Pelagibacteraceae bacterium (assembly GCA_902628815.1). Lineage (GTDB taxonomy): Bacteria > Pseudomonadota > Alphaproteobacteria > Pelagibacterales > Pelagibacteraceae > Pelagilacustribacter. The sequence goes on from CACOOK010000001.1 coordinate 150,796, forward strand.
ATTATTTCAACAACATCTGTAAGGTGTCTAGGGTCAGGTTTGTTAAATTCAAAAGTATCTGAGCCAGCGACATAATCAAAGAATTTGTACAAATCTAATTTTTTTAATAGGTCTATTGCAAGCCTTTCTTGTTTATTCGTGCAAACAGCCATTGATATGTTTTTATTTTTTGCCCATTTAAAAAAATCAACTGCGCCTTTTATCGGAAAACTGTTATTATCAATATTCTTTGAATAAAAATCTAAAAACTCTTTAGTCATTTTTTTTTTTGTTTCTTCATCTTTAATTTCCTCTTTAAAAGATCTTTGCATCATTACCCATGCGCCTTTCCCTGCAAGTGACTTTATATCTTCAAGTTTTTTTTCCAATTGACCAAACTTTCTCATTACGTGGTTATGGGCAGCCATCAAATCCGGGGCTGTATTTACTATAGTTCCATCTAGATCAAAAAGAATAGTGTAAATTTGACTCATTTTTAAAGTATTAAAAAGAAATATTTTGTGACTTATTTCAGTTAAATTAATAATGTAAAGAAATTTTTAATGAATACAAATAATAAATTGAAAAAAGCTAATTCATATAGGCTTTCACAAGAATTATTAAGAAATAAAGCTCTGAGGAAAGGTGTTAATTTAATTGCACCGGAAACAATATTTTTATCAAAAGATACTTTATTTGGAAAAAACGTAACCATAGATCCATATGTTGTGATCGGTCCTAGTGTTAAAATTGGAGACAACTCTCATATTAAATCTTTCAGCCATCTTGAAGGAGCTAAAATTGAAAAAAATGTTACTGTTGGTCCATACGCAAGATTAAGAGCAGGAACTATTTTGAAAAATAATACGAAAATTGGAAATTTCGTAGAAACTAAAAAATCATCTATAAACCAAAATTCAAAAGTGAGTCATCTCTCATACATAGGAGATACTTCAATTGGAAAGAATTCAAACATTGGTGCGGGTACGATTACTTGTAATTATGATGGTGTCAAAAAATCTAAAACAAAAATAGCAGATAATGTTTTAATAGGTTCCAACTCCTCGTTAGTGGCGCCAGTTAGTATAAATAAAAATAGTACCGTTGGAGCTGGTTCAGTAATTACAAAAAATGTGAAAAAAAAGTCATTAGCACTTACTAGAGCGTCACAGGTTGAAATTAAAAACTACAAAAGGAAAAAAAAATAATGTGTGGGATTATTGGTATTGCAAGTAATAAACCCGTCTCAATTAATATACTTAATTCTTTAAAAAAATTAGAGTATAGAGGATATGACTCTGCGGGTCTGGCGACTTTAAATAATAACTTAATAGATGAAAAAAAATGCTCTGGTAGAGTTGAAGAACTCGAGAAAATTTTATTCAAATATCCTTCTGAAGGGAATATTGGTATAGGCCATGTAAGATGGGCTACTCATGGGATTCCTAATATTATTAATGCTCATCCTCACTCTTCAGAAGAAGTTTCAGTTGTTCATAATGGAATAATAGAAAATTCAGATGAACTAAAAAAGGATTTAGAAGCTCAAGGTTTTAAGTTTAAATCTCAAACTGATACTGAAGTTATTACTATACTAGTAACTCAGTTCTTACAAAACTCAAAACCACTAGATTCAGTGTTCAAAACATTAAAAAAATTAAAGGGTAGTTTTGCATTAGGTATCATATTTAAAAAATTTCCAGATATCATAATTGGTGCAAGAAGAGGAAGCCCTTTAGCTGTTGGTTATTCAAAAGAAGAAAATTATCTAGGTTCAGACTCTTACGCGTTGAAATCTATGACAAATAAAATTTCTTATTTAGACGATGGTGAGTTATGTATTGTGAAAAAAAATAATATTGAATTTTATGATGTAAATCAAAATAGGATAAATAAAAAAATTCATACTGTATCTGATGATGAAAATATTTCCGATAAAGGAGATTATAAAAACTTTATGTCCAAAGAAATCTTTGAACAGTCTATCACAATCAAAAAATGTATAAGTGAATATACTGATAGTCTAAAAAAAGATATAAATATTTATAATTTTCCAATTGATCCCAAAAAAATTAACAAAATAATTTTAATTGGTTGTGGTACAGCTTATCATTCATGCTTAATTGCAAAATATTGGTTTGAAGAACTAACATTAATCGATGTTGAAATCGATATTGCTTCAGAATTTAGATATAGAAATTTAAAATTTAACTCTAATAACCTTTATATATTTGTCTCACAATCAGGTGAAACTGCAGATACAGCTGCAGCTTTAGATATATGTAAAAAAAATAAAGCAAAAACTTGCTCTATTGTTAATGTTGTAGAAAGTACTATTGCAAGAAACTCTGATTGGGTTCTACCTATTCATGCAGGTCCAGAAATAGGTGTGGCCTCTACAAAAGCCTTTCTAGGTCAATTAATAGTTTTATATATACTCACTTTAAAACTTGCTATTACAAGAAGTGACATTGATAAAAACATTTTTGATAATAATTTAAAGAGTCTACAAAAACTTCCAGAAGCAATTAACAATACGTTAAAACTTGAGAGTAAAATTCAATTAATGGCTAAGGAATTTTTATATGCTAAAGGTGCAATGTTTTTAGGAAGAGGGAATTCCTTTCCTGTTGCTCTTGAAGGCGCTTTAAAATTAAAAGAACTTTCTTATCTACATGCCGAAGGATATCCCGCAGGTGAAATGAAACATGGGCCATTAGCATTAATTGAAGAAGGCTTACCAGTAATAGTAATTGCGCCAAATGATAGATATTATGAAAAAACTTTGTCAAACACTCAAGAAGTCATAGCAAGAGGAGGTAAAATCTTTTTTATAACTGATAATGAAAAAAGATTGTTAAGTACAAATATTAGATTTAAATTGAGAGTTCCTCGTATAGATAATTTGTTATCACCTTTATTACTAACAGTCCCTCTTCAACTATTGGCTTATCACGTAGCATTATTAAAAGATTGTGATATTGACAAACCAAGAAATTTAGCAAAATCAGTCACAGTGGAATAAAATGAAAAAAAAATATCAAGCTATGGTTCTATCCTGCATAGATCCAAGGTTCCAGCCAATAATTTTTAATTTTTTAAAAAAAAAAAAATTAAGTGGAAAGTATAGTTCTTTTACAATTGCTGGCTCAGCGATTGGTGTTACTGCGCCAAAGTTTAGAAAATGGCATAAAACTTTTTGGGATAATCTTGAAACTTCGATAAAGCTACATAAAATTGATAAATTGATAGTCATCAATCATCGTGATTGTGGTGTAGCAAAAATTATAAATGGAAAAAAAAAATTTGATAATTTTAATGAAATTAAAATTCATAGGGATTCTTTCACTAAAATCAAAAATAGATTTAAAATCAAATATCCAAATTTAAAGATCGAAACTTTTCTAGCCTGTATAAACAAAAAAGTTGAAAAATTTTAATATTTTGTGTTTTTTATACTAATATCCAAAATTCTTACTTGGAAAAATTGCATTTGCGATATATATATACCATCAGTTGTATATGAAAAAATGGAACCTAAATAGTTGGACAAAATTCCCTGCTAAACATTTACCTGTTTATCAAGATAAAGAGGAACTTGATTTAGTTTTAAGTAAAATAAAAAAATATCCGCCACTTGTGTTTGCCGGAGAGTCTAGGTCTTTAAAAAAAGCTCTTGCTGATGTAGCTGAGGGAAAAGCATTTTTACTACAAGGTGGAGACTGTGCTGAAAGTTTTGCTGAATTTCATCCAGATAATATAAGAGACACATTTAAAGTTCTTTTACAAATGTCATTAGTGCTCACCGCATCTGCTTCAATGCCAGTTGTTAAAGTTGGAAGAATCGCTGGTCAATTTTCAAAGCCAAGAAGCGCACCTACAGAAAAAAAAGATGGTAAAGAATTACCCAGCTATTTGGGTGATAATATTAATGGAATGGAATTTACAGAAAAAGCGAGAATACCAGATGCTAAAAGATTATTTAGAGCATATTCTCAATCTGCTTCCACTTTAAATTTATTAAGAGCTTTTTCTCAAGGTGGTTTTGCTGATTTAAGACAAGTTCATTTGTGGAATTTAGGATTTATCAAAGATAAAACTAAAGGCAAATACAAAGAAATAGAAGATAAGATCAGTGATGCTCTTGCTTTTATGGAAGCCTGCGGAATAAATTCTGATAATAATCGAAGATTAAGGTCAGTTAATTTTTATACTTCCCATGAGGCTTTACTTCTACCTTTCGAGGAATCGATGACAAGAATAGACTCGACTACAGGGGAGTATCACGATACTTCAGCACATTTTGTTTGGATTGGAGATAGAACAAGGCAACCTGATGGAGCTCATGTAGAATTTTGTAGAGGTATAAAAAATCCGATTGGACTTAAGTGCGGACCAACATTAAAACCTGATGAACTTGTGAATCTTTGCAATATTTTAAATCCGGATAATGAACCAGGAAGATTAACTTTGATATCTAGATTTGGTGCTGACAATGTAGAAAAATATTTACCAAAGTTAATTAGAGCTATTAAAAAAGAGGGATTAAAAGTAGTTTGGTCTTGTGACCCGATGCACGGAAATACAATTAAAGCAACAACGGGTTTTAAAACTAGAACTTTTGAATCAGTTCTTAAAGAAGTTAAAAATTTCTTTGCAGCAAGCCAAGCCGAAGGAAGTTATGCTGGTGGGTTGCATATAGAAATGACTGGACAAGATGTGACCGAATGTACAGGTGGAGCACAAAAAATATCTGAAAAAGATTTATCTAACAGATATAGAACTCATTGTGACCCAAGATTAAATGCCAATCAAGCTTTGGAGCTGGCTTTCTTGATTTCTGAAGAAATCAAGAAAAACTCAAAAATTTCAAATAAAATTATTCAAGCCGCGTCTTAATAATTATTGTAATTATTAAGACCAAACCTTAAAAGAGAGGTAAAGTATTAATTATGGAAGTAAAAAAAAGAGCTAAAATTATCACCGATTGGATAAATAATTATTGTGATTCGGCCTCATATAAACCAAAAGCATTAATTGTTGGAATTTCGGGTGGTATTGACTCTTCGGTGGTTAGTACTTTGTGTGCAAATACTGGACGTAAAACAATTGTGTTAACAATGCCAATCAAACAAATAAAGTCTCAACATGACTTGAGCCTATTACATGCAAAATGGTTAAAAAAAAAATTTGAAAATGTAGAACATCACTTGTTAGAGATGGATAAAGTTTTCAATTCATTTTCAGAAGTTTTGAATAACTTTGATAATGAGCATGGATACGCCAATTCAAGAGCCAGGTTAAGAATGGCAACATTATATCAAGTCGCAGCAGCAAATTCAGGTATAGTTGTCGGGACCGGAAATAAAGTTGAGGATTTTGGAGTTGGGTTTTATACTAAATATGGTGATGGAGGGGTAGATATTTCTCCAATAGCAGATTGTACTAAGACACAAGTTTGGGAATTAGGTAGACACCTAAAAATTTCCGAAGAGATCATTAATACATCTCCTACAGATGGACTGTGGAACGATGGAAGAAATGACGTACAACAGCTTGGAATGTCTTATGAAGAATTGGAAAAAGCTATGAGTAATAAAAATGACCCCAACTACAAGAAATATTTAGAGATAAGAGAAAAAAACTTACACAAAATGAAACCGATACCAGTTTGTACTTTCAATGAATAATTTATACTTAACGAATTCCTTAACTAGAAAAAAAGAAATTTTTAAACCAATAAATCCTGAAAAAGTTTCTTTGTATGCTTGCGGACCTACCGTATATGACAAACCTCATGTTGGTAATGCTAGAGCTTTAGTAATTTTTGATCTTTTATTTGGAGTTTTAAAAGAAATTTACGGTAAGTCCAAGGTAACTTATGTAAGAAATATCACTGACATTGATGATAAAATTATTGATGCCTCACAAAAAAAAGGGGTCACAATATCAGAACTTACTAATGAAATTACAAAAGAATTTCATTCAAACTGCTCATCATTATTTTGTAGTCAACCTAATTTAGAACCTAAAGCTACAGAACATGTAAATGAAATGATTTCAATGATCAAAAATTTAATGAAATTAAATGCTGCTTATGAAAAAAATAGTCATGTATACTTTTCAGTTTCGTCATTTAAAAACTATGGGAAACTCTCCAATAAAAAAATTGATGAGTTAAAAATTGGAGCAAGAGTTGAAGTTTCTGAATTTAAAAAAGATCCTTTAGATTTTGTTTTATGGAAACCTTCTAATAAAGATGAACCAGGTTGGGATTCTCCATGGGGAAGGGGCAGGCCGGGTTGGCATTTAGAGTGTTCAGTAATGAGTGAAAAATATTTAGGGAGTCAATTTGATATACATGGCGGAGGCTTAGACTTAATTTTTCCTCATCATGAAAACGAGATAGCTCAGTCATGTGTAAACAATAAAACCGAATATTTTGCTAATTATTGGGTTCACAATGGATTTGTAACATCTAATAAACAAAAAATGTCTAAGTCTTTAGGAAATATTTTCACAATTTCTGATGCTAGTAATAAATATTCAGGTCAAGTTGTAAGATTAGCATTGCTAAGCTCACACTACAAACAACCTTTAGATTGGAGTGATGAACTTTTAAAATCACAATCTAAAGTCTTAGATAAATGGTACTCAATGTACACCTCTGATTTTAGTGAAAAATTGCCAGAGTGTTTTAGTGTATTATTAGATGATTTGAATACTCCACTTTATATAAGTAGATTGCACGATTTATTTTACCAATCTCAAAATGGGAATGTAGAGAAAATAAAGGAGTTTAATAAAGCTTGTAGATTAATAGGGTTATTTCATGAAACAAAAAAGGATCGAGAAGAATTTAAAAAAAGTAAAATTAAAATGAATGTGGAAACAATTTTAAGTAAAATTAAAGAAAGAGAAATTGCGAAAAAGAATGGAAAATTTGATCTTGCGGATAAAATTAGAGATGAACTAAGCGAACAGGGTATTGATATTAAAGATATTAAAGATAAAACCGTCTGGAACTATAAATGAAAAAAGAAAAAATTTATATTTTTGATACAACTCTAAGAGATGGGGCTCAAACGGAGGGTGTTGATTTCTCGATTGAGGATAAAAATAAAATAGCTAAAGTTCTATCTGAGATAGGAGTGGATTATATTGAAGGTGGTTGGCCTGGCGCTAATCCAGTCGATACCAAGTTTTTTTCAAATCCACCTAAAATGCATAAAACATTATTTACTGCATTTGGAATGACAAAAAAAACTGGAAGAAGTGTTGAAAATGATCCAGGACTAGCATCTTTAATGAATGCTAACACATCTACCGTATGCGTAGTAGGAAAATCTTGGGATTTTCACGTAAAAGTAGCTCTAGGTATTAAAAATGAAGAAAATTTAGAAAATATTAAAGAGACTACAAAACATTTTGTAAAAAATAAAAAAGAGTTTTTATTTGATGCTGAACATTTTTTTGATGGTTATAAAGCTAATCCAGAATATGCAGTTAATTGTCTAAAACAAGCTTATGACAATGGTGCTAGATGGGTTGTTTTGTGTGATACAAATGGAGGAACTCTTCCAAATGAAATTAGGGAGATTGTTTCGAAAGTTTCAAAAATAATTCCTGGTTCTAATTTAGGAATACATGCTCATAATGACACTGAAAATGCAGTTGCTAATTCTTTAGTAGCCATTGAATGTGGTGTAAGACATATTCAAGGCACTATAAATGGTTTAGGTGAAAGATGTGGTAATGCAAATTTAATGTCTATAATTCCAACTTTATGTTTAAAAAAATCTTTTAGCGACAAATATGAAATTAATATTAGTAAAGAAAAATTATCATCGTTAACAGAATGCTCAAGATTATTAGACGAAATTTTAAATAGGAAGCCAAATAAAAATATGGCATATGTAGGTGCGTCGGCATTTTCTCATAAAGGAGGATTACACGTTTCTGCTGTGAAAAAAGATCCAAAAACTTATGAACATATTGATCCTAAACTGATAGGGAATCATAGAAATATAATCGTATCAAATCAAGCTGGCAGATCTAATATAATATCTAGACTTGAACAATATGGAGTTCAAATAGACTCAAATGATAATAAAGTACAAAAAATTTTAAATGAAGTAAAAGATAGAGAATTCAGTGGATATTCTTATGACGGTGCTGATGCATCATTTGAATTGTTAGCTAATAGACTTTTGGGTAAAGTTCCAGAATATTTAAAAGTTAAAAGTTACGATGTGAATGTCTCTAAGTCTAATAAAATACAAACTAAAGCAAATGTAATTTTTTTAATTGATGGTAAAGAAATAGAGTGTCACGGAGAAGGAAATGGTCCTGTAAATGCCCTTGATAATGCAATTAGATCAAATTTTAAAAAAGTTACAAAATACTACAATTATTTTTCTGATTTAAAACTTTTAGACTATAAAGTCAGAATTTTAAATACTGGAACAGAGGCTACAACTAGAGTTTTGATTGAGAGTACGGACAAGTCAGGAAAAAGTTGGTTTACTGTAGGTGTATCTCCTAATATTATTGAAGCTTCATTCAAGGCTTTGATTGATAGTTTAGATTATAAACTTTACAAAGAAAAAGCTCCTGCAAATTTAAATGAAAAATAAATTTGGGTTTATTCTAGTTAGACCTCAACTTGGAGAAAATATCGGCGCTTCTGCAAGGTCTATAAAAAATTTTGGATTTAAAAAGTTAAGTATTGTAGATCCAAAATTTAATTTTCCTAATCATAAAGCAAAAACAACTTCCGTAGGAGCCTTAGACGTTATTAATAAAACTAAAGTATTTAGTAGCGTTGATAAAGCAGTGGAAGAGTTTAATATTGTTATCTCTTTGAGTGCTAGAAAAAGAGATATTAACAAAAAAAATATTAATTTAGAGGATTTATATGAATTATTAAATACTAGAAAAAATTTGAAGTTTGGATTTATGTTCGGACCAGAAGCATCTGGCTTGTCTAACTATGATTTATCATTTTCGAATTATATTTTACAAATTCCAACTTCAAAAAAATTTAAATCTCTAAATTTATCACATTCAGTAACGATCATATGTTTTGAAATTTTTAAACATGTTAATGGTGTATTTTCCAAAAAAAAAGCAAAAAATTTAAAGGTATCTTCAAAAAAAAAGGTAATTTCATTTATAAATCATTTAACTAATCTATTAGAAAAAAAAAGATTTTTTATACCTATGGAGAAGAAGAAGTCGATGTTATTAAATATCAATAATTTAATTTATAGATTAGAGCCAAATGATAAAGAACTGAGGATTTTATCAAGTATAATAAGCACATTAAGTAAAAAAACTTCTAAACCATAATTGACAAATCAAAATGAAACTTTATAAACAACCAGAAAAAACATGACAAAAAGATTAAAATCTAAACATAAGGTAGACAGAAGGTTAAAAGCTAACATCTGGGGAAGACCAAAAAGCCCATTTAACTCTCGGGCTTATCCTCCAGGGCAGCACGGCCAGAACAAAAAAGGCAAGCCAACAGATTATGGAGTGCAATTACAAGCTAAGCAAAAACTAAAAGCATATTACGGAAATATAAATGAAAGACAGTTTAGAAATATCTACCGTAAGGCTTTGTCAAAAAAAGGTGATACTACTGAAAATCTAATTGCTCTATTAGAAAGTAGATTAGATACAATAATTTACAGAGCAAAATTTGCTCCCACAGTTTTTTCTGCTAGGCAAATGATTAACCACGGTCACATTACGGTAAATAAAAAAAGAGTTAATATTGCTAGTTATGTTGTCAAAGGTAGTGATCTTATAGAAATAAGAGAAAAATCAAAAAAATTAGTTATTGTCGAAGGTTCTACTCAAAGTAAAGAAAGAGATGTACCAGAATATATACAAATCGACGATAAAAATAAAACAGCAAAGTTAATTAGAGTTCCCAAATTTTCTGAAGTTCCTTTTCCTGTAGTAATGGAACCTAACTTAGTAATAGAATATTATTCTAGATAAGAATAAATATATTTTTTTGTTTTGTGAAAATAGCAAATAAAATAAAAAAGAATTACTTTTATCTTTTATTAATAATATTCTGCGTTGTAGGAATGTTATTATCATTAAAGGTAGGTATAACCCACGATGAGTCACATAATAATTTAGTTTGGGAATTTAATAAAAAAAAATTTTTTAATATATTTCTTAATAAAAACTTCGACATTAGTTTTTTAGAAACCTACCATGGCTATTATGGTGTAGGTTTTTACTATTTATCATCAATTCTAGAATTATTTACAATAAACTTTATAGATAAAGAAAATTTAAAAGAAGAGGGTGCTTTACTATTAGCGAAACATCCAACTGTATTTCTTTTTTTTGTTTTGTCAGGTATTTATTTGAGAAAATTTATTTATCTTTCTACGAGAGATAAAAATTATTCAAATCTTTGCTGTTTAATGTTTCTCACCTATCCATATTTATTAGGCCATAGTTTGTTTAATATAAAGGACGTACCTTTTATGTCACTATGGATGATTTGTACTTACTATATTTACAATATTCTTGATGATTTTTTTTCTAAATCGAAAATTAAAAAAAAGAAAATAATTATTTTTGGTATACTTACTGCATATCTCTTATCAATTAGAATTAGCGGTATATTAATCTTTTTAGAATATTTGTTTTTTTTAATATTATTCTTAAAGTCTTATAATTATAGCCTTAATAGATTTTTAAAAAATTTCTATAAAAATTTACTGATCTTTATCTTTTTTTTATTTATTTTTCTTTATATTTTTTATCCGAGTTTCTGGAATAATCCTTTTAAATTTTTTTACTCAATAATCTTTATGAGTGGACATATACAAACTGTTTGTACAATCACGCTTGGTGAGTGCATGAAAGCTCAAGATTTACCTCCAACATATTTATTTATATGGTTATTATTCAAATTACCTTTAGCGATACTTCTAGGATTAGTATTGTTTCCATTAATAGAAAAAAAATTATTTTTAGAAAAAACAAATTTAATTATTGTTGGATCATTAATGTTGACTATCTTTTCAATAATATTAATTTTAATATTTCTAAACGTAAATTTATATGATGAATTAAGACAAGTACTCTTTTTAATACCTCTAATTTTTATCATATCTTTAATAATAATATTTAATTTCAAAAAAAAAATTTCAATTTTCCTAGTAAGTTTTTTTATAATTTTTTTTTCTATACAAAATTTTAAAATATTTCCTTACAATTATTTATGGCTGAATAATCTAAATATTTTTTTAAAAGTTAATGACAACTTTGAAAAAGACTATTGGGGTGCATCAACTAAAAATATAGCTAGTGTTCTTAACAATAATGTTAATAATAAAGATGCTTGCATAATTTCCAATAGAAATGATGGTATTAATTATTTTATAAAAGATAACAATAAATGCTTTAAACCATTTAACGATTTATATAAAAAAAATGAAAGACCTTTTTATATTGCTTTTACAGAGAGGTCTTTAAGAAAAGGTTCCCCAAACAATTGTACGTTATTTCATGAGGAAAAAATAAAGATTAATTTATCCCAAGAAAATATAGTACTAGCTAAGATATTAGAATGTAACTAATTATTTAATTCTAATTCTTTTTTTATTTTGTTTAAAAAGTTTTTTATTAATAATCTTTCCTCTTCATCAAGGTAATTTTCTCTTTCATTTGCCTTACGAATTTCTTTTTTAAGTGAATAAATTAAGTCTTTTCTACCTTCTGGCGTTGAAAAGAAATCAATCTTTTTATTTACTTTTGAAATTTCTTTACCAATAGTAAATTGAAATACTAAAATAATTGCAATTGATGCAATAATTACTTTGTAAATGTAACCTCTCATCAAATAAGCTTTTTTTCTTGTAAAAGACTTTTAAGTTCACCTTTTTCAAACATTTCTTTTACAATATCTGATCCACCAATAAATTCTTTTTTAATATATAATTGAGGAATTGTTGGCCAGTCGCTAAAATCTTTTATCCCTTGCCTTAATTTTTCGTCTTCTAAAACATTCACTCCCATAAAAGTTACATTGAGATGTTTTAATAAATTTGATACCGCCATTGAAAACCCGCATTGAGGAGAATCAGGTGTTCCCTTCATAAATAAGCATATATCGTTATTTTCTATTAAGTTCTGTATCTTTTCTTTAATTTCCATTATTCAATTTTTGTTGTAATTGATAAAGCATGCAACTCATTACCCATTTTACCTTTAAGTGATTTATAAACAAGTTTGTGCTGTTCAATTTTATTTAAATTTTTAAAAGTTTTTGACATTATTGTAGCTGAATAATGGTTGTTATCACCCATTAAATCTTTTATTTCTATTTTGGCATCAGGTATACCCTCTTTGATTAATTTTTTAATTTCGTCTAAAGGTAATGCCATCAGAATTTATTATACCATTGATTATTAATTTTAAATAGGTCATTTATGTCAATCTTCATTTCACCATCTATTTCAAAATAATCTTTTTGAGTTAAACCGATATTTTCGTAATAAATATTATTTTTTTTGAGTATTTTATCCACTTTGGATAGATTTTTCGCATTAATTTCTAAAATATACCTACCTTGGTCCTCCCCAAAAAAATACTCTATTAAATTTACAAGCTTTTTAGGTTTGTTGATATTTACTCCAAGTCTAGATCCTATCGACATTTCACTCAAAGCTACTAAAAGCCCCCCATTAGAAATATCATGGCAAGAAAGAACATATTTTTCTTTTATTAATTCTAATACAGCTTCACCATTATTTTTCTCATTTATCAAATTTATTTTTGGCGGCTTACCATCCTCCATAGAAAAATTTTCTTTTAAAAAACAACTTTGCTCTAGATGCCCAAATGTCTTACCAATCAAAATTAATAAATTTTTATCTTCTTTTAAATTATGATTAATAGGTTGTGATAATTTGTCAATTAATCCTACTCCACCAATCACTGGTGTGGGATATATGTTTTTATTATTAGTTCCATTATAAAAAGAGACATTACCAGAAACAACGGGGTAATTTAAATATTTACATGCATCTTTTATACCTTCTAAGCATTCTGCAAATTCTCCCATTACATCGTTATTTTCAGGATTACCAAAATTAAGACAATTTGTAATCGCTAATGGTTTAGCACCAACAGAAATTAAATTTCTCCAATTTTCACAAACTATTTGTTTTCCACCAGAAATAGGATGAGATTTACAATAGTTTGCTGAAGAGTCGACGGCTACAGCTATCGCTTTATCTTTATTGTGTATTCTTATTATTGCTGCATCTGATCCCGATTTTTGAACGGTATCACACATAACCATCTGGTCATATTGGTTTGTTACCCAACTTTTATTTGAATGATTTGGAGAAGATAGAATTTTAATTAAACCATCCTCTAGTTTTATATGTTTTAATTTTTTAATATTAAATTTACTTTTGGGAAGCGCTTTTTTTGTCCATTTCCTATCATAAATAGGCGCTTTAGAGGCCAAAGCCTCAATAGGTATTTCTCCCTCGATTTTGTTATTATATTTTAAAGTTAATTTTTTAGTATTGGTTGTTCTCCCGATAATTATAAAATCTAAATCCCATTTCTTAAAAATTTTACGAGCATGATTTTCTTTACCGTCTTCAAGTATTATTAACATTCTTTCCTGGCTTTCTGATAACATAATCTCATATGGGCTCATATTTTCCTCTCTACAAGGTACTTTATCCAAATTTAACTCTATCCCTAAAGATCCTTTAGATGCCATCTCAACGCTTGAAGAAGTTAATCCAGCTGCACCCATATCCTGAATTGCGATAATAGAATCATCTCTCATTAGCTCTAAACAAGCTTCCAATAATAATTTTTCTGTAAATGGATCACCTACTTGTACAGTAGGTTTTTTTTCATCAGAATTATCGTCAAATTCTGCAGATGCCATTGATGCTCCATGAATACCATCTCGTCCTGTTTTAGAGCCAACGTATACAACTGCTTTGTTAACCCCTTTGGCTTTTGAATAAAATATTTTATTCTTTTTTGCATGACCGACTGCCATAGCATTAACTAAAATATTGTCGTTATAAGTATCATTAAATTTAGTTTCTCCTGCTACAGTTGGTATTCCAATGCAATTACCATAACCACCAATTCCTGAAACAACGCCATTTAATAAACTTTTTGTTTTTGGATGGGCAGGAGACCCAAAATGTATTGAATTTAAGAGCGCTATAGGTCTTGCTCCCATAGTAAAAACATCTCTTAAAATACCACCAACACCTGTCGCAGCTCCTTGATAAGGTTCAATGTAAGATGGATGATTATGACTTTCAATCTTAAATATAATCGCATCATCATCGCCAATGTCTATAACGCCTGCATTTTCTCCGGGTCCTTGTATGACTTGTTTACCTTTTGTTGGTAATTTTTTTAAATGAATTTTCGAAGATTTATATGAACAATGTTCATTCCACATTGCTGAAAAAATTCCAAGTTCTAGTAAATTGGGGCTTCTTTTCAATAATTTTTGAATAATCTTAAATTCTTCTGTTTTTAATCCGTGCTTTTCAATAATTTTATTATCTATTTCCATTTTATCCTAATAAACTTGAAAACAAATTCACTCCATCTTTATTTGAAATTAGGTTATCAACCATTCTCTCTGGATGAGGCATCATCCCTAAAATATTTTTTTTATCGTTAAAAATCCCAGCAATGTTATCTAATGCTCCGTTAGGATTAGATAGATTACTTGTATTTCCTTTCTCATCTGAATATTTAAAAGCTATTAGATTATCATTATTAAGTTCTTTCAAATGATCATTATCTGTAAAAAAATTGCCTTCATTATGAGCAATATTTAATTTTAAAATCTGATTTAATTTATACTTAGAGGTAAATTTTGTTGTATTATTTATAACTTTAATATGTACATCTTTATTAATAAATTTTAGATTTTTGTTCCTTAATAAAGTCCCCTTAAGCAATCCAGTTTCAGTTAAGATTTGAAAACCATTACATATACCCAATACTAATGATCCAAATTTAGCTGCCTTTACTACCTCTTCAATTATTAAAGATTTTCCTGCAATCGCTCCTGAACGCAAATAATCTCCGTAAGAAAATCCACCAGGTATAATTATTAGATCTGACTTTGGTAGAGCAGTTTCTTTATGCCAAACCATTTTATTTTTAAATTGCATTTTTTGCAAGGCAACTGCTATATCTCTATCACAATTTGAACCTGGAAAAACAATTACAGACGATCTCATTTTAAAATATTTATTTTATAATCTTCAATAATCAAATTTACTAAAAGTTTTTTACACATTTCATTAACTTTTTCTTGTGCTAATTTTTCATCTTTTTCATTGATTTCAATCTCAAAAAATTTCCCTTGTCTTATATTTTTCAAATCATGCATACCCAAATTTTTTAAAGTATTTTGAACTACTTTTCCTTGAGGATCTAATACATCTTTTTTAAGTGTTACTGTTACTGAAAATTTCAATTTATTTTTTTTTGAATTTAATGGGGATAGTTTTACCGAAATTAACTTCACTAATATTTGTCTCTTCGGGCATTATGCCTAACCTTCTAGCAACTTCTTGATAAGCCTGTATTATATTACCCAAGTCTTTTCTAAACCTATCTTTATCCAATTTTTTTTCAGTTTTTGCATCCCATAATCTACATGTATCTGGACTAATTTCATCGACCAAGACAATTTCTTTTTTTTCTGTATCTTTATTCCAAGCTTTTCCATATTCAATTTTGAAGTCTACCAACTTAATTCCTATTGCCCTAAAAATACCAGTTAAAAGGTCATTTATTCTCAAAGTCATTTTGTCGATGATTTCAATTTCCTTTTCACTTGCCCACCCAAAAGAAAAAATATGTTCTTTTGATATTAATGGATCATTTAAATCATCTTTTTTATAACAATACTCTAACAGAGGTTTTTCTAAATTAGTACCATCAGGTATCCCAAGTCTTTTTGTTAAAGAGCCTGTAGCTATGTTTCTTACAATAAATTCTATAGGAAAAATTTCTGCTTTTTTAATTAATTGTTCTCGCATGTTTAATCTTTTAACTAAATGAGTTTTTATTCCACACTGCGATAAATTTGATAATATGTACTCAGAAATTCTATTATTTAAAACTCCTTTTCCCTCTACTTTGGCTTTTTTTAAATTATTAAATGCTGTAGCATCATCTTTAAAGTGCTGAATAACTAAATTTTTATCTTTAGTCTCATAAATTATTTTTGCTTTACCCTCGTATAATTTATTCCCTTTATTCATGTGATAACTTATTTTTTAAGGCTTCTATTAAAAATTATATTAATTCTTTTAGTATGATAACTAAAATTAAATAATTTTTTAAGTTTATTAACAGGTATTTTGTTAGTAATTTTTTTATCTGAAAGAATATTCTTTAAAAATGGTGAATTTTGTCTCCATGCATTCATTGCGTTTTTTTGAACTATTCTGTAAGCCTCTTCTCTAGTAAAACCTACGTTAGTTAATTCAATTAAAACCCTTTGAGAAAAAAAAATTCCATTTGTAATATTTAAATTTTTTTGCATGTTCTTTGGATAAATACTTAAATTCTTGATTACGCTATTTAATCTAAATAATGCAAAATCCAAAGCAATCGTTGTATCCGGTCCAATATTTCTTTCTACAGCTGAATGTGAGATATCTCTTTCATGCCATAACACAATATTTTCAAGAGCTGGAACCACGTTTGATCTTATTAATCTGGCTAATCCAGTTAAATTTTCACTAAGAATAGGATTTTTTTTATGTGGCATGGCAGATGAACCTTTCTGTTTTTTTCCAAAAAATTCTTCTACCTCTAAAACCTCTGTTCTTTGCAAATGTCTTATTTCAACTGCCAATCTCTCAATTGAACTAGCTATAATACCTAACGTAGAAAAAAATTGAGCATGCCTATCTCGAGGGATAATTTGAGTAGAAATAGGTTCAACTTTTAGATTTAACTTTTTTGCAACATAACTTTCTACTCTAGGATCAATATTTGCGAAGGTGCCTACTGCCCCAGATATAGCACATGTTGAAATTTCATTTATAGAATTTTCTAATCTTTTCTTATTTCTTTGAAACTCCTGATAAAAAGATAGCATTTTAAGACCAAACGTAATTGGCTCTGCATGTATTCCATGACTTCTTCCAATACATAAAGTATATTTATGTTTAATGGATTGTCGTTTTAATGAAACCATCAATTCATCAATATCTTTTAATATAATTTTTCCTGATTGTTTCAACTGAATGTTAAAACAAGTATCCAAAACATCCGAAGACGTCATTCCCTTATGAAGATACCTTGCCTCCTTACCAGCTCTTTCTGTAATAGAAGTTAAAAAAGCTATAACATCATGTTTTACCTTATCTTCAATTTGTAAAATTCTCTTTACGTCAATTTTTGCTTTTGATTTTACTTTCTTTACTACACCTTTGGGTATAATATTTAATTTTTCCATAGCTTGTGCTGCAGCAAGTTCTATTTCTAACCATATGGAATATTTATTTCTGTCTTCCCAAATTTTTTTTATTTCTTCTCGTGAATATCTTTCTATCATTTATATCTTTTTTTTCGGTAAAGTAAAAATTTCATAGCCATCTTTAGTTACACCTACAGTATGTTCAAATTGTGCTGACAAAGACTTATCTTTAGTTACCGCTGTCCAACCATCACTGAGAGTTTTAGTTTCATAGTTTCCAGCGTTTATCATAGGTTCTATTGTGAAAATCATACCCGCTTTTATTTTTTCTCCTGATCCTTTTTCACCGTAGTGTAAAATATTAGGAGTTTCGTGAAATGATCGCCCAACTCCATGACCACAAAAATCCTGAACAACTGAAAATCCTCTAGTTTCTACATAGTTTTGAATTGTTGCACCTATATCCCCTAAACAGATATCTTCTTTTATAATCTGTATTGCTTCCATCATAGCTTCATAAGTGGTTTTTACTAATTTTTTAGCTTTAACTGACACCTCACCAATTTCAAAAGTTCTACTGGTATCTCCATGCCAACCATCTTTTAAAGCAGTAACATCAACATTTATTATATCTCCATCTTTTAAAACTTTCTCCGATGGTATCCCGTGACAGACGACATGATTAGCCGAGGTACAACAAGATTTTGGAAAACCTCTGTAAAATAAAGGTGCTGAATAAGCTCCGTGATCGTTTATATATTCATAGCATAATCTATCTATAGTCTCAGTTTTAATACCATGTTTAATAATTTTAGCAACTTCATCGAGCGCTCCAGCCGCAATGGCCCCAGCTAGTCTAGATTTTTCAAAAGCCTCTTTATAGTTTTCAATCATTTATAATTTTAATTTTATCTTGCGATTTAGTTTTATTCCTTTTGATGTCAATTTACAATCATAGCAGAGTACTTTTAATTTTTTTTTTACAGCTTTTAATAAACACTCCGAGTACTTGGGATCAATATCTTTAGCTAATTTAAATTCTGTGCAATCATCTCTCTGCACTACAAATAAAAGATATATTTCATACCCATGTTTATGAGCCTCTAATAACTCATTGATATGTTTTAGTCCTCTAGAAGTGATTGCGTCAGGAAATTCTGCTATTCCTTTCTTTCTTGATAAGGTAACATTTTTGACCTCGATAAAAGATCTCTTATTTTTTTTTTGAATTAAAAAATCAAATCTAGAGTTTTTTCCAAATTTAATCTCTTTTTTTATTTCTCCTTTTTTTTGAAAATCTTCAATTAATTCATTTTCGAGTGCTTCAAAAACAATCTTATTTGTGAGATGAGTATTTACGCCAACTTTAGACAGGTTAACTTCAATCATTTGTAGTGTATATTTAAGTTTTCTATTAGGATTTTCTGACTTACTTAACCAAACTTTATTACCTTTACGTAGCAGTCCTTCCATGGAACCAGTGTTCGGACAATGTGCTGTTATAAGATTTCCATTTATTTTAACGTCTACAAAAAAACGCTTATATCTTTTTATAAATTCTCCTGATATTAATGTTTTTTCAAAGTTCATGTATAGTTAAGAATGTATGAAGAAAAAAAATAAAAAAGTAAATGCTGCCATTTTGATAATTGGTAATGAAATATTATCTGGCAGAACACAAGATAAAAACACAGCATTTCTTACTAATTGGCTTAATTCAAAATGTGGTATAATTGTAAATGAGGTAAGAATTATACCTGACGTTGAAAAAATTATAATTCATAATATTAAAAATTTATCAAAAAAATTTAATTATGTTTTTACGACTGGTGGAATTGGACCTACCCATGATGATATTACTGCTCAATCTATTTCAAAAGCATTTAAATTAAAGTACGGTTTCAATAAAGAAGCTTACAAAATTTTGGAAAATTATTACGGTATTAAAAATTTTAATGATGGTAGAAAAAAAATGGCCAAAATGCCATCAAGCGCTAAATTAATCTACAATCCCTCAAGTGCAGCACCAGGTTTTATTGTAAAAAATGTTTTATCTCTTCCGGGAGTGCCTTCAATATTAAATTCAATGATAGAAAATTGTAAAAAATTTTTAGTAAAGGGAAAAAGCATTTACAGTAAAACTTTGAATCTTCATACCGTAGAAAGTAATATTTCAAAAGAGTTAGGACAAATTCAAAAAAAATATAATACAAAAGTTGAAATCGGAAGTTACCCTTTTTTTAGACTGGGAAGCGTAGGTGTTTCAGTGGTATATAGATCTGAAAAGAAATATTTATTATTAAAAGTTTACAAAGATTTAATGAAATTGACAAAGAGTAAAAAAATCAAATTATTAAATATTTAAGGTATATGAAATATAAAGATCATATTTTCGATATAGGAGCATACAACGGTCTGGATGGAATAGCTCTAGCTTTAAAGAATAAAGATGTGATGATCCACGCATTTGAAGCTAATCCTGAATTAATAAAAATAATTAAAGAAAATAAAAAAAAAATAGAAAAATTTCTTAATATAAGTATAAAAAATTACAAAATTTTAAATCTTGCTGTATCTGATAGGAGAAAATTATTTCAATTTAATATCGCAAAAAACCCAACAGTTTCATCGCTAAACAAATTTTCAAAAAATTTAGAAAAAACTTGGCCAGGTTACAGAGAAGCCCATTGTACAATAATAAAAAAAGTTAAAGTCAAAGGTATTACCTTAAATGAATATTGCACAAAAAATCATATTTTTAAAATAAACTATTTGCATATTGATACACAAGGTAATGATTTAAAAGTTTTACAAGGTTTGAAAAAAAAAATAGATATCGTTGAAAGAGGTGTATTAGAGGCAGCTATCAATAAAAAAAATGCATTATATACTAATAATCACACAGTCAAAGATGTTAAAAAATTTTTCAATAAAAAAAAATTTGAAATAGACAAAATTCTTTCAGTAAACATAGACAACTCTAACGAAAAAAATATCTTCTTTTATAAAAAAAACATAAATTTTAAAAAAGATCTAAATTTAAATTATAATTTAAGATACTTTAATCGTATAATTACGAATAAAGTAAATTTAAAAGACAAAATATTTTGTTATTTAGATAAACTGTTTTTATCTAAATATATTTAAAAACATCATCTACAGAAATTTTATTTATATCTTTACTCTTATAAATTTTCTTACTATCTAGAATTTTTACGTTGTCATGAGTTGGAGCAAATTTTTTCGAGTTTGTTGGCCCAAACAAGACAATCATTGGCTTTTTAGCCAAACTAACCATATGCATGACACCGTTATCTATGGATATTGTTTTTTCTAATCTAGACGACATAGCAGTAATAAGCGCTGGACAAGATAATTTTGAATTTAACTCAGGGAAAATTGCTGAGGGTACTTGATTTTTAATTTTTTCGATTAATTCAAATTTTTCATTTTCGATAAAAAAAACTGGTTTTTTATTTATAGATGTAATTTTGTTAGCTAACGAAATAAAATTATAAATTGACCAACTTTTTTTTCGGTAAACGTTTCCTTGCGTTATTGAAAATCCAATATAATTTGAGTTTGGCAATAACCTTTTAGCTTCATATAAAATTTCTTTAGGCAATTTGTTTACTTTGAAATCAACTTTATTGATCTCTTGTTTTAAAAATATACTCAAATTTGTTATATGATCATCAGAGTTAAATCTAACTTTCTGAGTTGAAAAAACACCATTCAGAGTTCTTGAATAAAATAGTTTATGTGGAATTTTCTTTAAGATTAATGTATTTCTAAATTTAGTCTGCGCATCAATTACTAAATCAAATTTTCCGTATTTTGTTTCTGATATTCTTTTTTTTACTGAGAAAAAATGCCACCATCTAAATCCAAAGTATTTTAACCCTAGATCTACTGTTTCCAAGTTAAGATTGTACTCTTTTAGTTTTTGATTAAAGTGATTAGAGTGCGCACCTAAATAAAAAAATCTAGATTTTCTATAATGACTTTTTAAACTGATTATCAAAGGAAATAGTTGAATAGAATCTCCTAATCCACCACCAGAGTTATAAATTAAGATTTTTTTCATAGTATATTTTATAAAATTTAGATAATAATATAAATAGAGAAAAGAAAAACAGCCCTCGTGGTGAAATTGGTAGACACAAAGGACTTAAAATCCTTGCCCTTTTGGGAGTGCCAGTTCGAGTCTGGCCGAGGGCACCAAATTATTTCATATGAATAAAGTAAAAATCATTTCAGATCAGAATTTTAAATCAAAAAAAATAAAAGAACATATCTCTAAAATTCTATTTGAACAAAATGTATATAAAGAAAAAACTATTATAGTGATTGGTGGAGATGGATTTATGCTTCAAACACTAAAAAAACATAAAAATACAGATTTGAAATTTTACGGGATAAACAGCGGTAATTATGGTTTCCTAATGAATAAATTCTCAAAAAAATTTTTTATAAAAAATTTACAATCGGCTAAATTAACGTGCATATCACCTTTAGAAATGAGAGTAATTAGTAATACAAATAAACCAAAAAGATATCTCGCAATTAATGAAGTTTCAGTATTAAGACAAAGTAGACAAGCAGCAAAACTCTCAATTAAAAATGGAAAAAAGTTTATTATGAGAAAATTAACAGCTGACGGTGTTTTGGTTTCTACACCTGCAGGAAGCACCGCCTATAATTTGTCGGTATATGGGCCTATCCTAAGTCTTAATTCAAAAAAAGTTTCGATTGCACCTATAAGCGCCTTTAGACCAAGAAGGTGGAAAGGTAAAGTTGTAAATGAAAAGTCAAAAATACTCATAACTAATTTAAATCATAAAAAAAGACCAATTAGTGCCGTTGCAGACAATAATGAAGTAAGGAATGCTCAAAAAATTTTTATTAAAGTTAATAAAAAAATAAAGTTCAACTTGTTATATGATAAAAATAGAAGCCTTCAAAAAAAGATTAAGCTTGAGCAGATTAGAAAAGACACAAATTGAACAAATTAAATTTTATAAAAAAATTATTAAAAATCTTTTATAGAAAAATTTTAGTATTTATATTTTCATTTATTTATAAAAAACCAATTTTTACAAAAAAAAAAAATAATAATTACTCAGTAAAAAAAATTAGATTAAACAATATCGATTATTATTCATACAAAATCATTGGGGGAAGAATATACACCGATAATGACAAAAATACTGCTTATATAACTAAAGATAATAAACTTCTTAAATGCTCTTATCAATTTAAGCCATTTAAAAATTCTTTATCAAGTTATAATGGAAATATAAAAGATAATTTGACTTTAACAGAGGGAACTCCAAGAATTTTAAAAAAAAAATCTATTAATATTCTTAGTTTATTATCTGGAGGAGCATCAAGAGTTAATTTTTCTCATTGGTTTTTAGATGTATTACCTAGAATTTTTTTATTTAAAAAGATTTTTAAAAAAGAAAAAATAGATAAAATATTTGTACCATCAATAAAATATAAATATCAATTAGAAAGTCTAGAGTTGTTAGGGTTCAATCTTAAAGATATTATTTCTGCAGAAAAAATAAAACATTTAAAAGCTAATAAAATATTTGCTACTTCACACCCTAGCAATTTTCGACCAATGTCAGTACCCGCTTGGAACATTAATTTTATAAGAAATTCATATATTAGATTAAAAAAAAAATCAGGGCCAAATTTTAGGAAAATTTATATTGAAAGAGATAATTTAGATCTTTCAAATAATGAAAACTTAGAAAAATTTAAAAAGCATAGAGCGATAGTAAATGGAGGTGAAGTAAAGGAGTTTTTAATTTCAAAAGGATTTGAAGTAATAAAACCAGAAAAATATAATTTTAGAGATCAAATCTCAATTTATAATAATGCAAAAATAATATTTGGTTTATTTGGTGCTGCTATGTATTTAATTGCTCTTTGTAAAAAAAATACTAATATAATTGAGGTGAGACCAAAAAAAGCTTCTAATGAATTTAAAAGAATCTCAAATTTTTGTAAATTAAAACACCATCAAATAAATATAAAACCAATTATTGATCCTGGTATTTATACTCAACAAGGCTTATTAAATTGTTCTATCAAAGATATTGAATTAATTCTAAGAAAGATAAAGGAATAATTTTATTTCGCTTTACTTTTTGGTGCCCTCACACGGACTCGAACCGCGAACCTATTGATTACAAATCAATTGCTCTACCAATTGAGCTATGAGGGCTTGCAAATCTCTTTAAAATAATTTTACAAAAAAAACAATAGAAATAAACTCTTATTTTTTATTAGATTGAAAAATATGGTGGCAAACTACCGAGACTGTATTTGCAATATTTAAACTATCTATCCTATTATTTATATTAACCTTAAATTTAAAATCAGAATTTTCTAATGTTTTTTCTTTTATTCCGTATCCTTCGGATCCAAATAATAATACATTTTTTCCTTTCCAATTATTTTTTGTAAAATCTTTTTCAGAGGAAGCATCGAAAGCGCTAATCCAAAATTCTTTTGTTTTTAAATACCTTAAAGCAGTATTTAGATTAGAAACTTTAAATATGTTTAAATACTCAACTCCGCCGCTCGCGCTTTTGTAAAGCAACTTGCTCTTCGAAGGATATGATCTTTCTTTAACTAATAAACCATCGATATTAAATGCTACTGCAGTTCTTATTATTGACCCTATATTTCTTGGATCTGTTACGTCCTCTAATGCAATAAAATTTATATTTTGTTTTTTGTTTTCAAAAACAAATTCTTTAAGAGATAAATTTTCTAGTTGCTCAATTTCAGCAACTAGACCTTGATGCGCAGTTTCATCTCTACCACATAAGTTATCCAGCTCTTTTTTTGATTTGTAAAAAACATTTAAAGATTTAAATAGGTTTAGATGCTGATTTTCTTTATTAAGATTTTTCTTAGCATCTTCCGTTAAAAAGACTCTTTCTATCTTTCTGGATGGGTTTTTAAGAGCTTCTAGAACAGCATGTTTGCCAACAATTAAAAAAGTGGTTTTTTTCATGATTTTCTCGCAAAATTTCTAAATTACTAGCATATTTTAAGGCAAAATGATTTATTGCAATTATTTGATAAATGCTTATAAAACCCTTGTTGTTAAATGCTTTTTAAGTTAGTGGGTATCCCAACAAACAAAATTAGGAGGGGTACCAAAGCGGTCAAATGGGGCGGGCTGTAAACCCGTTGACTTCGGTCTTCGAAAGTTCGAATCTTTCCCCCTCCACCAAACTTAAAAAACTTTAATAATTAAGAGCGCGATAAGTTTGGATATTGCGGGTGTAGTTCAATGGTAGAACGCTAGCCTTCCAAGCTGGATGTAAGGGTTCGATTCCCTTTACCCGCTCCAAAATAAAAATTAAAAAAGTGAGGAAAAAATAGATGTCTAAAGAAAAGTTTAATCGAAACAAACCACATTGTAATATTGGTACAATAGGTCATGTAGACCACGGAAAAACAACTTTAACAGCCGCGATAACGAAAGTTTTATCTGAAGCAGGCGGCTCTAGCAGCGCAAACTTTGTAGCATATGATCAGATTGATAAAGCTCCAGAGGAAAAAGAGAGAGGAATTACTATTTCAACCGCTCACGTTGAATATGAAACAGAAAAAAGACACTATGCTCACGTAGATTGCCCAGGTCACGCCGACTATGTAAAAAATATGATCACTGGCGCAGCGCAAATGGATGGAGCTATTTTAGTTGTAAACGCTGCAGACGGTCCAATGCCGCAAACTAGAGAACATATTCTTTTAGCCAGACAAGTAGGTGTTCCAGCGATTGTAGTATTCTTAAATAAAATTGATACAGTTAAAGATAAAGAACTTGTTGATTTAGTTGAAGAGGAAATTCGAGAATTGTTAACTTCTTATAAATTTCCAGGAGATAAAATCCCGATAATTAAAGGATCTGCTTTGAATGCAGTAGAGGGAAAAGATGAAGCCACTGGAAAAAATGCAATAATGGAATTAATGAAAGCGGTAGATGAAACTATTCCGCAACCAGACAGACCTAAGGATAAACCTTTCTTAATGCCAGTTGAAGATGTTTTCTCAATTTCTGGTAGAGGTACAGTCGTGACAGGAAGAGTAGAGTCCGGGGTTATTAAAGTTGGAGAAGAAATTGAGATTGTTGGAATTAGAGATACAAAAAAGTCAGTTTGTACAGGAGTAGAAATGTTTAGAAAACTCTTGGATAGCGGTGAGGCTGGAGATAATATTGGTGCTCTTCTTAGAGGAGTAGAGAGAGATGACGTTGAAAGAGGTCAAGTGCTTTGTAAACCAGGTTCCATCACTCCTCACACAGAGTTTGAGTGCCAGGCTTATATTTTGAAAAAAGAGGAAGGTGGAAGACATACACCTTTTTTTACTAAATATAGACCCCAATTTTATTTTAGAACTACAGACGTGACAGGAGAAGTAACTTTGCCATCCGGAACTGAAATGGTGATGCCGGGCGATGATGGTAAGTTTTCTGTCAAACTAATTACTCCAATTGCAATGAGTGAAAATTTAAATTTCGCAATTAGAGAGGGTGGAAAAACAGTTGGAGCTGGAGTAGTTACTAAAATTATTAAATAAACGCTTAGGAGCGTAGTTCAATTGGTAGAGCGCCGGTCTCCAAAACCGGAGGTTGTGGGTTCGAGTCCCTCCGCTCCTGCCAAAAAAATTATATTATGAAAAACCCATTAAAATTTATCCAAGAAGTTAAGCAAGAAACTTTTCGAATAACCTGGCCAACAAAAAAAGAAACTATGATGGGCGCAGTGATGGTGTTCGCTCTTGCTAGTATAGCAGCAATTTTCTTCTTAATTATTGACCAAATTTTAAGATTTTTATTAAATATTTTATTAACAATTAGTTTTTAAATGAATTGGTACATCGTACAAGCATATTCGGGTTTTGAAAAGAAAGTAGTTGAAGCTATAAAAGAGGAATTAAAAAAATACAAACTTACTGATAATTTAGAAGAAATTTTAGTTCCTACTCATCAAGTTACAGAGGTTAAAAAGGGAAAGAGAACAAAAAAAGAAAAAAAATTTTTTCCTGGCTATGTTTTAATAAAAATAGAACTAACAAAGCAAATTTATCATTTAATTAAAAATTTACAAAAAGTAAGCGGTTTTTTGGGATCTTCAGATAAACCAACTCCTATTTCTGATAATGAAATTAAAAGAATACTTGGCCAAGTCTCTGAAAGTGCGGTAAATCAAAAAACTGGCCAAAGTTTTGAAATTGGTGAAAAAGTCAAGGTATGTGACGGTCCTTTTGCATCTTTTAATGGTTTAATTGAGGAAATTGACGAAGAAAAATCTAGACTTAAAGTCTCAGTTTCTATATTTGGTAGGGCTACACCAGTAGATTTAGAATTTAACCAGGTGGAAAAAAATTAAATGGCGAAAGAAATAACAGGTTACGTGAAATTACAAATAAAAGGTGGTCAAGCTAATCCAGCACCTCCAGTTGGACCAGCTCTTGGACAAAGGGGAATTAATATTATGGAGTTTTGTAAAGCTTTTAATGAAAGAACAAAAGCTTTTATGGGAAAACCAGTTCCAGTAGTAATAACGGTCTATAAAGATAAAAAATTTGATTTCATTATAAAATCTCCTCCAGCCTCACATTTTATTCGTGAGGCAGCTAAGTTAAAAAGCGGTTCGAGTGAGCCTGGCAGAGTTGTTGCTGGTTCTATCACAATGAAACAAGCTGAGGCAATAGCAAAAGAAAAAATGAAAGATTTAAATGCATTTGATTTAAAAGAAGCTACTAAAATAATATGTGGATCAGCGAGATCTATGGGAATTGAGGTTAAAGAGTAAAATGAAAAAAAGATCTAAAAGATACACTTCAATTATTAGTAGTAAAGTTAAAGACAGAAAGCTCAAGATAGATGAGATTTTAGAACTAATTAAAAAAAACTCTAATGCAAAATTTGACGAGTCTGTTGATGTATGTCTGAGAATTAATCTTAAACAAACTAAAGGTGGTGACTTTAGTCTAAGAACAGTAGTTAAATTACCAAATGGATCAGGTAAAAAAGAGAAGATTGCGGTTCTTTGCGATGCGGATAAAATTAGTGAAGCGAAGAAAAGTGGAGCTGAAATTGTCGGCTCAGAGGACTTATTAGAAAGTATAGCGTCTGGAAAAATCAACTTTACAAAATTAATTTGCACACCGTCAATGATGGGTAAAGTTGGTAAGTATGGAAAAGTTTTAGGTCCAAAAGGATTAATGCCTAACCCAAAACTTGGAACGGTTTCTAATGAGGTTTCTAAGGCTGTAAATGATATGAAAAATGGTTTAGTCGAAATAAGAAATGATAAAGATGGTAATCTAGCATCCTCGATAGGAAGAAAAAGTTTTTCTGCCGATAAACTAAAAGAAAATTTTAATTATTTTATTGAAAGTGTAAAAAAAGAAAAACCTGACGCCATGAAAGGTGAACTAATAAAAAATATTTTCATTACTTCCACCATGGGTATCTCATATAAAATAGGAGCTAAATAATATTATGATGAGCAAGGAAGCAAAAAAAAATTACGTAGAGGAAATGAAGAAAAATTTCTCTGACAATGAGTCTGTTATGATTGCTCAGTATCAAGGATTAAACGTTAATGAACTAGACTCACTCAGAAAGGAATTAAGAGAAAAAGGTATTATTTTCAAAATTACTAAAAATAGAATTACAAAAATAGCCTTAAAGGAAACACAAAAAAAGGATTTGGAGAAATATTTTACAGGACCAACGGCGGCTGCGATATCATCAGATCCTATATCTTCAGCAAAAATTTTGACAAAATTTTCTAAAATTAATAAAAAACTTAAAATTATTGCCGGTTTTATGGATGGAAAAGTTTTGGATGAAAAAGAGGTGTCCATTATAGCCACACTACCTTCATTAGAGGAGGCAAGAGCCAAAATTGTGGGTATTTTGGCCTCACCAGCTCAAAAATTAGTAAGTATTTTACTTGCACCTGGCTCAAAAATTGCTAATTTAGCGCGCGCAAAGAGTTTAAAAAAATAATTCATAGGACTAACAATGGCAGATTTAAATAAGATAATAGATGAACTTTCTACTTTAACAGTTGTCGAAGCAGCAGAGCTTTCTAAACAACTTGAGGAAAAATGGGGAGTCACCGCAGCAGCTCCAGTAGCAGCTGCACCAGCAGGAGGGGCAGCAGCTCCAGCCGGAGAGGAAAAATCTGAGTTTTCGCTTTTCTTGGCATCAGCAGGAGATAAAAAAATTAACGTGATTAAAGAAGTTAGAGCTATAACTGGTTTAGGTTTAAAAGAAGCAAAAGATTTAGTTGAGGGAGCACCTAAAGAAATTAAAGGTGGTGTCGCTAAAAAAGATGCTGATGAATTTAAGAAAAAACTTGAGGCAGCTGGGGCTAAAGTAGAATTAAAGTAAACAAAATTAGAGACCACAATTTGTTGCTGGGTAATACCTGCAATGGATTAATATATATTTAATGCAATTATCTTTTACTCAAAAGAAAAATATTAGAAAAAATTTTGGTAAATTAGCTGAAGGTCTATCTATTCCTAATCTTATAGAAGTACAAAAAAATTCTTATAATGAGTTTTTAAAATCAAAATCGTTAACGGATCAGTTGAATGAACTTTCCAAAGGAATTGACAAAGTATTTAAGAGTATATTTCCCATAGATGATGGCAATGACAAAGCAACTTTAGAATATGTTTCATATAAATTAGAAAAACCAAAATTCGATGTAATTGAATGTAAACAAAGAAGTTTATCTTATTCGGCTGCTTTAAAAGCTATTCTCAGGCTTGTAGTTTACGATATTGATGCAGAAAATAATACGAAGCAAATTCTATCAGCAAAAGAGCAGGAGGTATTTATTGGAGACCTGCCTTTGATGACACCGAGCGCGACTTTCATAACTAACGGTGTAGAGAGAGTAGTAGTAAATCAAATGCACCGAAGCCCAGGCGTCTTTTTTGATCATGATAAAGGAAAAACTCATGCGAGTGGTAAATTACTTTTTAACTGCAGGATAATTCCAAGTCGAGGATCTTGGTTAGATTTTGAATTTGATCCAAAAGATATTTTATATTTTAGAATTGACAGAAAAAAGAAATTACCGATTACTACGATTTTATTAGCGCTAGGTTTTAATAAAACAAAAATAATAGAAACTTTTTATAGCACTAGCAAATATGTTTATAATGTGGAAAGTAAGACATGGACAACAAGTTTTAATCCTGAAAATTACAAAAGACCCATAAAACTATCCTATGATTTAATTGATGCAAAAAATAATAAAAAAGTCTTATCGAAAGGTGAACGACTAAATTTAATAATAGCTAAAAAACTTCAAGAAAAAGGTTTAGTCTCATTATCTATTTCAAACGATCAATTAGTAGGAAACTATTTATCAAAAGATATAAAAGGCAAAGATGGAGACATAATTGTAGGTTCTGGATATGATATTACAGAGGAGCAACTTGAAAAAGTTATTAATCAAAATGTAAAAGATTTACAAATAGTTAATATTGATCCAATTAATAAAGGACCTTATATTTTAGAAACATTAAAAATCGATAAAAATTCATCTAAAGCTGATGCTTTAAGTGATATTTATAAAGTTTTAAGACCAGGAGAAGCACCTTCAGTTGAAATAGCAGATGAAATTTTTAATAATCTTTACTTTAAAAAAGAAAGATATGACCTATCAGAAGTTGGAAGAGTAAAACTAAATTCAAAACTAAACTTAAATACAAACTCAAAAAAAACTGTATTAGAGACCAATGATATAACTTCAATTATAAAATTTATGTTAGATCTAAGAGACGGAAAAGGAGATGTTGATGATATCGATCATCTCGGGAACAGAAGAGTAAGATCTGTAGGCGAATTAGTTGAAAATCAATTTAGAATAGGTCTATTACGTATGGAAAGAACGGTCAAAGAAAAAATGTCAACTTTTTTAGAAATAGAGTCTGCAATGCCACAAGATTTAATTAATGCTAAACCAATAACAACTTCACTTAAAGATTTTTTTGCTACATCTCAACTTTCTCAATTCATGGATCAAACAAATCCTCTATCAGAAATTACTCATAAAAGACGAATATCTGCTTTAGGTCCTGGTGGATTAACAAGAGAAAGAGCCGGATTTGAAGTGAGAGATGTTCATCCCACTCATTATGGTAGAATTTGTCCAATAGAAACACCTGAAGGTCCAAATATTGGTTTAATTAATAGTTTAGCAACATACTGTAGGGTAAACAAATTTGGTTATATTGAAAGCCCTTATAAAAAAGTTTTAAATGGCAAAGTTACCTCAGAAATAAAATATTTATCTGCCATTGAAGAAGAAAAATTTACAATTGCTCAAGCAAATTCCAAAATTAATAAAGATGGATACTTCGTAGAAGAATTAATTCCTTGCAGAAAAAATCTTAACTTTGAATTATCTAACAAAGAAAATATAGACTATGTTGATGTTTCTCCTAAACAATTAGTATCTGTTGCAGCTGCTTTAATACCTTTTTTAGAAAATGATGACGCTAACCGTGCTTTAATGGGCTCTAATATGATGAGACAAGCAGTGCCTTTATTGAAGCCGGAGTCTCCATTGGTTGGAACTGGTATAGAGTCTGACGTAGCTTTGGATTCAGGAGTAACAATCGTGGCAAAAAGAAATGGCGTTGTAGACAAGATTGATGGTAAACGTATCGTTGTAAAAGTAACGGATGTTACTGATTTATCTCAATCAGCTGTAGATATTTATAATTTATCTAAATTTCAAAGGTCAAATCAGAACACGTGTATAAATCAAAAACCATTAGTTAAAGTTGGCGATAAAATCAAAAAGGGCGATATAATTGCGGATGGACCAGCAACAAAATTAGGAGAGCTAGCGCTCGGTAAAAATGTTACGGTAGCTTTTATGCCGTGGCAGGGCTATAACTTCGAGGACTCAATTTTAATATCTGAAAGATGTGTAACTGATGATGTTTTTACGTCTGTTCATATTGAAGAGTACGAGTCAATGGCTAGAGACACAAAATTAGGCGCTGAAGAAATTACAAGAGACATCCCAAATGTAAGCGAGGAAAGCCTTAGAAATTTAGACGAGTCGGGTATAGTTTATGTTGGAGCCGAAGTTAAACCTGGAGATATTTTAGTTGGTAAAGTTACTCCAAAAAGCGAAACATCTTCTAGCCCTGAAGAAAAGTTACTAAGATCTATATTTGGAGAAAAAGCCACAGACGTCAGGGACTCTTCTTTAAAATTACCATCAGGTAGTACTGGAGTAGTCATCGACGTTAGAGTTTTTAACAGGCACGGTATTGAGAAAGACGAAAGATCTATAGCCATTGAAAGAGCAGAGATAGAGTCGGTACAAGAAGACAAAAAAGTTGAAGAGGAAATTCTAAATAGAAACATTAAGCTTAGAGCTATAGATTTATTGAACGGTCAAAGTATATCTAAACAATTTAAAAATCTTAAGCCCGGAACAACATTAAATAAAAATGATTTTGAAAACTTAGCTTTAAAAGATTTTTGGAAATTTCAATTGCAAAAAGAGGAAATAAATAACAACTTGGAAAAATTAAAAAATCAATTTGATAACGCTGCAGAGGATATTAAAGCTAGATTTGATGATAAAGTATCTAAAATACAACAAGGTGACGACCTACTACCAACTGTAATGAAAGTTGTAAAAGTTTTTGTAGCTGTAAAAAGAAGATTAATGCCAGGCGATAAAATGGCAGGAAGACATGGCAATAAAGGCGTAGTAAGCAAAATCGTTCCTGTGGAGGATATGCCTTATATGGAGAATGGAAAGCCCGTTGATATAGTTTTAAATCCTTTGGGAGTTCCAAGTCGAATGAATGTTGGTCAAATCTTGGAGACACATCTTGGGTGGTCTTGTTCAGAATTAGGTGATCAAATTAAACAATATCAAAAAAGTTTTGAACAAAATATAGAAAAAATTAAAAAGAAACTCAGAGAAATATATGGTGATAATGTCTATGATAATGTTGTTAGCAAACTATCTAATAAAGAAATTATTGAGTTAGTAGAAAACATTTCAAATGGTGTTCCAATCGCAACACCTGTATTTGATGGAGCTAGCACTAAAGATATTACCGAAATGTTAAATTTAGCCGAACTACCTAATTCAGGTCAAACAAATCTTTGGAACGGTCAAACCGGGGAGCGGTTTGACAGGCCAGTTACAGTTGGCATAATATATATGTTAAAGCTGAACCATCTTGTAGAAGATAAAATTCATGCAAGATCTACCGGACCTTATAGTTTAGTGACACAACAACCTTTAGGAGGTAAAGCGCAGCTTGGTGGGCAAAGATTTGGAGAAATGGAAGTCTGGGCTTTAGAGGCATATGGGGCTTCTTATACCTTACAAGAAATATTAACAGTAAAATCTGATGATGTTGCAGGTAGAACAAAAGTCTACGAGACTATAGTTAAAGGTAATAATAATTTTGAGTCAGGGGTTCCAGAATCTTTTAACGTTTTAGTAAAAGAAATAAGAGCTCTAGGATTAAATATCGAATTAAACTAATTATGGAAAAGAACTTATCCAAAAATTTTGAAAATCAGAGTGTTATTCAAGAAACTAACTTTGATAGTATAAAAATTACACTTGCTAGTCCTGAAAAAATCAAATCTTGGTCTTATGGTGAAATTAAGAAACCGGAAACAATAAATTATAGAACGTTTAGACCAGAAAAAGATGGTTTATTCTGTTCAAGAATATTTGGGCCAGTTAAGGATTATGAATGTTTATGCGGTAAATATAAGAGAATGAAATTTAGAGGAATTATATGTGAGAAATGTGGTGTTGAGGTGACCAAATCAAATGTAAGGAGAGAAAGAATGGGTCATATCGATCTAGCTTGTCCTGTCGCTCACATTTGGTTTTTAAAATCTTTACCAAGTAGAATTGCCTTGTCAATTGACATGAAGTTAAAAGAGGTAGAAAAAGTTTTATATTTTGAAAGTTTTATCATTATTGAGCCAGGATTAACTACACTAAAAAAAGGTCAATTAATATCTGAAGAGGCATTATTAAAAGCACAGGAGGAATTTGGAGAAGACGCTTTTACAGCAGGTATAGGTGCCGAAGCTGTGAGAGAAATTCTTTTAAGTCTAGATCTTAAAAAAGAACAGAAAAAATTAAGAGAAGCACTTAAAGAAATTAAATCAAAAGTTACTGAAGAAAGAACTATTAAAAGGTTAAAACTTATAGAATCATTTATAGCATCAGGAAACAAACCTGAGTGGATGATATTGACTTCTGTACCAGTTATACCGCCAGAATTAAGACCATTAGTTCCGTTAGATGGCGGAAGATTTGCTACATCAGATTTAAATGATTTGTATAGAAGAGTTATAAATAGAAATAACCGATTAAAAAGACTTTTGGATTTAAAAGCACCTGACATAATTGTAAGAAATGAGAAACGTATGTTGCAAGAGTCTGTAGACGCTTTGTTCGATAATGGTAGACGAGGAAGGGTGATTACTGGTACTGGCAAAAGACCCCTTAAATCATTGGCAGAGATGCTTAAAGGAAAACAGGGTAGGTTCAGACAAAATTTACTTGGTAAAAGAGTAGATTACTCTGGAAGATCAGTAATTGTTGTCGGCCCGGAATTAAAATTACATCAATGCGGATTACCAAAAAAAATGGCTTTAGAATTATTCAAGCCTTTTTTATATGCAAGATTAGATAAGCTTGGTTTAGCCACAACTATAAAACAAGCCAAGAGATTAGTCGAAAAAGAAAAAAGTGAGGTTTGGGACTCTTTAGAGCATATTATTAGAGAACATCCAATTCTACTAAACCGTGCTCCTACTTTACATAGATTGGGCGTCCAAGCTTTTGAGGCAAAATTAATTGAGGGAAACGCTATTGAACTTCATCCTTTAGTATGTGCAGCTTTTAACGCGGATTTCGATGGAGACCAAATGGCAGTACATATTCCTCTAAGTTTAGAAGCTCAACTAGAAGCAAGAGTTTTAATGATGTCCACAAATAATATATTAAGTCCATCAAACGGGAAACCTATTATTGTTCCTAGTCAGGATATTGTTTTAGGTATTTATTACTTATCACAAGCTACAGAAGATAGTGATAAAAAACCTAAAGGAATATTTTCTACAGTAGAAGAAATTGAACATGCATTGGAAAACAAATCAATCAGTTTACATTCAAAAATTATTTCTACATTTAAAACATTAGATGCTAAGGGTGATATTAATTATGAAAAACATACAAGCACCGCTGGAAGATTTCTGCTTGCTAACCTTTTACCTCTAAATAAAAATATTGATTTTAGTCTTGTTAATAAATTATTGACAAAAAAAAATGTTTCTGAAGTTATAGACACAATTTTCAGATATTGCGGTCAAAAAGAAACAGTTATATTTTGTGATAGGATTAAATCTTTAGGTTTTAAACATGCATTCAAAGCTGGAATTTCTTTCGGTAAAGATGATTTACTAATACCCAAAACAAAAGAAAATTTGATTAACAGCACAAAAAAACAAATCGAGGAATATGAAAAACAATATTCTGATGGTTTAATTACTAGAGGAGAAAAATATAACAAAGTCGTGGATGTTTGGTCTAAATGCACTGATACAGTGGCTAATGAAATGATGAAAGAAATTTCATCCGCTGAAAAGGTCTACGATAATGATAGAATAGAGACTAACTCCGTCTATATGATGGCTGATTCTGGAGCCAGAGGTTCTCAAGCACAAATGAAACAATTAGCAGGTATGAGGGGATTAATAGCTAAACCCTCTGGAGAAATAATAGAAACACCAATAATATCAAATTTTAAAGAAGGGCTATCGGTACTCGAGTACTTTAACTCTACTCACGGAGCAAGAAAAGGACTAGCTGATACTGCACTTAAAACTGCTAACTCAGGTTACTTAACCAGAAGATTATGCGACGTTGCTCAAGATGTGCAAATTACAAAATCTGAGTGCGATCCAAAGAAAAGATCCTCTGTAAATATTTCTGAAATAATAGAGGGCGGAAATATTCTAGTAAGTTTATCTGAAAGAGTTCTAGGAAGAGTTATAGCTGAAGATATAAAAAATCCAGTTACAGGAGAAATTATTATAAAAAAAAATAAGTTGATTGATGAATTTGACTGTGAAAAAATTGATGCAGCAGGAGTTAAATCTGTAAATGTTTACTCAGTAATTACTTGCGCTTCAACTAAAGGTGTTTGTCAAATTTGTTATGGTAGAGATTTAGCGAGAGGAAAATTAGTAAATGTTGGCGAAGCAGTTGGAATGATTGCAGCTCAATCAATAGGTGAGCCTGGGACACAATTAACTATGCGTACATTTCACGTTGGAGGTACTGCTCAAATTAAAGAGGAGTCACAAATTATTTCACAAACAAAAGGAAAATTGAAAATTATAAATAAAAACCTGATAGAGGACTCCAAAAAAAATATTATTGTGATGGGACGAAATACACAACTAAGTATAGAAGATGAAAACGGTAGACAATTAGCAATTTATAAAGTCAACTATGGTTCTAAATTATTTTTTAAAGACGGAGATCTTGTAAATGTTGGAAAAAAAATAGCTGAATGGGATCCATATACTCTTCCAGTGATTGCCGAAACTAGCGGTATAGCAAATTATATGGACTTAATGGAAGGAACTTCATTAACAGAAACCTTAGACGACGCTACGGGTTTGTCTTCTAAATCAGTTACTGATTGGAAATCTTCGTTAAAAAATTCTGAGCTCAAACCACGAATTACTTTAAGAAATGAAAAAGGTGAGATTATTAAAAAAGCTGATGGCAATGAGGCGAGGTATTATCTTGTGCCGGACACAATTTTATCCGTAAAAGATGGACAGAAAATTTCTGCGGGTGATGTTCTTGCTAGATTACCAAAAGAAACTTCTAAAACAAAAGATATCACTGGAGGATTGCCTCGTGTTGCCGAATTATTTGAAGCAAGAAGACCAAAAGATAGTGCGATTATAGCTGAAAATGATGGTGTAATAGAATTTGGTAAAGAGGTGAGGGGTAAACAAAAAATTTCAATTGTCTCGTCTAGTGGAGAAACTTCTAATTACTTAATTCCTAAAGGTAAACATGTTAATTTCAATCAGGGTGAAAAAATAAAAAAAGGTGAATACTTATTAGATGGAAGTCCTGCTCCTCATGATATTTTAAGAATTTTAGGTGTAGAAAAGTTAACCGAGTACTTTGTAACAGAGGTCCAGGAGGTTTATAGACTTCAAGGCGTTGTAATTAACGATAAACACATAGAAACAATAGTAAGACAAATGCTCAAAAGAGTGGAGATTAAAGATCCTGGCGACTCTGAACTCCTAACGGGCGAGGTAATTGACCTGCTTGATATGAATTCAATAAATGAAAAATTAAGAAAAGACAAAAAGAA
>CACOOK010000002.1 GCA_902628815.1 uncultured Pelagibacteraceae bacterium
AGAATATACAAATGAAGGTATCAGAACATTTTTACTATCAACAAGATTTTTATTTCAAAGTTTAGATAGAGTTAGGTTTTATGATTTGTCCGGACAGTTAGTAGGAGATACTAATATTTTAGATCTTGACTCAGAAGTATTCTCCCGTTCAGACATAATTATACAAGAGTCTTTGAGTGGAGAAAAAAATTTCATCAAAACACCTAAAAAAAATTTATCTATTGAACCAGATACAATAAAAGACATAATAATTAACAGTTATACTAACGAAATAATGACAATGTCAGATACAATTAATAATAATTTTTTTGTCAATACACTCTCCAAAATAAATGTTCAAGACAGTGAAATAGGATTCATTTTAGTATCCGAACAAGCAAATGATATCTTAATAGCAGTTAAAGAGAGAAAAGCTTTTATAATCAGAACTATGATAGCTGTAGCATTAGTAATTTTAATTTTTTCATTGTTCCTGAATAAATATATTCTTAAACCGATAGGTATTCTTGTAAGTTTTAGCGATTCGATAAAAAATAAATCCGATCAAAATATCGATATAAAAAAAGTATTTATAAGAAATGATGAAATTGGAAAATTAACAAAATCAATAGACGAAATGACTAAAGAGCTTCAACAAAGAACCAATAGAGCAGAAACATTTTCTAATGACTTAGCGCATGAAATTAGGAACCCTTTAGCCTCATTAAAAAGTGCATCCGAGTTACTTGATAAGACTACGCAAAAAAATGAGAGTGAAAAACTATTAAAAATAATTAATCACGATGTAGAGAGAATTGAGAGGCTAATAACAGATTACTCTCAGATGTTAAAAGACGAAGCATCGTTATCTAGAGAAAAAATGAGTAAGATTAATCTTATTGAAATAATTAGTAACGTTGTTGAAGATTTTAAACAAGATCTTCAAAATCAAAATAAAAAGATTGAAATTAAAATTATTCAAAAGATCAATTCAAAAAATGGAAAATATATTTTAGGGATTGAGAATAGGCTTGAGCAAGTTATTGCTAATTTACTTGATAATTCTATTTCATTTAGTAAAGATAATCAAAAAATAGAAATAGGAGTGGAAGAAACTACTAAAAATCTTGTTATGACAATAAAAGATGAAGGTCCAGGATTTTTAGAAACCTCGCCGCAAAAAATATTTAAGCGATTTTATAGTAATAGACCAAAAAGTTTTGGAAAACATTCAGGTTTAGGCTTAAATATCGTTAAAAATATCGTAGAATTACATAAAGGCACTGTGGCAGCTTCAAACCGAATAAATTCTAAAGGAGCCCAAGTAGAGGTATTGTTGCCAAAATTTTCTTAGCAATGTTTCTTGATATGGATAGCTTATGTTGATATTAACTTCCCAAAATGGCTCAAGATTATAAAGTAAAAGACATAAAGTTATCTGATTTTGGAAGAAAAGAAATCTCGCTTGCTGAAACTGAGATGCCAGGGCTAATGGCGCTGAGAAAAGAGTATAAAGGTAAAAAACCCCTTAAAGGAGCCAAAATCTTAGGCTGCTTGCATATGACAATTCAAACTGCTGTCCTGATAGAAACTTTAGTTGAATTAGGTGCCGAGGTCAGATGGTCATCATGTAATATTTTTTCAACCCAAGATCACGCAGCTGCAGCTATTGCAAAAGCTGGCATACCAGTTTTTGCATGGAAGGGCGAAACCGAGAAGGAGTACTGGTGGTGTGTTAAACAAACTATTGAGGGAAAAAAAGATTGGAAACCAAATTTGATTTTAGATGACGGTGGAGATTTAACAGGTTTAATGCATAAAGAATACAAAGATCTTTTAAAAGATGTAAAGGGAGTTTCAGAAGAAACTACAACGGGAGTTTTAGCTCTTAAAAAGATGGAGGAAAAAAAAGAATTACTTATACCTGCTTTCAACGTAAATGACTCAGTAACAAAGTCCAAGTTTGATAATTTGTATGGATGTAGAGAAAGTTTAGTGGATGGAATAAAACGAGCTACCGATGTAATGATGTCTGGCAAAGTTGCAATAGTTGCAGGTTTCGGAGATGTTGGTAAAGGAAGCGCAGCCTCCCTACGTCAAGCAGGAGCAAGAGTTTTAATAACAGAAACAGATCCGATATGCGCTTTACAAGCTGCAATGGAAGGATATGAGGTGGTTTTAATGGAGGAAGCGATAAAAGAGGCAGATATAGTGGTAACAGCAACCGGAAATAAGGATATTGTGACTGCAGATCATATGAGAGAAATGAAAGACCGAGCTATATTGTGTAACATTGGTCATTTTGATAACGAAATTCAAGTTGAAGCTTTAAGAAACTACAAGTGGGATGAAATAAAACCTCAAGTTCACGAAATTGAGCTGCCTAGTAAAAAAAGAATTATTTTGTTAGCAGAAGGAAGACTAGTAAATCTTGGATGTGCAACGGGACACCCTAGTTTTGTAATGAGTGCTTCATTTACGAATCAAGTTATAGCACAAATAGAGCTTTGGAATAATGCAGATAAATATGAAAATAAAGTCTATGTGTTACCAAAACATTTAGATGAAAAAGTTGCTTTGTTACATTTAGAGAAAGTTGGGGCAAAATTAACTAAAATGTCTAAAGAACAAGCAGATTATATAAGCGTTAAACCATCAGGACCCTTTAAACCAGATACTTATCGCTACTAAACAGTAGCTAATGATTGTAAAATCTTTAGATCAACTCAATTCATTATCACGCAAAGTGGCTGACCAGCTAATTAAGAATGATTGTATATTTTTAATAGGAGAAATCGGGGTTGGTAAAACAACTTTTACAAGATATCTAATAAATTATTTACAAGAAAAAAATAGAGAAGAGATAACAGAAGTTTTAAGCCCTACTTTTAACCTACTTTATGAGTATGATTTAAAGAATTTT
Organism: uncultured Pelagibacteraceae bacterium; assembly: GCA_902628815.1. Classification (GTDB taxonomy): domain Bacteria; phylum Pseudomonadota; class Alphaproteobacteria; order Pelagibacterales; family Pelagibacteraceae; genus Pelagilacustribacter. Next base: position 2,903 of record CACOOK010000002.1, read on the forward strand.
AAAATTATGCATTACGATCTTTACAGAATAAGAGACGAAAAAGAATTGAAACATTTAGGTATTTTTTCAGATAAGCAAGATACTATTAAGATTATTGAATGGCCTCAACTTATCAATATTCCATCATTGGATAAATTAGAAATATACATAGACTATGTTAAAAATGAGTATGAAAGAGAGGTAAAATTCAAAGGCTCTGGAAAATGGAAAATTTTAAATGAATTATAAACTTAAAAAAATTTCAGGAGATGCATCATTTAGAGAATTTTATAGATTAAAAAAAGGAAGTAATACGTCAATTATAGTAAGAGCTAAAAAAGAAAAATTTAAAAATTTAATTACTTATATGGCAGTTAATAATATTTTATCAAAATATAAAATTCACGCACCACGATTAATCACCAACCATTACAAGCATAATGTTATGGAGATAACCGATTTAGGTGAAAAATCTTTTCATAGCTTAATAATTAAAAAGAAAAATAAATTTAATGATTATAAAAATCTAATTAAGATTATTATAAAACTACAAAATATAAAACTGAATCGAAATTATCGTTTAGGAAAATTTAAAGTTAATTTTCAAAATTATTCTATTAAAAACCTTCACAAAGAATCTGATTTATTTTTTGATTGGTATTTAAAGTATTGTTTTAAAAGTTCAAAGCTTAAAAAAATTAAAAATATTCTTAAGAAAGAACTAACAAAAATATACAAAAAACTTTATTTTAAAAATAATGTTTTTGTACATAGAGATTTCCATGTATCAAATATAATGGTAAATAAAAATAAATTTGGTTTGATTGATAGCCAGGATGCGATAATTGGAAATCCATTATATGATGTTGCTTCATTAATTGATGATGTGAGAATAAAACTACCTATAAATTTGCAAAATCGATTATTTGATTTTTATTATATCAAGTCAAAATTTAAAAAAGAGAAATATCGAAATCTTAAAAATGACTTTGAGATATTATCTGTTCAAAGAAACTTAAAAATTTTAGGTATATTCGTGAGACTTTTGAAAAGAGATGGTAAATCTAACTATCTTAAATATTTACCTCATACATGGAATTTGATTCAAACGCGTCTTAAAAATCCTGTTTTTAAGGATTTCAATTTAATGTTAAAAAAATACTTAAATATTCAAAAACTCAAAAAAATAAATAATTTATGAAAATTAAACACGGGATGATATTAGCTGCTGGCTTAGGAAAAAGAATGCAGCCTCTTACTAATGAAATACCAAAACCTTTGCTAGAAATAGGCGGTGTCACGCTTCTTGAAAGAGCAATTAATCTTTTAACAAATCATGGTGTAGAAGAAATCAGTGTTAATATTCATCACCTTGGTCACCAAATTGAAAAATTTGTCTCGAATTTTAAATCACATGTTAAAATTAAGATATCAAGTGAAAAGGATTTATTACTAGATACCGGTGGCGGGGTAAAAAAGGCAACTAAAGAATTTAAAAACAATCCTTTTTTTGTAATTAATCCCGACACACTATGGAGTGATAAATATTATGAGGAAGTTCAATCTTTGGAAAAGGAATATTTCAATAATAAAAAACCATGTTTATTGTTGGTTAAAAGAGAATTATCTTTAGATAATTCTTTTAAAGGTGATTTTAATTTAAATAATAGTTTAGTTTCGAAAAATCAAAATAATTTATATATATATACTGGTCTTCAAATAATAAAGAGTGGACACCTAGACTTTTTTGACAAAGATATTTTCTCTATGAATGATGTATGGACAAAATTGATTAGTGAAAATAACCTTAGTGGAATAGAAAGTAATCAAAAATTTTATCACTTAAACACTCTGGAAATGTTTGAAAAAATTTCCTCTTTAAGCACTATTGATTAAAAACTATATCTTTAGCTCTTGATTTATCTAGATAGTAGTATTTTTGAATTTTTAATTTGTTATCAAATTCAATGACCATTGGATTTCCTGTAGGAATCTCAAGTTCATTTATTTTTGTATCTGAAATCTCAAATAAATATTTACATAAAGCTCTCAATGAATTTCCATGGGCAGAAATCAAAATATTACATTCGCTTTTCAAATTTTTTTTAATTTCAGCATCGAAGAAAGGAACTACTCTATCATATGTATTCTTTAAAGACTCCGTTAAAGGAATTTTATCTCTTGGAATTCCATCGTTTAGAGGACTAAAGTTAGCAAGGAAATTACTATCTTTGGCCATGATAGGAGGCGCTATATCCCAAGATCTTCTGTATTTTTTAAATTGATCTTCACCAATTTTCTTTTTTGTTTCCTCTTTGTTTAATCCCGTTAAAGACCCATAATGTCTCTCATTTAACTCCCAAGCAGTATTAAACTTCATAGGTGAACTTAGTATTTTTAAAATAATAGTTAATGTCTCAATAGCTCTCTTAAGATAAGAAGTATAACTGATATCTATTCTTATATTTAATTTCTTCAGTAATTCTCCCGATTTTTTAGCTTCTTCCTTACCCTTATCTGACAGATCAACATCTACCCAACCAGTGAATTTATTTTCAGCATTCCAGACGCTCTGACCGTGTCTTGTTAAGATAAGTTTACTCATATAAGTTAAAGTATTATGTACTATACTAAAATCTAAATGAAAAATAATACTTTCTCTATTATAAGATATCTATTCTATTTTTCATTAATAATTCTACTAATTTTATATTTGTTCCCAGGAAGTCTACTTGGCTACATTCTTTATGGTAACTTAGGAAGACAACCTGATTTTATATCAAATCCAATAGGCACTTCTATTAATCATTTAATATTCTTTTTCTATTTAAGTATTTTAGGTTTTATATTTCGAAGTAATCAAAAAAAATTTATTAATAGTTTTTCTTTTTTGTTTTTGACTTCAATAATTTTCGAATTATCACATTATTTTATTCCTAATAGAGCATTTGAGCTTAACGACTTATATGCTAATAGCTTGGGTGTATTATTGGCTTTTCTTATGTTAAAATTTTTTAAGAAAATTAAGAACTAAATGTCTTTACGTATTATAATTTTATTTTTAATTTTTTTTTCTAATACTATAGCAGGTGAAATATCTGGAGTTCCAAAAATTATAGATGGAGATACAGTTCATATAAATGATTTTAAATTTAGACTTGAAGGTATAGATGCTCCAGAAATGAGACAACAATGTAAAAAAGAGTCCTTAAAAATTTCTTCTATAATTGGTTTCACATTTTACAAAGATTATAACTGTGGGAAAGTTTCAAAAGAAAAATTAATAAGCAAAATTAATGGATCAAAAATAAAATGTATATTTGCAAATAAAGATAGATATAAAAGGTACATTGCCACATGCTTTAGGGGTAAAATAAATTTAAATCAGTGGATGGTCAGAAATGGTTTCGCAATAGCATATAGAAGATACTCAAAAAAATATGTACTAGATGAAGATTATGCTAAAGAAAACAAATTAGGATTATGGCAAGGAAAGTTTGTGAATCCAGAAAAATGGAGAAAGCTAAATTAATTTCTAGTATAAACTATTAAGTGATTCATTTTAAAAAAAAAACATTAATTCTAACACTTTTTATTTTAGGCGCTTGTTCGTCAATTCCAAAAAACACACAAAATAGTTGTGCTATCTTTGAAGAGAGATATTTGTGGTATAAACATTCCAAGGCTTCCTATGAAAAATGGGGAGCACCAATCCATTTACAACTAGCTTTTGTTAAAAAAGAAAGTGACTTTAATTGGCTTGCAAAACCACCAAGAACTAAATTATTTAAAATAATACCATTTAAAAGACCTTCATCCTCGTTTGGATATTCTCAAGCTGTAAAGGGTACCTGGGAACAATATAAAAGAGAGACAAATAATCCACTTGCTACAAGAGCAAGATTTAAAGACTCGGTTGATTTTATAGGATGGTACATACATAAAACTAACGAAATATTAAAAATTTCAAAAAAAGATCCTTATCGACAATATTTAGCTTATTACAAAGGTTGGGGAGATTATAAAAATTATTCAAAAGACAAAAAGGCTATTATATACGCTAAGTCAGTTAAGGATATGGCAAGAAAATATAGAAAGCAATTAACGCTTTGTAAAAAAAATCTAGATAAAAATAAATATATTATTTTTTAAGTTGTTTCTTTAATTCAATTTCAACAGCATCAATCCTCTTAGTTCCTCTCCCAACAATTGTGTAAACAGTAGGAATTACATAAAGGGTAAAAAAAGTTGAGAATAACATTCCACTAAAAATTGTTATACCAACAGTCAAACGACTTGCTGCGCCTGGTCCTGAACCAAGAATAAGTGGCAAAACTCCAATAATTGTTGAAATGCTTGTCATAAGAATAGGTCTTAATCTAATCGCTGCTGCTTCAAAAACTGCTACCTCTAAATTTTTTCCTTCTTTTCTAAGCTGGTTAGCAAATTCTACAATCAGTATTCCATTTTTTGCAGATAAACCAATTAAAATGATTAGTGCAATTTGACTATAAACATTTAAAGATGAACCAACCACTAAAAGACCGATTAAACCTCCAAGAATAGCCATAGGAACTGTTAACATAATTGTTAGTGGATGCCTCCAGCTTTCAAACTGAGCACTCATGGCCAGGTATGCCGTAATTAATGCCAAAGCAAATATTAAATAAAGTTCAGTGTTTGTTTTTTTATATTCTTCACTCTCACCTTTATAAGCAATTTTTGCTTGAGGTGTATTTTGTTCTACAACACCTACTAAAAACTTAAGGGCCTCGTCTAGCGAATAGTCCCCAACAAGCCTTGCTGAGATTGTGACTGCTTTTTGTCTATTGTATCTTGCTAAAAAAGGAGATTGCCCTTCTTCATCATAAGTGACTAAGTTTGAAACTGACACAAGTTTTCCATTATTTTTAGATCTTACAAAAACTTTGCTTATACTGTCTGGCTCCTGCCTATCTTTGATGTCGCCTTGCAAAATTATAGAATATTCTTTTCCATCTCTGGTAAAATTTGTAACTTTTTTTGATCCAAAAATTGTCTCAATAGTTTTACCTATATCTTCTGTTGAGACTCCAAGATCTGCTGCTTTTTTTTGGTCTATTTTTACATTTAATTGAGGTTTATTTAGATCAAAATCATCTTGAATAGAAGTAAGTCCAGGATTTTTTCTCGCTTCTTTTTTAATTATCTCCTTCCACTCAATCAATTGTCCATATGTATTACCTAAAACAACAAATTGAACTGGGCTTTCTATTCCTCCAGTTCTTATTCCTTGAGGCATAATTGGGAAAGCCAACACGCCTGGAACTCTTGAAATTTTTCCAAAAGACTCCCTCATTATCTCAACTCCATGACGATCTCTTTTAGCCCAAGGTTCCAAAAGAACAATTATAAAACCACTGTTTACTTGTTTAGCAGATTTTCCAAAACCAGGTACACGCATAATTAATTTTCTATATTCACCATTACCTACATTCGGAAGTAATAATTCTTCTATTTCCTCTGCTCGATCTTTAGTAAAATTAAAACCAGATCCTTGCGGAGCTTTTACAATTACAAAAAAGGCACCCCTATCTTCTGGTGCAATTAATTCTTTTTTAGCAAAATTAAAAAAGAATACTGTAAGAGCAAGTGTTCCCAACAAAAAAATTGTTATTGTTTTTCTTTTCTTAATCCAATTTAATAATGAGACTTTATAAAGGTAAGTAAGATCTTTTAAAAATTTTTCGAATTTTGAAACTATTTTAGATTTTTGCATATTTTTTTGTAAAAATTTACTGGCTAACATTGGACTTAATGATAGCGCAACAAAACTAGAAATAATAACAGCTGACGCAAGTGTGATCGCTGTTTGTGTAAAAAGTACCCCTGTAATTCCTTTTATAAAAATTAAAGGAACAAATACGGCTACCAAAACAACAGTCGTAGCTATAATTGCAAAAGATACTTGTTTTGCACCTTTGTATGCTGCAACTAATGGTGTATCTCCTAATTCTATTCTCCTAACTATGTTTTCAAGCATAACGATTGCATCATCGACTACAATCCCAATAGCGAGAACTAGAGCCATCAAGGTAAAAAGATTTATTGAAAAATCAAAAATATAAATTGATAAAAAAGTTGAAATTAATGAAACGGGCAAAGCTATTAAAGGAACAATTAAAGCTCTAATATTTCCTAAAAATAAATAAATAATAATGGTAACCAGAATTAGTGCTATGATCAGAGTTTTATAAACTTCTTTGATAGCTGACTTAATATAATTACTTCTATCAAATGACACTTCCAAAGTAGTTCCTGGTGGCAAGCTAGGTTTTAATTCTTGTATTTTTTTTTTGATACCATTAGCTACAGCTATAGTATTTGCATCCGATTGTTGATATATTCCTATTCCTACAACTTGCTTTCCGTTACCTTTAAATAAAGTTCTTGTGGATTCTGCACCTAGTTCAATTCTTGAAACATCGGATAGTGTAATTATTGATCCATCTTTAGCTCTTTTAAGCGGAAGATTTTTATAATTATCTAATTCATTATAAGCTTTATCGAGTTTAATGGTCAAATCGATATCTTTTGACTCAATTCGACCAGCTGGGAACTCAGTATTTTCTCTTCGAAGTACTGTCTCAACTTCTTGAGTAGTAAGATCTCTTGCAGCCAAAGCTATTGGATCCAACCAAACTCTAAGTGAAAGCTCTCTTTGACCACCGAGGCGTACTCTTCCTACACCATCAACAGTAGAGAAAGTATCAGTTAAATATCTATCGGCGTAATCAGTTAATTCTAAGTCAGTCATTATTTCAGAGTTAAAAGATAACCACATAGTAGTTCTCATACCTGCACCTTGTTTGAAAATTTCAGGTTGTTCCGCACCCTCAGGTAAATTATCCAGCACTCTAGATACAGAGCTTCTTACATCGTTAGCAACGTCATCTAAGTCCAAACTCGTCTCAAATGTGAGTGTTATCCTTGAACTTTCATCTTCACTAAACGAATCTATCGTTTCTAGCCCAGGTGTTCCTCCAACAAAATCTTCAATTTTTTGAGTAATTTGAGTATCAACAATTTCCGCTGATGCACCTCTATACTCAGTTTGAACAGTTACTATAGGAGGCTGAACATCAGGTAGTTCATCAGTTGGAATTTCTTGAAAAGTTACAAGACCAAATATCACTAAAATTAAGCTCATAACTGAAGCTACGACAGGTCTTTTAATAGATAAGTCTGTTAAAAACATTTAATTTTTTGGATTTATAATTTTGATTTTAGCATTATTTCTTACTTTTGAGACGCCCTCTGTTATTACAAGATCACCTTCATTTATTCCTGATATAACAGAAACTTTTCCAAAATTTCTTTTACCAATTTCAATGTTCTTTTTTTTAGCAGTTTCGTCTCTTACCGTGTAAACAAAAGCCGTACTGCCTTGAATTGTGACAGCACTCTCAGGAACACCAATTTGGTTAATTTCATCATATATAATTTTTACTGTCATTAGTTGCCCTGGAATGATTTCAAAATTAGCATTATCAACTAAAATTCTGGATAAAATCGATCTCGTAGAGGGATCTATTCTTGAGCTAATTGTTTGAATTTTTCCCTTAAAAGTTTTCTTAAATGCTGAACTTGTTATTTCTGCTTTTAATCCTGGTTTGAGTATACTTACATAATTTTCTGGAACTTTTATATCTATTAATATTTTTTTAAGATCATCCAAAGTTACTATTAAACTCTCTGAACCCAAAACTCCCTGTGCAATTTCTCTTTTACCTAATTTCCCCTCAAAATCTGCAACAACTTCTTCTCCACTCATTAGTCTCAGAATTATTTCACCTTTTTTTACAAACCTGTTATCAATATTTAATTTTCCAGCAACTTCATTAGTTTTTATTCGATAAGTTTTTGAATTTTGAGCTAATGCTGTCCCAAAAGTTTCTATGCTTTTATAAAATAAAGATCTTTCAACCTTTTCAACAATAACACCTGGCGCAGGCCTTACACTGAATTTTTTCTCAAAATGTAAACCAATAAAATGCCTTGCAGCAATAATTGCAAAAATAGCAATAAAAAAGATAATTAAAAATACTTTTAATTTTGATGATGCTTTCATTTTTATTCTAATCCGTACTCCGACCATGAGCCGTCATAGATAGTAGGTTTTTTACCACTTATGATAGAATTAGCTAGTCCTAAAATACATGCGGTAACTCCAGATCCGCATGTAAAAGCAATATCTCTATCTTTATCTATTTCATTCTGATCAAAAATCTTTATTAAATCTTCTTTTTTTTTGAAGGTTCTATCTTCGTTTAAAAGTAATTGAAAAGGTATATTTTTAGATCCTTCAATGTGACCACTTTTTAATTCTTGTCGGGGCTCAGGAACCAAACCCAAATATCTTTCTTTGCTTCTAGCATCTATTAACTGAAATTTTTTATCTAATATGTTTTTTTTGACTTGAGTTTTATTTATTACCATGGATAAATTTTCATTAGTTTCATAATTAGTTTTGGAGATTTTTATTATTTCTTTTGACACAGCTCTATTTTCCTTCAACCATTTTGTAAAATTCCCGTCTAAAACAGAAACTAGATCAGCATTATGTCCAAAGTAAATAAAAGTATACCAAACTCTACATGAACTGAAGACATCTGAATTATCATAAATAATTACATGGTCAGAATTATTTATTCCCAAATTGGAAACAATGTTTCCCCACTCTTTATTTGAAGGAAGCATATGGGGTAACGAGGAATTTTTCTTTGAATTTTTATCAATATCAAAGAATATAGAGTTCTTTATATGATTTTCTTTAAACTCCTCTTCAGCATTTCTACCTGAGTTAGGCAAACACCAAGTAGCATCTAATATTTTCACTTTATTGATATTTTTCTCAAGCCATTCTGTAGTAACAAGCTGTTTCATTATCTATTTTTTTCTATGTACTTTTGATGATATTCTTCTGCCTTACAATAATTTTTGAGCCGAGAAATATTAGTTTGAATTTTTCCATTAAGTTCCTTATTAAAAATTTCCAAAATTTCTTTAGCCTCAGCTTTTTGAATGTCGTCTTCATAAAATATTTCACTTCGATATTGAGTTCCAACATCAGGGTATTGCATATCTTTTTGAGTAGGGTCGTGCATTTTAAAAAATAAATCTAAAATTTTTTTAAAAGAAATTAATTTTTCATCAAAGGTAAGTCTTACAACTTCAGCATGACCAGTGTCACCTCTACATACTTCTTCATATGTAACTTTATCAGATAATCCACCGGCATAGCCGACTTCTGTTTCAATTATACCTGGCTTATTTTTGAAGTTTTCCTCAGGTTTCCAAAAACAACCAAGAGCAAGTGTACATTTCTTCATAAAGTAATTATATAGAGTTGTGAGGATATTAAATTGTTAGCACGAAATCAATTAGGCGTATTGTACGGAGTAGCATCTGTGGCATGTTTTGCCATGATGGATGCTTGTGTTAAATGGTTAGACCAGTTTCCTGTTGGTGAAGTATTATTTGCAAGATTTTTTTTTGGTTTGATACCAATTTTAATGCTTGTACCTAAGAATGAATTTAAAACTTTTTATAAAACTACAAGACCTAAATTACATGCTTTCAGAGCTGTAACAGGGACCTTAGCAATTATTGCACTTTTTATTGCTCTCAGAGAAATACCTTTGGCAGATGTTGTAAGTTTGACTTTTGGAGGCCCAATTTTCGTTACCTTAGGTTCAATATTTTTTTTATCTGAAAAAGTGGGTATTAGAAGATGGTCTGCAGTTTTAATTGGGTTTATTGGGATGTTAATGATTGTCAAACCTGCTTATGATGAATTAAATATTTATTACTTGTTCCCAATAATTTTTTGTATTTTCTTCGCTTGTGTAGCTTTAAGTATAAGAAGTTTATCATCTACCGAACCTAATTATAGAATTGCCTTATACTTTTCTTTATTAAGCATGATAGTTGGTCTAGCAACACTTCCTTTTGGCTGGATCATGCCATCAAAATTTGAACTTTTTCTTTTAATTTTTACAGGTATAATTGGTTCAGTAGCTAATATTTTACTTACAGTATCACTAAGAATAGCTGAGGCATCACTAGTTACACCAACAAAATATTTAAATTTAGTATTTGCAATATTGTTAGGATATTTCATTTGGGGCGAAATACCAAAAGTACTGACTCTTTTGGGTGCTGGTTTAATCATTGTAAGTTCTGCAATTATTTTCATGAGAGAATCTCAACTTAAAAAACAAGTTGTTAGTCCTAGGCCGTGAGCAATTATCCAAGTTACTGGTCCAAAGCAATAAAAACTTTATCTAAAAGAGATAAAGTTTTAAAAAGACTAATCCTTAAATACAATGATAAATTTTTGACTACTAGAAAAGATATTTTTTACTCTTTATGTAAAAGTATTGTCGGTCAGCAGATAAGTGTATCAGCTGCTAACTCAGTATTTAAAAAATTTCAAAAGAAATCTAAAGGGATTAATCCCTTAAAAGTGTCAAAATTATCAATATCACAACTTAAATCCTGTGGTCTAAGTAGACAAAAAGCTTTAGGAATAAAAGAATTGTCAATTAAATTTGTAAAGAAAGAATTTGATCCAAAATTAATCAAAAACATGAATGATGAGGAAGCCATTCAATACTTATCATCATTGAGACAAATAGGTAGATGGAGCGCAGAAATGATTTTACTATTCACTTACAATCGATCTAATATTTGGCCTTTGCAAGATATTGGCCTATTAAGAGCAATATCAAACAATTATAAGAAAAAATACTTTCCTCCAAAAAATTTCTTAAATAAACTTCATAAAAAATTTACACCTTATTGTTCAGTTGCTACGTGGTATCTCTGGCGCAGTATTGACGATGAACCAATCCAATACTAAGCGCCTTCAATCGTCTGATGTTGACGTTCTGCATAGCCTTCAAGAATAGAATGTGCATCTTGATACTCTTTTGAATTGTAAAAGTTATTAGCTTCATTATAGGATGGAAACTCAATTACAACTGTTCTTGGAGATTTACCTCCCTCATTAGATGTAGATCTTCCGCCTCTAATTAAAAATTTTCCCTTATATTTTTCAACTGCTGCTCTAGCTTTAACAGCGTATTCTTTTAACTTCTCCTCATTACTTATGCTTTTATAAACACAAACTACGTATCCTTTCATTTACAACTCCTTTAAAATAAACTAACTTTTTTCATGGCAGATAAACTTATCATTGACTGGAAAGAGTATAATCTAATCGTTGAAAAATTAGCAATACAAATTCATGAAAGTGGTTTTAAACCTAACTTACTTATTGGTATTGCAAGAGGTGGCCTTCCAATTACTGATGTATTAAGCCGAGTTTTTAAATTAAAATGTGCTTATCTTGCCGTAGAATCATACTCTGGAGAGGGCACAGAAGATCAACAAGGGGATTTGGTTTTCTCAAGAGAAATGAGCTCTACTGTTCAAGACATGAAAGGTAACATTCTTTTATGTGATGACTTATCTGATACAGGGGTAACGTTAAATAAAAGTATTGATTGGTTAAAAAAATATCCATCTCTCAAAGGCAAAATAAAAGAAATTAAAACTGCTGTTCTCTGGAAAAAAAAAGATTCAACTTTCGAACCTGATTTTTGCGCTCAAAGATTAGATAGTAACCCATGGATTGTTCAACCATTCGAGCATTATGAAGAAATAAAAGTTCAGGATTTAATTAATAAACATCAGAAGAATTAAGGGCCAGAATTAACTGGCCCTAAAATTTTTAGGCTACGTAAAAACTAATTACGCTAAATACTGCGATCACCCAAATAGCAGGAGAGGTTTTACCAAATTTTCCTGTAAATATTTGAATTAATGCATATGAAATAAATGCAAGAGCAATACCGTTACTGATACTATATGTTAAAGGCATTGTTATCATTGCAACTACTGCTGGGCCTGACTCAGCTATATCATTCCACTCAATATCAGTAATATTTCTAACGAATAATATTGCTACGTACAACAACGCTGCACCATCTATTTCTTTTGGCAAACTTGTTGCAAGTGGTGAAAAGAATAAACAAGCTAGGAATAAAACTCCAATTACAAGTGAAGTCATTCCCGTTCTGCCCCCGGCTTTTACTCCTGCGCCTGACTCAACATAACTAGTTACAGTTGTTGTACCCATCATTGCTCCAGCAACAGTTCCCACGCTGTCAGATAACATTGCTTTGTTTATGTCTTGCACTCTACCTTTTTTATCAACTTTTCCTGCTACATTAGCAACAGATGTTAATGTTCCTGCTGTATCAAAAAAGTCTATAAACAATAATGTAAAAACTATTGAAGCCATACCTGCAGTGAGCGCTGCTTTAAGATCAAAGTCAAATAAGTATGTCATTGGAGGAATAGAACCAACAACACCATTAAATTTTGCTAAACCAGTAGCCCAAGCTATTATACTAAATAAAAGAATGCCGATTATAATGTTTCCTCTTATCTTCATCTTTTCCAAAACAATCATAAAGACAAAAGTTAAACAACCAAGAAGCACTAAAGGATTCTTTATGTCACCTAAAGTAACTAGTGTGACTGGATGATCTCCTACTACTCCCATAATTTCTAAACCGATAATAGCTAAAAATAATCCTATCCCAGCACCAATTCCCAGTTTTAAACTTCTTGGAATCGAATTAATCAACCACGCTCTCAAAGGTGTAAGTGATATAGCTAAGAAAATAATTCCAGCAACTAAAACAGCACCTAATGCTGCTTGTGGTGTATATCCCATTCCTGCTACCACTCCGTATGCAACAAATGCATTTATACCCATACCTGGCGCCAGACCTATAGGCCAAGTTTTTCCGTAAAATGCCATAATAAAACATGCAAGCGCTGTAGCTAATATTGTTGCAGTAAACACTGCTCCAAAATCAAAAAAACCTTTTTCTGTTCCAGCAAATTCGCCAGATAAGATAAAAGGATTTAAAAACATGATGTATGCCATTGTAAGAAAAGTAGTTACTCCAGCTATTACTTCAGTTTTAAAATTTGTTTTATGTTTCCTATACTCAAAATATTTATTCATCATAAATTAAAACCTCCATTTAAAGTTTATTACTCCATAAAACGCTTAAAATCTTAACTAAATCCCAAATATCTACTTTGATACAACCAAGAGTAAATATATCTGTTTATAACTTTTCGTTATAAAATAAGGATAAGAATGAAAAGATATTTTATCACGATTTTATACACATTATTTTTAATTTCTTTGATTGGTTGCCAAACAGTCTCAAAGAAAATTGAAGATACAACAACTAAAGAAGAGCAGGAGTTAAGCAAATGGTTAAATAAACCCGAAGAAGATCTTAAAAGTTTTTATGGCCAACCTGATAAAGTTGAATTTTTAAAAACAAGAAATAGAAATTACGTCTATATATCTGAAAAATATAAAATTAAGTGTGAGCGTAAGTTTGAGGTAAATCCAAGTAATATTGTAGTTGGTTTTAGCAGTAAAAATTGCTTTTAATTACCTGCGGAGTAAAACTCCGCAAGTAAGGTAAACTTATTTAATTTCAATAAGTCTTTTTTTCTTAATTTCAGGGATGATTTTTTCACAAGAAATAGTCAGTAAACCATCTTTTAGCTCGGCACCATTTACCTTTACATCATCTGCAATTGTGAATGATCTTGCAAAAGATCTTTGCGATATTCCTCGATGTATAACTTCATCACCCTCTTTTTCTTCAGTTCTTTTAACGTCTTTTGTTTTTATCGTTAAAAGATTATCTTCATATTCAACTTCAACATCATCTTTATTAAAGCCTGCAACCGCAACTTCAATAGCATATTTATCTTTGCCTGCTTTTCGGATGTTGTATGGTGGATAATTGGTTTGTACACCAAGACTACCATTCCCCAACATTGACTCGAACTGATCAAACATGTCATCGAATCCAATGCTAAAAGGTCTAAGTGAATTAAAGATCGATAGATCCTTACTTGTCATATATCCTCCTTTGTTAGCAAGGTTAAAGCCAGTCCCATTTGGCAACTGACAAGATGTATATGGGAATTATTTTTATTTTTTCAATATTGTTATTCTAAAATTTTTGCAGATTTTAAAATAAAAGAATATTCTTCTGCAAGCTCTGTGATCGCATTGTCGCGGCCAGACATTCCTCCATGACCTGCTGCTTCCATCTTACATTTAAGTAATTGAGTATTATTATCGGTTTTTGTCTCTCTAAGTTTTGCAATATATTTAACTGGCTCAGAGTAAAGAACTCTGTTGTCAAACAGCGAAGTCGTAATAAGCATTGGCGGGTAATCTTTTTTACTAATATTGTTATAAGGTGCATAAGATAAGATATACTCAAAGTACTCCTTACTTTTTATCGGGTTTCCCCACATCTCCCATTCGCCTGGTGTTAAAGGTAATTTCTCATTTAACATAGTTGTCATTGTGTCTACAAATGGAACTAACAAAAGCATTCCAAAAAATAAATCTGGAGATAAATTAGCTACCGCTCCACCTGTAAGACCTCCAGCTGATCCACCGTAAAAACAAATTCCACCCTTATGAGTATATCTTTGTTCTATTAAATGATTTGAACACGCAACATAATCTAAAAAGGTATTTTTCTTTAATTTTTTTTTTCCTTCCGTATGCCAGCTATCGCCAAGGTCACCTCCGCCTCTAATGTGAGCTATTGCAAAAGTAATACCTCTGTCAATCAAACAAAATCTAGAAGCGCTAAAAGATGGCGAGATGCTATGTTTATAAGCTCCGTAACTGTAGAGCAAGACTTTTGACTTTCCATCTTGTTTTGAGTCTTTTAATCTTACTAAACTAATCGGAACCATACGACCATCATGTGATCGAGCTTTAATTCTTTCTACCACATATTTGTTTGGATCGTGGCCAGAAGGAATTTCTGTTTCTTTGACTAATTTTTTTTCTTTAGTGACGATATCATACTCATAAACTCTTCCTGGAGTCGCCATACTCTCCCAACTAACTCTTATTATTGAAGTATTCGTATCTCTTTGCATTAAAGAAACTCCAGGAACACCTATTGGTTCATCTGAAATTTTAATTTCTTCTTCTTCATTAGTTTTAATATTTCTTATAAAAAGTTTTGGGATAGCATCAGACTTCTCTGATCTAAGGATATAATCGTCTAAAAATTCAAATCCACCAATAACGGTTTCTTTTTTAGCGGGGATAAAAACTTCCAATTTATCTATCTGATTAGTCTTACATCTTAGCACTTTATAATCCCTTGCCTCCTCATTAGTGTGCACATAAAAATAACCTTGCCAAGAGTCTATTGAATAACGAACATCATTTTTTCTTTTTTGAAAAAGAGTGGGTTTAATTTCTTTATCATTTGTGGAAAAAAAATATTCTTCAGTTGTGATGTGATCGGAAGTTCCAATGATGAAATATTTTTCATCGGAAGTAATACCTATGCCGCAAGTAAAAGTTTCATCTTTTTCCTCAAAAATAAGCTGATCTTGATCGTTCGGTGTTCCAAGGACATGTTTAAATATCTGTCTTGGTCTATGATATTGATCTAATTTCGAATAAAAGAAACTTTTATTATCCAAGGCCCAAGTCACACTGCCGCTTGTATTTTCAATTACATCTTTTTCATTTTTTCCGGTTCTGAGATCTCTTAAATAAATAGTGTAATATTCTGATCCTTTTAAATCGAGAGAATAAGCAATAAAATTATCACAATAAGAGGTGCTTACAGTTCCAACCCCAAAGTATTCTGAACCAGATTTCTTCTTCTCCAAATCTCCATCAAAAAAAACTTCCTCGGGCTTAGAACCATCAATGAGTTGCCTCATTCTTTTTCCGTAGTTACCCTTGGCTTCTGTTTTTGCCCAATAATAATATCTTTTATCTTTATATTTTAATCCAGTATCATCTAATTTAATTTTCCCTTTAATTTCGTTAAATAAA
Source organism: uncultured Pelagibacteraceae bacterium (assembly GCA_902628815.1). Lineage (GTDB taxonomy): Bacteria > Pseudomonadota > Alphaproteobacteria > Pelagibacterales > Pelagibacteraceae > Pelagilacustribacter. Next base: position 18,855 of record CACOOK010000002.1, read on the forward strand.
TTTTTCTGTAATTTCTTAACGTCTGCAAAGTAGTCTTCAGTAATTTTGTTGTTAGCTTCTATGTAATCTTTGACTTCAGTATTCAACTTTTTTGGGTCCTTTAAAACTTCAAGGATATTTGGTTGATCAACCCACGAATAATCATCTTCTAGTGGAATTCCGTGATAATTTTTCGTAGTCTTTATTTTTCTAAGTTTTGGTATATTCATATTAGGAAATTATATGAATTTGTTTTTGTTGGGAATTATCATTTTCGTCGTAATCTACCTTTTTCTAAATTGGTTCGCTAGAGCTAGTTCAAAAAAGATAGCCACAACTATAAAAAAAATTGCGATTTATATATCATTAATTTTAGCTGTGCTATTTACAATTGGCGGTAAATTCATCTTCAGTCTCCCAATGTGGTTGATCTTGCTTTCCGGGCTTAAGATTAAAGGGTTTACTGCTCTGCAAATGTATCAATTATGGAGATTGATCCAATTCATGAAAAATAACGCCGGGAGGTTTTCTCAAGGACAGTTTGGACAAACTCCAGGGTCGTCAAGTCTTACATCAGAAGAAGCCTATAAATTATTGGGTCTTAAAAAAGGAGCAAGCAAAGAAGAAGTGTTAAAAGCTGCTAACCAATTGCAAAAAAAAATCCATCCTGATATGAACCGCAATGTGGACAGCTCTAGATTGAGTCAGTTAGTAAATGAAGCTAAAGAGAAAATAATAAAAACTGATTTTAGTTAGATAAAAGCTCAATACATTTATTATAAACTTTATCAAAAGAAATTTTATCTTTACCTAGAGTATCGTGAGTTGTTGATTCCTCAGTTTCACCTTCTGGCACAATTACTTCAATATTTTTTGAATATTTACCATAAGCTTGAACTGGGCTATCCATAAATAGGGCTAAACATTTTACACCTAAAGCTGATGATATATGCAACCAACCAGTATCATTACCAATATAAAGTTTGCAGTTTTTAATAATGGGCAGTGTTTCACTTATTTTTAAGTCTTTAAATGAAATACAGTTTTTTGATAGTTCTGAGATAAGGAATTGATCAATTAAGTCCTTGTCATTACTGCCTGCTGCTAAATAGAATCTTGAAGGTGTTCTTTTATTAATTTGAACACATAAATTTATAAAATTTTTGATATCCCATCTTTTACTAGGGCCGCTAGCTGATATGCCCAGAACGACATGAGAAAACTCACTAGAAAACTTTTGTTTAGTTTGGTTTGCTTGATTTTCATTTATAAAGAGTTCTGGTTGAGTAGATACGATTTCACCCAATTCATTTTCAGTAAAAATTTTAGCAGAAGTTACAATATTATCTTTTTTTTTAAATAATGGATACTGAGAAATTTTTTTTATTCTAGCCATTTTTGCAATTAATAAATATCTTAAAGAGCTATTAAAAATAAAAACTTTATCGTATTTTTTTAATTTAAGATCTTTACTTAATTTAAAGAACCCTGAAAGACCGTCGTGAGATCCAGAATTATTTTTTGTTCGATCCAATGTTAAAATTTCTTTAATATGTTTATCTTCAGCCAAAAGTTGATTGGCACGTGAATTTTCTTTCACTAAAATAGACACAGGCGTTTGATATTTTTTTGAAATAGCATGAATATATGGCAAATAAATTACCATATCTCCCATACCAATTTTTGGTTGAATTACTAAAACTTTCATTTTTAAATTTAATAATATAACTTAGATAGAATAATTTGGGTAAGATTATGATTAAAAAAGGTGTATACGCAGCAGGATTAAGCGTTCTGAATGTCGACAGAACATTGAATATTAATGCAACAATTAATCATGCAAGCCAGGCTATTCAAAATGGTTTACATGGAGTTTTCTTTTTTGGGTCAACAGGACAAAGCCAATTAATTTCCTCAAATGAAAAGAGAGAACTTATAGCTAAAATTGCAAGCCATAAATTAAAAAAACAATTTTTTTTAGGAACGGGAAATAATTCTCTAAATGAAAATATTGATCTAATTAGGTATGCGATGGAATATGAATTTAGAGAATTTTTAATTATGCCTCCAGCATACTATAAAAATAATACCGATGAGGGGGTTTTTGAATTCTATTCAAGATTAATTAACGCTCTCCCTAAGGTTAAAATTATTCTCTATAATTTTGAAAAATTAAGCGGATATAAGTTCTCAGTGGAAATGGTAACTAAACTTGTTGAAACATTCCCAGAAAATATAATTGGATGCAAAGATTCTAGTTATAATTTATTTGAAAATTTAAAATTACCAAAATTTTTAATGTTTCCTGGATCAGAGGCAAAACTTTTGAAAGGCTTAGAGCTTGGTTGTTCAGGTTGCATATCAGCAGTAACTAATGTTACTCATACTTTAGCTAGAAAAGTGTTTGACGATTTTGAAAAAAATGTTTCACAAAGTAAAAATGAGCAATTAATTAATGTTAGAGAAACATTTGATCAATATAATTTGATATCAGCTTTGCATAGTTTTCATTCGATAAAAGATGAGAATTATAAGAATATATTACCTCCACTAACTTTGTTAAGTGAGGAAAAACAAAAAGAGCTTATTGAAAAATTAAATAAACTTAAATTTTTTAGTAAAAAAAACTTAGCGGCTTAACATGATATTAGCTAGAATATTTACAAAAATATTTAAAGAAGGTGGAATAATTTTAATAGATGCAAAAGGTCAAAAGTACATTTGTGGGAATCCTACAACTGTAAAACCAATTACCGTAAAATTACTTAAAAACGACTTAAATTGGAAATTATTGTTAGATCCAGAACTTGAATTTCCAGAAGCATATATGAGAAATGAAATTGAAATAGAAAATGCATCGATGAAAGACTTTTTAATGGTACTTATTAAAAATTTAGGTCGCAGTGAAATTTCAACAACAAGTCTAATTACAAAAAAATTATACCAAACATGGAGAACCATAACGAATTTTAATTTACCAGGAAAATCAAGAAAAAATGTTGAACATCATTATGATATTGGTGGAGTAAGAGGCGAAAAACTCTACGATATTTTTTTAGACAAAAAACATAGACTATATTCCTGCGCTTATTGGAAAAATGATACTAAAACTTTAGAGGAAGCTCAACAAAACAAAATAAATCATATTGTAAAAAAATTAGACATAAAAGAAGAACAAAAAATTTTAGAAGTTGGCTGTGGTTGGGGTGGCATGGCTTTTGAAATAGCTAGACAAAAGGGATGTGAAGTAACTGGAATTTCTTTAAGTAAAAATCAAATAGAATATTGTAAACGTAAAGCGAAAGAACTTAATTTAGATAATCAAGTAAAATTTGAACTTATAGATTATAGAGAAGCAAAAGGGAAGTATGATCGAATTTTTTCTGTAGGAATGTTTGAGCATGTTGGTAGAAAATTTTATAACACCTTTTTTAAATCAATGAACAAACTTCTGAAAGATGACGGGATTTTCTTATTACACACTATAGGAGTAGTAGATAAACCCACAGCACCCAATAAATTTATCCAAAAGTACATATTTCCAGGAGGTATTTGTCCTTCTTTTAGTCAAATAATAAATCCGATTGAAAAAACTGGTTTAATTGTTGCAGACACAGAAACGTTAATTAGACACTATGATAAAACATTAGAAAGTTGGTTAGAGCGATTTCTAGAAAGAAAAAAAGAGGTGCAAGATTTATTTGATGAAAAATTTGTAAAAATGTGGGAATTTTATATGGCAAGTTGTGCAGCAGCGTTTAGATATAGAGATCTAGTTGTTTTTCAATTACAAATTGTTAAGAACTTTCAATCAGCCCACCGTACAAGAGACTATATATATTCATAAAAAGTGCTATTTAATAAATAGTCATTATGAAAAAGAGGAAAAAAAAACCTTCAAAGTTTAAGAAAAAAAATAATAAAAAACTCCTAATTAGGAGATTTAAAAATAAAAGAAAAAAAATAAAAAGTAAGAAAATTCGAAAAAGTAAAAAATCAAAAAAATTAGTAAAGAAAAAAAAAAGAAGCACTACAAAAGTAAAATTAAAAAAAAAATTTAAATTAAAGAAACAAATCAAAAACCCACAAAAAACAAGAGCTATAGTTTCAGGCTTATTACGACTAAACGATAAAGTTAAATCTATATTTAGATTTAATAAAAATTTAGATCAAACATTACAGGCATTTTTCATAGGTATTTCCAATAAAATTTCGGGAGTTAAAAAAATTATTTTGGAGGAACGAGAAAAACAAAAAAAAATAAAACTTAAGCTTATGGAACAGGAAAAAAAAGATTCTCAAAAAAGATTGATAGAACAAGAAAAATTAGCTTTAGAGGCAAAAAAAAATGAACTCAAAGAAGAGCAAAAGCTTGAAAAAGAAAGAAAACTAGATTTACAAAGATTTATAAAATTAGAACAGGCTGAGCTCAGAAAAGAAAGAGCTGAAAAACAAAGGCAATTTTTAGAACAAATCAAATTAGAGAAAAAAATTGACCTGTTTAGAAAAAGAGAGGAATTAGAAATCAAAAACCTTGAGAAATATGTTTTAAGTCAACAAAGAGAATCTTACAAAGAAGTTCAACAACGTATTGACAAAATTAAACAAAAATACAAGTTAATCAGAGATCAAAAAATAAATGAAACAATAAGAGAAAGAGTTGCAAATTTAGGTATTAAAGTAGAAGAGACTGATGATAAAGCATCATTACTAGAAAAAGAGAGAGTTTATAATGAAGAAAGAGAAAAGATCGAATACGCTCTTGAAAGTTTTTATCGGTCAGCTCACAGTTTGTGTTTTCAATTAAATAAAAAATATATTCCAAGATATTTAAGTATCATCAGATGTATTGATAATAGATTTGAAACAGGAGAAATTTTTATCAAATGGGATGATGCGATCGAAGCTGATTGGTTAATTTTAATTTATATAAAAAATAATTCACCGGACGAGGGAATAATAATCGAAGATAAAACAAATCCTGAAAATCACACAACACACGAATTTCAACCAAATGAAATATTTAAAGCTTCTGATGTAATGGTTGATTCATTGACAAAATTATTGGATAACGAGAGAAATAAAAGAAAAGTTAGTTAATAAGATCTTCCAATTTTTTAATCTCACCAATTTTAAATATAATTGCCTCGTCTTTTTTGTAGCCAAACTTTTCAGCATTTTCCTTAAACCTTACTGGAGGTTCCCAGATCGGCTCCAAACTTAATATTGCTGTTCCCCAATGCATTCCTATAACTTTTTTTACTTTCAAGTCTTTCATTAAAGACAAAAGCTCTTCAGGATTTGCGTGGGCTGTAGATTTATCCTTGACCGAAACAATTGGATAGAAATTGTAGGCGCCCAAATTTCCAAAACCCAAATCGATAGGACCAAATTTTTTTCCTAATTCTTTGTAAAATGGTGCTGGTCCAGTATCACAAGCAAAAAAGATTTTTTTATCTTTATATTCAATTAAAAAGCTCCCCCAAAGTGATCTATTTGTATTTCCATCTCCCCAGATCCACCGTTTTGACCAATGTTGACTTGGAAGCATTGTAACTGAGATTTCATCATTAATTTTAATTTTATCAAACCAATCCATTTCTTTAACAGTATCTTTTTTATATCCATTTTTTGTAAAATATTTCCCTAGCTTAAGGGGCACAAGAACTTTAGTATTCTTATAAGGAAAGTTTTTTATCGTCCTAATACTCATGTGATCGTAATGATTGTGTGTAAGTAAGAATAAATCTATCTTGGGAAGTTCTTTAAGAGTCAAAGGAGACTCTATGTATTTCTTGGGACCAAATATCATAGGTCCATAATTTTTTTCGAAAACTGGATCAGTGATAATTGTAGTATCTCCAAGTTTAATTATAAAGCTTGCGTGATCTAGCCACATAACGTATGAGTCAGAATTATTTTTTTCGAGATTTTTTATAACTATTTCTTTATCAATTACATGTTCAGGTGGATAATCAATCTTAAGTTTCTTTTTTTCCTCCCTAAAAACTTTCCAATCCCATTTAAAATTAGGATCTCTTTTTGGACCTCCCTCAAGATTTCTAAATGCATATAATTTTCCATCTTTATAAATATGATGATAAGGTTTTTCCATAGCATTTAAACTTATATTAAATGAAAATAATGTACACAGAATAAGGGGTATTCGCATACCCCTTATTAGCACAGACATTAAAATTTAAAAGAAAATTAAATATCTGAACAGTTGGATTTATTTATTCTCTTATCAAATGATTTAATCGCTTCTTCTGAGATTACCCAAACATACGAGCTTTCTTTTAAACCATTTTCATCAGCCGCAGTGCATCTTTTACCAAATTTTACTTTGGCTATGTTGCCTCCAGCACAATTGGTTAACACTAACAACAAAATTAAAGTAGATAACATTTTCATAATAAAAAATTACGCTTAGAGTCTGTGTTTTGCTTGGCATAATTTGGACCAAAAAAAGAAATTTAAACTTTGTTGAATAAGATAAACTTTAGTCTTATGATCGAAATTATGTCCAAAAGCCACATTTATAAATTGAAAGTTTTTGTTGAAGACGTCGACTTTGGTCGAGTATTTTATTCTAGATATCTTCAGTACATCGAGAGAGCTAGAACGGAGCTAATCTACGAAAAATTTGGTCTTACTTTAACTCAACTTATGAACGAGCACGATATAATGTTTGTTGTTAGAACCTGTAACATTAAATATCTAAAATCTGCTGTTTTTGAAGATAATTTAAGTGTTGAAACAGCCATTTTAAAAAAAACCAACGTAAGGTTAAACTTGCTTCAAGAGGTTAAAAGAGGCACAGAAATTCTTGTCAGTGCGGAAGTGGAACTAGCAGTTGTAGATCGAAGTGGGTCGATTAAAAAACTCACTAAAGATTTTTTTGCAAAAATTTAAATTTAGCTAAGAAACGCCTAATATCTGCCTAAATTCTTGTTATAAACTATATTCAACTCAAGTTTGCAATTTCAGCAATACTCATAGGGTTAAAAATAAACTAAAAGGATTCATGAGAATTAAACAATTAAAAAAAAACAAGTACAAGACCAACATTAACAAGAAATTAAAAAAAATCTCTCTTTTTGAACTACAAAATAGTCCAAAATTTCTAAATTTTAGAGCTCGAGCATAATCTTTCCACTAAAATAAATCAGTGGCTTAATTTAATAAGGCCATTGTTTTTATATCAATAATTGTTAAATTAATCTGTGAAGCGTAATAAATTTAATAATAAAGTAGCAATCATTATGGGGTCTAAATCAGATCATTCAGTAATGAAAGAATGCGAGAAAATTTTAAAGACTCTTAAGATAAAATTTCAAACATCAATTGTTAGTGCACATAGAACACCTAAAAGAATGTTTGAATTTGCAGAGTCAGCCTCAAAAAATGGATTTGGTGTTATTGTGGCTGGAGCAGGTGGTTCAGCACATTTACCCGGCATGGTAGCGTCTTTATCTTCCTTGCCAGTTATTGGAGTTCCGATTGAGTCAAAAAAATTAAAGGGTTTAGATAGCTTATTATCAATAGCGCAAATGCCACGAGGTTGCCCCGTAGCTACAATGGCTATAAACGGATCAATGAATGCTGGTTTACTTGCAGCTTCGATTATTGGAAATTTTGATGATAAAATTAAATCAAATTTAGAAAAATGGAAACGTTTACAAACTAAATCTATTAAAAAAAAACCATAATTTAATGTCAATAAACGCCCTAGGAATCATTGGTTCAGGTCAACTCGGTTCATTGCTGTGCCAGGCTGCAAAAAAACTTAATATAAAGACTATAGTAATATCAGACGATGAAAATGGTCCAGCGCAAAACTATTCAGATAAATTTATTTTTTCAAAATATGATAACAAACAAAAGATTAAAGAATTCATAAGCGAGGCAGATGTCATAACTTATGAATTTGAAAATATTCCAATAAATATTTTAAAAGATATAGATAAAGAAAAAAAAGTTTTACCAAAACCTGAAATTAATAAGATTATTCAAAACAGACAATTGGAAAAAACGTTTGTAAATAATCTTGGTATCAAAACCACAAAGTGGGCATTTATAAAGTCAGCCAAAGATGTCGAGCAAAATCAAAATTTATTACCCGGGATTTTAAAGACGAATACGTTAGGTTACGATGGCCATGGTCAGTATGTTTTAAATACTTTAAATGATGTTAAAAAAGATTGGTGTTTTACAGCAGATTACATTTTAGAAAAAAGAGTAAATTTAAAAAAAGAAATTTCTGTGGTTGCTACAAGATTTAAAAATAAAGAAATTTATATTTATGAACCGATAGAAAATATTCACAAAGATCAAATTTTAAAATACTCCAAAATTCCAGCTGATATTAATCCTGATATTTTCAAAAAAGCTCATCACAACGCTGAGATAATTGCAAATAAATTAGATTACATTGGAACAATGTGTGTTGAATATTTTGTAGATCAAGAAGATAACTTGTTGGTAAATGAAATTGCACCTCGAGTTCATAACTCAGGTCATTTAACAATAAATGCATTTAATATTAGTCAATTTGAAAATCACATTAGAGCCGTTTGTGGACTCAAAAGAGAAAATGTAAAGAAAATTGCAAACGCTGAGATGGTAAATATATTAGGTAGCGAAATACAGGACTATAGAAAGCGATCTTTTGAAACAGATAAATATTTTTTTGACTATGGAAAAAAAATAATTAAAGAAAAAAGAAAAATGGGCCACTTGACGATTTTAAAAAGGTAAAATCATTTTATAGTAATTCGATGCATTATGCGGCTACAATTTTTTATTTCGCTTGCTTTATGCATCACGCTGAGATTATCCCATAGAACTAAATCTCCCTTTGACCACTCATAAGAAAATATGAACTCGTCTTTATTAACATGATCAATAAGAAAATTTTTAATTCTTTCACTTTCATCGATATTTTTAATTTTTATAAGATGCCCAGGGGAGACATATAAAGTCTTTTGTCCATTAACCTCTTGAACGATTGGATGTTCAGCTTCAAATACTTTTGAAGATTGAATTCCAGCTCTTTTTTCTAATTCAATTCTAGTTTTACTAATTGGTCCAGCAGATGAAAAAACACCTTTAGCATTTTTAATTTTTTGTTTAATTTCATCTGGAAGATTTTTGTATGCATTAAAACCAGAGGAAAAAATAGTATTGCCTTGTCCTATAGGAATTTCTATACCCATAAGCATAGTGTATCTCGGTCTATCTTTTTCCAAATATGAGGTGTCCTGATGTAGCCAAGATCCTCCGAAAGCTAAACTTTTGTCGCTAGGTTTTCTCTCTAAAACATTTATGTAAGGAAAATCCTCTAGTCCTTTCAATCTTGGATACTCTACTAATTGCCCGATAGATTTAGCAAAATTCTGGTAAGACATTGAGTCTAAATTTTGCTTTTTGATGAAAATTACTCCGTATTTACTCAGTATATCCTTAATTTGACCTGTTAAGTCGTCATTTAACTTATTTAAATTTACATCGTTAATATAAGCACCAACATTATTTTTTCCTGGAGTTATAGAGACAGATTTCATTTAGTTCACTGAATTAATTATTGATGGATCATTATTAATTGGATTATTAACATCTTTTGAAATTTCATGAAACTTTAAATTAGGTGGTTTAATAGAGCTCAATACTTCCATAGCATCTTTTTTAATGTTCAAGTAATTATTAATCTGGTTTTGATTAATAATCATGGGTTCTCTGTGATGGATGGTAGTAATTTTTTCAGTAGCTTCTCTTGTAATTATACAAAACTGGTCGTTTTGATATATACCTGCAAAATACATTAGTTCATCATCTTCCTTTGTAAAATAATATGGAGTTTTTGTTTTATCTTCTCTCTTCCATTCATAATATCCGTCAGCTGGAATAATACATCGAGATGTCTGGATGAGGTTTTTAAAAGTAACTTTTTCCATGAGAGTTTCTCTTCTTGCATTAATAAGGGGGGAAAACTTGTCCAATTTTTTAGACCAACCTGGAACCAATCCCCACTCATACAACTCAAGAGCTTTACCATTTGTGTAAGATTTTATTACAGGTAATTTTTGAGTTGGATGTGCATTATAATTATCTGTATCCTTAACCTTTATATTCGTTTTTACTAAATTAGCAGTTTTACTAACTGGCTTACGTATACTATACCTTCCACACATTATTTATTTTTTCTCTCTCTTTTGAGTTTCCTTTTTTCTTTTAATGACAACTTTGCTTTTTTCATAAAGCTCCTATCTTTTTGACTTTTACCTGAATATCTTTTTGACATATTTATTCATCTATTATTTCATGTAATTGTTCACCTAGTCCATCTACTTTTAAGTGAAGTTTGTCGCCTGCTTTTAAAAATTCAGGTTTTTTCATTTCCATAGCTGTGCCAGCAGGAGTTCCAGTAGTGATAATTGTCCCAGGATATAAAGTCATAAATTGACTTAAATGGGAAATTAAAAAATTAAAATTAAAAATCATTCTTTCTGTATTTCCAGTTTGTTTTCTTTTGCCGTTAACATCTAAAGTTAAATTGATATTATTTAAGTTTTTAATTTCCTCTTTCGTCACAAGATAAGGTCCCGTTGGTCCTGCAATAGATTTACCTTTTATCCATTGACCTCCTCTTTCTTTTTGCCAAGATCTTTCAGATATATCATTAACAATACAGTAGCCAAACACATAATCTTGAGCATTTTTCTCTTTAATATATTTACCCTCTTTTCCAATAATCATACCAACCTCAACTTCGTAATCCATTTTGTTTGCTGACTTAGGTTTAATTATAGGATCATTTGGTCCTTGAATACATCCAGAGCTTTTATTAAAAACAATTGGTTCACTTGGTAATTTTGAATTAGTTCCTTCTGCATGAGCTTTATAGTTTAAACCAATTGCTAAAAAATCTACAGGATTAGATATACATGCTCCAATCCTAGTATCTCGGTTTAATTCCTTTAGCTCTGATAATTTAATTTTTTTTAATTTAATTAATGTTTCTTCATTAATGTTTTGAGGATTTAAATCTTTAACATGATCTGACAGGTCTCTAATAATATTATTATTATCTAAGGCAGCAACAATTTCTCTGCCAAACTCACCAACCCTTAATAGTTTCATGTAATAATTTTAGCTATGAAATAGCTATTTTACAAATCTTTTAATTCTTTCTTCAGTCGTCGTATCTGGACCACCATAAGGTGTCTCGTACGAGTTTGTTCTCGTCAAGACATCAATTCCTTTAGTGAAGATAAAAATAAAAAAGATTATAAAAAAAACTGCAAATATTTTTGCGGGATTGTAATTACCTGACTGGAAAACACTTACAGGTTGCTCCTGCTTTTTGTGAAAAAATTTAAATGTTAAGTAAACTGCTATTATTAAACCGATGTGTGCCATCACAACTCCAGCCCAACCAAAAATGAAAGAAGTTACACTAAAAACATACAAACTAAAAACAGTTGACCAAACGAATGATAAAACTATTAAAATTTGAAGTCTTACAGATTTAGGTAAGCTTCTCAAATCATTCTTAGAGTCGTCAAACATGATATTAGCAGCTTCTTGCATCCAGTTTTTAAAACTTTCCATATCTGTATATTAAATTATTTAAGTAAAAGATTCATTAATTTCTTTTTCACAGGTTCCTAGCTAATTTTTTTACCCTATTCATGTATTTTTCAAAAATTCTTTTATCTAGCTGGGGTAATACTGAGTAAAATCTTAGGTATTTCGTTTTGAGACCGCCAAGTTGAAACACTGACTTTTTAATTCTTCTGTATGGAATATTATCAAAAAACGAGAAATTCCAATAACTCACCATAGGCCCACCATAGCTTATCGCGATAATTCCTAATTTTCCTTTCATAGCACCTGGAACTGGGTAACCGTAATTTTTAAAAAACTTACTACCAGGAATTAGAGATCTATATGAAAAATACCACTTTGGATGTAGACACCAATCTATAAAATTTTCAGTTATGCTTGATAATCTTAGATTATGACAAGGGCTAATTAGAAACATTACATCACAGTCTTCTAATCTTTTCCTATAATCCAAAACTAATTGAGGAGGAGGATTAACCTCTTGATTATAAAAAGGCAATTGTTCTTTTTCTTCAAATAAATTTATCAAATCAACTTTATGACCATTTTTTTCTGCTTCATTAATAAATGTATCTCTTACAGCACTGTTAAAAGAAGTTTTAGAATTAGGATGTCCATATATGATACAAATTTTTTTCATTAATCTTCTTTCTCACTTTTACGTATTAGAAAGCCTGAACCTATTCCTACCGCAATAGCTGAAACAACCCATGAATACTCTTGTTCACTGAAAAGAACTAGTAGGCCAAAGCCTATAATGATTACACCTAACAGCTTATTATCCATTGACAAATATAAATCTTATAATAAAGTTTGATTACCCATATGTCATGGGAAAAAAGACTCGGCATTCGACATGCCGGACCTATAAAGGTTGCAAAGTCGGTAGAAATGAAAGGAGTTGCTATGGATAGATTTAGCAAACTGTATGGAAATTCTGCCGTGAAAAAAGCTGAGCAGAAACTCTCAATGCAGTTAAGTAAAAACCAAAAAGCCCCAGAAGCTAACGGTAATGGTACAGCGGGTTACATGGTAAAAAGCGGAAAAAATTCTGGCAAAATTTTAAAGCATTTAAAAAGAGATAAAAATCAACTTTAAAACTTTATAGGGTGGGGACTTTAAAATCCCCACTCAAATCTTTAATATCAATTCAATGGAAAAACAAAATTTTTATGATCTTAACTTTGATCAACTTAAATCTTTTTTGATTGAAAAAGGTAAAGTCGAACCGAAAAAGGCAAAGATGAGATCTCAACAACTCTTCAATGCAGTATATAAAAAAAATATAAAGAGTTTTGATCAACTTACAACTTTTGGAGCTGAATTGAAAGATAGGATCAAAGATTTAATAAGTTTAGAAAAACCGAAAATTATAGATGTTCAAAAATCTAAGGATGGAACAATAAAATTTCTTTTAGAGCTTAAAGATAAACGGAATGTCGAGACAGTCCTCATTCCGGATAAATCTCAAAGCAGATATACAATTTGTCTATCTGTATCAGTGGGTTGCTATCTCTCTTGTGAATTTTGCGCAACAGCTCAAATTTCAAAAAAATTAGTAAGGAATTTATCACCAGGAGAAATAATTTCTCAAATAATTTTATGCAAAGATTATATTAATGATTGGTCAACGCAGAAAAAAATAACTAATCAAGTATTAATGGGTGAAGGTTCACCCTTTTTAAATTTAGATAATGTTAAAGTAGCAATAGATAACTCAAAAAATAAAGATGGTTTAGAATACGGAAGAACTAGGATCACAGTCAGCACTGTAGGAGTGGGAATTAAAAAAGATAATTTAGATGCTATTGAATGGGCAGCTAATGAATTGGATGTTTATCTTGCATGGAGCCTACATAGCTCACTGCCAAAACACAGGTCAAAATTAATGGCAATAAACGATAAATATTCAATTAATTCATTATTACCAAAACTGAAAAAATATTATGAAAAAACAAAATTACCTATTTTTATTGAGTGGATATGTTTAGATGAGAATTTGACAGATGAACATGCTAATGAACTAATAAAGATTATGAAAAAAGTTCCTTCAAAATTAAATTTAATTGAATTTAATCCTCTTTCAAACAAAAATTTTAAACCAGCAACTCAAGAAAATATAAATAAGTTTTCTAAAACAATCCAAGAGGCTGGATTTCTCTCTTTGTTTAGAAGAAGTAGGGGTAGAGACATAAATGCTTCTTGTGGATCGCTAGCAAATAGTAAAGTTATAATTGATGGATAATTTACATATTTTTTTAGGTGCAACAGTTGCGGACGCAGCAACCAGACCTCTACATTGGGTGTATGATCCAAAAAGGTTGAAGAGATATATTAAAGGAAAAAAAGAAATAGCTTTTTTGAAAAAAAATAGAAGTCCTTTTTATAACATTAAAACTGGAAAGGTTTCAGGGTATAATGATATTGGTCAAGTAATGTTTCAAACTTTGATGTCCTCAAAAAAAAAATCAGCAATTTTTAAGAATTTCAAAAAAAATATCATAAAACACTTTGGGCCAGGGTCAAATTATTGGAAAAATCTAAAACTAAGAAAAAAATATAAAAAAGTTAAATGGAAAAAGCCTATAAGTGGCCCATGGATTCATCAGAATATCTTAGAGACTATACAAAATATCAAATCTAAGAAAATTATTACTGGTGGAACGAAAGTAAACGAGTCCGATGGTTATTGCGCTGCTCTGCCTTATTTTCTTTTCAATGATGAAGAAAAAGAACTTAAAAAGGTTATTAAATCAGTAGCCAATTCAAGAATAAATGAAAAATACGCTTTATCTAAATTAAAGATTATAGAATTAGCTAATAAAAAAGATAGAAATCCCGTTCAATCATTTGTTAAAAAATACAAAAAGAATAAATATTTCAAAGACGTAATTACAAATATTAAAAAAGTTTTAAAACTAAAAAACCAAAATCATATAATGACCGTAAGGAAATTTGGAAAAGCTTGTAGTTATCCTGGCACATTTATGGGATCAATTCACGCAATTATAACATCCAACAGCTATAAATCTGCTATTACAAAAACGATTAAAGCTGGTGGTTGCAATTGTTCAAGAGCAAATTTTGTTGGAGCGTATTTTGCAGCATTAAAACCAGAGAGTATCCCAAGTAACTGGGTTAGAAGAACTTTGCCAGCAAAAAATATTTTGAAATATATTAATTCTTAATGTGGTATATTAATTTATGGATTCGTTAATCATAGCTTTAGTAGTATTATTAGTCATTATTAATCTCGGTGTCATTTTCTTTTTAGTAAGAAATAAGCCTGAACAACAAATAAATCCAGAACAGACCTTTAAAGATGAATTTAACTCATTTAAAGAAACTTTCGGTCAATCTTTTGGCTCAATGAGTAAAGAAATTGCTAAAGACATGACAGGAGCTTTGACTAAAGTTGATGAAAAAGTTTCTGTTTTTAATCAGCAAGTCGGTGAGTTAAACAAAAGCCAAGACAATTTTAGTAGAATTTTAAGTGGGGTAAAAACCTACGGTACGCTCGCAGAATTTGGGCTAGGCGCTCTTCTTAAAGATTTACTTCCTGCATCACAATTTATAGCTAATGCTAAAATGAAAGATGAAACCTCTGAGTCAGTTGAATTTGCTATTAAGCTTCAAGATGTATTATTACCTATTGATAGTCACTGGCCAGTTGAAAAATATAAAGCAATAGATGATGCCTATAATGCAAATAATAAAGAGGCTCAAGCCGAGGCGAGAAAAGATTTAGCTGCCGCATTTAGGTTAAAAGCTAAAACTGTTAATGCAAAATATATATCTCCTCCTAAAAGCACCGATTTTGCAATTATTTACGTTCCTACTGAGGGTTTATTCTCAGAACTTTCTAGCTATAGAGACCCAAAAACTAAAGAGCTATTATTTCAAGAGCTTAGGACAAAATATAAAGTTACTGTATCTGGGCCTAATACTTTATCTGCATTGTTGCAATCGTATCATTTAGGATTTCAAACACTGAAAGTTCAACAACATGCAACTCAAATCTATAGTGACTTAAGAAACATAAGCTCTAGGTTTGAAAAACATTTTGATGGAATTAAAGATCTGAGAAAGAAATTAGAACAAGCTATGGCTGCAACCGATGGTTTTGGTAGGGATGCTAGATCTATAATGAATACGCTCGGAAACATAAAAGATCCAGAGCAAGTAACAGACTCTTTGAAAGAAAATCCAGAAAAGATAAAAGTACTAAAGTAAAAATAAATTATGTCAAACTTTATCTTTTATGACTTCGAGACTAGCTCATCTAATAAATACTGGGGCCAAATTATTCAGATTGGTGCGGTATTAACAAATGATAAATTGCAAGAATTAGATCGTTTTGAGGCAAGATGTAAATTAAATCCAGGGATAATTCCCGAGGCAATGGCTTTGATTGTCAATCAAACCACCCCAAAGATGCTGCAAAGCGCAAACCTTTCTCACTACCAAATGATTAGACAATTTGTTGAGACACTTAAAAGATGGGGCAAAGCAACTTATATCGGTTTTAATAGTATCGACTTTGACGAAGAGTATCTAAGGAATACTTTATTTCAAACTTTAGAGTACCCATATTTGACTAGCACTAATGGAAATACGAGAGGTGACCTTTTAAGTTTAGCACGAGCAGCTAATTTTTATTATCCAGATACTTTAAAAAACTCAATCAATGCCAAAGGAAACGCTGTATATAAATTAGATCAAATGGCACCTATTAATGGCATCAAACACGACGCGCATCAAGCCTTAGGAGATTGTATCGCTACTTTAGAAATTGGAAAAATTATTCTAAATAAAGCTCCTAATGTTTGGCAGGCTAGTCTAATGACTACTGATAAAACTAAAACTCTCGATTTAATTAAAAATGAATTATATTTTTGTACGGATGAATATTATTACGGAAAATCAGTAGCGTTTTGTGAAACTTTTGTTTGTGAACACCCAGTTTACAAATGGCCAAAATGTTTTGATTTAAAACACGATCCGGATATTTATTTAAAAATGAGCGTTCAAGATCTAAAGGAGGCTATGGGTAAAAAACCAAAATTTATCAGGACGATTAGGCATAACAAACACCCAGTTATTATGAACCCGTCTTATGCAATGAATTTAGATGAGTATAAAATTTTAGGACCTGAAAAATTAAGAGAAAGAGCTAACAAGATTAAAATTAATAAAGAATTTTCAGACAAGGTAGCGATAGTTTTAAGAGAAGAGGTTGAAGAGAAGGAGCAAACTAAATCTCAAGAAGATATACCAGTTGAAGAGAGCATTTATAAAAAATTTACACCAACAGAAGATAATAAATTGATGAGCAATTTTCATGAGATTGAATGGGATAAAAAATTTGGGACCCTTGATAAGTTTCAGGATGAAAGGTTAAGATATTTTGGTCATAAGTTAATATATAGAGAAAAACCTGAATTATTACCTAAAGAACTATATGATGAAATTCATAAAGATATTGCATCAAAACTTCTAAGTAAAAATTCCGAAAAATGGAATACTATTCCTAAAACTTATGCAGAAATAGATACATTAAGAGTAAAATTTGAAAAACAAGGTAACAAAGAAAATTTAGCTTTTCTTGAAAATATTAACGTCTACGTTGAAGATTTAGAAAAAAAATACTCAAGTGTATAGTTGACAATAATACAAAAATATTTATTTAGACTATATGGCATTTAAAGACTCTACAGACGAAAATTTCAGTCAACAAATTGGTGGAAGCAAGCTTTCATTAATTCAGTTTTCAGCCTCATGGTGTGGACCATGCCAGCAACTTAAACCAATTGTAGAAAAAATTTCAAACGATATGCCTGATAAAATAGACTGTTATTACCATGATATTGAAAGTCAGCCTAATGAACCAACAAAATATTCAGTAAGGGGCGTACCGACGATTCTTTTATTCAAAGAAGGGAAACTTTTAGGGACAAAAGTTGGAGCTTCAAGTGAAAAAGATATGCTTGAATTTATTAAGCCACATATCTAATTTTTATTTAAAATATTTCCACAATTATATAGACTACCAAAACAAACTATTAGTTTTTTCTCTTTACTACTTATTTTCTTTAGTGCATCTGTAAAATTTTCACTTTTTTCTACATTTGATTTTAATTTATTTTGAGTTGCTGCTCTATAAAGTTCATTAGCTGAGACAGAATTATTCTCATTCTCGATTGGCATAGTAACAATTTTTTTGAATACTCCTCTAAGCTGTTTGATAAATAGATCTGGATCTTTATTTTTTGTCATAGCCCAAATTCCATATTTTGGTATTTTTATGTTTTTTAAATATGACGCTAAGTTTTGAGCATCAGCAGTAGCATGTGCACCATCAATCATGATAATTTCATTTTTGTGGAGCTTACTTTTAATTTTACCTTTAGTAAGGTACTGGTATCGTCCTTCGAAAGAGAGTAAGGGCAAAGTTTTTTGAATAATTTTCTTATTTATATTAAGATCAAGAGCCACTTTAATAGCTAGGCAAACATTTTCAAACATTCCTTTAGAATAAACATTTTTTGTATTAAGTTTAATTTTTGTTTTTTTATCTTGATAATAAAAGAAATTATTTTTTTTAATTAATTGCCAAGTTTCAGGATAAGTAATTTTACTGCTATTTTTTTTTAAGTGAATTTTAACTTTTTTTAAGACTTTTGTTGATTGCTTACCAATGTAAATATTTGTAAAATTACTTAAAAATCCAACGTCTTCTTTAATGACTTCGTTTAAAGTCTTTACTTTTAAAAAATTTAAATGCTGTTTATTTATGTTTGTACAAATTTGGATTTTTGGAAAATCGTGAACGTTATTAGAGTCTAATCTCCAAAGGGCCCCTGTTTCTTGGATATTATAATCAGCATTTATTTTTGAGGCATTGATTATATAAACTAAAGTAAGGCACTCAAAAATTGTGAGAGGGATCTTTAATTTTTCTATCTCTTTAATTGTCTTTTTAATTTCTTTGTGTGATAAATATCTGCCACTCATATAAAATCTTTCTTTTATATCTCTTAGCGAAGGTGAAATATGAGCAGTTACTTTTTTGTTGTTAGCCTCAATAAATGATTTTAAAGAAAATAAAGTAGTAAATTTACCAGACTCACCAATAATCGAAATTACATTCTTGAGTTTTTTTTCTGGATGCCCTAATAATCTCAGTGCTAACTTGATTCTTTTAAGGCTAAAATTTACAGATTTACTAAATAGTTTATGATTAGCTAGCTGTCTGTATAGATTTGTCGACTGTGACATTGGACTCTTGTTTAGCTTGAGCCTCTGCTTTTTTCAATAGGACAGTTAATAAAGTTCCAATAGTAGAGTTTAAATATTTTCTTTCAACTATTAAATCTAAACCTCCATGATCTTTAACGTATTCTGCAGTTTGAAAGTCATCTGGAAGAGTTTCTCTTACTGTATCTTGTATTACTCTTCTTCCAGCAAAACCAATAACACTTTTTGGTTCACTAATTAATATATCACCCAGCATAGCCCAAGAGGCAGTTACCCCTCCAGTTGTAGGATTTGTTAAAACAACAATAAAAGGAATATTCTTGTTTTTAATTTCATTTACAGCTAAAGCGGTTCTTGACATTTGCATTAATGCTATTGAACTTTCGTGCATTCTTTGACCACCAGAGCAGCTAAAAAAAATATAAGGTATTTTTTTTTCTATCGCATGCTGAGCTCCAGCAATAAATGCTTCTCCAGATGCAGCACCAAAAGATCCACCAATAAATCTAAAATCTTGAGCACCTACAACTACATCTATATTTTGAACTTTTCCTTTAGCTATTAAAATTGCATCATCTTGACCTGTTAATTTTCTAGCGGCTTTTAACCGATCAGTATATTTTTTTTTATCTTCAAAATTTAATGGGTCATCTTTTGGCAGGGGAATCTCAATCAAATCAAATTCTTTTTTATCAAAAAAAGTTGTAAATCTTTCTTTACAAGTTAGTTTATGGTGTTCCCCGCATTTAGGACAAACTTTTTGGTTTGAGTCCATATCTTCTTTGTAAATCAAATTTTTACAACTGCATGTAGTCCAAAGATTTTCTTCATCTCTTGAAGATTTTTTTTCAAATAAAGACTTTATTCTTGGTTTAATAAATTTTGTAATCCAATTCATAAAATTTTTTTCTTAAGATTGTACACAAGTTTATCTAACTTTGTGACAGGATTTTGTCTCATTTTGAGCGAATCAGTAATAGTTTTACACAATAAACTACCTACAACTAGTCCATTTGCAGTTTTAAAAGCTGATATCGTCTTATCAGTGATACCAAAACCAATAACTAAATTTTTTTTAGGATTGATTCTTTTTATCATATTATATTTTTGAAGAATTTTTTTTGGCGAAACTTTGAGTTTTCCCCCTGTAGTTGATAACATGGATATATAATAAATCATTTCATGAGAGTCTTTTATAATTTTTTTCATTCTCTTATTTGAAGTTGTCGGAGAAAGAAGTTGAACAAAAATTATTGAATTTTTTTTACATTTACTAGCAAAATTAATATTTTCTGGATAAGGCAGATCGACAATTATTAAACCGTCTACCCCAGAAGATTTGCAATTTTTTAAAAAATTATTCTCACCATTCTGGTATATTAAATTGTAATACCCCATAAGTATTAGTGGTTTGTTAGGATTAGTTTTTTTAAAATTTTTGACTATATAAAAAACATCTTTAAGTTTAATACCCTTTTCAAGTGCCCTATATGAACTTCCTTGAATTTGCCCTCCATCTGCAATGGGAGTATTATGAGGGAATCCAAGTTCAAGGATATCTGCATGTTTAGAAATTTTAGAAAGTATCTTTAAAGAGTTTCTTTTAGTATTATCACCTGCTACTGTATATGTAATTAAAGCAGGTCTTTTTTCTTTTTTACAATTATCAAAAGCTAAAGTAATTTTCGACTTCATCTTATATAAGAACCTAATTTTTGTTTAATTATATCTTTGTCTTTATGACTGTCACCACATGAATTTACGATAATTACTTCTGAGGATTTTATTTTTGGTGCTAATTTAATTGCCTCTGCAAATGCGTGTGAAGGTTCGAGAGATGGGGAAATATTTTCAAGCTTTGATACTAATTGATAGGCTTTCAATGCCTCTTCGTCGCTAGCTGAAGTATACTTTGCTCTTTTGGTATCTTTGAGAAAACAATGTAAAGGAGAAATACCCGGGTAATCGAGACCTGCAGATATTGACTCTGTCGAACCTATTTGACCTTCTTTATCTTGTATAACGTATTGGGCAGCACCATGTAAAATTCCAATTTTAGAACCGTTCGTCAAAGGTGCTGCGTGAAGTTTACTGTTTTCAGGCCCGCCTGCCTCCACACCTATAAATTCAGCATTTGTATCTAAAAATTCATTCCAAAATCCCGCTGCAGAGCTTCCACCCCCTACACAATTTATTAATTTTAACTTTCTTGGAATATTTCCAAATTCTTCTCTAACTTGTTTGACCAACTCTCTTGATATTTGTGCTGTGCTCCATGCGCAGATTTTAATAAATATGTTGGGTCCAACAGTAGAACCTACACACATATGTGTAGTGTCACAATTTGAAACCCAGTATCTCATACACTCACTAACTGCATCAACTAACGTTTGACTTCCTGAAGTTACTGGAATTATTTCAGCTCCATTTTTTTTCATAGCTTCAACGTTGGGTCGTTGACGTTTAATATCTTTCGCTCCCATAAATATTTTACATTTAAGGCCAAATTTCTTTGCGGCCATTGAAAGCATTTTTCCTGCGTACCCGGCACCGGTATCTCCGACAATATATTTTTTACCTGATTTTTTGGCTATAAGACAGTGGACTGTAGCTCCATAAATTTTGTGCGCCCCTCCATTGGCTTCCGAAACTACTTTTGCATAAATTTGAGCTCCTCCTAAATAATCTGTTAAGTTTTCTAATTTTATTAAAGGAGTTGGCGTACCAATATAGTCTTTAAAATACGTATCTCTATCTTTGAGAAATTTTTTATCTTTTCTCAACTTAGAAAATAATTTAGTTAAATCATCAATTGGTTTTTTTAAAGTTTCAGGTATAAAATTTCCACCAAATTTTCCACCGTACATGAAATTTTTATCATGTTGGTCAATTAGGGGTATACCTTTTCTAATTTTTAAGCTCATTTATTTTTTTCATAAAACTTTTAATTTTTTGATGATCTTTGTACCCTATTTGTTTACTCAATTCCAAATTACTCGATAAATCACAAAAGTTAACTCCTAATCTCGCAATATTTTCAATATTATTTTCTGAGATTGAGCCAGCAAGAGCATATTTATCACTTTTAGGAAGCTTTGAGATCATATTCTCAGGAAACTTGATGGATTTTTCCATACCTGGCGTATCAAATAAAACAATGTCAGCTTGATCAAATTTTTTATATTTCGAAATATCTGACTCTGAATTTACTTTTATAGTTTTTATTATCTTTAATCCTAATGATTTAATTTCTTTTATTCTTTCGTTGGTCTCTGATCCATGGAGTTGAATAAAATCAAAATTTCCTAAAACTACTTTTTTAATAAATTCATTTGTTGGATTAACGGTCACAGCCACATAAGATGAAAGTTGTTTATTATAGTTTTTCAATTTTTTTACATCCTCCAAGTTTATGTTTCTTGGCGATTCCTTATAAAATACAAAGCCTAAAAGGTTAACTTTAAGGTCAATACATAGCTGAACATCTCTGGCAGGGTGCAAGCCACAAATTTTTACTTTCATACTAATTTAATTCTTTTAAAAGTTTTTGAATATTAACTCTTATATTTCCTTGTAAAAGACTTCGACCCATTACTAAAGCTGTTGCTCCAGCTTTAAAAGCTTTACTGGGTGTCATCACTCTTTTTTGATCTCCTTTATCTTGTCCTGGTAATCTTATACCTGGAGTAATTATCTCTTTTTTAAAATTTTTTTTTACCAATCTTATTTCATGTGGACTGCAGACTATTGCATCTAATTTAGCTTTAGCTGCAAGCTTTGCTTGGTGGAGAACTAATTTTTTTACATCTTTATCAAAACCAATTTCTTTTAATGTTTTATTATCAAGAGAGGTAAGCACGGTTACACCAACTAATTTTGTTTTACCAGCAACTTTTTTTGCAGCCTTTAGCGCTTCAAGGCCCGAGGCAATATGAATAGTTACATAATTAAATTTCAGGTCTCTTACAGCCTTCATTGCAGATCTACAAGTTTTTGGTATATCTGCTAACTTGTAGTCTCCAAAAGTAATCTTATTTTTTAAGTTGGCTACAAATTTTCTTCCGTTTTTAGAATTTAAAAATTCTAAGCCAAATTTATAACCAAATTTTATTTTTGAATTTTGTGTCTTTTTAATTATTGATTTTATTTTTTTTTGATTGATTGTGTCTAATGCAATGAAGATCATTCGTTAATAAATTTTTTTAGTTTTTTACTAGCTTTAAATCTTACCTTATTTTTTTGAGGAACATAAATTATTTCTCCTGTTTTTGGGTTCCTCGAGTTATATTTTTCTCTTATTTTTTTTACAAAAAAAGTTCCAAATCCCCTAAGCTCCATATTCTTTTCATCTAATAATGTCTTTTGAATACTCTCAGAGAAAGTATCTAAAATTATTTCTATTTCTAATTGGTTAAGTTTTGAGTTTTTTGCTTTAAGTTTTTTAATTATATCTGGCCTTGACAATTACTTATCTTTTTTCCCTTTTTTTCCAATTGCTTTTTCAAATATTCCCTTCAGTGTTGCACCAGATTTAGTTGCCCCTTCTCCAAACTTAGCAATTAAGGATTTTTCCTCATCTATTTGAGCTGCTTTAACACTTAATTTTATTCGTCTAGTTTTGAGATCTAATTCAGTTATTTTAGCATCCAAAGCGTTTCCAGGTGAGAATACTTCAGGTCTAGCGTCAGCAACATCTTTAGCTAAGTCTGTTTTCCTAATATTTACTATTAGTTTTTTTTCTTTATCTATTGAGACTTTTACACCAGTTTTTAAAACCTCATGAATCCTAGTGGTAATAACATCTCCAACTTTTTTATTATTTTCATCAAACCAACTCCAAGGATCTCTATCCAGTGCTCTTTTAGAAACTCTTATCTTCTCATCTTTAATTTCAATAATTTTTACATTAATTGTATCGCCTTTTTTATATTTTTTAAGCTCATTTACGTCCTCTTGCCAACTTAATTCTTTATAATGACACATACAATTGAGTCCATACTCAACTACTTCACCGAAAATTGCTTTTTCCGTGATATTATTAATTTTAACTTTGATTTCTTTTCCGATTTTGTCTCTGACTTTATCCCATGGATTTTCCAAGGTAGCTTTGTACGAAAGTGAAACTCTTTTTGTCTCTTTATCGATATTTACTATTTTAAACTTAATTTTTTGCGATACAGATAAAACTTTACTAGGTTTAATATTTCTATTTAACCAATCCAATTCAGAATTATGGATCAAACCTTCAATACCATCCTCAATTTTAACGAAACAACCATAATCCATTATCTTAGTTACAACTCCTTCGTAAACTTCACCTACTTTATACTTCTTATCTATACTTTCGTAAGGATCCTCTGTCAAAGCTTTCACAGAGGCTGACACCCTATTAGTTTTTTCATCTATTTTAGTAATTTTGACTTTAATTTTATCGCCAATAGAAACTAAATCTGATGGTTTTTTTACTCGACCATGAGAAAGATCAGATACATGTAGAAGCAAAGTTAAAGATTTATATGTTAGAAAAATACCCCAATCTACACAAGCATGAACCCTTGCTTCAACTATATCTCCCTCTTTGATTTCCTTAAGTATTTCTGCTGTTTCCGCATTTTTACTCTTTTCTAAAACAGCTCTTCTAGAAACACAGACGTTTCCTCTATTTTTGTCAATTCGAGTTGCTATTACTTTTACAGGAGTATTTAGCAGATGATCAATTTTTTTTAGAGGCCTGACATCAATCTGACTCGAGGGCATAAAAGTTGGCAAACCCTCACAAACAGCAATATAGCCACCTTTAACCTTTCCTGTAATGTATGCAGTAACTTCCTCACCAGTTTCAAAAATTTTCTCAAGTTTTTTCCATGCTTTCATTTTACGAGCTTTATCTCTTGATATTATAATTTCGCCTTTGAAACTTTCTATCCTCTCTAGATACACATCTAATTGAGAGCCAATCTTTAATTTTTCGAACTCCTGATCATTTTTAAATTCTTCAACAGGTATCATACCCTCCATCTTAGCCTTACAGTCAACCACCACAAAGTTTTTGGTAATTTCTGTGACAGTAGCTTTAATTATCTCGTTTTCTTTTAATTTTCTATCTTTGAAGTCTTTCTCTAGAAGAGTTTGGAATTCTTTTTGCAAAGAACTATTTTTTTTTAATTCTTGTTCAGTTGCCATATTTAATTTTTAATATTCTTTCTACATGTTTTGTCATTTTTATCAGCATAGCTTTTTTACTTAATTTTCCGGTGTCGATTTCTACCGAATCTGGATGTTTAAGTAAAGGGGAGTTTTTTCGTCTTGTATCCGATAAATTTCTTATTCTTAGCGCTTTTTTTACCTCTTTTAATTTTATATTAGGATGAGTTTTTTTAAGCTCTTTATATCTTCTTAAGGCTGCTTTATTTAGGCTGCACTTGAAAAAAAATTTTACATCGGAGCCTGGTAAAATTTTTGTTGATATATCTCTCCCTTCAATGCAACAATTTTTATTTTTTTTTGCAAATTCAATTTGAAATTTTTTCATTATACTTCTTATTTCTTTTTTTTTTGCAACTATTGCGCTATAAGCTGATATCTTCTGCGTATGCAGGTTTATATTTTTTAATTTTTTTATAGTAAGGGCTCTAAATTTTTTTTTTATTAAATTTATATTATTCTTAGGCTTAAATTTTAATATCAAGTAGCTTGTGTAGCGATATAATAATCCAGAAGAAAGAAATTTTAGATTGTATTTTTTTGAAATCATTTTTGCTCCAGTAGTTTTACCAGTCGCAGCGCCACCATCACAAGAGATTTGAAAAGATTTATTTTTGTAAATCAAATTTAGCTCCAATAAATTTCATAATTTTTAAAAATGAAGGGGAAGATGTATAAACAGTTTCAAAATTTTTAATTTTTGTTTTGACTCCTGTTAGTAAAGCAAGAACGAATGTTGCCATGCAAATACGATGGTCACCTAAATTAGGAATTAAAATTTTTTTCGATCCAAGATGTTGAATTCCTTTACCAAAGATTTTTAGTTCATTTTTTGTAAAAATGCTTTTCACACCTATTTGTTTTAGTACTTTTTGCATCTCTTTAATTCTGTTGCTCTCCTTGTTCGCTAAATCGTCTATACCTTTAAATACAGATACACCTTTTACTAATGCAGCGATTATGAAAAGAATTGGGTATTCGTCTGTTGCTTTAACATAGTATTCTTTAGAGGCTTTAATAGGTTTTAGATTTGAGCTTTTAACAATTATGTCCCCTTTGATTTCATTATTTTCTGTTCTCTTATTTCTAAAAATTATTTTAGCTTTCTGTTTTTTCAGTAGATTATAAAAACCCAGTCTTGTAGGATTCAAACCTACATTCTTTATTTTTAGTTGAGATTTTGGATTTAGAAGTGTCAATGCACAAAAGAAAGCGCAGGATGATGGATCACCCGGAACATTCAAATTAATTGGGTGTAAATACTTTTTTCCACGCACCTTGATAAATTTTTCTTTTCTATTCACAATTTTTATTACCTGAGTGTTTTTAGATAGCATTTTTTCGGTATGGTCCCGGCTTTTTTGTTTTTCTAATATAGTGGTGTCTCCAAATGCATTTAGACCAGCTAACATTACAGCGCTTTTAATCTGTGCAGAAATACCTGCTTTAAAAGTAATTCCTATCGGCAAATTGGTTGATATTATTTTTAAAGGAAAATTGAATTTATTTTTTGGTTGAAATAATGCTCCGAAATCAGACATTATATCTATTAGTTTTTTCATATTTCTTTTATTTAAAGAACTATCGCCTACTAATTTTAATTCTAAATTTGGAGTGGTAGATAAAATTCCAATTAAAAGCCTTGCTAAAGTGCCTGAGTTACCAAAATTCAATAAGGTATTTTTTTTTGCATAAAGAGATCCTAAGCCTTTACCATATATTTTGTAGTGCTTTTCTTTTTTCTTTATGATTTTTACTCCTAATTTTTTTAAGCATTTTATTGTAGAAAGGACATCATCGGATTCTAAAACATTTTTAACATATGAAATATCTTGACTTATTGCCCCAACTAAAAAACTTCTTATGGAAATAGATTTGTCCGAGTCAACTTTGATAATCTTATTAAAAGGAGAAATTTTATAATTTAAATTTAAATTGAAACTTTTCGGCGACATTATTCTTAAGAAAACTGTGAACCAAAATAGTGTTCAATTGCCTTTGTTGATTTTAGTAATTCTCTAGAAGTCCCCTCAGCAATAACTGTATGTTCACCTAAAACATAACTTCTATCTGTAATATCAAATAAATTTTTTACATTATGATCAGTAACTAAAATAGCCGTTCCACTTGATTGAATTTTTAAAATATATTTTTGAATATCTTGTATTACCATTGGATCTAGGGCAGCTAGCGGTTCATCTAAAAGAACAATTTTCGGCTTATTGATCATTACCCTAGCCATCATCAACCTTCTTATTTCTCCGCCCGACAAAACAGATGCATTCAAAGACCTTAAATGTTGTAAATTAAATTCATCTAAAAGTTTTTCGGTTGTAGATTTTTGATTTTCTGCACCATTTATTGATATTTGTGCAATCCCGAGAATGTTATCATAAACAGACATATTAAAAACACTTCTTTGCTGAGGTAAATATCCTAAACCCTCTTTTGATCTTAAATGTATAGGAATTTGTTCAATTGATCTATTATTTAGGTAAATCTTGCCACCCTCGACATTTTGTTCTCCAATGCACATAGAAAAAAGCGTTGTCTTCCCACAACCATTCGGCCCTAGAACTCCGACACATTCACCAGGAAATACCTTTAATGAAAGTTTTTTTAATATTGGCCTTCCATCAAAGGATTTGCTAACATCTTTAACTTCAAATATTGGTTTGTCTTTTTTAAATTTTAAAATTCTAAAACCTTTTTTCATTTTAATTTTATATTAGCATTTATTTTACCTTCATTGAAAGAGGCAATATTTAATTTTTGTTTTTTTATATCAAATAAAAGTTTATCCGCAACAATTATACCTCTTAAGTCATTAATTTTTACATTTTTTGAAATAGTTAAAAAACTATTTGAGTTTGAGTAGTCTGCTTGACCTGCATATAAGGTACTATTTTCATAAATTGCTTTAACGTTTCCTCTAAACTTCATGTCTAAAGTTTTATTATTGTATTGCCCTCTGTCCGACCATACATTTAATACAGTATCGTCTTTGAAATAGAATGTAGCTTGAACAGTCTTCATATTAACAATTTTACTATTGGATGTACTGTTATACGCTTCAGCTGACTTTAAAATATATCTATTTCCTGCTAAATCTAATCCTGAATATTCGATATTAATAAAAACATCACCCTCTATGTTTTTTTCTTTTTTGGAAAAATTTGAAATAATTTTTGGTTTCTTTTCAGTGACAATTTGTTGATTGTTTTCTACACCTATTTCTCCGTAAGTAAAAATAATTACTACTAGACCCAAAATAAATAAACTTACTTGTATAATCCTTAGTTTCTTTTTTCTTTTATTCATTACTT
This sequence comes from uncultured Pelagibacteraceae bacterium, assembly GCA_902628815.1. Taxonomy (GTDB): domain Bacteria; phylum Pseudomonadota; class Alphaproteobacteria; order Pelagibacterales; family Pelagibacteraceae; genus Pelagilacustribacter. The sequence goes on from CACOOK010000002.1 coordinate 47,249, forward strand.
CACTCCATCTTGTAATAAAAAATGAATATGAATTATTCCTCTTAATATTTTATTTTTCTTACTAAAATCTTTATCCGACACAACTAACAAACTAGTTATTTTTTTTTCACTCATAAAAGCTAGGGCTTTCGATGCTGGCATATTCTCGTTTACAACAAATGGTTCTTTAGATGCAAATTTACTTAAATCTCTGTAATTGTTTATATTTTTAATTTCTCTTCTTAAGTCCCCATCTGTTAGCAATCCTTTTATAAATTTATTTTTTAAGATTACAACAATACCTAGTTTTTTTTGATTAATTACTTTTAATGCTTCCTTTAAATTTTTTTTAACATTAATAGTTGGCATACGGTTTCCTGTTACCATAATGTCTTTAGCTAACTTTAAATTTTCACCTAAAACACCACCTTTGTGGTATAGATAAAATTTCTCTTTAGTAAACTTTCTTTTAGCCATTATTGTTGTTGCTAAACAATCACATAATAACATAACAAAAGACGTAGAAGATGTAGGAACAATATTGTTAGGATCAGACTCTCTAATTTTTGGAGTTAAAATTCTTATATCGCTCCCTTTTGAAAGCATACTTTTTGAATTAGATGATATACCAATTATTTTGACTCTAAAGCGATTAGCAAATCTTATAATATTTGATAATTCAGGAGTGTTTCCAGAATTTGAGATAACAACTAAAACATCTTTTTTTTCAATTTGACCCATATCACCATGAGACGCTCCAGTTGGATCAATAAAAAAACTTGGAATACCAACACTAGAAAAAGTAGCTGCAGATTTTTTACAAATAAACGAGTTTTTACCAACACCAGCAAATATTATCTTCCCTTTAGTGTTGCTTATTAGATCTATTGCTTGAATAAAAGAATTGTTAAAAACTTTATTAATTTTTTTCAATTCGTTAATTTGTATTTTTGCAGATTTTTTTGCTAATGATATGTAATTTTTATTTTTCATTAGTGTTCAAAAATGTCTTCTTTAAATCCTTTTTGATCAAGTTCAACTCTTGTGTCTAAAAATTCTAAGCATTTTTTAAATATCTCCAACCTTTTTTCTCTTATTATCATATTCTCGAGCTCCTGTTTTATTTTGTGTAAATAAATAACATCATTAGCAGCGTACTCGAGTTGTTTATCAGATAATTTATCAATATCTTTATTCCAATCACTGCTCCCTTGTCTTTTATCTATAGACTTATTGCAGAATTCTTGAACAAGATTTTTTAAACCATGCGAATCAGTATAAGTTCTTACAATTTTTGATGCTATTTTGGTATCGAATATACTCTTAATTTTACACTTAAGAAAAAATTCTAAAGCGTTTTTGTCGAATCTTAGGAAGTGACCAATTTTTAATATATTTTGGTTTTCTAAAATTGATACCAAATTAGGAGCTTTATAATTCTCTTTATTGGGTTGGATAATATAAACGTTTTGATTCTCATCACAAATTTGTATTAAACTTAATTTATCTCTCTGAGGAATTTGAAGACCAGTTGCCTCGGTATCAATTGCAACACTTTTTTTTATAGAATTCGCAATCTCAGGAGTTATGTCCTCTTTTATCTTAATTATTTTCATATATAAGTTTAAATACCATGAAAAATCAAATTTGCACAATTATTGGTGGTGGGGGTTTTATAGGAAGATATCTTGTTCGAAATTTGACCAAGAAAAACTATAGATGCATCATAAGCACAAGAAAACCCTTTCAGAAAGGGTATTTAAAGACACAAGCTACACCCGGTTCTATTGATTTGTTAGAGTGGAACCCTGAAAATTTTTCCAAACTTGAGGAAGCAATCAAAAATTCTGATGTAGTAATAAATTTAGTTGGAATTCTCTTTGAAAATAGAAAACAGAAATTTTATAATATCCATTCAAAAATTCCTGAGGTGATAGCCAAAATTTGCTCCAGTAATGAAGTGAAAAAATTTATACATGTTAGTGCGATAGGCGCTAATGAAAAATCAAAATCATTATATCAAAAATCTAAATTCCAAGGAGAGATTAATGCGCTAACTAACTTTAAGAAATCTGTAATTATTAGACCAAGTGTTGTTTGTGGATCAGAAGATAATTTTACTAACCTTTTTTCAAAATTAAGCTTCCTACCAGTGATACCTATTGTCGGTATGCGATACAAGTTTCAACCAATTTTAGTTACTGATGTTGCTAACGCAATAGTTAAAGCTATCGAAAAAAAGGATAATGAGGGAAAAATCTATGAGATTGGAGGACCAAAAATAATTAGTTTTGGAGATATGGTAAAATCGATACTATCCACTATAAATAAAAAAAGATTTGTTTTTGAAATGCCAATGCCTTTAGCTAAAATTCAAAGTAGCATTACCGATATATTACCTTTTCCACCAATTTTAACCAGGGATCAATGTGAAATATTATCTGAAGCTGACAATATTGTATCAAATAATCATCTTAATATTAAAGATTTAGATATAAAAACATCAGACGTTGAAGAAGCAATGAAAAAATGGCTATGGAGGTATAAAGACGGAGGACAATTTGCTAAAGTGTAACGATGAAAAGTATTAGTTTATTTTCTGGTTATGTTTATTTAATAATTGCAATTATTTTGGGCATAGCCTCTAATGGGTTTTTAAAAACCACAGAGAGTTTTACAAAACTTTTTCCAACCTTTTTTTGTATCATAAGTATAGTTTCTTGTATTTTTTGCCTTTCAAAAGCGATGACTATTATTCCTGTGGGATTTACTTACGCTACATACGGCGCTCTGACTATAACAGCAGTGACATTATTTGGAATTTTTAAGTATAATCAAAGCCCAAATATTTACGGAGTTTTGGGTTTAGCCTTAATTATTGCAGGCGTGATACTTCTAAATCTTTTTGGTAAAGTAAAATAAAACCCTAGGTAGAAATTAATTTACCAATCTGACTCCTCTTTAATAAAAATTTATGTTAGTTTTTTTTAAAAATAATGGGGGACAATTAAAATGAAACATTTCAAAGCAATAATTGCTTCTATCGCTCTTTTCGTTATGTTTGCGGGCACAGCGGTTCAAGCAAAGGTAGAAATACAATGGTGGCATGCTTTTGGTGGAAGACTTGGTGAATTACTTGATGAACAAGTAAACAAGTTCAATGCATCGCAAGATAAATACACTGTTGTACATACAAGAAAAGGTAATTATTCAGAAACTCTTAATGCTGGTATCGCTGCATTTAGAGCCGGACAACATCCAAATATCCTTATGGTATTTGAAGTTGGAACAGCAAGTTTAATGGCAGCAAAAGGAGCTTATGTTCCTATGTACCAATTAATGAAAGATGCTGGTCAAAGATTTAATCCTAAGGGATTTGTTTCTGCTGTATCTGGTTATTACACAACAACAGATGGCAAAATGTTATCTATGCCGTATAACTCTTCAACGCCAGTTCTTTGGGTTAACAAAGATCTAATGAAAAAAGCTGGTTTGGATCCAGAAATGGATTTAAGCACTTGGAAAAAAGTTGGTAACGCACTTGACGCTGCAAAAGCAAAAGGTATTGATATGCCTTTCTGTACTTGTTGGCACAGCTGGGTTCACCTTGAAAACTTTTCTGCATATCACAATATACCATTTGCAACTAAATCTAATGGATTTGCTGGTTTAGATACTGAGCTATCTTTTAATAGTCCAGTACACATTAAGCATATTCAAACATTAGGAAAATGGGCGCAAGAAGGTAAATTTAAATACATGGGTAGAAGAAACGAAGCTGGTAAAAATTTCAGAGCCGGGGAGTGTATGTTGATGACAGAGTCTTCAGCAGGATACGCTGGTATAAAAAAACAAGCTAAGTTTGAGTTCGGTATTAGACATTTACCTTACTATGGAGGAACTGAAGCACCTCAAAATACAATTATTGGTGGTTCGTCTTTATGGGCTTTATCTGGAAAATCTAAAGAAGAGAACAAAGCAACAGCTGCATTCTTAGCTTTCTTATCTAAAACTGATATTCAAGCTAAGTGGCACCAAGATACTGGTTACTTAGGTGTAACAACTGCTGCTGCTAAAAAAACTAAAAGTTCAGGATTCTACAAAGCAAATCCTGGAACTGATTTAGCTGGAATACAGATGATGAGAAATAAAGTTACTCAAAACTCTAAAGGCTTACGTCTTGGATCTTTTGATCAGATAAGAGGTATTATCGATGAAGAGATGGAAGGAGTTTACAGCGGCAAGAAAACTGCTCAAGTAGCTTTAGATAGCGCTGTAAGAAGAGGTAACGTTCTTTTAAGAAGATTTGAAAGAGCAAATAAATAAATCAATTTAATTTACTAGGGGCGAAAGCCCCTAGTAACATTCTTAAGATCAAATGGAAAAAAGAGTTTTTTTTAAAGGCTGGTGGTTACCAGCGCTACTAGTTGCACCTCAACTACTGATTTCTTTTGTTTTCTTTTTTTATCCTTCAGGCCAAGCAATTTGGAACTCTTTATTTTTACCAGATCCATTTGGATTAAAAACAGAATTTGTAGGTTTAGATAATTTTAGATTTTTATTATCTGACCCTTATTATTTAGCAAGTTTTAAAACTACTGTAATTTTTTCCACAGCAGTATCAGTTTCATCTATGGCTTTAGGTTTATACTTAGCTGCTTTAGCAGATCGATTAATTAAAGGCGCAGGAGTTTATCAAACATTATTAATTTGGCCTTATGCTATAGCACCAGCTATTGCAGGTGTTCTATGGTTATTTATGTTCAATGGAAACATTGGTTTAGCTTCTTATTATCTTAAAGCTTTAGGTTATGAATGGAATCATACTTTAAAAGGTGATCAAGCAATGTTTCTTGTTATCTTAGCTTCATCTTGGGGAAGAATAAGCTATAACTTTTTATTTTTTTTAGCAGGACTACAAGCTATTCCAAAATCAATTATTGAGGCAGCAGCAATAGATGGCGCTAGTTTTTGGAAAAGATTTGGTACAATTGTAATACCTCTGCTTTCACCAATTACATTCTTTTTATTAGTAGTAAATATTGTCTATGCTTTCTTTGATACCTTTGGAGTAATACACACAATTACTTCAGGAGGACCTGAACAATCGACCACTATACTTGTATATAAAGTATTTTCTGATGGCTTTGTGAGTCAAGACTTAGGATCAAGCGCAGCTCAATCCGTAATCCTACTAGTTTTAGTGGGAATTTTAACCGTCATTCAATTTAAATATATAGAGAGAAAGGTTCATTATTAATGGTTGAGAAAAAGAGATCAGGATATTGGTTAACACACTTTGGATTAATTCTAGGAGTGTTATTCATTTTCTTTCCAGTTTGGTTAACTTTTGTTGCATCAACAGTTACGCAAGACGCAATAATACAACCACCATTACCGATAATACCTGGTGGAGAATTCTTTGAAAATTATGCAAACGCTTTGTTTAGGGGAGCTCCTGAGGGTTATGGAGCTAGAGTTCCTGTTATGCAAATGATGATTAATTCAGCAATTATGGCTATAGGAATTACTGTTGGAAAAATTGTAATTTCTTTATTATCAGCTTTTGCGTTTGTGTATTTTAGATTTCCATTTAGAAATTTATGTTTTTGGTTAATCTTTATTACTCTAATGCTTCCAGTAGAAGTAAGAATAGTTCCTACTTATGAAGTTGTTGCCAATTTAAATTTATTAAACTCTTACACAGGATTAATCTTTCCATTAATTGCATCAGCAACGGCAACTTTTTTATTTAGGCAATTTTTTATGACTATTCCAGATGAGATGGTTGAAGCAGCTAGAATGGATGGATGCAGCCCTATGCGTTTTTTTATAGATATATTAGTACCCATAAGCAAAACCAACATAGCAGCTCTATTTGTAATCTTATTTATTTTTGGTTGGAACCAATATTTATGGCCACTCTTAATGACAACCGATCCGGACATGCAAACTATTGTAATGGCAATAGACTCAATGATACCAACAGGAGATGACTTTGCTCATTGGCCAACGATTATGGCAACAGCAATGCTGGCTATGGTGCCTCCAGTAATAATAGTAGTAAGTATGCAAAAGTTTTTTGTCAAAGGATTATTAGAAAGCGATAAATAATGTCTCAAATTAGTTTACAAAATTTAAAAAAATCTTTCGGAAAAACTCAGGTTATCCATGATCTAAGTATTGATGTGAAAGATGGTGAGCTAATTGTAATTGTAGGTCCTTCGGGATGTGGAAAATCAACTTTGTTAAGAATGGTTGCTGGTCTCGAGGACGCTAATGAAGGAAATATTTTAATCGACAATAAAAAAGTAAATGAGCTTGAACCAATGGAACGAAATATTGCTATGGTGTTCCAAAATTATGCTCTTTACCCTCACATGTCTGTATTTGATAATATGGCTTATGGTTTAAAAATTGCAAAAATTCCTAAAGAGGAAATTGAAACTAGGGTTCAAAAAGCTGCTGAAATTTTAGAGCTTGGAGAATTATTAGAGAGAAAACCTAATCAACTCTCAGGCGGACAACGACAAAGAGTTGCGATGGGAAGAGCAATTGTAAGAAATCCAGTAGCTTTTTTATTTGATGAACCTTTATCAAATTTAGATGCAAAATTGAGAGTTCAAATGAGATTAGAGATTAAAAAACTACAAACTCAATTAAAAACTACTTCTCTTTATGTTACTCATGATCAAGTTGAAGCTATGACGTTAGCTGATCGTATGATTGTAATGAACGAAGGCAATGTCGAACATATTGGAACGCCTTTAGAAGTTTATACAAAACCTAGAACTTTATTCACAGCTCAATTTATTGGAAGTCCTGCAATGAATATTTTAAAAGGTAATTGTCAAAATGATAAAGTGATTTTTGCTAATAAAGCTTCACTTTCGATAAATTCAAAATTTAACGGACCAGTTAATATAGGCATGCGACCTGAAGATTTTGAATTAGATGAAAATGGTCCAATCAAGTTAAAAGTTGAACTTGTAGAACTGATTGGAGCTAATACACTTATTCATGGTAAACTTGAAAATAGTAATGAAATTTTAGTTGCAAGTATCTCAGGTGTTGTTAAAGAGGACACTATTGGAAAAAATATAAATCTTTCCATTCAAAATGACAAACTACACTTGTTTGATACTAATACTGATTTGAGGATTAATTGATCAATCCATTTTTAACGAAACCTAACTACATAAGAATTTACGGTCATAGGGGAGCTAGAGGTGATATTGTTGAAAACTCAATCTCTGGATTTAAATATACTTTTGATCTTGGTATTAAAGCTATTGAGTTCGATGTAGTAATTTCAAAAGATAATATTCCAATAATATTTCATGATTACAGATTAAATCCTGATTTAGTTAAAGATGCTTCAGGAAACTGGATCACAGATAAAAGTATGAAATTAGTAGAACTTACTTATGAGCAAATTAGTAAGTATAGTATTGGAAGCATAAAACCCGAAACGAAGTACGCAAAAAGATTTAAGAATCAAAAACCTATCACAGGAGAAAAAATACCAAAATTAACTGATTTTTTTAAATTAGTTACCCAAGAGAAATATAAAGACGTATTTTTAAATCTAGAAATCAAATCAACTCCAAAGCAAGAAAGAGTAACACCAGATCCAGAGAAAATGGTTTCTTTGATCCTTAAAGATATTAAAGATTTTAAACTCGAGGATAGAACTTTAATCACTTCTTATGATTTTAGAATTTTGTATGCACTTAAAAAACAAAACCCAAATATCCTAAGAGGATTTATTACCTTACAACAAGGTCTTTCAATAACTAAAAAAAATATTTATGAGAACTCTCCATGGATGGTTAAAAATTATCCTTTGGAGGAGTTATTTTTGCTACCAAACATTATTAAATCATTAGAGGGACACGTATGGAGTGTTTTCTACCGTGATGTGACTAAACAAAATGTTGAATTGGCTCATAAACATGGTCTAGCTACTTGTGTTTGGACAGTTAATAGAGAAAAAGATATCGTTAGAATGATCGAGTACGGGGTTGATGGAATTATCACCGACTATCCAAAAAAAGTTCAAGAAATTTGCAAATCTAAAAATATCTCCTGGTTTTAGGTACGCTGCTACAAATTCACATACTTACTAATCTAGTTTTAAACCTCTTAAAATTTCAGGTATAATTTAAAGATGACATTATTATTTTTATCTTTAGCAGGTATCATTGCTATCATTGTTATTCTTGTATCGGCTAAATTTATTAAAGCAGGGTTTGATGCTAGAGGTGAGGTTAAAGAAGAACAAAGAAAAGAGAAACTCAAGCAAGAGGATGAAGATATTTTAGATGAATTAAAAAGAAAAGATTTGTCCGAAAAAGATTTGAAAGACTTATACGATAAAATTCAAGATAAAAACAAAGATAACTAAAATAGTTCTCGTGGAATAATGAAATAGTGAATCACTAGAACTATTGCCACTGAAACACTTAAACCAAAAAACATTTTTACAAAATCCTTACCAATTAATGGGAACACATATTTGAATTTATATTCTTTGTTCATTGTTGAAATAGCAAGCTCCCTTCCACACAATAAACCTACAAACACCCATGTTGTCGACATTGGTAAATCATTTAACTCTTTAAAATAGTACAAAACTGCTGCATAGATTACATTTATAATTGTTGCTGATCTTGCGTATCTAGTTCCAGTTTTTTCTAATACAACTTTTTGAATTGGCCCTCCGTGAATATAAAAGATATAAAATAGTAAGGATGTAAAATACGCCATAACAATTAATAACAATGTTAGATCCAACTGCCTTGGTAGAAATACCGCAATATTAGCAACGTCGTGAGATAACCAAACCCACCATAACCATCCAGACGTTACCCAAACTGAATTACGCCAAAAAGAAATCCACTTATCTCCTTTTACCTCATCGAGTTTTTCATTGATAAATTTGGAAACTACAATCCAGCATAGGTAGGCAACTGTGGCTGCAATACCGTAGCCAACAATACTTTTTACAAGCATTTTTTCCAAAACAATTGTTGAAGCAAATGCAGACAGAACTAAAAAAGTAGTCGAAACTGGAATACCAATTCTTGTTAATAATAAAAGAATAGCTGGCGCAACAGCGTGGTACCACTGAATTTCTTGATATGGAATTCTCGTTAATCTGCCATAAGAAATATCTCCATCATAATTATACCATCCCCAAGCTAGGGCAAAAATCATAACTAATGAAGCTGATCCAGCTAGAATATACCAAGCAAACCATTTTTTCTTAGATGCAATAAATGTCCCTAAAGTTTGTATAGAGTCATTTGCTATTACACTGTAACCAGCAAGACCGAAACCAATTATTGTATATACTAAATTTATATCCATAAAATTATTCACCTTATAACTTTCTAAAAAATTTTGTCTACTGGATAAATTTATTTACTTTTTTTTGATTTGGGCCTTTGATCTTTTATAAAAATTTTTTTTTAAAAATCAAATTTTAAATATTTCATCAACAAATAATCTTATATAATTAAATTTCACGGCTTATTTTCACGGGGTTATTTAATGAAATATAATTTGATAAAACCCTATTAAAAATAAAGGAATTTGTAATCCGAAGTTTGTAAGAATAGCTTTATCTTTTGAGAGAAAACCAGCAATAGTCCAGCCTACAACTCCTGCGCCATGGAACATTATATTTACTGGATAAATATTTAAGTTAGTTAACAGTATTCCCGTTAAGACTAAAAAAGTGCTTAACCACTTAAGGTATTTTTTAATAAATTCCATTTGTGTTTGAATTACCCTGAAGCCTTAACTTTTTTCTCAATAAACTCCGGTATCTCATCACCAAGATCATCGTCTTTTTGATTTTTAGGTTGAAAGGCATACAAAACATGAAGTTTGCAATAAGGGAAATCTCCTTCAGGCTTTCTACCACAAAAATAGAATTTCTCCTCATTAGGATGACCTATAGGCCACTTGCAAGTTTCATCTGTAAGTTCTTCTAGAGATTTAGGGTTTTCTGGCTCGAAGTTTTTATCTAATAATATTGATTGAAATTTAGCTTTTCTCGATGTTGGCGCCGGTCCTCTTCTAATCTGCTTGTTATCATTAGTTCTAGGTGAATTAGACTGTTTGGAAGGGGCTCTAGCCTCTAAATTTAACCTATGAGCTTTTCCAATTACTGCGTTTCTAGTGGTGTCACCCAATGCTTCGGCAATCTGACTTGCAGTATGCCCTTTAGACCAGAGTTCTTTTAATTTAGCGACTTTTTCTTCTGTCCAACTCATAGTATATAATTACAATATTTAGTAATTATTAAAAACTTAGGGCATTATATTGTGGTTTAAAACATTAAAACGCATCAAAGCTGTGAGTAGATTTAGTTTTGCACAGTTTTTTTAATAACAGGTTATAAGACTATCAATGGTTGAAATTTCGAAAAAATATAAAATTGGAAAAAGAAGATTTGGATTTGTTAATTGGTATGGAGCATGGACTTTATATAAAAAAGAAGTACTTAGATTTTTAATTGTATGGATACAAACTATCTTTTCTCCACTAATTTCATCTTTACTCTTTTTACTTGTTTTGTCTTTGGCAATCGGAGCTGATAGAGGTGACATTCTTGGAGTGCCCTTTATAATTTTTTTAGCGCCGGGGTTGATTTCAATGCAAGTAATTCAACAATCCTTTTCACATTCTTCTTCATCTTTTATGATAAAGAAAATTGATGGTACTATCGTTGATTTATTGTTCGCACCTTTATCCCCTGGAGAAGTCACTTTCTCAATTTCTATCGCAGCAGTAACAAGAAGCGTAATAATTGGAATAGTTTCAATTATTGTATTTAAATTAATTATAGATATTGAAATCAAAAATTATTTAACTCTTACAGCATTCACCTTGCTTTCATCTTTTATTTTAGGAAACATAGGAATAATTGCTGGGTTATGGGCTGAAAAATTTGATCATATGGCAACAGTGACTAATTTCGTAATAATCCCTTTATCTTTTCTATCAGGCACGTTCTATTCAATAGAAAGACTACCTGATTTTCTGCAAGCAATAAGTAAAGTCAATCCATTTTTTTATATGATTGATGGTTTTAGATATAGTTTTATTGGTACTTCAGATGGTTCAATTTCTATTGGCTTAATATATTTGACTGCATTAAGTTTTGTGAGCTGGCTTGTTTGTTATTTATTGTATAAAAAAGGGTATAAAATAAAATCATGAGCAAAATTTTAAATACTTACAATAGAAAAAAGATTTCCTTTTTGAAAGGTAAAGGGAGTTTTTTGTATGCAACAAACGGTAAAAAGTATTTAGATTTTGTTCAAGGTATAGCTGTAAACTGTCTTGGCCATGCTAATAACTATTTAAATAGATCTATTAGTAAACAATCTAAAAAATTATGGCACGTTTCTAATGTTTTTACTATTCCAGAACAAGAGAGATTAGCAAAAAGATTAGCACAAAAAACTTTTGCTGATTATGTGACTTTCCAAAATTCTGGTGCAGAGGCAACAGAGGCAGCTATTAAGTTTGCAAGAAGATACTTTTATTCAAAAGGTCAACCAAGAAAAAATAGAGTTCTTTGTATCAACAATAGTTTTCATGGAAGAACTATTGCAGCTATTTTTGCCAGTAACAGTAAAAAAGCTATTGAGGGTTTTAAACCTAAAGTAGATGGTTTTGATCATTTTAATTTTGGTGATCACAAAGGTTTAGAAAAAGCTATTACTAGCAGAACCGCGGCTATAATGGTTGAAACAATAATGGGAGAAGGGGGCATTAAAGTTATTCCAGATTTTTGTCTCAAGGGTTTAAGAAAACTATGCAATAAGAAAAAAATTTTATTAATTCTTGATGAAGTACAATGCGGTATTGGAAGAAGTGGTAAATTTTTTGCTTTTGAATACGCAAAAATTAAACCTGATATTGTCCCAATAGCAAAAGGTATTGGCGGTGGTTTTCCTGTAGGAGCAGTTTTAGTTAACAAAAAGGTAGCCTCAGGCATGAAGCCGGGAACTCATGGATCAACATTTGGAGGAAACCCTTTAGCAATGAGTGCTGGAAACGCTGTAATGGATATTATGTTTAAAAAAGGTTTCTTAAATAATGTAAGCAAAAATGGAAAATATTTTATAAATCAACTCGATAAAATTAAAAATAAATATCCTAAGATTATAAAAGAAGTTAGAGGTAAGGGATTACTTATAGGGCTTTGTCTTTATGTAAATCAAGCTAAATTTATTCAAAAACTTTTAGAAAATAATTTGTTGACAGTAAGAGCAGCCGAAAATGTTGTCAGACTTTTGCCTCCTTTAAATGTAACAAAAAGCGAGATAAACTTAGGTTTAAAAATAATAGAGAAAGTTTGCAAAAAATTTAAATGAAAAACTTTATAAATATTTCTGACTGTTCTTCAGTAGAGCTTAGAGCAATAATTGAGGAAGCAAAAAAGAGAAAACAAAATAGATCTGGATTAAATAAGTCTGCGCCAGATAAAGATAAACCTTTTGAAGGCAAGTCAATGGCCATGATTTTTGAGAGACCCTCCACTAGAACAAGAATGTCGTTTGACATTGCTGTAAAGCAATTAGGTGGTTCATCAATTATTTTAAATCCTGATGGAATACATTACGGGAAGGGAGATGAAACTTTAAAAGATACGGCAAAAGTTTTATCTGAGTATGTAGATATCGTTATGATGAGAACTTCATCTCATAAAAACTTGGAGGAGTTTGGAGACCATTTAGATATCCCAATTATCAATGGTCTTTCAGATGTTAGTCATCCATGTCAAATTATGTCTGATATTCTTACTTACGAGGAAAGCAATGGTCCTATCGAAGGTAAAACTATTTCTTGGATAGGAGACGGTAATAATAATATGTCTAATTCTTTAATTGAAGCTGCAGGTAAATTCAATTTTAAACTCAAAATTGGTTGTCCAAAAAAATATTCTCCGAATAAGAGCATATTAAAGCTAGCTAAAAAAGAAAAAGTAAAATTATCAATTACATCTAAACCTTTAGAAGCAGCTACAGGAGCAGATTGCGTAATGACGGATAAATGGGTTTCAATGAATGACAAAGTTAACAAAGCTGCTAAAAAGAAAGCACTAAAACCTTATCAAGTAAATATAAAATTAATGAGAAAAGCAAATTCAGATGCTATTTTTATGCATTGTCTCCCAGTGGGCAGAGGAGAAGAGGTTACTAATGAAGTAATAGACGGAAAACAATCAGTGGTTTGGAGACAGGCTTTAAATAGAGTCCATGCCCAAAAAAGTATTATAAAATGGTGTATCGATTAAGGTAAAGGTTTTGGATTATTACCTTTTGAATTCATATATAAAATAACTGAAGCTCTATCTTTTTCTTTTCTTAGTCCAGCAAAAGCCATTTTGGTTCCTTTAATATAAGCTTGTGGTTTAATTAAATAGCTGTTCATTTCTTCAAATGTCCACTCTTTGCCATAAGCAACCATGGCTTTTGAATACTTATAATCATTAACTGATCCCGCAGTTCTACCTATAACGCTCCACAAATTTGGCCCAATCATGTTTTTTCCACCAGCAGCAATCATATGGCAGGCACTACATTTTTTAAAAACCTTTTCCCCATGAGCCAAGTCTCCCATAGCTAGAAGAGCTTTAATATCAACTACCTCTACAATTTTTTCAGATGTTTCTGATGCAGTTGAGGATGTAGCTACTTCTAACCCTTCAACTTTATAAGCTGCTTGTTCAGGTTTTTCTACATGAAATAGAATATCAGTGAATTTTCCAATACCAATAACAATTAAAGCTGTAAGAAGCACCGCGCCAATTATTTTATTTAATTCAAAACTATCCATTTATTTGGTAAATACTCTAAGACGTATAACACGAGTTTTGATTAAAAAACTTAAAATTACTTAATTTTTTTTGCGTCTTTGAGACGCATAACTATGAATAATATTGCTATAATTATACCAACTAGATTAGACGCAAAAAGATTACCTAATAAACCTCTTAAAATTATTAAAAATAAAGAGATGATTCTACATGTTTATGAAATGGCTAAAAAATCTAACGTTGGTGAAGTTTATGTCGCTACACCTGATCAAAAAATTATAGATGTTGTAAAAAGTGCAGGTGGCAATGTCGTAAAAACATCATTATCTCATAAAACCGGGACGGACAGAGTATTTGAAGTTTTTAAAGACAAATTGAAATCTAAACCAAATTTTATAATTAATCTTCAAGGCGATATGCCAAATATTGATCCAACAGCGATACAAAGTCTAGCTGCCTACATTCAAGAGAAAAAATGTGATATAGCAACTTTGGCTAGTGATTTAAAATATGATACTGAGCTTAGGGATGAAAACGTGGTAAAAGTGTCAGTAAAGGAAAAATTGTCTTTAAATTCATATTGCCAAGCTTTAGATTTTGTGAGAGTAGAGGCTAATTTAGAACATAATTTGTATCATCATGTAGGTATTTATGCCTTTACTAATAAAGCATTGTTAAGTTATGTAAGTCTGCAAAGATCAAAACTTGAAATAGAAAGAAAACTAGAACAACTCAGAGCAATTGAAAACAATATGTATATACATGTAGGTTATATAAAGTCTTCGCCATTGAGTGTAGATACAGAACAAGATTTAATTGAAATAAGAAAAATTATGGAAAAAAATGAAAAAAAATAAAGTTGCAATACAAGGAGAACTGGGAGCTTATTCTCATATAGCTGTAAAAAATCTTTACAAGGAAGCAGAGATAAGTACTTGTACAACTTTTGAAGAAGCATTCAAGTTGGCTTATAATGATACTTCTATTAAAATAGTGATACCTATTGAAAATTCATTAGCTGGAAGAGTTGCTGACATACATTACTTATTGCCAAAATATAAACTACAAATTCATGGGGAGTATTTTCAACCAGTAGAGCACAATTTACTTTGTAAGCCCGATGCTGGTATGCAAGATATAAAGTATGTAAGAAGCCATGCTCAAGCTATTGGACAATGTCAAAATTTGATTGCTGAAAAAAAATTAAAAATAATCGTATCTGCTGATACTGCTGGGTCAGCTAAGGATTTAGCAGAAGGAAATGATAAGTCTATTGCAGCGATAGCATCTGAGCTATCAGCAAAAATTTACAACTTAAAAATTTTAAAAAGAAATATAGAGGACGAAAAAGGCAATGTTACAAGATTTTTAATTATGGGCAAAAATATCGAACAACCTGAATTTACAAAAGATAATCGATTTATAACTAGTTGTATTTTTAGAGTAAAAAGTGAACCGTCAGCTTTATATAAATGTCTTGGAGGGTTCGCAACCAATCAAGTCAATTTAACTAAATTAGAAAGTTTTTCAGTCAAAAATACTTTTGAACAAGCAAATTTTTATTTGGATTTAGAAGGTCATTTAGAGCAACCAGAGGTAAAAAAAGCACTAGAGGAATTGGGTTTCCACACTGAAACTTTAGATATATTGGGAGTTTATCCAGCCTCAAAATTTAGGCTAAAATAGTCCACAAAATTGAATTCTACCCTTGTAGTATTTAAATTGATCTTGATATAATCATATTGAGGTTGGCATCAGGTGGATGTTTCATAAACCCGGTCAGGTCTGAAAAGAAGCAGCCGTAGTGAAAATTTTTCAGGTTGTTGCCTGCCTCTTTAAATGAAAAATAAAATTTTAGCATTAAAATATAGACCACAAAAGTTTGAAGATCTGATCGGTCAAGAAGTTATAACACAAACTATTATTAACGCGATTAAACTTAATAAGACTCCAAACGCCTATCTTTTAACGGGTATTAGGGGAGTAGGAAAAACCACGACAGCAAGATTAATTGCTAAGGCTTTGAATTGTGAGAAAAATCAGAACGAGGAAATTAAATGTGATACAGAAAATTTCTGCCAAACTTGCAAAGAAATTATAAATTCAAATCATATTGATATTCTAGAGATGGATGCTGCATCAAAAACAGGAATAGATGATGTTAGGGAATTAATCGAAAATTCAAAATATAGTCCCACAAGTTCTAAATTTAAAATATTTATTATTGATGAAGTTCACATGCTGTCCAAACAAGCTTTTAATGGATTACTTAAAACTTTAGAAGAGCCACCTCCTAGTTTAAAATTTATACTAGCAACAACGGAGGTTAGAAAGATACCAGTAACAATTTTATCAAGATGTCAAAGATTCGATTTAAAAAGAGTTGATGTTAAAGAATTAAGCGTGCATCTAAAAAAAATTGCTGAGAAGGAAAACGGCAATATCACAGATAAAGCTATAAGATTAATTGCAAGAACATCAGAGGGCTCAGTAAGAGATTCAATTTCTTTGCTTGACAGAGCTTTAATAACCCAAACGTTAGATAGCTCAAAAGCTGTTGAAGAGGAAGATATTAGAAAAATGATTGGTCTAGCAGACAAAAGTAAAATAATTGAACTACTAAAAGAAGTTTTTCAAGGAGATGAGAGCAATAGCTTGAAAACTTTAAAAGCTTTGATTACTGAGGGAATAGACGCTAAAAACTTTCTAAACGACATTTTAGAAGTTTTATATCTTTTTAGTAGACAGATAAATTTAGGTTCTATTGAAAAAGACATGTCTATCTCAGAAACAGAAAACGAAATAATTAGAAAATACTCAAAAGACTTAGACATGCAAGATATAGGACTATTTTGGCAACTAACAATTAAAACTATTGACGATCTCAGAATTATTGGTAATGAAAATTTAGCTCTCGAAATGTATATTATGCAATTAGTTCATTTAAAAAATATCAATGAAAAAGTAGCCATGGGTAGCGAGGAAAGCACCACCGAAAATAATCAAAAAATTTTAAAAGGTGAAAGACTAGTTGATAAAAATTTAGATATAAATTTTAAAAACCAAACTAAAAATCAACTTAAGAATACAGATCAGATTAAGACAAAACCAATTAGCAATTTAACTGCCAAACACGACAAACCTAAAATTGAAATAAAAAATTTCAATGACTTGATCGATCAAGCTAATCGTGAGAAGGAAATAGAGTTAAAATATGACTTAGAAAGAAATGTTAAATTAGTCAGTTTTAACAAAGGTAAAATTAACATAAGTTTTAATGAAAAATTGAATAAAAATTTTATCAAAAATTTGACTGAAAAATTATTCATGTGGACAAATGAAAGATGGATTATTTCTTTGAGTAAAGACTTAAGTGCTAAAAGTATATATGAGCAAAATTTAGAAAACAAAAGCAGTTTAATCAACGAGTTTAAAAATAGCAAAATATCAAAAGATATTGAGAAAGCTTTTCCGGATGCAATATTGGTTGACATATTAGAAAACAAGGACGATTAGATGAATAACTTTTCAGACATGCTTTCAAAAGCAAAAGCGATGCAAGAAAAAATGAAACAAGCTCAGGATCAAATTAAAAAAATTGAAGTTGTAGGAATGTCAGGGGGTAATTTGGTTAGAGTTGTCCTAACTGGAGATTACGAAATAAAACTAATTGAAATTACGGATTCGGCTAAAAAAGAAAGTCAAGAGATCATTAATGATTTAATAATAGCAGCGTATAACAATGCCAAAGAAAACTTAAAAAAGAAATCTGCAGAAGAACTTTCCAAAGTTACTGGTGGACTAAATCTACCCTTAGATTTTAAATTACCTTTTTAATGGATAACGATATTCCAGAAATTAAAGAATTGATTTATCAGTTTTCAAAATTACCGGGTTTAGGACCTAAATCTGCAAAAAGAATAATTCTTAAATTAATAAATAATAAAGATAAAATGGTAAAACCGTTGGCTAAATCATTAGCTCAGGTCTATAAAAAAGTAGTTAGATGTGTTGATTGTGGTAATTTAAAGATTATTGACAAAGTGTGTATTTGTTCCTCTGACAATTCTTACGATAAAATTTGTGTCGTAGAAAATTTAGCTGATATGTGGGTAATAGACTCTGCTAATATCTATAAAGGTCATTATCATATTTTAGGTGGTACTTTAAATTCTAACGAAAATTCTGAGCAAAAAAATTTACTAATAGACTCTTTAATAAAAAGAATTAAGAGAAATAATTTGAAAGAGGTAATTATTGCCACCAGCGCTACAGTTGAGGGTCAAACGACCGCCCATTACATTGAAGATACAATTAAAAACGGAAAATTAAAAATTACAAAACTTGCTCAAGGACTTCCAGTTGGCGGTGAAATTGAACAATTGGATGATGGAACCTTACTTTCGGCCTTTAAAAACAGAGTTCCAGTTACTAATAATTAATTGCCTTTTTTTCTAGTCTTCTTTTATGCAGAAGTGGTTCAGTATATCCAGAAGGTTGAACTCTTCCCTTAAAAATTAAGTCACAAGCGGTTGAAAAAGCTAACGATTTCTCAAAATTGTCTGACATGTTTTTGTAATTTGGATCATTTTTATTTTGATTATCAACTATTCTTGCCATTTTTTTCATAATCTCTAAAACTGTTTCTTTTTTACATATTCCGTGATGCAACCAGTTTGCAATATGTTGGGAAGATATTCTTAATGTAGCTCTATCTTCCATCAAACCTACGTTATTTACATCCGGGACTTTAGAACAACCTACTCCTTGATCGATCCATCTAACAACATAACCTAAAATTCCTTGAGCATTATTTTCTAATTCCTTGGTAATATCCTTAACTGACCAATTTGGCCTGTCAGCTATTGGTATCTCTAAAATTTTTTCTACTTTTGCCACATCTCTATTTTTAATTTTGTTTTGCTCATTAAAAACATTTATTTTGTGATAATGAAGACTGTGTAATGTTGCTGCGGTCGGAGATGGAACCCAAGCACAATTTGCGCCCGATTTTGGATGAGATACTTTTTGCTCCATCATGCTTCCCATTTGGTCTGGCATTGCCCACATGCCTTTTCCTATCTGAGCTCTACCAGAAAAACCACATTTTAATCCTATATCTACATTCCAATCCTCATAAGTATTTAACCAAGTTGATTTTTTCATTTCACCTTTAAAAATCATTGGTCCCGCCTCAAATGATGTATGCATTTCATCACCAGTTCTGTCTAAGAAACCAGTATTAATAAACACTATTCTATTTTTTACCTGTCTAATACACTCTTTTAAATTAACAGTGGTCCTTCTCTCTTCATCCATAATTCCTACTTTGATAGAGTATTTATTCAAACCAAACGTCTCTTCAACTTTATTGAATAAATTATTTGTAAAAGCCACTTCCTCTGGGCCATGCATTTTAGGTTTGACAATATAAACAGAATTAGTTCTTGAATTAATTTTATTTTTAAAATCATGTAGCGCACACATAGTTGATATAAAAGCATCTAAGATCCCCTCAGGAATTTCGGATCCATCTTCTAATATTATAGCAGGGTTAGTCATTAGATGGCCAACATTTCTATTTAACATCAAAGCTCTTCCGTGAAGTGAAATTTGTTCACCGTCTTTAGATGTATAAAATCTATCCGAATTAAGTTTCCTTAAGAATTTTTTTCCATTTTTTTCTATTTCAGCAGTAAGGTCGCCCTTCATTAACCCTAACCAATTTCTGTAACACTTTACTTTATCTTCCGCATCTACAGCTGCAACCGAGTCTTCATTATCTACTATAGTTGAGAGAGCAGACTCAACGATAACATCTGAAATATGGGCTTTATCATTTTTTCCAACAGTGGTTTTAGGGTCAATAATAAGATCAACATGCAAGTTGTTATTTTTTATTAAAATTGATCTAGGTTCAATTTTTTCTCCCATAAAACCTATGAATTGGTCTTCATTAATAAGATTATATTCATCTTTTCCTTTTAAAAAGATTAATTTCTTTTCTCTCACTTGAATTTTTGTAATGTCATTCCAGCTAACTTTAGTCAGAGGGAAACTTTCATCTAAAAAATTTCTCACAAAACTTACAACTTTATTTGCTCTTTCTAAGTTATATTCTTTATATTTTTTTCCGGGTATAACGTCCGTTCCATACAGTGAGTCGTATAAACTACCCCATCTGGCGTTTGCAGCATTCAACGCGTATCTAGCATTATCAACAGGTACTACTAATTGAGGTCCTGCAATGCTTGAAATTTCCTTATCAATATTTTCTGTCTCAATTTTAAAGTCTTCTTTTTCGTCAACTAAATAAGAAATAGATTTTAGAAATTTAAAGTATTCTTTTTTATCAAATTCTTGACCGAAATTTTTTTTATGCCAATCATCTAAATCTTTTTGAATCTTGTCCCTTTTTTTTATCAAATCTTGATTGATTGGCGTGAGTTCATGAGCAATTTTTGAAAACTTAGACCAAAATGAGTCAGAATTTATATTTGTTCCAGGAATAGCTTCATTATTAATGAATTCAAACAAAGTTGAATTAATTTTGAGCTTATTTTTGTTAATCATTTTCATTTTGACCGACATTTACAATATATTATAATATATTGATAGTATCATTTTTGTAACATTTATATGAAAAACTATTTAGATTTTGAAAAAGAGATTAAGGATTTAGAGACAGAGCTTGATAATTTGAAAAGCCCTTTTGGATCTGAGGGAATTTCCGAGGTGGATACAGATAAAATTAAAGAAACCCAAAAACAAATAAACTTGAAGCTGGATGAGATATACTCAAATTTGAATAGTTGGCAAAAAACTCAAGTTGCAAGGCACGAAGATCGGCCAAGAGCAAATTTTTATATAAAAAAAATATTTTCTCAATTTACTTCTTTATCAGGCGACAGGTATTTTGGTGATGATAAATCAGTTATCGCAGGGTTTGGTCTAATTGAAAACAAATCTGTTTTAATTATCGGCCAAGAGAAAGGTGAAGATTTAAATAGTAGAATTGAAAGAAACTTTGGCATGATGCGCCCTGAAGGTTATAGAAAATGCGTAAGATTAATGAAACTTGCTAATAGATTTCAAATACCTGTCATTAGTTTTATAGACACCCCAGGAGCCTATCCAGGTTTAGGTGCAGAACAAAGAGGGCAAGCCTCAGCAATTGCTAACTCAATTGAGTGCAGCATGTCCTTAACAGTACCAAACATATCGATTATAATCGGAGAGGGAGGATCAGGTGGAGCAATAGCTTTGGCATCTTCTAACAAAGTTATAATGTTAGAAAATTCAATTTACTCAGTTATATCTCCAGAGGGATGCGCCTCAATACTTTGGCGAGATCCTAGTAAATCTTTGCAAGCTGCTGAAGCCATGAAACTTACAGCAAAAGATTTACTAAGATTGAAAATTATAGATGAGATAATACCAGAGCCGTTAGGAGGAGCTCACCGAGATCATGATAGTATAGCTAACGAAATAAAAAATTCGATAATCAAAAATTTAAAGATATTTGAAAAATTTACTAAGGATGAAATATATGATCATCGAAAAACAAAATTTCTTCAAATTGGCAGGGATCAAGGTTTTAGCAAATCAACAAATATAAATGATACAAGTTTGACTTATAGAGAAACCAGCATAATCAAACTAAAATCGCATATAGTTAAAAATAAGTACATTTACGGACTCCTCGGAATAATTACATTAATTGGTTTAATTTATTCAGCATTTTAGCAATGTTGCTCAAAAACAATTGCGTCAAATAATTTTATTCTTCTATTGACTTTTATTGCTCAAATCTATTTAAGGATGACTAAACTAACTTATAGTTAGTTATAGTTAATAATAATAAGGAAAAGTAAACATGAGTACACTAAAAGGTAAAGTAAAATGGTTCAACGGAACTAAAGGATATGGTTTCATTGAAAGAGAAGACAAAGAGAAAGACGTGTTCGTCCATTCTTCTGCAGTAAGAGAAGCTGGTTTAAAGTATTTAAACGAGGGTGATGAGTTAACGTTTGAAGTGGAGAGCACGGAAAAAGGTCCTTCAGCAGTAAAACTGCAGAAAACATCTTAATCTAAATTTCCAAAATCACTGATTATCGGGACATTAACTTTAGTCTAGACTACTCTTATTGTCCCGCTAATTTCATCTTGAAAAAGTCACAATTATTTTCTAAGTAAAGTATATGATTATAAAAATAACAAAATCTACTCTTAGAGCACATTCTCACAGAATGCACGCTAGGCTGTTGCTTAGCATATAATCAAAAATATATAAATTTAACTAAAATTAAGATAAAAATAATAGGGATGCAGCAGTAGCTCAGTTGGTTAGAGCACTAGTTTGTGGAACTAGGGGTCGGTGGTTCGAATCCACCCTGCTGTACCAAAAAATGACAAAAGAAAAAAAGAACAAACCATCAAAAGATCTTCCTTTAGGGTTTGTAGATAGACAAGAAAAAGAATTACTCGTACGTGATTTTATAATTTCTAATATAAAAGAAGTTATGATCAAGTATGGTTTTCAATATCTTGAAACACCAAGTTTTGAGTATTCCGATAGTATTGGAAAATTTTTACCAGATAAGGATAGACCAGATGAGGGTGTGTTTTCCTTTAAAGACGAAAATAAATGGCTGTCACTAAGATATGATCTAACAGCTCCATTAGCTAGGTATGTTGCAAAAAATTACTTGGAAATTGCTAAACCATTTAAACGCTACCAATTAGGAACAGTTTGGAGAAATGAAAAACCAGGCCCAGGAAGATTTAGAGAATTTATGCAGTTCGATGCTGATTTTGTTGGAACAAAAAGTTTACAAGCGGATGCCGAGTTATGTGTAATGGTTGCAGAAATTCTTGAAAAATGTAGCTTGAGTAAATCAGATTATATAATAAAGATTTCATCAAGAAAAATAACGGAAGAACTATTTAAAAAATTAAATATAAATGATAATCAAAAAAAACTTACCACTTTAAGAGCTCTAGATAAAATTGACCGATTAGGATGGGAAGGTGTAAAACAATTATTAGGAAAAGGAAGAAAAGACAAATCCGGAGATTTTACAAAAGGCGCAAATTTAAACTCACAAACTATTGAGACCATAGAAAAAGAACTTAAGAAAAACTCACCTGAGTCAGATGATTTAAAAGAAATAATAGACATTTTTAAAAATTACAAATTTAATAACTTTGAATTCGATCCATCAATTATTAGGGGACTTGAATATTATACCGGTGCTATTTTCGAGGTAAATTTAAGATTTGACGTAAAAAATAATAAAGGCAAAGTAATTCAATTTGGTTCTATTGGAGGTGGAGGCAGATATGACAACCTAGTTAGTAATTTCGGTAATTATGATGCTCCAGCTACAGGCATATCAATTGGTTTGGACCGATTAGTTTACGCTTTAATGCAAAAGAAAGAGTTTAAAATAAAACAAACAAAACCTGTTGTAATTATTGTTTTTGATAAGAATTTTATGAAGGAGTACATCAATATACAATCATTATTAAGAGAAGCCAACATAAGTTCAGAAATATACCCAGCAGAAAGTAAATTAAAAAAACAAATGGAGTATGCTAATAAAATAAATTCTCCAGCTGTAATATTATATGGTGAGGATGAAATTAAATCTGGTAAACCTACTTTAAGAAATTTAAGCACCGGCGAAGAAAAATCAATTGAAATTAAGGAATTAATAAATGAAATCAAAAAAATTATCTGACGTTATAATTAAGACCTTTAAGAGTAATGGCTTTGAATTATCAGAGCCCGATGTGCTTTTGGACTCAAATTACATAATTGAGAGGTCTGGTGAAAAATTTAGAAGTTCGATGTTAACTTTTGAGAGAGATGACGGTAAAATTATGTGTTTGAGACCAGATCTAACAGTAGCTTCTTGTCTTAACTTTTTAAAAAAAAAAACCTCTTCAAAAATTTATTACTCAGGAAAAGCTTATAGAAGATCTACCAGCAAAAGTTCTAACTTTATCAATGATCAATTAGGTATTGAAATTTTAGGGTCAAGAAATGAAATTTATGATGATTTTAAAGTTGTTGAAACAATCTTAAAATCTGCCAAAAAAATTAAGAAGAAGAATATTGAAATTAAAGTTGGAGACATCAGTTTATTTAAAAATTTAATTTATGCACTTGATATGCCTGAAAGATGGAAATTAAGACTTATAAGACACTTTTGGAGACCAACTTATTTTGAAGAACTTTTAAAAAGATTAGAAAAAAATACGGATATCGACTCACTTTTATTTTACGCAGATAAAAAAAAATTTAATAAAATGAAAAAAATGGATAAGAATAAAACAATTGCAGGCAGAACCATATCAGAGATTTTAAAAAGGTTTGACAAAAAGATTAAAGACCCGAGATCTTTTAGTAACGGTAAAAAAATAGTTAAGATAATTAAATCATTTTTAAAAATTAATTGTAAATTGTCAAAGCTTGACGAAAAATTATTAAATTTTGCTCAAAAAAATAATCTTAAAAAAAATATTTTTAAAGATCTTAAATCTATTAATAACTTAAAGAAATTAAAACAAAACGTAAATTTTATAACAAATTTTGGTAGAGAAATTGAATACTACACAGGAATTGTTTTTGAAATTTCTTCAGGAAATAAGGAAATTGCAAGAGGCGGTCGATATAATGATTTACTCAAAAGTTTGGGGGCAAAAAAAAACGTACCGGCTGTAGGTGCAGCAATAAACTTAAATAACCTATGAAAAATTTAATCACTATTGGTTTACCAAGCAAAGGAAGATTGAAAGATAAATCAGTAAATTATTTGAAAGAGAGAGGGTTGAAAATTATAAAAAGTTTTAAGGAAAGAAATTATTTTGCAAAAATAAAAAATAAACCAAATTTTTCTATCATATTTTTACATGCAAAAGAAATTATTCAAAGGTTAGGTGATGGAACGTTAGATATAGGTATATCCGGTCTAGACCTTTTAAAAGAGTCTGAAAAAAATTTGCAAAGTAAAATTAATATAGAGAAAAAACTTAATTTTGGAGAGGCAGATCTTGTCTTAGCAATTCCTGATAATTGGATAGATGTCCAAACAGTAGCCGATTTAGAGGAGGTAGCATTTGATATAAGATCAAAAAGAAATCGAAGACTAAGAGTTGCAACCAAATACCCAAATCTAACAAAAAACTTTTTATTTTCTAAAGGGGTTACCCAGTTTAAATTAGTAACAAGTTTAGGTGCAACCGAGACCTATCCTTTTATTGGCTCCTCAGAAATTATAAGTGATATTACTTCTACTGGTAAAACACTAAGAGATAATGAATTAAGAGTATTAAAAGATGGGATAATTTTAAATTCAACGGCTTGTTTATTATATTCGAAAAAATTAAAAAAAAAGATAAGGTTTTAAAATGATGATTGATTTCTTTAAAAGGCTTAACAAAAAAAGAAAAAAAAAAAGATTTCAAGATAATATCGATAAGAATTATTTAAATCCACTTAAGACTGATTATGAAAATTTTTATAAGGTTTACACCCGTCAAAAAAATAATGAACTTTCCAAATTATGTGAACAATATGGTTCTGATAAAGGTTATTTGAATTTTTATACAAAAAAACCATATAAATGGAAGCCGCATAACTACTCGATTTTTTATAATGATTTATTTTTTCATACGAGAGATAAAATAAAACTAGTTTTTGAATGTGGTATCGGGACAAACGATGAAAATTTTAGAAGCAATATGACTATGAAAGGAAATCCCGGGGCCTCGTTAAAAGTATGGAAAAGCTACTTTAGAAATGCAGAAATTTATGGCGCTGACATCGATAAAAAAATCCTTTTTCAAGAAGAAAGAATTAAAACTTTCTACGTAGATCAAACTAATAAAGTTATAATCCAAAAAATGTGGCAAGACATAAACAAAGACGGTTTTGACTTAATTATTGATGATGGGCTTCATACTTTTGAAGCGGGTGTAACATTTTTTGAGAACTCTTTTTCAAAATTAAAAAAAACAGGAGTTTACATAATCGAAGATGTTCATTTTGCTTACTTAAATAAATTAGCAACTAGATTAAAAGATTATGAGCCTCAGGTTATTATTCTTAATAATAAGGAAACTCAAAAGGATAATAATTTGATTTTAATAAAAAAGACTTAAATAAAAAAAAAGGGCAGTAAAAACTGCCCTTTTTGGATTTTTGTTTAAGATTGATGGGGATTACATTCCCATGCCACCCATACCGCCCATGCCGCCCATGCCGCCGCCCATTGGAGGCATTGCAGGACTAGAATCTTTTTCTTCTGGTTTGTCTGCGATCATTGCTTCAGTAGTTATCAATAGTCCAGCTATTGAAGCAGCATCTTGCAATGCTGATCTTACAACTTTAGTTGGATCAATTATTCCTTTAGCAAACATATCTACGTACTCCTCATTTTGAGCATCGTATCCTTGAGAAGATTTTTTACCCTCTAAAAGTTTTCCTACTACTACGGATCCATCGACACCTGCATTAGCAGTTATTTGTCTAATAGGTGCTTGAAGGGCTTTTTTAACTATTTCAACACCTGCTTTTTGATCGTCACCTTTTACTTTTAAACCATCTAATTCTTGAGAAGTATAAAGTAGAGCACAACCACCACCGATAACAACACCTTCCTCTACTGCGGCTCTTGTTGCATTTAAGGCATCTTCAACTCTATCTTTTCTCTCTTTAACCTCAACTTCAGTAGCACCGCCAACTTTTATGACAGCAACTCCACCTGCGAGTTTGGCTAATCTTTCTTGAAGTTTTTCTTTATCATAGTCGGACGTTGTTTCATTGATTTCAGATCTAATTTGATTACATCTAGCTTCAATATCAGATTTTTTACCTTCACCAGCAACTATTGTACTATTCTCTTTATCAATTTTAACCTTTTTACAAGAACCTAAGTCTCCAATTTTTACATTTTCTAATTTAATACCAAGATCTTCAGAGATCACTTGCCCACCTGTAAGTATAGCAATATCCTCTAACATTGCCTTTCTTCTGTCTCCAAAACCAGGTGCTTTTACCGCAACAACCTTTAATCCTCCTCTTAGTTTATTAACTACTAAAGTTGCGAGTGCTTCTCCTTCAACGTCTTCAGAAATTATCATCAATGGCCTATTTGCTTGTACCACAGACTCTAATAGTGGAACCATTGGTTGTAAGTTTGTTAATTTTTTTTCCACTAAAAGTACTAAAGGATTTTCTAATTCCGTTGTCATTTTTTCAGTATTTGTCACAAAGTAGGGTGATAGATATCCTCTGTCAAATTGCATTCCTTCAACAACATCTAATTCAGTTTCTACACCTTTAGCTTCTTCAACTGTTATAACACCTTCATTGCCAACTTTTTGCATTGCCTTAGAAATCATATCTCCAATTGATTTTTCACCATTTGCTGAAATCGTTCCAACTTGAGCAACTTCTTCGTTTGCTTTTACTTTTTTAGAAGATGTTTTTAATTTATTGATTACGTGCTCTACAGCTTTATCAATGCCTCGTTTAATGTCCATAGGGTTCATTCCAGCTGTTACATATTTTAATCCTTCATTTACAATTGCTTGTGTAAGTATAGTCGCTGTTGTGGTTCCATCACCAGCGTTGTCATTTGTTTTGCTTGCTACCTCTTTGACCATCTGAGCACCCATGTTCTCAAACTTGTCGTCCAATTCGATTTCTTTAGCTACAGACACTCCATCTTTAGTAGTTCGTGGGGCGCCATAAGATTTGTCCATTACTACGTTTCTACCTTTCGGACCTAACGTTACTTTTACGGCGTTAGCTAATGTATTAACTCCAGTAAGCATTTTGGATCTTGCTTCTGTGTCAAATTTAATAATTTTTGCCATTTGATTATCTCCTAAATGTTATTTTTTACTTTTTGAAATTCCCATTATGTCTGACTCTTTCATAATGCTGTATTCTTTTCCGTCGATTTTTACTTCTGTTCCAGACCATTTTCCGAATAGGACTATATCACCAATTTTCACATCCATTGGCGAAACCTTTCCATTTTCATTTTTAGAGCCGGGCCCAATGGCAACAACTTCACCTTCTTGCGGTTTTTCTTTAGCAGTATCGGGGATTATAATTCCTCCAGCAGTTTTCTCTTCACTATCCAGTACCTTAATTAAAACTCTGTCGTGCAAAGGTCTAAATTTCATATATATTTCTCCTATAAATTTTAATGTAATGTTGATATGGTATGTTTTAATAAGATTTCAAGGGGTAAAAATCATTAAAAAAACCCGAAAATACTATATTTTGAGATAAGAGACAGACTAGAAAGAACGGATAAATTGAAAAAGCTTAATCATCTATCAGAAATATTTAATGATTATGACACATATGTAATAGATTTATGGGGAGTAATGCACAACGGCATAAATCTCAATCTAAAAGCTATGGAGACAATAGAAAATTTAAAGAAGAATTCAAAAAAAATAGTTTTTTTATCTAATGCACCAAGACCTAGTTCTAAAGTAGTAAATTTTTTACTGAAAATGGGAATGGATAAAAAATATTTGTCATTTGTAATTACATCTGGAGAGGCAGCAATGAATGCAATCAACGAGAATAAGTTTGGAAAAAATTTTTTTCATTTAGGCCCTCCTAGAGATACTTCTGTTTTCGAAAAGGTAAAAGAGAATAAAGTTAGTATAGATAAATGTGATTTTATATTATGCACTGGATTATTTGATGATAAAGAAGATGATTTAGATTATTATAAAAATTTTTTAAAAAAGTATGTTTCTAAAAAATTAATTTGTACAAATCCAGATTTAACAGTTCACAGGGGTGATATCGAAGAACTTTGCGCAGGTTCTATTGCTCAATTATTTGAAGGCCTTGGTGGTGAAGTAATATACTTTGGCAAACCACATCAAGAAATTTATAAGATGTGTTTTAACAAAAAAGAGAAAGTTTTAGCTATAGGAGATAATTTAAGAACAGATATTAAAGGTGCTAATAATTTAAATATAGATAGTATATTTATAACAGAGGGTGTCCATCGAAAAGAATACAAAGATATAAAAGATTTTGAAGCCCTTATAAAAAAATATAATGTAAAAGTAAATTTTTATCAAAAAGAATTAACTTGGTAATATGAAAATTTACAATAACGCAAATTTATCTAAGAAGCACAGCAAAGGCGTGCTTGCAATCGGAAATTTTGATGGAGTTCATTTAGGGCACCAAAAAGTAATCAAAGAAGCAAAAAATAAAGCAAAAAAAAATAAGTTACCTTTTGGCGTTATGACTTTCGAACCTATGCCAGTCATGTTTTTTAATAATATTAAAAATCATAGAGTCAATACTTTAGAACAAAAAAAATACTTTTTTAAAAGATTAAAAATTGATTTTTTGATTATAATTAGATTTAACAAAAAATTCTCTAAATTAAGTGCTGAAAATTTTATTAAAAAAATAATTTTTAATAAAACAAAATGTAAATATTTATATGTAAGTAAAAATTTCAAGTTTGGAAATAAAAGGAAAGGAAATATTAATACTTTAAAAAAATTTGAAAGCGAATTTAATTATAAAAATTTAGTAACCAAAATATTTAAAAAGAATAATAAAATAGTTTCTTCTAGTTTAATTAGAAAAAAAATTAGACAAGGTAAAATCAATGAAGCTAATAAATTATTAAATAGAAATTGGTGTATAGAGGGAAAGGTTATTAAAGGTCAAAAGAGAGGCCGGAAAATTGGTTTTCCAACATGCAATTTAAAATTGGAAAATTACGTTATCCCAAAGTTAGGAGTTTATGCGGTTCAAGTAAAAAACAAGGATTTTAATAAAAAAGGCATTGCTAACATTGGTTTTAGACCTACTTTTAAAGATAAGAAATTGTTATTAGAAACAAATATCTTTGGAATTAATAAAAATTTATATAATAAAGTGATTAGTGTGAATTTTAAAAAATTTATAAGACCTGAAAAAAAATTTAAAAGCTTTGAGCATTTAAAAAAACAAATAAAAATTGATATAAATAAAGCAAAAAAATAATGTCAAAAGATACTTTACAACTTCCCAAAACAGCTTTTTCAATGAAAGCTAGTTTACCAATTAAGGAACCACAAATTTTAAAAAATTGGGAAAAAAATAAAATTTTTGAAAAGTTAAGAAAAAAGTCCAAAGGAAAAGAAAAATTTGTTCTTCATGATGGCCCTCCTTACGCTAATGGTCATATACATATGGGGACTGCTTTAAACAAAATATTAAAGGATATGATTACTCGTTTTCACCAAATGAGTGGGAAAGACTCCGTTTATGTCCCAGGCTGGGACTGTCATGGATTACCAATTGAGTGGAAAATAGAGGAACAATATAAAAAAAAGAAAAAAAATAAAGATGAGGTACCTATTAAGGATTTTAGACAGGAGTGCAGAGAATTTGCTGAGAGCTGGATTGAAATACACATTAAAGAGTTCAAGAGATTAGGTGTAGTTGGAGATTTTGAAAATTATTATTCTACAATGAGTTATGAAGCAGAGGCACAAATAGTTCGAGAATTAGGTAAGTTTCTTCTTGATGGAAGTTTATATCAAGGTTTCAAGCCAGTACTTTGGTCAACTGTAGAAAAAACAGCTTTAGCCGATGCTGAAGTAGAATATATGGATCATACATCTAATACGATTTATGCAGGTTTTAAGGTAAAAGATACAAATAAGGATTTTTTAAAAGATACTAGTGTAATTATATGGACCACAACACCATGGACTATACCAGCAAATAAAGCTTTAGCTTTTAATAGTAATATCGAATACTCAGTAGTAGAAATAGGGAATCTTGAGAACTTCAAAGAAAAAAAAATTGTAGTAGCAACAAAACTCATTAAACAAATTATAGATACTTGCGAAATCAAAAATTATAAAGAATTAAAAACTTTCAAGGGTTCAGAATTTAACAAAACAATTTGTAGTCATCCATTTTCTAATATGAAATTTGAGTATGATGTTCCTATGCTAGATGCTCAGTTTGTGAATTTAGAACAGGGAACTGGTATTGTTCACTGTGCCCCCAGTCATGGCCCAGATGATTTTAATTTATGTTTAAAGAATAATATACCCTCTCTTTACACCGTGGATGACGCTGGACTTTACACAAAAGAAATCCCTTTTTTCGAAAATACTCATATCTTTAAAGCAGATCAAATCGTTATTGATAAATTAAAAGAGCAAAAAAAATTGTTAAAGAATGATAAATTAAATCATACTTATCCGCACTCTTGGAGATCTAAAGCACCCCTAATTTATAGAGCCACACCACAATGGTTTATATCTATGAAAAAAAATGATTTAAGAAAAAAAGCTATAAAATCTATTAATGAAACAGTTTTTTATCCAAAAAAAGGAAAAGAGAGATTATTATCTATGATTGAAGGAAGGCCAGATTGGTGCGTATCTAGACAAAGAGTTTGGGGAGTTCCATTACCAATTTTTATTAATAAAAAAACTAGAGAGCCGTTAAGAGATCAGAGGGTAATAGACAGAATAGCCTCAATTTATGAAAAGCATGGATCTGATTGTTGGTTTACTGATGACCCAAAAGTTTTTTTAGGAGATGATTATGATCCAAATGATTATGAAAAACTTAATGACATAGTTGAAGTTTGGTTTGATAGTGGATCAACACATAGTTTTGTTTTAGAAAAAAGA
The DNA here is from genome assembly GCA_902628815.1 of uncultured Pelagibacteraceae bacterium. Classification (GTDB taxonomy): domain Bacteria; phylum Pseudomonadota; class Alphaproteobacteria; order Pelagibacterales; family Pelagibacteraceae; genus Pelagilacustribacter. Next base: position 78,771 of record CACOOK010000002.1, read on the forward strand.
AAAGATTTAAAATGGCCTGCTGACATGTATTTAGAGGGTTCTGACCAACATAGAGGTTGGTTCCACTCCTCTTTGTTAGAATCTTGCGGGACTAGAGGCAAAGCCCCCTTCAAAAGTATTTTATCACATGGTTTTGTTGTGGATGGCAAGGGAATGAAAATGTCTAAATCTATGGGAAATGTTATTGCCCCAGAAGACATATTAAAGAATTATGGTGCAGACATATTAAGAGTCTGGGCAACTGCATCAGACTATTCTGAAGATTTAAGGATAGATAAAAATATTTTAATTCAACATGCGGAATCTTACAGGAAAATTAGAAATACTTTTAGGTTTATGCTAGGAAATTTAAAAGATAATTTTGATAAACAAGATTTTAAAAAAATAAATTTATCTGAATTAGATGAATTAGAACAATATATATTGCACAAATTATATGTAATTGATGAGTCTGTTAAAGAAAACTTAAAAAGCTATAATTTTCACAAACTATATAAAGAGTTATTAAAATTTTGCACACTTGATCTTTCTTCATTTTACTTTGATATAAGAAAGGATGTTCTTTACTGTGATGGACTTAATTCTAAAAAAAGAAAAAATTGTGTTATTGTTTTAAATATTATTTTAGAAAGTTTATTGAAATGGTTTGCTCCAATATTAGTCTTTACATGCGAAGAAATATACAGTTTGATTAATAATAAAAACGAGAGTATTCATGAAAAAGATTTTGTAGAAATACCAGGCAACTGGCAAAATTCTAAACTTGATAAAAAATGGTCAGATTTATTTAAAATCAAACAAGAGGCAAATGTTGCTATCGAGGAGAAAAGAACTAACAAAGAAATTGGTTCAAGTTTAGAAGCAGAGCTAAAACTAATATTAAAGAAAGAAAAATTTGATTTATTGAATGATATGGATTTAGCAGAGTATTTTATAGTTTCAAAAGCTGAAAAAGAAGTGTCAAGTGGTGATAAGATGAAAATTCAGGTCAATAAAGCAAAAGGAATTAAGTGTGAAAGATGTTGGAAAATCGTAGAAAACAAATGTGAAAGATGTTCAAATCTAGCAGGAAGTAAATTCTGATTGATCTAAAAAAAATAAAAAATGATTTAATAAATAAAGAAAACTTTTATTATTTAATAATAATTGTAACTATTTTTTTTCTAGATAGATATTCAAAAAATTTAATAATAAATAATTTTAATGAAAGCTCGATTTATATAAGTAAATTTTTAAATTTTGACCTTACTTGGAATACAGGAATAGGTTTTGGATTATTGAGTTCAACTTCAAATATTTTGTATAATATTATTTCTTTAATGATTATTTCAGTCATTATCTTTTTAGTATATTTAGCTTTACAAAACGATAAATATGAAAAATTTATTTTTTCAATCATAATTGGAGGAGCTTTAGGAAATTTTTATGATAGAGTAATTTTTGCAGCTGTTCCAGATTTTATAGATTTACATTATAGTAATTTTCATTGGTTTACATTTAATGTAGCTGATATATTTATTACCTTTGGTATTATATTGTTTATTTTGAAAGGATTTTTTTTAAAAAAATAATATGGATAAAATTAATTTACTATTAGTTCTCTTATTTATTTTAGCATCATGCTCAGGTTTTGAAGATGCAGGAAAAGTATTGAGAAATGAAAAAGTTAAAACTACTGATGAATTTTTGATCAAAAAAAGAGATCCTCTAGTTTTACCTCCAGATTACAGAGAAATGCCCAAACCAAGATCAAAATCTGATAAAAAAAGTGAAGCAAGTAAAATAAAAGAAATATTGAAAGTTCCTGAAGATGGAAATATCTCAAGAAGCAAGCCTTTGTCTGTCGAACAATCAATTATCGATAAAATCAAAAAATGATAACTAGAGAATTTTCTTTAAAAAATAGAATTAACCAAAAATATCTGAGTAAGAAAATTTACCAAAAATTAAAGACAAAATCTTCCAGCGTATTTAAAAAAATTGAGATAAATGTAAAAAATTCTGAAAATTTATTAAGTCAATTAGATTCTGAATTCAAAATTAATTTTAAACCTCAAGATCTAAAAAAATTTAAAAAATTTAAAAAAATAGTTTTAATTGGGATGGGTGGTTCCATTCTCGGTTCAAAATCAATTTACTATTTTTTGAGACATAAGATAAAAAAGGAATTAATTTTTTTAGATAATATTGATCAAAACAAAATTTTTGATTTAATTAAAAAAAAAGATCGAAGTAAAACATTATTTATCATAACTTCAAAATCTGGAAATACAATTGAAACGATATCAAATTTTTTTTCCTTAAATGTAATAAAAAAAAATTCCAAAAATATAATTATAATAACAGAAAAAAATGATAATTTTTTATATTCTTTATCGAAAACATATAATCTTTTTCATATTGAACATAAAAGCTTTATTGGAGGGAGATATTCTGTACTATCAGAGGTTGGTTTAGTACCAGCTTATTTAATGGGTTTAGATTTAAAAAAAATAAGGAAAAGTTTAATTAATTTTAAAGAAAAAAAAAAATTTTTCTTACAGAATAGTGGAATGCAAATGGCTAACCTTTTGTTGCAAAACAAAATCAATAATTTGATCTTCTTAAACTTTTCACCTAGGTTAGAAAAGTTTTTATATTGGTGTCAGCAATTGATTGCAGAGAGCCTAGGGAAAAAAAATCTTGGTTTTACTCCAATAATTTCTAACGCGCCAAAAGACCACCATAGCTTATTACAATTATATTTAGACGGACCTAAAAATAAAATTTTTTACATTTTTGATGAAAATGAAGATGATAAGTTTAAAATTAATACCAAAAAGTTTTCAAAAAAAATTGATTTTATAAACAAGAAAGGATTGAATGAGATCAAAAATGCTCAGAAACGTTCGATTATTAATCAATTTAAAAATTATAAAATCCCATTCAGAGAATTTCATATAAAGAAAATCGACGAGAACACAATAGGCCAACTATTTTCATATTTTATTTTAGAAACTATCATTATAGGGGAGCTAGCTGGTATAAATCCATTAAACCAACCAGCAGTTGAAGGTGTAAAAAAAGAAACAAAGAATATTTTAATAAAAAATACCAAAAAAAATTTTTGATCGACCGTAAGTTTTTATTTTTAAAACTTTCATCTCTTCATTAAAATTTTCACTAATTTTACTTTCTCTATGAATAATTATTATATGATCTTTTAAAAAAATTTTTTTAGACCTTAACAATTTTAAATTTTTTAAGAAACTTTTATCAGAATAGGGAGGATCAAAAAAAAAAATATTAAATTTTTTTTCTCTATTGTCTAGTAAATAATTTTCTACACTATCATTTATTAATTCGGCTTTATCACCAACCTGAAGTGTGGATAAATTTTTTTTTATTATACTAAAAGCGTTTTCATTTTTTTCTACAAAGGTTACTTTATTCGATCCACGAGAAATACATTCAATACCAAATGATCCTGTTCCAGAGTAGAGATCTAAAACTTTAGAATTTCCAAATTCTAGAAAAATATCTTTAGAATGAGCCAAGACGTTAAAAATGCTCTCCTTTACAACATCCTTAAGTGGTCTAGTAGTGACTAATTTTACTTGATTTAACTTTTTACCTTTAAATTTTCCTCCAATAATTCTCATTTTTTTTTATTTATTATTTTCCATCCAATATCCTTTCTATAAAATCCAGATTTCCAATTAAATTTTTTCAAAGATTTTATAATCAGGCCTCTAATTTTAAGAAAATTGCTACCGGTAGAAGTAAAATTCAGAACCCTCCCTCCATTAGAAACTATATTATCATTAATAAATTTTGTACCAGCGTGGTAAATAAAGATTTTATTGTCAAATTTTATGTTTTTAATTTTGTTCAATGAAATATTTTTTATATATTTCCCTGGGTAACCTTTAGCACATAAAACAATCGTCATGCTCTTGTCATTCTTCCACTTTATTTTAGTTTTTTTTAAATTATTTATTGTTGCATTATAAATAATATTTAAGAAATCTGATTTTAATCTCGGTAATATTACCTGACACTCGGGATCACCCATCCTTACATTAAACTCTATTAAGTGTGGTTCGTTATCAACAATCATCAAACCAACGTATAAAAAACCTCTGTAAGGATTTTTTTTCCTTTTTAAAGCTTTTAAGGTCGGTTCGATTATTCTTTTAATTATTTTTTTTTCTAAAATTTTATTTACAATTGGCGCTGGAGAATATGCACCCATACCACCAGTATTAGCACCTTTATCTTTTTCTTTTACTTGCTTATGATCTTGTGCAGTACCAAAAAATTTGAAACAATATTTGTCTACAATTACGAAGTAACTTACCTCAGGTCCAACTAAAAATTCTTCTAGAACTAATTTATTTGAAGATTTAAATTTTCCTTCAAAGATTTCTTTTGAGATTGTTAAAACTTTTTCTTCAGTTTTACATATTGTTACACCTTTTCCAGCCGCCAAACCATCAGCTTTAACAACCAGAGGCAACCTACTAATTTTTAAAAATTTTTTTACCTCATTTATTTTTTTACAAATTTTAAATTTTGCAGTCGGAATACCGTTTTCTTTGCATAAATTTTTCATAAAAGCTTTGGAGCCCTCTAATTTCGATGCAAATTTGTTTGGGCCAAAAACTTTAATTTTTCTTTTAATTAAGAAATCCACCAAACCTTTAACAAGAGGCTCTTCTGGCCCAATAATAACAAGGTCGATTTTTTTAACTTTGATGATTTTATAAATTTCTTTAAAATTAGACAAATCGGCATAAATATTTGTTGCCATTTGTGAAGTTCCCGGGTTTCCAGGTAAACAAAATATCTTTTTAACTAGTTTAGATTCATAAACTTTTCTGCATATTGCATGTTCTCGACCACCACTACCAATTAATCCAATATTCATATTAAATGATATATTGTATAATTTATTGATGACCAAAAAAAAAGCCAAACTTATATTTAAACACAACTCTTTTGAGATAGTAGAAGAAGGCGATTATGTTCTCTGCGCGGTTTCTGGAAAAGAGATAATGCTGAAGAATTTAAATTACTGGAATGTTGACTTACAAGAGGCTTATTTTTCTCCTATAGAGGTAAATCGGAAATTCAAAAAAAATGATTATTGAATTTAAGTCTAATTTTTCCATCTATTATGTGTCCAAATCCACTCACTAGGATTTTTAATAATCATTTGTTCAATGAATTCATTAAGTTTTAAAGTTAATTCAGATTTGTTTTTGAAATCAGCGTGATTAATTTCTTTAAAAAACTTTACTGTAAAAGAATTAGTCTCAGTTCTTTTTACAAATACAGATACGATAGGCAAATTATATTTTATTGCAAGTTGTGCTGGCAGAGTAGTTGTTAAAGCCTGTTTGTTAAAAAAATTTATTTTTTCTCCCTCGCTTACTCTTTGATCAACCATTAATGCAATACTATAGTTTTGTTTTATAAAATCGATAGCTTCTCTAACTCCATTAATACCTTTTTTTATTTGGTTCTGACAAACAAACTTTTTTCGCAAATATTCCATAAATGGATTTAAGAAAAAATTATTTAGCGGACGATAAATTGTTGCGAGCTTTAAACCTTTTTTTGTCATTATAAGAGACATTAATTCAAAGTTAGAAAAATGACCTGAGATAAAAATTGCTGGCTTATCTTTTTTAATAATATTCTCTAAAATTTCTAAACCTTCTACATTAATGTCATAACTTTTTTTCCTAATCTCATTTAAAAAAATATATTCAATAAAAACCATTCCATAGCTTTTCCACATTTTGGATATGATATTTTTTTTTTCTTCCTCAGAAATACCTTTTAAATTTTCTAAATTTTTTTCAACTAATTTTTTGGATTTAAATAAAGGACCGATTTTTTCAAAAATAAAACCAAATAATTTTCTGCTTAATCTAATACCAAGGCACCTACCAACAATAAAAAAGAAATATATTACAATTGATTGGACTAAGTATTTAAATATTTTAATCATATATATTTTTTTATATTATCAATCAGCTCTTCCCCCCTCTCAATGCTAAGCTCAACTTTCAAATATTCTATTTCATAATTATTAAAATTCTTTATTCGAAAATAGTCTTTCTCTGTTGTAATAATTTGATAGTTGTTCTTTTTTGCTTCATTAATTATCTCAGTCAATTCATTATTATTAAATTTATAATGATCGGGAAAGGATAATTTTTTTCTTACGTCTAAATTAAAAGATAATAAAAGATTGAAAAAATTTTCTGGATTTCCAATTCCAGCAAAAGCAAGTAATTTTTTATTTTCAAAAAACTTGATATTAGAAGGCATGTATCGAGAATAATAAATTGAAATACCTTGATTATAACTGTAAATCAATTTTTCAAATTCTATATCTTTTATTCCGTTTATAATTGCAATCTTAGCGTCACTTATTGAATTCAAACTTTCTCTTAACGGTCCAGAGGGAATAATTAAACCATTTCCAATTTTTTGGTGTTGATTAAAGCATAAAATATTTAAATTTTTATTTATCTTAAAATCTTGAAATCCGTCATCTAGAATAGCTAAATCAAAACCTTTTTTTTCAGCACTTTTAATAGCTTTTGATCTAAGTGAGTCTGTAATTAAATTTTCAAAATTAGACCTAATTAATTTTTGCTCATCGATTTGAGAAACATAATTTTTCTTTATAATTGCAGTTTTTTTTCCTATCTTTTGCAAACCTTTAGCTAAATATATTGCTAATGGTGTTTTTCCTGTTCCACCAATATATATATTGCCTACACAAATCACTTTAATTTTAAATTGATGTGGTACATTAAAAATCCTTTTTAGATAAGTATAAGCTCTTATTAAAAGGCTAAACGGATATAAGATATAAACAAAAATACTTGCTTTGGAATTCCAAAATTTTGGTTTATGAATTTTCATTTAATAAAAAGTTATCAATCTTTTTCATAGTAGCATTTAGGATATCATTCTCCAAATTATTAAAGAGTTTTGAAAATTTTTCAGAATTTTTTGTATTGGACTTTTCTAGATCTATCTCCAAATTCTTTGCCAAGCTATCTTTGTCATGAATTTTTTTACTAATATTATTTATTTTTAAGATTTGATAAATTTCTTGAAAATTATAAACGTATGGGCCATGGTAAATTTTACATCCTAGTTTAGCTGGTTCAATTGGATTTTGCCCGCCATCATCCTTTAATTTATGTATCAAAGACTTTCCAATAAAAACACTTTTTGCATAAACTAAAAATTTATTTAAATTCCCAAATGAATTTATTATTATAACATCTTTACTATCTGAAATGATCTCATCGTTGTTTAATATTTGAGAAGATAATTTTAATCGCTCACAAAGTTTTTCAATTTCATAAACTCTACTGATATGTCTTGGTGCAAGAATTATTTTCAAATTTTTAATTTTTTCCATCAATTTTAAATGTACCTCCAAACAAAATTTTTCTTCATTTTTATGAGTACTGATTGCACACCAAAAATTATTTTCATCTAAGAATTTCTCATTGGGGTTTTGAGTCTTTATTGTTTCTATTTTACTAAGAAATTTTATGTTTCCGAAATACTCTACGTTGTTTGCATTAAAATTTAACAAATAATCTTTACTCTCGTTGTTAGATGCAAGGCATAAATCAAAAGAAGAAAATATTTTCTTTGCTGTTTTAGGAAAAAGTTTCCACCTTTTAAAAGTTTTTTCTGTGATTCTCGCATTTATAATTGACAATGAAATATTACTTTTCTTACTTAGATAAATTAAATTAGGCCATATTTCAGAGTCTACTAAAAATATAGTGTTTGGCTTCCAGCTATTTAGAAATGTTTTCATAAGAAAAAAGCTATCTAATGGGAAAAACCTATGAAATATATTTTTATCGTTTTTAAAAATTTTACTTGCTAAATCGCTAGAACTTAGTGTTACAGTTGTAATTAAAAATTCTAAACCATCTTTTTTTTTTAATGCATGTATAATTGGCAAGATACTTTTTAACTCTCCTATACTGGCCGCATGAAACCAGATTAATTTTAGATTTTTGTTTTTCTTTATGTTGAAATTAGATGAAAATATTTTTTCTTTGTATCTTATTGGGTGTTCTTTTTTTAAAAATTTTCTTACAAAGATCAATATAATCAATAATGGATAAAAAAAAATTGATAGAACTCTGTAAAATAAAATCATGAATTACTTAATTTGTTTTTCGTATAGAGATTTGTATTCAGAGCAATTCTTTATCAAATAATCATGATTTCCGACGTCATTAATTTGCCCATCCTTCATAACAATAATTTTTTCCGCACTATGAATAGTTGAAAGTCTATGAGCTATCACCAAAGTAGTTTTGTTTTTTGTTAAATTTTGAATTGCTCTTTTGACTATTTCTTCCGACTCAGCATCTAAAGATGATGTGGCTTCATCCAACAGGATTATAGGTGACTCTTTTAAAATTGCTCTTGCAATAGAAATTCTCTGTCTTTGTCCACCAGAAAGCCTAACACCATTTTCTCCAATCAAAGTTTCGTAACCACTAGGTAGCTTTTCTATAAATTCGTGTGCAGCTGCAAATTGACAAGCTTTTTTGATTTCTTCGTCTGAAGAATGCTCTTTAGCGTAAGCAATATTATTTTTAATCGTATCATCAAATAATATTATATCTTGGCTTACCATTGAAATATTTTTTCTTAAGGAACTTAAGCTCACATTTTTGATATTTTGTTTATCGATTTCAATCTCACCGTGTTGAGGGTCATAAAATCTGGGTATTAGGTTAATTATTGTACTTTTTCCTGCCCCGCTATGACCTACAAGAGCGGTCATCGTATTTCCTTTTATTTTGAAACTAACTCTTTTAATCGCTTTTTCTTCAGTGGTCTTGTACTTAAACTCAACGTTTTTAAATTCAATTTCAGATTGAACGAGATTTAATTTTGGATTATCTATAACCTCTTTAATTTCAACCTTGCCATCTATAATTTCACTAACTCTCTTAAACGCTGCTGCACCTTGATAAGCAACCATATTTAAGGTGGCTAATGATCTGATCGGTTGATAGGCAAGCATCATGGCAGCTAAAAAGGAGAAAAAATTATTTACACCTATCTCACCCTCCGCGATCAATGTTCCCGCAAACACGATAAATCCAGCAATCATTATTCCTGTTAAAGTTTCCATAATTGGAGTTGCTCGAATTAATACACTGCTAATTTTAATATTCTTCTCTACAAGATCTTCAATGACTTGAAATGCTTTTTTGCTCTCATATTTCTCTCTTTGATAAATTCTTATCATTTTAGAGCCTTTAAATATTTCATTTAAAAAAGTTGCTAAGTTACCAGAAGACTCACCAGCTTTTGATGTCGCCTTGCCCATTCTTTTACCTAGAGATTTAGCTAAACCACCAGCGAGTGGCATCATCAAAATAGCAAATAAAGCAAGCTTCCAGTTTTGGTAGAACATTACAGAGACTAAAGCAATTAAAGTTAAAGTGTCTTTCATTAAATTTAAAACACCTGTTCCCACAAGGTTTTGAACATTATGAGTATCGTACATTATGTTAGAAATATATTTCCCTGAATGTCTATTATCTAATGTTTGAATATCAGACACCAAAATATTTGAGGCAATTTTTTTTTGAAGCTCACCCGCCACCTCTTGACCAACTCTAATTATATTCATCCTTGCGAAATACAAAGAGAATCCTTTGCTAGTAAAAGCAATTATAATTAAAATTGGTATTGACCAAGTAAAAACATCATCTTTTTCAATAAAAATTTTCTTTACAGCGGGATCTAATAACCAAGCTATGCTAGAAGTACTTAGGGCTACGACTAAAGAAAGCACTAAGGCTATTAATATTCTTTTCAAATGTTTTCGAACATATTCTTTAAAGATTTTTGCGACTAAAAACTTTAGTTCATTTAATTTCATTTTAATAATTAGTAAATAAAATCGTTAAAAATAAAAAAAGACCAGAGTAATTATTAAGTTTAAACAGTTTAAGACAACTATCTGGATTAAATTTATCAAATTTAATAATTTGAAAAATAAGACTCAAAATAAATAAAATTAACAAAAAAGAAAAAACGTTTAATCCTATAAAATTTTTAAACATAAATAGTATTAATAACGATGTTATGGAATATGATAAAAATATAAAAGCTTTTATATTTTTTTTAAATTTTATTGATGTGGATTTTAAACCAATTATTTCATCATCAGACATATCTTGAGTTCCATAAATCGTGTCATAGCCCAATGTCCAAAATATGGCTGAAATATAAAGTATAACAATATCAAGAGAAATACCGTTATTCATTGATGCCCAAGCCATAATAACCCCCCAATTAAAAGTTAATCCGAGGAATAATTGCGGCCAATAAGTAATTCTTTTCATAAATGGATATGTAAATGCCAGAAACATTGATCCTAATCCTAAAACAATTGTTAAAAAGTTAAATTGAATTAATACTAGGAATGCTAAGATACATAGGGCTACTACATAAATAAAAGATTGTTTTATTGAAATTAAGCCAGCAGGTATTGGTCTTTTTCTAGTTCTGTGAACTTTTTTATCAAAATCTTTATCAACAATATCGTTAAATATACATCCTGCACTTCTCATTAATACAGAGCCTAAAAAAAATAATATAAGATAAGGTATAAATTTTTCATTGTTACCATCATAAGCTAATGCTAACCCCCATGAGCATGGCCAAAATAAAAGCATATACCCAATAGGTTTATTTAATCTTGTCAATTCTATGAAAATTTTGAATTGTTGCATTAATTTATACTTGTAAATATCAAACACTATATACATAATCAATTTGATTCGATGGATATTGATTACACAGTTGCAGCTTTAATGTTTCCAGCTATACCCTTAATGATGACAATGTATAGTAATCGTTTTCACACATTGAGTGCTTTAATTCGTCAATTACATGATAAATATACTTTTGAAAAAAAGGTTCCACCAGAGTTAGAGAATCAACTCCATGTATTAAACAAAAGAACAAATTATCTTAAATACGTTATGGGATTTTCAGCATTTGGATTTCTTTTTAATATGCTAACAGTATTGTTACTTTATCTTAATTTATTATTTTATGCAAGATTGAGTTTTGCTTTGTGTTGTGTATGTATGATAATTTCAATATTTCTGTTCTTACAAGAGGTTAGAATGTCCAATGAGGCTTTAAAGTATCACTTAAGCGATATGGACTCTATGAAAAAAGATCTTTAAATTTTTTTTTGTAAATTTTTTTTTTTATATAATGAAATTCCCTCTTTAATCTTATTATTATAAGATTCATTAAAAGTTTCGAGTTGCCAACCTGCCATTCTTTTTTTTATTACTTCTAAATTTTCTTTTTTCCACAGATCATTAGTTTTTTCATCTTTCCAAATTTTCTTTTCTTCATTTGTTCTAGCACAACCATAACAATAGCCAGTTATGGGCTCTGTTTTACAAATACTAATACAAGGAGATATTATTTTACTGCTCATCAAGGTATTAGAATTGTTGGACCTAATAATTTCCTAGCTTCTAAGTCTGCATGAGCATTCTTTGCCTCTGAGAGTTTATACTTTTTAAATATTCTTATTTTAATTTTCCCAAATTTTACCTTTTCGAATATTTGGTTTGCGCCTTCTTGTAATTCTTTTTGATTAGTAAAATATTGGCCAACAGATGGTCGTGTTAAGTATAGTCCTTTTGGTTGTATATCTTTTGGCACATTTACTGGATCCAGCGGCCCGGATGCATTCCCGAAACTTACCAACATACCTCTTGTTTTTAAACAAGAAATCGAACCTTGAAATGTTTTTTTTCCAACTCCATCAAACACAGCTGTTACACCTTTATTTTTAGTTATTTTTAAAACTTCTTTTGCAAAGTCGGTTTTTGTGTAATTTATTACATGTTCATATCCATTATCATTAGCAACTTTAATTTTTTCATCTGATCCAACGGTACCTATTACTTTTGCTCCTATACTATTTGCCCACTGAGCAAAAATTTGACCGACACCGCCAGCTGCTGCATGGAATAAAACAGTTTCACCTGCTTTTAATTTGTAAGTTTTTGTCAGTAAATAATTTGTAGTTAACCCTTTAGTCATTAAAGTAGCCGCCATTTCATGAGAAATACCATCAGGGATTTTCACCGCAATGTTAGCTGGTATGACTCTTTGCTGTGAATAAGCTCCTAGCGGTATAGAGGCATAGGCAATGTTGTCACCTTTGTTAAACTCTTTTACATTAGATCCTACTTCATCAATTTTTCCTGCAGCCTCCAAGCCAATTCCTATGGGTAATTTAAGAGGATACAGTCCAGATCTGTGATATGTATCAATATAATTTAAACCTATTGCATGGTTAGTGACTTTAATTTCATTTGGACCAGGTGTTCCGATATTGACATCTTGCAATTCTAGCACTTCAGGCCCACCGTGTTTTTTAATAATAATCGATTTTGGCATTTTTTGAAAACGTACTGGAACTTTTAATATTTAGCAAATGTTCCGTTATTATAATCTTGGATAGCCTCAAGAATTTCAGCTTTTGTGTTCATTACAAATGGTCCGCCCCTAGCGATCGGTTCACCAATAGGTTTACCTGCTATAAACAGAAACTCAGATTTTTTGCTTGCTGTAACTTTAAGCTGAGTGCCTTGATTTAGCAAAATTAAGTGCGAGTCAATTGTCGTATTATGTTTTCCAGTTCCAATTTTTAATTCTCCTTTAAGTAAATATATAAAAGAATTATGTCCTGCTGGGACATCACACACAAATTCTTTTTTATCATTTAAGACTATATGAAAATAAATTGGGTCGACGTTATGATTTTTTTCAGGACCTTCTGCTTTTTTGAACTTACCTGCAATTACTTTTACAATTTTCTCGCTATCTTTATGCACTCCAAGTTCCTCTCCTTTTATATATAAATACTCTGGTTTATTTTTTTTCATTTTGGCAGGCATGTTAATCCAAAGTTGAAAGCCTAATAATTTACCTTCCTTCATTGCTGGCATTTCAGAATGGATTATTCCTCTACCAGTTTTCATCCACTGTACGTCACCAGATACCATAATACCTTTAGCTCCAGTGCTATCTTGATGTTCAAATTCTCCGTTCAACATATAAGTCACTGTTTCAATTCCTCTATGAGGATGAGGAGGAAAACCTGCAACATAATCATCTTTATTTTCAGAACCGAATTCATCAAGCATCAAGAATGGATCGATGTAATCTGCTTCTGGGGTTCCTATACTTCTTTTTAACTTAACACCTGCTCCATCAGAAGCGTTAAGAGCTTTAACAATTTTTTTTACTTCTATTTGAGACATAAAGGTAAATATAAAGAATGTTTAAACTATATCAAGTAGCTGCGTTAAGTTGCTAATTTCATTTTTTGGCTGAAAATCGAGTATATCGAACTCTGAGTTATTTCTATTGACCCAAATGGAATTATAACCAAAGTTCCCACCACCTGAAACATCCCACGTATTTGCGCTTAAAAAAGTAATTTCTTCGGATTTAATTTTATATTTTTTTATGGGTATTTCATAAACTCTTGGCTCAGGTTTATAAATTTTAACTTCCTCAACCGAAAAAAGGTCGTCGAATAAGTTGTTTAATTTGTTGCTTAAAACTAATTCATTTAGAAGAGTTGGTGTCCCATTAGAAAGAATAGCAAGTTTAAAGTTTTTCTTTTTTAGATCTTCTAATACACTCTTAACTTCCGGATACGGTGATAAAACTTTGTAAAGGTTTAACAATTCATTTTTCATACTAGTATCAATATTAAATACCTTCATAGATTTTTCCAAACTATCCTCTGTTACTTTCCAGAAATTTTTGTGCTTTTTCATTAAACTTCGTAGCCAGGTGTATTCAAGTTGAGTAGTTCTCCAAAAATTTGCAAATGTTTCCCATTTACTTCCGATTTTATCTTTACATTTTTCTGCAGCTGAATTTACATCGAATAATGTGCCATAAGCATCAAATACTATAGCTTTTGTTTTCATAATTTATTTTATGTTATGAGATCCATCACATAACGGCGGATCATTAGTTTGTTTACATGTACAGAAAAAAACTTTTTTAGATTGATCAGCTAAATATTTCAAAGGCACAAAATCAGTTCCTTTATGAGAACCATCACAAAAAGGTTGTTTCAAACTTTCCCCACAAGTACACCAAAAATATGATTTTCCTTGCAACACATCTACACCAAAGGGAGTACCCCCAGCTCTTTTACCTTTTTTCATTAATGCTCCTTTATATATTTTAATTTTGTTTATACTATATAAAACAATGAATATTAGATTATATCATCCAGACAGTATACAAGAAAATACTACAAGCTTGTTAAGTAAAGAACATACTCATTACGTTGTAAATGTTATGCGTCTTAAAAGAGGGTCGAACCTAAATTTTTTTAATAAAAATGGAGAATGGACAAGTGAAATAATTTTTCTAGACAAAGCTAGAGTTGAGGTTAAATTTTTAAAAAAAATTAAAGAAGCAAATAATTCTTCTAAACCTATTCTGGCTATTTGTTTAGTTAAAAAAAATCCAATGGATTTTATTTTACAAAAAGCTACAGAACTTGGTGTAAGCAAAATAATTCCAATAGTCTCAGATAGAACAGAGGTTAAAGAATTAAATCAGGATAGAGCGAAGAGAATTGTAATAGAGGCAACTGAGCAATCTAATCAACTTGTACCTCCAGAAATTACAGATGTAGTAAAATTAAAAGATTTTTTAGAAACCCTTGATAAAACTACCAAACTTTTGTTCGCCGATGTTAATTCAAAAGAAAATTTAAAAGCTGAAGATCTAAAAAATTTTAAATCTTTGTGCATATTAATTGGTCCTGAGGGTGATTTTTCTCCAGCAGAGCGGGAGTTTATCCTTCAAAATAGAGTAGTAAAACCGTTTACTTTATCAAAAAATATTTTAAGGTCTGATACTGCCGTAATAAGCGCGATTTCATTAGTAAATTTTATCAATAACTTTCATTAATTGTCGCATTAATTGAAATTGTGAAATCATCTAAAAGCTGTATAAAAAACTCATGATTAAAAAAATTGCTTATACATTACTATTAATTTGGCCTACTAGCATTTTAGCCAACGAACCAAAAGATTGGCAGTTAGGTTTTCAAAAGTCAGCATCAAAAAGTATGGATGATATCGTTTGGTTTCATGACTATATGTTAGTACCGATCATAACAGCTATAACTGCTTTTGTTTTGTTTTTACTTTTATATGTATGTGTAAGATATAGAGCTTCTAAAAATAAAATACCTTCTACCACAAGTCATAATACTGTAGTTGAAGTAATATGGACTTTAGTGCCGTGTTTAATTTTAATTGTTATGGCGGTGCCTTCGTTTAAAGTTTTATATTCTCAAGACGAAATTCCAAAAGCTGACGTAACTATTAAGGCTATCGGTTATCAGTGGTACTGGGGGTATGAGTATCCAGATGAAAATATTATCTTTGACTCGTACATGATAGATGAAAAAGATTTGAAAGACAATCAGCCGAGACTATTAGCAGTTGATAATGCAGTTTATGTTCCTGTAAACAAAGTTGTGAAAGTTATGATAACTGCAAATGACGTTTTACATGCATGGGCTCTTCCATCTTTTGGTGTTAAAAGAGATGCCATACCTGGACGGATAAATGAGACTTGGTTTAAAGCTGACCGTACTGGAACTTTTTATGGACAATGTTCTGAATTGTGTGGAATTAAACATGCCTTTATGCCAATCACGGTAAATGTAGTGTCCGAAGACGAGTACAATAGTTGGTTAGAAGAGGCCAAAGTTAAATTTGCTAAAAAGGAAATTAATAATAATATTAAAATAGCAAAAAAGATTGAGGAGATAAAATAAAATAATGTCAGCTACGACTGCAGATCACGAACAACATCATAATCCATCAGGTTGGAAAAGATGGGCTTATTCAACTAATCACAAAGATATTGGTACTATGTATCTTATCTTTGCAATTATTGCTGGTCTAATCGGATCTGCTTTTTCAGTTTTAATGAGAATGGAACTAATGCACCCAGGCGACGGAATTCTTGGAGGTGATTATCATCTATATAATGTTTTAGTAACTGGTCACGGTCTAATCATGATCTTTTTTATGGTAATGCCTGCGATGATTGGAGGTTTTGGCAATTGGTTTGTCCCTATAATGATTGGCGCTCCAGATATGGCCTTTCCAAGAATGAATAATATTTCTTTTTGGTTGTTACCAGTTGCTCTTATTCTATTACTAGTTTCTATCTTTGTAGATGGCCCCCCAGGCGCTAAGGGAGTAGGCGGAGGTTGGACGATTTATCCACCTTTATCATCAAAAACTGGTCAACCAGGTCCAGCGATGGATTTAGCAATATTGAGTTTACATGTTGCTGGAGCCTCATCAATTTTAGGAGCAATTAATTTTATAACGACAATTTTAAACATGAGAACTCCAGGTATGACTTTACACAAAATGCCATTATTTTCATGGTCAATTCTAGTGACCGCTTTTTTACTTTTATTGTCACTACCAGTGTTAGCAGGCGCAATAACAATGCTTTTAACCGATAGAAATTTTGGAACTGCATTCTTTGAAGCCCAAACCGGTGGTGATCCGGTTCTGTTTCAACACTTATTTTGGTTTTTTGGTCATCCTGAAGTTTATATTTTAATTTTGCCAGGTTTTGGAATGATCAGTCACATTGTTTCTACTTTTTCTAAGAAACCAGTTTTTGGTTATCTTGGAATGGCTTATGCCATGGTAGCAATTGGAGTAGTGGGCTTTGTAGTATGGGCTCACCATATGTACACAGTAGGATTAGACACAGATACAAAAGCTTACTTCTTAGCGGCAACAATGATTATCGCTGTGCCAACAGGCATAAAGATTTTCTCTTGGATAGCTACAATGTGGGGAGGATCTATAAGCTTTCAGACTCCTATGTTATGGGCTATTGGTTTTATTTTTCTATTTACTTTAGGAGGTGTCACTGGTGTTGTATTGGCAAACGCTGGTGTTGATACTGCGCTTCACGATACTTATTATGTTGTGGCTCATTTCCATTATGTATTATCAATGGGCGCTGTTTACGCAATCTTTGCAGGATTTTATTATTGGTTTAGCAAAATGACAGGTTACGAATACTCAGAATTTTTAGGAAAACTACACTTTTGGTTGACGTTTATAGGGGTCAACCTAATATTCTTTCCGCAACATTTTTTAGGATTAGCAGGAATGCCAAGAAGATACGCAGATTATCCAGACGCATTTGCTGGTTGGAATTATATTTCTTCGATTGGCTCATATATATCTATCATCGGTTTGGCAGTATTTTTATTAAATTTATTGTACGCTTTTATGAAAAAGAAAAAAGCTGAACAAAATCCATGGGGAGAAGGAGCAACAACTCTAGAATGGACAGTGTCATCACCGCCACCATTCCATACTTTTGAAGAGCTACCTAAAGTAAAGTAAATTGAGCCAGATAAGTATAAAAGCTAGAAACTCAAAAATTGGTTTAGCGTTAGACCTAAGTTCATTTTTTAATTTAATGAAACCTAGAGTAATGTCTCTTGTGCTATTTACTTGTATGGTAGGACTATTGATATCTCCAATTAATGTAGACTTTACATCTGCTTGTATTTCTCTGTTAGCTGTAGCTATAGGCTCTGGAGCTGCTGGAACACTTAATATGTGGTATGAGTCAGATCTTGATGCCTTAATGAGCAGAACTTGTTTAAGACCTATCCCAACTGGAAAAGTTAAAAAAAATCAAGCTCTATATTTTGGTATAATTTTATCGGTTTTGTCGGTAAGTATAATTTATTTTTCAGCTAACTTAATTTCAGCAATTTTATTAGCATCAACAATTGCTTTTTACTTTTTTGTTTATACAATTTGGTTAAAAAGAAAAACTCCACAAAATATTGTAATCGGAGGTGCTGCTGGTGCTTTACCGCCGGTAATTGGCTGGACCATAGCAACAGGAAATATTTCTATTGAACCAATAATATTATTTTTAATTATTTTTTTATGGACCCCATCACATTTTTGGGCGCTAAGTTTATACAAATTAGGTGATTATAAAAAAGCAAAAGTTCCAATGATGCCAATAATTTCTGGAACAAAAACTACTAAAATAAATATACTTGTTTATGCTTTGATTATGGCACCAGTTGTGATAGCACCTTACTTTTTAAATTTCGGTAGCATATTTTATTTTGCACTATCACTAGTAATGACCCTCTATTACATTTATTTATGTTTTAAATTATATAGTTCTAAAATAGTCAAAGTTTCGAATAAAATTGCAAGAAAACTATTTATTTACTCTATATTTTATTTATTTTTTGTTTTCTTAATTCTGTTAATTGATAATTTTTTAAAATAATATGATGAATAAAAAGAAAAAAAATTTAATAACAGCTTTGATATTAATTTTATTTATGATTTTGTTGTTTGTATTAACTTTCTATAATATTGGGATATATAATCGAGAAATATAATGAACATTAGCAAAAAAAACTTAACCCCAGTAGCGCTTGTATCAATATTTTTATTAATGTTAGGATTATCTTTTGCTGCAGTTCCTCTATATGACCTTTTTTGTAGGGTCACAGGATTTGGTGGCACTACCCAAAACGCGACTAATAAGGAAATTCCTAAAATTATAGTGAATCAGAATTATAAAATGAGATTTGATACAAATATAAATAGCACGCTGGATTGGAAATTTTATCCAGAAATGAACACTTTAAATTTAAAACCTGGTGAAGTCCATACGGTTAAATTTAACGTTGAAAATCCAAGCAATGAAATTTCTTCAGGTTCAGCTACATTTAATGTGTCTCCATCTCCATTTGGAATTTATTTAAATAAGATAGGATGTTTTTGCTTTGAAAAACAAACTTTACAACCAGGTGAAAAAAAAGAATTTGTGCTAACTTTTTTCTTGGATCCAGAAGTTGTTGATGACAATAAAACTAAAAATATGTCTGATGTAACGTTATCTTTTACATTCTTTTCATCAGGCTATTACGAAAAGAAAAATACATAATGTCAGCAGAAAAACCAAAACATGACTACCATTTAGTTGATCCTAGTCCTTGGCCTATCTACGTATCATTTGCAACATTGGTCTTGGCATTTGGAGCTGTATACTATTTTCATTCAAAAGCTCTTTGGTTACTATTAATTGGTTTTGCATTAGTAGTTTACGGCGCATTTATGTGGTGGAGAGATGTAATAGAGGAGGCAGAACATCAAGGTCATCATACTCCAGTAGTTCAAATTGGTCATAGATACGGTATGACATTATTTATTGCTTCTGAAGTAATGTTTTTTGTTGCATGGTTTTGGGCTTTTTTTAACGCAAGTTTATTTCCACCAGACTCTATAGGTGGTATATGGCCTCCAGCAGATATTAAAACATTTGATCCTTGGGATATACCATTGATTAATACTCTAATTTTATTGTTATCAGGAACTTCCGTCACCTGGGCACACCACGCAATGTTAGAAAACGATAGAAAAGGATTGGTAAATGGTTTAATCGCAACAGTATTTTTAGGATTTATATTTTCTTGTTTTCAAGCTTATGAGTATCATCACGCAACATTTACTTTAGATGGTGGAATTTATGGTTCGACGTTTTATATGTCGACTGGTTTTCATGGCTTTCATGTAATAGTAGGAACTATCTTTCTTGCAGTTTGTTTGTTTCGATCAATGAGAGGTCACTCGACGCCTCAACACCATTTTGGATTTGAAGCAGCAGCTTGGTACTGGCACTTTGTTGACGTAGTTTGGTTATTCTTATTTGCTGCGATCTACATTTGGGGAAGTTAATCTCAAATTGAAAAGAGCATTTTTATTTCAACTATTCGTAATTCTATTTGTAACAATATTTTGCGCCTTAGGAACTTGGCAACTTTATAGATTGCAATGGAAACTAGAGCTTATAAGCGAAATAACTTTTGGATTAGACTCAAAACCAATAGAATACTCTAATTCAATTAAGAAAAATTATCAGAGAGTAAGTGCTAAAGGAAAATTTAATTTTGACAAACAAATTTACCTTTATAGTTTGAACGACAGCGGAAAACCTGGATACGATGTAGTCACTCCTTTCAGAACAGATAAAAATCAAAATGTTTTAATTAATAGAGGATGGATTAAAAAAGAACTCAAAGGTAGTTCAAGCATCAACTTTAAAGAAGAAACCGATAGAGAGATAATTGGCCTTTTAAGAGAAATATACAATCCAAGTATATTTAAACCAGACAACGATATTTCAAATAATATTTGGTTTTCATTAAATTTAGAAGATTTAAAAGAAGCTACGGGAGAGCAATTTAATGAATTTGTAATTTTTTTAGAAGATAATAAGATTAAGACACCACTTCCTAAAAAGATTAGTATAGATGTGCCAAATAATCACCTTAAATATGCTATAACGTGGTATGCAATATCAATTTCTATAATTTTTTATTATTTATATTTTAGAAGAAAAAAATGAATTATTTTAGCACTAGGGACAAATCTTTAAAATTTAGTTTTAAAGATATTTTCTTAAGAGGTCTAGCTCCAGGTGGAGGGCTGTTTTTACCAAATGAAATAAAGAAATATAATCAAGAAGAACTTAATAATTTAAGTCATTTAAATTATAATGATCTTGCAACAGAAATTATCTTTAACTTTTGTTCAGATGAAATTAAAAAGAAAGAACTAAACTCATTAATTCAAAAATCTTATAGTAGTTTTAAAGAAAAAGAAGTCGTAAATTTAAAAAAAATTGGAAATATAAATCTTCTCGAACTTTATCATGGACCCACTTTAGCTTTTAAGGATATTGCAATGCAGGTAATTGGAAATATGTATGACCATTTAGAAGTTGCCAAAGATAAAGCTGTAAATGTTGTAGTTGCTACATCTGGAGATACTGGATCAGCAGCTATAGCAGCCTTGAGCAATAGAAAAAATATAAGTCTTTTTGTTCTGCATCCGCATAATAAAATTTCTAATATTCAGAGAAAAATTATGACAACAATTGGTGGAGACAATATTTATAATATTGCTATTGAGGGATCATTTGATGATTGCCAAAAAATTGTAAAAGATCTTTTTAATGAAAATAGTTTTAGATCAAAAATAAATATGTCAGGCGTGAATTCTATCAATTGGGCGAGAATTGTTTGTCAAATTGTTTATTATTTTTATTCTTTCTTTAAATTAAAAAAAAACAATATTAGCTTTTCAGTACCAACTGGTAATTTTGGAGATATCTATGCTGGATATGTAGCAAAAAAAATGGGTTTACCAATTAATAAACTTTTAGTTGCTACAAATAAAAATGATATTTTACAAAGAGTAATCAATACAGGTGAATACAAACCTGATACAGTAAAAGCAACCATCACTCCAAGTATGGATATACAAGTTGCCAGTAATTTTGAGAGGCTACTTTATTATATATTAGATGAAAGCGATAGTAAGGTAGGATCATTAATGAGCGATCTATCATCAAAAAGTTTATTTAACTTAGAAAAAAAAGAAGTAGATAAAATTAAGAAAGATTTTGAAGCAGTAAAAGTTACAGATGAAGAGACAATATCTGTAATCGATGAAATATATAGAGAGCATAAATTTATAATTGATCCTCATACTGCTACTGGAGTAGGAGCAGCAAATCGCTTTAAAAATTTAAGAGATATGGTTGTTCTTGGTACAGCTCATCCTTACAAATTTAGTGATACAATAAAAAAAGCTATAGGAAAAAATTTAGATATACCTAAGCATTTAAAATTGAATATGAATAAAAAGGAAAAATTTGATATTATCGGTAATTCAAATACAGAAGTAAAAAATTATATTTTAGGAAAAATACAATGAGAATAAAAGAAGGAGACAAACTACCTAACTCAGAATTATTTTATCTTGATCAAAATAATGATGTAAAAAAAATTAATATTTTAGATCTTTGTAGTGGTAAAACTATTATTTTAGGTATGCCTGGTGCTTTTACAAAAACTTGCTCAGCTCTTCATCTTCCTGGGTATATAAAAAATTATGAATTAGCTAATAAAAAAGGAATTTCTAAAATTGTTTGTGTTGCTGTGAATGATCCTAACGTAATGAAGGCCTGGGGTGAAAATCAAAACACTGGAAGTAAAATTTTCATGGTTGGTGATCCCTTTCTTAAATTTACAAAAGCTATTGGAGCAGAGGTAGATAAATCCGAAAAAGGATTAGGAATTAGATCTAATCGCTACACTATGTTGGTGGAGAATGGTGAAGTTAAAAAAGTAGAGGAAGAAAAAGAAACAGCTACTTGTGAATTATCTTCAGCGGAAAGCTTTTTAAAATCTATTTAGTTTTCAAAACTGCCAATTTATCAACAAGATTATTATATTTATTGCCAGCGTGCGCCTTGACCCACTTCCAAGTAACTTTATGTCTTAGACAAGCATTATCCAATTTAATCCAAAGATCTTTATTTTTAACTGGTTTCTTGTTTGAACTTTTCCAATTATTAACTTTCCACTTTTTAATCCAATCAGTTATTCCCTCTTTGACATATTTCGAGTCAGTAAAAATTGTAATCTCTGATTTTTTTTTTATTTTTTTTAATGCCATAATAGGAGCCATTAATTCCATCCTATTGTTAGTTGTATTACTTTCACTTCCAGAAATACTTGATTGATTAGAATCATCTAATATGATCGCTGCCCAACCTCCTCTCCCAGGATTTCCAGAGCAAGCACCATCAGTATAAATCTTTAACTTCATTAAAAGAAATAATCCTCATGATTTTTTGCATTCTTATGAAATTCTAATCTTTTCAAATACTCCATTGGATCTTTAATTTTAACCATTGCTCCCTCAACTTTATTTAATGAGTCAAATACTCGAGTTAGCAAGAATCTCAAAGCAGCGCCTTGAGATAATACTTTAATACTATTTAATTCGTCGTCTGATAATCTCCTTACAGATGTATATCCATCTATAAAATTTTTAGCTTTAGTTACATTGAAACTTAAATTATTTTTTAATCCATCAAAACATAATGCATTAAAACAAATAGCGATTTCAAAAGCAAAAAAATCTTCACACGAAAAATAAAAGTCAATTACACCACTAAATTTATCTTGAATAAAAAAAATATTGTCGTGAAATAAATCTGCATGGATTATTCCTCTTGGCAGACTTTTTGGCCAATTTTTTTCAACATCATTAAGATTTTCCTCAATTAATCTTGGTAGATCTTTGTGTATATTTTCACACTTATCTTTAACTGAATTGAATAATTTTCTCCATGAATTTACGGATAGGTCATTTTGTCGATTTAATTTTAAATTCTTTGTAAGCTCATGCATTTTAGCTATTTCAGATCCAATTAATTTACAATTA
Organism: uncultured Pelagibacteraceae bacterium; assembly: GCA_902628815.1. Lineage (GTDB taxonomy): Bacteria > Pseudomonadota > Alphaproteobacteria > Pelagibacterales > Pelagibacteraceae > Pelagilacustribacter. The sequence goes on from CACOOK010000002.1 coordinate 102,233, forward strand.
GTTGGAGATAAATTTTGTTTTGCCTTTCCCTCAAGAAATGACACGATCATTAATTTTTTCCCCTCAAAATTTGTAATAGTTTCATTATTATTATTGGAAATAGGAGCAGGGCATTTAAATTTAGCTTTATTTAAAGATGACATTAGATCAGAAAAAAAAGGAAGATCAGCAGATTTAACTCTTTTTTCGTATATAGTTAATATAAATTTTTTTTTATCTACTGATAAAAAATAATTTGTATTTTCAATACCTTCTTCAATTCCTTTAAATGACTCTAACTTACCTAAACTATAATTAGATAAGATTTCCTCAATTTTATTTTGATCTAACTTTGTATATACAGCCATTAATTGAGTTCTTTCGGCAATTTAAAAATAACTTTTTCCTCTGCAACTGTTACTTCCTCAATAGAAACTTTTCTATCTTTTTTTATATTATCCAACAAAGTTTGAACAAGCTTTTCTGGCGCAGAAGCTCCGGAAGAAATTCCGATAGTTTCAGAATTTTCAATCTCGTTAAAAGGAATTTCTTTTTCAGAATGCATTAAGTGAGAATTATTACAACCAGCTTTTTTTGCAACCTCAACTAATCTCACAGAATTTGATGAATTACGACTACCCACTACAAAAAATATATCACATTTAGATGCTATTTCTTTGACCGCACTCTGTCTGTTCGTTGTTGCATAACAAATATCTTCTTTTATAGGTCCTTTGATTTTTGGAAATTTTTTTTTAAGAGCTTCAATTATTTCAGCTGTATCATCTACAGACAGAGTGGTTTGAGTTATATAGGCTAAAGGTTTTTTAAAATCCTCTTTTTTTAATAGTTCAACATTATCTTTTGTTTCAATAAGTCTAATTGATCCTCTTGGAAGCTGACCCATAGTACCAATAACTTCTGGGTGATCTTTATGTCCAATTAATAATATATCAAAACCATTTTTATTTAGTTGTTCCGATTCTCTATGTACTTTAGAAACTAATGGACAAGTGGCATCTACAAACGATAAATTTTTTAACTTAGCTTCTTCTGGAACTGATTTAGGAACTCCATGAGCTGAGAAAATTACAGGTCTACTCGAATCTTCTACATCAGATAATTCATCAATAAAAATTGCACCTTTTTTTTTCAATTCTTCAACTACTTGCTTATTATGTACAATTTCATGTCGAACATATACTGGAGCACCAAACTTACCTATAGACTTTTCAACTATTTCAATCGCTCTTTTTACTCCTGCACAAAATCCCCTTGGTGATGCTAAATAAATTTTAAGTTCTTTTTTCATATTTTTCTAAAAGATATTCTAACAATATATGCGGAAAAGTGAGTGACGCCAAACCAATAAAAATTACCTTATAAATAGCCTCATCAAGCTTATAAAAATTATTTAAAAAATATATTGCAAATAAAAATATTGTTGCGGTTGTAAAAGTTAATGGGATAGCTTTACTTATAAATTTTTTAAACCCTGTTTTAAAAGATTTATTTAATTCAAAAATAAGAGAAATAGAATGCCTTATTGAGTGCAAAAAACAAAAATAAAGAGTGAAAGCTAAAACAGGTGATAAAAAAAAATTAAGTATAATCAAAGAAAAGAAGTCCATGATCATAACACCTTTTAGATTTAAATTTTCTTTTTTTGAAATATACAAAGATGACAAAAAACCTAGACATAATAATATAATTAAAAACTCATCGCTAAAAAATCTTGACTCAAAAACATTGAAATTTAGGACTCTGAATATTTCGTTTGTTTCATCTCGTTTAAATAATAATGGAGCTATGATTACTGGTGAACCTTTTAAGAAAAATAAACATTCTGATATAAAAAATTTTCCTCTATAAGGAAATACAGTATCTTCTTTTCCAAAATGGTAAGCAGCAACAACTAAAAATAATAACAAAACTGAATTTGGGAATACAACCCAGAAAATTATTATGAGTAACGAAATTAGTATATAAGCAAGATAAAAGAAAATTGTTTTATTATATCCAAGAAATTTTATAAGTTTTGCACCTTTGATATTATCCAATGCTCCATGAGAAATTCCTAAAATTAATATTAAAAATAAACAAAATGTTACTGGTTCAAAATTTAACACCAGATAAATAGGACTCACTAAAATACAGAAATTAAAAAAAATAATTGAGTGCTTAAGGTTTATCTTTTCCATTAATTAAATAATGCCTTTAAAAAAATTAATTTTGGCATTTTGCTTATAATATTTATATCTTCAATCAAATTGCTTTTATTTGACAAAAATTTTATAATTGTATTTGAAGAGGCTTTAAACATATTAAAAAATATCTCAGGCATTTTTTCAGGATTTTTCTTTAATACTCTGAGAAATACTTTATCTAAAAATTGGTATTTTTTTCCTAGGCTAAATAATTTTACTTCATCAATTTTATCAATATTTTTTACAATATACTTACAATGTTCTTGAATGTTTAAAAAAGTATATCCTGTGCTCAATCGTGTCATTCCTCCTGCAGATCCAATATTGATTATTTTATTTTCATTTTTTATTATAGGATAAAAAAGTGGTATAGCACCTTTTTCAGTAAAATTTATTTTATAGTTTTTAATTCCTAGATTATTTTTTATATAGTTTTCTAATTGAAGGTCATAATCCATAAGACTATGTTCCTCTAAATCTGACAACCAAGTTGTCTCAACTAAAGCTTTATTTTTACTAAAAGGTAACGTATAAAAAAAATGTACATCATTTTTCTGATCGCAATTAAAATCCATTAAATTTACTATTTCTTCGTCAAAAATGTTCTTCGGTGTCTCAATTTCTATACCTTGAAAGTGTTGCCACAATGCAGATTTATCAAGATCTCCGTTGAAGACACTATTGAAAATAATTGAATTATTTGAGTTGATTTCGTTTAGATTTTTAAAAAAACTAATATTTAAATTCATAGAAAGCTTAGAATTTATCTTTTTGTAAAATTTTCCACTGTCGATACTTTGGTAAGGAAATTTTTTATTATTTAATTCATGAAAGCTTTCTGAAGTATTAATTGTAAAGCTATTCCAACTTTTAATCACACAATCATCAAAGTTATGATCAAAAACTCTCCAGAAGGACCAGGTTTTGTCTCTTTTATATTCTTCACGAGTTTCAATTATTGCAAGAGTTTTATTTTTCAGCTTACCATTAATTTCTAGCTCATAAGCTAAAGATAGCCCAGCACATCCACCACCAATTATAACGTAATTAAATTCTTTCATTTATATTAATCTCATTTTGTATAATTTTGTGATTTGAGTGATTATCGTAATCCATTTCTTTAACAAATAGCAACTGTATAAAATCAAAAATAGATAAAAAAGTCTGAATTATTTTTTGATAAACAGGAACATATATTTTTCCGGCACTATTGTAATTTTCTATATTTCTTTGTTTAAGTATACAGTCACCAATTTTTCTATAAATGCGTCTTGCTACTATAACTGAAAATCTCGATCTTAATGGAATACTACTGATTGAATTAAAAGATTTATTATAAAATATTTCAGAGTCATTAATTGTTTCTTTTATAGATAAAAAATCATGTTTAATATATTGCCTATTCTTTGATTTGTCTTCACACACATCTCGAGCAATATTAGTAAGCTGCATTGCAATTCCTAAATCAATTGCTCCTTTTAGGGCTTCTCTATTACTTACTTTTAAAATTTTCGACATCATCAAACCAACTGTTCCAGCAACTCTATAAGAATAAACTAGCAATTCTTTTTTTGAATTAATATTGACTATTTCTTGTAAATCGTTTTCAACACCGTCAAATAAATCCATTACTACTTGTTTAGATATACCTTCGCTATCTACTATTGACCACATTTCTCTAACAATAGGGCTATTGGTATCTTTATTTATAAAAAAATTTTTAAATTTTAAAAAATTTTCTTTTTTGGTATCCAACTTACCATCATCATCGGCAATATCATCTAATGTTCTACAAAAATTATAAAGAGTTGAACATTTATCAAATTTTGGTTTGGATAAAAAAAAACTTGCCCAATAAAAAGATTTTGCGTGTTTTTTCAATAAATTACTCATTAAAATAATCTATCTAATACTTTAGCTGATGAGAGCACACCAGGCATTCCTGCGCCCGGATGTGTTCCAGCGCCTACAAAATATAAATTGTTAAATACCTCTGATTGATTGTGGAATCTAAAATAAGCAGACTGAGAGAATTTTGGTTGAATTGAAAATCCTGAACCATGCAAAGTTGCTAACTCTTTCTCAAAGTAATCTGGAGTTAAATAAAAATCGCTAACAACGTTTTGTTTAATTCCAGGCAGTACCGATTTATCCATTTTATCCAAAATAAGATGTTTAAATTTTTCACCTTCTTTAGACCAGTTTATATTAGATAGATTATTTGGAACAGGAACTAAAACATAAAAAGCATCTTGATCTTTTGGTGCCATATCAGGATCAGTAGCAGAAGGTCTATGTAAATAATAACTTATGTCCTCAGACAGTACTTTTTCTTCAAAAATTTTATCTAAATGTTTTTCATAAGAGTTACCAAAATAAATTGTGTGGTGTGCTACATCTTTGTATTGTTTTTTTGAACCAAAATAATAAACAAATAATCCCATAGAGTAATCCATTCTTTTCATTTTTTGTTTGAATAAAAAATTATATTTACTTTTTGATTTAATTAAGTTTTGGTAAACATTTGGAGGATCTGAATTACAAATAATGTAATCGCAATCAATAATTTGAGAATTATTTACTTTTACCCCTTTCACTTTTTTTCCATCTGAAATAATTTCTGTTACTTCAGCATCTTTTATAATTTTGATATTTTCCTCTTTCATTAATTTTTCTAAAGCTTTAACCACATTCCCAGTTCCTCCCATTGAATAGTGAATACCCCATTTTTTCTCTAAAAATAAAATTAAAGTATAAATAGATGTCGTAGTGAAAGGATTTCCACCTACTAGAAGAGGATGCATACTAAAAACTCTTCTTAATTTTTCATTTGAAATATAATTTGAAACCAACTGATAAACAGATTTATAGCTTTTTAAACTAAGTAAAGACGGAATTTGTTTTAGCATAAAAGTAATATTATTAAATGGTTTGTCTGATAAATCTGTGAAACCTTTATTAAAAATTTTTTCAGTAAAATTTACTAATTTATTGTAGCCACTAAAATCTTTGTCAGAAAATTTTTTGACCTCTTCTTCCATTGATTTATCATCACCAGAGTAATCGAATGTTTGCCCATCACTAAATACAAACCTGTACCATAAATCTAAAGGTACTATATTAACATAATCAGAAATTTTTTTGTTAAATAGACTAAACAATTCTTGAAAAAGATATGGAGCAGTAATTACTGTAGGACCTCCATCATAAATAAAATTTCCTTTTCTGAAAACCCTAGCCCTGCCTCCCAAATCAGGATGTTTCTCAACTAAAGTTACATCATATCCTTTAGCCCTAAGTCTTAAAGATGCTGCTAAACCACCGAAACCTGAACCTATTATTATTATTTTTTTTGCCATTTTATTTATGGCCTATACTAACTGGATTTTTTCTTAAGTGCTAATTTTGTTTCTTCGACGCTAGAGCTATAAATTTTATCTAATTTGCTTTTATCAAGAGAGTTTTTTATCAGTTTTTCAACTGACTCCAGAGCTATTTTTACTGATACATTTTTTATGTCTTTTTCAGCTTGATTTTTTAGCTGTCTAATTCTCTCCTCAGCACTCTTTTTTCTATTTTCCATCAACTTATGAAACTCTTCGTTGGTTTTAATAACGTTTTTTTCTGCTATCTCATTAGCCTTATTTAACATTTCTTTAACTTCGTTTTTTGCATTACTTATCTTTTTTTCTTGTTCTGTTAAAATATTTTTAGCATCTTCTTTCAGTTTTTCTGCTTCACTAATTTGATTTTCAATATTTAAAATATTTTGTTCAAGATTTTCTTTAATTTTTTGGGGCACCTTAAAATAAACAAGTATCCCAAGGAAAATAAAAAAAGAAACAGTAACCCAGAAAGTCGCATCCATTATCATAAATATTTGTCTACTTGTTTTTTTGATATCTCTTGTACAGCAGCTTTAATGCTACTCTCATTCAATTTTTCTCCTGATATATTTTCTATTAAATTAGAAGCTATGTTTTCTGAAATTTTTTGAATTGAGGATAAAGAACTTTTCTTAAGTTCTGTAATTTCTTTTTGTGCTTTTAAAATTTCTTTTTCAATTTCTTTTTCAATTAAGTTTTTTTTAGATTGGATATTTTTATCCAAAATATTTTTTGACTCTAATAGTATTTTTGAAACTTCTTTCTTAGCGTTTTCTAAAATAGTATCATATTCTTTTAGTTTTGCTTCAGATTGTTCTTTAAATTCATTAGCGCTTTCTAAATCCCCTTTAATCTTGTTTTCACGGTCATCTAGATTATTTTTAATTTTTGGTAAGTGGATCTTTGATATTAAAATATAAAGTATCGTAAAAACTAATATCAACCAAAATGCTTGTGACGCCCAATAAGTTGGATCCAGCTGAGGCATACCAGCCTCAGCTGCTAATAAATTAGTATTAATAGCTTTAATTGCTATTAAAAAACTTAAAAGACTTCTCATATTCAATTTGCTAAAATGCAAATAAAATAATTAGAGCTACTACTAGTCCAAATAATCCCGTCGCTTCTGCTAAAGCAAAGCCTAACAATAAGTTAGGGAATTGTTTTTGAGCTGCAGATGGATTTCTCATTGCTCCAGATAGGTAGTTACCGAAAATAATTCCAATACCTACTCCAGCTCCAGCTAATGCGATTGCAGCAAGACCTGCTCCAATCATTTTTGCCGCTTCTAACTCCATTTTTCCTCCTTTTGTTTAATGGTGTAAATTTAATGCATCATTCAAATAAATGCAGGTTAATATTGCAAAGACATAGGCTTGCAAAAAAGCTACTAGAATTTCTAAGCCTGTCAGTGCTACAGAAAAACCAAGTGGTAACCATCCCCCTAATATTCCTAAACTTACTACAAAACCTCCAAAAACTTTTAACATTGTATGACCTGCCATCATATTTGCAAATAAACGAACTGACAAACTTACTGGTCTACTTAAATAAGAAATAATTTCTATAATAGTAATTAATGGTAAAAGCACGACAGGAACGCCGCTTGGTACAAAAATACTCAAATATTTGATACCGTGTTTAAAAAAACCAATGATTGTTACTGCTACAAAAATAAATAATGCCATAATTAAGGTAACAATTATATGACTCGTAACAGTAAACGAGTAAGGCAGCATTCCTACCATGTTACAAAATAAGACAAACATGAATAAACTAAAAATAAATGGAAAATAGGGTTTTGCTTTTGACCCCGCAGTATCGCTAATCATCTTAGCAACAAATGAATAAAATAGTTCGGCAATTAACTGGATTTTACCTGGAACGATTCTTTTTTCTTTTGATCCTAAAAATAAAAATAATATTATAATTGAGGCACTTATTACCATAAATAAACTTGCGTTAGTAAAAGAAAGATCTAATCCTGCAATTTTTATTTCTGGCCCGATCTTATGGACCGTAAATTGTTGCATTGGGTTACTTGCCATATAAATTTTAGTCCTTTTTTTGCATTTTATTTGCTGCCTTAATCACATTCAACATGCCTGCCGCCGCTCCTAAAAAAAAGAAAATTATTATTAACCAAGGTTTAGTATCAAACCAGCTATCTAAAATAAACCCAATTATTGTCCCAACCGCCACTGCTGCAACTAGTTCTGTGCCTAACTTAAAAGCGATGCCCATAAAAGAGCCTCGATTTTCTTTGCCATTTTGTATCTCACTTTTTATTTTAGATTTTGCAATTTTTAGGCGAGTTTTAAAATCTTCAGGTATTGTCATTTAATTTTTTTTAAGCAACCAATTCTTCGGCCCTCTGTAGGTCAACGGAAACAAGTTGGCTTATACCTTGTTCAGCCATAGTGACACCGTAAAGTCTATCCATTCTAGACATCGTTAAAGCGTGATGAGTTATAATTATAAATTTCGTATTAGTGATTTTTGTCAAATCATCTAGTAGACCGCAAAATCTTGTTACATTAGCATCATCTAAAGGAGCATCGACCTCGTCTAAGACACAAATAGGTGAGGGATTAACTAAAAAAACTGCAAAAACTAATGATAGTGCTGTAAGAGCCTGTTCACCTCCTGAAAGCAATGTTATAGATTGAAGTCTCTTCCCAGGTGGAGATACAAACATTTCTAAGCCAGCTTCAAGAGGATCATCAGAGTCAACCAATTCTATTTTTGCAGTCCCTCCATTAAAAAGTTTTGTGTATACTTCATTAAATTTTCTATTTACTCTAGAATAAGCATCTAATAATCGTTCTCTACCTTTTTGATTTAATTCATCAATACTACTTTTAAGTTTTACAATCGCAGAATACAAATCAGCTCTATCGTCTTCCATCTTTTTAATTTCTGATTCATATTTTTTGGTTTCCTCGTCAGCCCTGAGGTTCACTGAACCAAAAGACTCACGAAGTTTCTTAGTTTTTTCTATTTTTTCTTTTTGATCTTCGATTGATGGAAAATTTTCAATTTCTAAATCGTTCAAATCTGAATGCGGTAAAATTGAGGTTTCGTTTTCTATATTGAGTTCATTTTTAACTGAATAAAGCAAATCTTTTTTTCTATTCTCAATACCCTCTACAGTAGCTTCGTTTCTAGCTTTATTTTCTTTTAAATCAGTAAGTTTCAATTGAATTTCTCTTAGATTTTCATTAATTTTACTATACTTCTTTTCTGCCTCAACTAATTCATTTTCAATTTCTTCATTTCTTTTTTTGATGTTTTCCATATTTTGTAAATTTTGACCTTTAATAGTTGCGATTCTCTCAGGATTTTTTCGATTTTCAATAATCTCTAACTTTATTTTGTTAGTTCTTTCATTAAGTTCAGATATCATTTTTTCTGAATTTATTTTTAAATTTCTCCAATTTTCTAATTCTATATCAATATTTTTTATTCTTTCTTTCCTTTTTATTGAGTCACTCTCTATAGACTTATTTTTTCCATATTTTTCTGCGTATTCTTCTTGTGACAGTGTTATTTTTTTTACCAATCTTTTTAATTCTTTAAATGTATCTTTTGAAAGCTTTATATCGTTATCAATATCATCTTCAATCCTATCTAATATACCATCTAATTGATTTTGCAGTTTCTCTAAATCTGTTTTTGATTTTTGAAGTTCTTTAGATGAATTATTTTCTACATCAAGTAGCTTATTTTCTGTATAAAGAAGATCTTCTTTTTCTTTTGATATCCTCTTTTCATTAAGATCAGCATCTAAAGAAATACTTTTTTCTCTTTCAAGATCAGACTCGACTGTTTTAATTGATTTTTCTAATTTATCTTGTAACGATTTTACTCTCGCTTCCTCTTCTACTAGGCTAGATATATCTAAATTTAATTTCTGCAAAGTTGCTGCACTTTCCATTTTTTTATCTCTCAGAGGAGCTAATTTTTTATTTTCCTCTTCCAATAAAGTATTGTTGTGATTATAGTCTATATTAATCGCGCTAATTTCGTCGTCCAATTCACTAATCTTTTCTAAAATTAGCTTTTTATCTTTCTCTATTTCTCTGATTTTTAAAAAATATAAACCTGCTTCTATTTTTTTTATTTGATTTGAAATCTCTTTGTATTTAGTGGCTTCTTCTGCTTGTTTTTTTAAATTATCTAGCTGTTTTTGCTGCTGTCGTTTTAACTCATCTGCTCTTTTAAGATTGTTTTCTGCAGCATTTAATCTAGTTTCAGCCTCTTGTCTCCTAACATGAATACCTGATATGCCTGCCGCTTCTTCAAGTATTGATTTTCTCTCAATTGGTTTTGAGGTTACTAACTGACCAATTCTTCCCTGACTAATCAGAGAAGGTGAGTGTGCGCCTGTCGAAAGATCAGCAAAAAAAGTTTGAACATCTTTAGCTCTAACTTCCTTATCATTGATATAATATTTAGAACCCTTATCTTTTTCAATTTTTCTTTTAACAGATATTTCTTCAAATTCTTTATATTGAACCGGACCACTTTTTTCTTGGTTGTCTATTAATAAAGCAACTTCAGAAATATTTTTTGATGGTCTATTCGATGTTCCAGAAAAAATTACATCTTCCATGCCTGAACCCCTTATACTCTTTGCTGAATTTTCCCCCATACACCATCTTAACGCTTCGACTATATTAGATTTACCGCAACCATTTGGACCCACAATTCCAGTAAGACCTTTTTCTATAAGAATAGTTGTTTTTTCAGAAAAAGATTTGAAGCCTGTCATTTCTAAATTCTTAAATTTCATTTAAATAATCCATATTTTTATAAATTTTTCTCTATTTCTTTTCTAAATTTTAAATATTCTATTTTTCCGGTATATTTCTTATCATTAATAATTACTGTTGGTGTAGAATCAATTTTGTATTTACTTTGAGCTTCAATCCTTGAATTTAAAATTTCATCTTGTGATTTGTCATTTTTAAGACATTTATCCATTTCTTCATTTTTTAAACCAACTTGTGCGCCAATTGTTTTAATTGATTCATTAATTTTATTTATATCAGATCCAACTGCCCAAATTTTTTGTTTTTTGTAAATTTCACCAAGAAATTTAAACCTTTTATCGTTATCAACATGGCATCTTAAAATTATTTCAGCGTTTAGCGCTGCTAGATCTAATGGAAAAGGATGATGCTCAAATCTCACTAGACCCTCATCTATAAAATCCTTTTTCATTTGATAAAAAATTTTTGAATGCCAATTTGCGCATGCAGGACAAGTCAAAGAGGAAAAAACTTTAACAGTCACTTTTGCACCAGCCTCTCCATAACTAAGAATTTTACTCTTTGCTTCTGCTGAAAATATAATAAATCCTAAAAATAATACTTTATAAAATATTCTATTTATTTCTCTCATTGTAAGCCTTTAAAAATTTACCTAAAGAGTTTTTGAGTTCAATATTGTCAACCTTTTTAATTTTCTCATTTATTTTTTTTAAATTTTTTATTTTTGGTAAAATTTTATTTTGTTTAATTATTTTATCTTGGACAATTTTTAGTATAACATTTTTGATACAGTTGTATCCAAAAAAACTATTAATCTTATCAATAATTTCATTTTTATTGTACTCAACTTCCATTTCTTTTCCATGTATTACATTTAAAACCAAGGTACCATCTTTCATATCTTTCCCCATTTTTACTGTAATAGGATAGCACGAGTCAGATATCTTATTATTTAAAATCTTTGCCCAGTTATCGACGATATTAGAATAGTTATAACCACCTTTTCTCAAATGTTTTTTTAAAGTTTTCGGAATTGAACTTGAAAATGGACGCAGGCCTTGTATGAAAGTATTCGTTTTATTATTATTTTTGTTATGCATTTAAATTCAACTTTATCAAAAAAAATTTTAGCTTGGTACGATAATAACAAAAGAGATCTACCTTGGCGTGTTAGCAAAAAGTCACCTAGAAAGCTATATTATAGGCTTTTAAGTGAATTTATGTTGCAACAAACGCAAGTAAAAACAGTAATTCCTTATTTTAAGAAATTTACTAAAAAATTTAAGACTTTAAATTCTTTATCAAAGAGCAATCAGAGAGAAATTTTAAAGATGTGGGAAGGGCTTGGCTATTATAGAAGAGCAAGAAATCTTCTTGCATGTTCTATAGAATTAGTAAACAATTATAATTTAAAACTTCCAAAAACTTTAAAAGAATTAAAAAAGCTTCCAGGTGTAGGCAATTATACAGCTAACGCTTTACTAGGATTAGTTTATAATAAACCAACTCTAGCCGTTGATGGTAACGTAAAAAGAGTATTTTCAAGATATTTAAACAAAAGTGAAAATAAAATTAATTTTGATAAATTGATTGAAAAAAATAAAAAAAAACTTTTTAATACCAATCGTAATGCTGAATTTTTAGAGGCTTTCATGGAATTTGGTGCTTTAGTTTGCAAACCAAAAGACCCAAATTGTCATACATGTTGTTTGAATAAAACTTGTAAGTATTTTAAATCTAACAATAAAATTAAAAGTTTTAGAAAAAAAATGATGAAAAATAAAGATTACGATATTTTTTGTTATATAAACAAAAACAGACAAATTGCATTGACTAAAAATAGTCAGATTAGCTTTTTAAAAGATTTTAATTTGCCAAAGATTAAAGAGGCTAAAAACTTTTCAAAAAAACAAAGTTGGAAATTTCTCAAAAATTACAAAAATTCAATTTCAAATTTGAAATTAAATATTAACTTATACTATAAATTTTCAAATAAAATTCCATCAATGTATAAATGGTATTCTTTAAGAGAAAACAATGAAGAGTTTATCCCAAGCTTTACTAAAAAAATTTTTAGACAAGTATCTACTTTATTCTAATGAAAAAGAAAATAGCAATAATTGGAGCTGGTATAGCTGGTTTAACACTAGCAAATCTAATTAAAAAAAATTCTGAAAATGAATTTATGTTATACGAAAAACAGGAAAGTCTATCACTCGAAGAGGGTTATGGAATACAACTGTCTTCAAATAGCACAAAAATTTTAAATTTAATCGGTTTTAATAAAATTGAGAATGAAAAAATATTTCACCCGTCAGGTGTTGATTTTTACAATATTCAAAATAAAAAAATTTGCAGTTTAGATCTCACGCAATTTAACACTAAGGAAAATAAGTATACTACTTTGCAAAGATCAACATTAATCGAGTTTTTGAAGGACGAAGTTTATACGCAACATTTAAGATTTGGGAAAAAAATTAAAGAAGTTTCTGAATTAAAAGGAAAAGTTCTTATAAAATTTGATGATAACACCAACGATCTTGTCGACTTAGTTATTGGAGCAGATGGTATTTTTTCAAATACCAGATCTTTTTTTGAAAAGAAAAAAAATGAGCCCAAATTCAAAAAAGCTATAGCTGTTAGAACAATACTAAAAACAAAACCTGAGTTAGAGATTAATGAAGAGAAAATAAGTCTAATGATGGGAAAAAACTGTCATATTGTGATTTACCCATTAAATAAAAGCAAAGAACTAAATTTTGTTTGTATTATAAGAGATAAAAAATATGATCCAGATAATATTAAATCGTTGGTTAGTAGAGTTGTCGCCCAAAATTCTAATTTAGAAAAAGCGTTCAAAGGTGATTTGAAATCTTGGCCATTATATTTTACGCCCCAAATACTTCCTTCTTCTAATAGTAAAGTTTTTTATATTGGAGATGCATTTAATGGTTTTTTGCCAACTCTAGCGCAAGGGGCAGGACAATCGATAGAAAGTGCTTATGAATTATTTAATCTGATTGAAGAAGATAAAGAAGATATTCAAAATGCATATTTCCAAGAGAGATCAAAGAGAGCAAAGATTGTGAGAAGAAGATCAAATATTAATTTTTTCGCCTTCCATTTTTCTAGTTCAATATTTCAAGTAATTAGGAACTTCTTTATGAAATTTTTGGTAAAAAGAAAGAAGTTTATCAACTCTTATCTAGGCACAGTTTATAAAAATTAAATTTGTTTTGTTGCTATAAATTTTTGTCTTAAACTGTCAATTAATACAATTGATCCATTCAAATTATAATGCCAATAAGTCCAACCATTATAACTCTCTGCGCCCATTATTTTTGCTGCAATTTTATGTATTGATCCTTCAGTATTCTTATATTTTATACTCCCATCTACCATTATTTTCGCATTAATCTTTTTCTTTGGATCAAACAAAGTTGTTCCAGGCTTGATTATTCCAAGTTCTACAAGTGAACCAAAAGGTATTCTAGGTTTCGATTTGTTATTTTCGATAGTATCTAAATAATCATCAGCTATTTTCTTGGTTTTATAAACTCTATCTTTAGCTGCAATAAAGTATTCTTTATCTTTTTCAATTCCATAAAAATTTCTACCCAATTTTTTAGACACGACAGCAGTGGTTCCTGTACCTATGAAAGGATCGAAAATCGTATCGCCTTTGTTTGTAGTGGCTAATATAATTCTGTGGAGAAGAGCTTCAGGTTTTTGAGTAGAATGAATTTTTTTTCCATTTCTTTTAAGTCTCTCTTTTCCAATGCAAATAGGTAATGTCCAGTCCGATCTCATTTGTAAATCGTCATTTAAACATTTGAGAGATTGGTAATTAAAAGTATATTTTGATTTTCTATTTTTTGATGCCCATATTAAAGTCTCATGTGCATTAGTAAATCTTGTTCCTCTGAAATTTGGCATTGGATTATTTTTTCTCCAAATAACATCATTTAGCAACCAATAACCTAAATTTTGTAAATGGTATCCTAATCGAAAAATATTATGGTATGATCCTATTACCCAAATGGACCCATTGTCTTTTAAAATTCTTTTGCACTCTTTTAACCAAGCTTTACAGAAAAAATCATAATGTTTGAAATTATCAAACTGATCCCATTTATCGTTCACGCCATTAACCTTACTAGAGTCAGGACGAGTTAATTTTTTACCAATTTGCATGTTGTATGGCGGATCAGCAAAAACTAAATCAAACGTTTTATCTGGAATTTTTTTTAATTCCATTAAACAATCACCATTAATAATTTTGTTACAAAATTTTAACACCACATAGATTCAACTCTAAATTGAATCAATGGTCAAACATTTTAAGAGAGAAAATGAGTCTTTTTGTGTTAGCGACTTTCAACTCGACAATATCTTGTGTACCGGTTTAAAATCTTTTCTATGGTGCGAAGTTACACCAAATTTTTTTAAGCCCTCAAGATGGGCTTTAGTTCCATAACCAAAATTTCTTTCCCAAGCATAATTAGAGTACTTTTTAGACAGTTTTATCATAAATTTATCACGATAAACTTTTGCAACAATTGAAGCTGCACTTATTACTTTAATTTTTTCATCTCCATTTATGATTGTCTTATAATTTTTTAAGCCGTCTGGCGCAAAATTTCCATCTATTAAAGTCAAACCTGGTTTAACTTTTAACTTCTCAATAGCTCTTTTCATTGAAAGTAATGATGCTTGTAAAATATTCAAATTTAAGATTTCTTCTACTGATGCAATCCCTATTGCAAAATAAGAATTATTTTTAATATGTTCTGAAATTTCTTCTCTTTTTTTAAATGATATTTTTTTTGAGTCTTTTAAAAGTTTTAAATTCACTTTTTTTTTTAAGACTACTGCGGCTGAGACAACAGGGCCAGCGAGGCATCCTCTCCCGACCTCATCTACTCCAGCTATAACTAATTCAGTCAATTAAATTTTAAGGTTATTTTTTTTGTCTCTAATCATTTTTAAATCAATCCAAGAGAGCTTTTTTTGAGCGGGCTGCCTCATTAAAAAAGCTGGATGAAAAGTTACAATAACTGAAGTTTTGAAATTTCCAAATTTTTTTTCAATCCACTTTCCTCTCATCTTCGAAATTACAATTTCACTCCCTATAAGAGCATTCATTGCAGTGCTACCCAATAAAACAAGTATTTTTGGTCTTATAATTTCAATATGTTTTGTAATAAAGGGCAGATATCTTTTAATTTCCTCATCTGTTGGTCTTCTGTTGTCTGGAGGGCGATAATTGATAATATTAGAAATATAAACTTTTTTCCTATCCAAATTGATAGCAGATAACATTTTATCCAAAAGTTGACCAGCTCTACCTACAAATGGTAACCCCTCTTGATCTTCATTCGCTCCGGGCGCTTCACCAATAAACATGATTTTCGATTTAGGATTTCCATCACTAAATACTATGTTTCTAGCATTTTTTTTAAGGTCACAACTTTTTAAATTTTTAATTGAATTTTTTAAAGACTCCAAATTTTTAGCCTTATCTTTCGATACTTCAAATATTTCCTGTTTATATCTATTGATTGCCGTATTATTGTAAATTAAATTGTAATTAATAAAATTATAATACTTAATTAATTTTATCGGATTATTTTTTTTTAACATATTATGCTAATAAGTAAAAAATTAACTAAGATTACAGGACTGACCTCATTTGTCATCATTTTTATTTTTTTTTCCACACTTCAAGCTAAGAATTCCGATAAATTCAATAAAGCAGAAAATATTTCTGACTATTTTTCTGGAATAGTTCTTTTAAACCAGAGCAAATATGATGACTCGGCAAAGCGATTAAAAAAACTTGATGGACTAGAGAAAAGTCACCCATCTTTTTCAACAAAATATCTGTATTCTCTTATAAATTCCAAAAATTATAACCATGCATTCAGCTATTCTCAAAAAATGGAAAGAGAAAATCACGATAACTTTGAGAGTGATTTAATCATTGGTCTATATCATCTAAAGAATTCAAAATTTAGTCTATCAAACAAATATTTTCTTAAGGCAAGAAATAGAAACTCAAGATCTATTCTTGACAATTACATCGCTGATAGCTTGTATTTATGGTCAGCGTTAGAGGAGTTTGGGCTTAACAAAACCATGAATTATTTGAGTCAATTAGATGATAGATTTGAAAATTTAAAAAAAATTCAAAATGTTTTTATAAATTGTTATTTCAACAGTGATGACACTGAATATTTTTTTAAAGAATTAGTAAATGATACGAAGACTGATTTTTCCAGATATAATTATTTTTATGCAAAATATTTAGAAAGCAAACAAAAAAATATTGAAGCTAAAAAGGTTATAGAACTTGCGATAAAAAAATATCCAAGAAACCTATTAATCAATCAATACAAAATTGATTTGAATAGTTTGAAAAATAATTCCGAGTTTGATTGTAAAAAAAAAGTTGATGTTGTGGCTGAAATACTTTACATAGCCGCTAACGCATTATCATCCCAATCACTTTTGTCTTCATCTAATTTTTATTTGAACTTATCTAAATTCTTAAATAAGGAATTTAATGCCTTTGATACCTTATTAGCTGAAAATTCTTATAACATTGGAGACTACCCTAATGCTAAAAAAATTTATAAAAATCTAGCTAGTAACGGGAATGCATTTAAATGGTTTGCAAATAAACAAATCGCTAGAATTTTAGTTGAGGAGGATAAAAAAAAATTTTCTCTAAAATTACTTGAAAAAGCTTATTACTCTTTGGAAATAAAAGGTGTATACGAAATATTTGATTATGCTGAATTTTTAAAAAATAATGAGGAATTTGAGAAATCTATAAATTACTATACAGAAATATTAAATATTATTAATGAACAACATCCATTATTTCCTGAGGTAACTGATGGAAGAGGAGTTGCTTATGAAAGACTTGGTCAATGGAATAAAGCCGAGAAAGATTTGCTCGCCTCTTTAAAAGTAAGTCCTGACCAAGCATATGTAATTAATTACTTGGCATATTCTTGGATTGAGCAAGGCGTCAAAATTGAAAAATCTTTAGAAATGCTTAAAAAAGCAAACGGACTTAAAACCAATGATCCTTACATAATTGACTCATTAGGTTGGGCTCTTTTTAAGCTTAAAAGATATGATGAGTCCAAAGATTACCTTAAAGCAGCAGTAAGTCTAATGCCAGCAGATCCAATAGTAAATGATCATTATGGAGACGTTCTATGGAAAGTTGGAGAGGAAATTCAGGCAAGATATTACTGGAACTATGTTTTAAATCTTGAAAAAGTCGAAAAAGATTTAAAAGATAAAATTGAGAAAAAAATAATAAAAGGCCTATAAACAATGGCCTTCAAATCTTACGCAAAAATTAATTTATCTTTGTCAGTAAATAAAAAAAATTCGAGAGGTCTACACGATATTCAATCAGTTTACTGTTTAATTGATTTATACGACAAAATTCAAATAAAAAAGAGTGCAAAACAAACAATTGATAAAATTTCAATTTCAGGTCCTTACTCCAGACATGTAAATAAATTAAATAACTCTGTAATAAAGTGCTTAAATTTACTGAGGAAATACAAGCTCGTCTCAAATTACTATTCTATAAAAATTCAAAAAAATATTCCTGTTTTCGCTGGATTTGGGGGAGGATCTAGTAATGCTGCAAAAGTATTGAGTGTTTTGATAAAAAAAAACGTTAAAAAAAATATACTTAATAGTATTTATAATGAGATGGGATCTGACGTGAGACTTTTTACTTATAATCGAGGATATCTTAAAAATTTAAAAACAATAAAAAAAATACGAAATAAGTACAAATTTTATTTTTTATTTGTTTATCCAAATATAAGATGTTCAACAAAAGAAGTTTACTCCAAAGTTGAAAATTACTCTAAAAAAAAAGAATTTTTCACTCAAAAATTTAGGACAAAAAATGGATTTTTAAATCATTTAAAAGATGGTAAAAATGATTTACAAGCCATCGTAGAGAAAAAATATCCCTTAATTCGAAAATTATTATTAGACATTAGCAAATTCAAAGGGTGTTATTTTTCAAGGATGACCGGGTCTGGCTCTGCGTGTTACGGTATCTTTTTTAACAAAAAATGTTCAAAAGCCGCACTTAAAAAACTGAGAAAAAGATACCCAAAATTTTTAATTTCAATTGCAAAAACTATTTAAATTTTATCATTTATGATATATCAGTCACTTAAGATTGGGGCATAGCCAAGCGGTAAGGCAGCGGTTTTTGATACCGCCATCCTAGGTTCGAATCCTAGTGCCCCAGCCATAGATTTATGTTTAATCTAATTATAAATTTTTTAAATAATATCAAAAATTTTTTTTTTCCTTTTTACAGAGACAAAGATTTGAAATTAATTTTCAAAAAGTTACAAGAGGGCATACCGGAAGATAAAATAGCTGCTAGATTTGTAGGAGGTTGTGTAAGGAAATACCTCTCAAATGAAAAAGTAGATGATATAGACATCGCTACCGTATTGACGACGACAGAAATCAAAGAAAAATTTAAAGATACAAATTTAAAAGTTATTGACACAGGTGTCAAACATGGGACGCTAACCATAATATCTGAAAATCATAAGGTTGAATTAACAACTTTAAGAAAAGATATCAAGACAGACGGGAGGCATGCAGAAGTAGAATTTATAGATAATTGGAAAAAAGATTCTGAGAGAAGAGATTTTACTATTAATGCAATTTATATGGATATAAATGGAAAGCTTTTTGACCCACAAATGGGTACGATCGATCTAAAAAATAAAAATATTAAATTTATTGGAGATCCACAAAAGAGAATTGAAGAAGATTATTTAAGAATCATTAGATTTATTAGATTTAAAATTATGTACGATACTACAGTTGAGCTAACTACAAGCGATGCAATAAAGCAAAATCTAGATGGTATAAAAAAAATATCTAAAGAAAGAATTTATATTGAGTTACTAAAAATTTTAGATCTTGAAAATTTTTTAATTATTAATCAAAGTAGTAGCTTGAGGGAAATTTTTTCAAAGATTTTTCCGGAATTCTTATATTTAAATAGATTAGAAAGACTTAAAAAGGTTTATAAGTATTCAAATATTAATGTAGATATTTTGTTAGCAGTGTTATTGATAGATGAAAAAAATAATCACGAATATTTTATTCACAAATATAATACATCTAATAAGATTAAAGATACACTAGAAAAGTTCAATAAAAATTTATCAAAACTTAAAAATGAAAAAGAATTTTTTGAAAAAGATTTAGCAAAAAACGCTTACTTAAATGGAAAAAATCATTTGATAGCCCTTAATCTAATTAATTTTTCAATAAATTCTAATGTAAAACTTTTAAATTTTTCAAAAATCCTTGACAAAATTTTGAAAATTAAAGTACCTACATTCCCAATAGATGGAGAATTTTTAAAACAAAAAGGTATGCTCGAAGGACAATCTTTAGGAAATGTTTTAAAGACAATAGAGAAAGAGTGGTTGAATAATAATTTCAAAATTTCAAATGAAAGAGTTAATGAACTAATTCAACTAAACTCAACTTAAACATATTCAACATCAAGTATTTCAAAGTTTCTCTCTCCAGAGGGAGTAATTACACTTATCATTTCTCCTTTATTTTTACCTATTAGAGCTTTTCCTATAGGACTTTTGAAAAAAATTAAATTTTTTTTGATGTCCGCCTCATCTTGACCAACCAATCTGTACGAAACTTTTTTACTATTTTCTAGGTCTTGAACTTTTACAGTCGATCCAAAAATTACCTTACCATCATTTTCAATTTTAGTAACATCAATTACATTTGCTCTAGCGATTATATCATTAATTGCAATCACACGGCTTTCAATTAATGCCTGTTGCTCTTTTGCAGCATGATATTCAGCGTTCTCTTTTAAATCCCCATGTGATCTTGCTTCTGCTATTGCATCAACAATTTTTGGTCTTTGAACATTTTTTAAATCTTCTAATTCAGATTTTAAATTTTGAAGACCACTAACAGTAATTGGTTCCTTTTCCATTATTATTTCCACTTCGCTTCAGGAGGTAGTGACATTAATATAGAGTCAATATCTCCTCCTGAGTTTAATCCAAACCTTGTCCCTCTATCATACAAAAGATTGAACTCTACATACCTGCCGCGTTTTATGTATTGTTTTTCCTTATCTTTTTTTGTCCATTTAAATCTTTTTTTTCTGTCAATAATTTTTTTTGAAATATCTATAAAAGCAAGACCAAGTTCTCTAACAAATTTAAAGTTTTTAATCCAATCTTTAGTTTCATAATCAAAGAAAATACCGCCAATTCCTCTTGCTTCTTTTCTGTGAGGTAAATAAAAATATTTATCACACCATTTTTTATATTTTCTGTAATTTTTTTTATTTTGAACACATACTTTTTTTAATTCATCATGAAAAATTCTTTTTTCTTTTAAATCTTCAAAACTTGGTGTTACATCCATGCCACCACCAAACCACTCTTTGGAAGTCGCTATAAATCTTGTATTGAAATGAATTGCAGGTATTTTAGGGTTTTTCATATGAGCTACCACAGAAACTCCTGAAGCCCAATATTTACCTTTTTTTTCTGCTCCTAATATTTTTGATCTATATTCCTTGGGAAAAATTCCTGAAACAGTTGATTTATTTACACCAACTTTATCAAATATTTTTCCATTAGATAATAGCAATGAAACTCCACCACCTTCATTTTTTTTATTTTTACTCCAATGTCTTTTTGCAAATTTTATTTTATTTTTTTCAAGAAATTCAAATTCTTTACAAATTTGACTTTGCAAATATGAAAACCAACTATCTGCCATCTTTTGTTTAAATTTC
>CACOOK010000003.1:0-15000 GCA_902628815.1 uncultured Pelagibacteraceae bacterium
GAACCACATGGACATTTTTCGTTCCTTCCAACTTTGTTAAATTCTTTTTGACTTCGACTCATCGCGTTTTCATCATTTTCTTCGTTAGAGGAAACTACAATATCTAAATTTAATAGCAGCTTTACTACATCATTTTTAATCTTTAATAAAAGCCCTTCAAAAAGAACGAATGCTTCTTTTTTGAATTCAGATAAAGGATCTTTTTGTCCGTATTGTCTTAGTCCAATTACTTGTCTTAATTGCTCTAAATACTGAAGATGTGAACGCCAAGAAAAGTCTATAATTTGAAGAAAAATCTTTTTTTCAAGAATATCATTTTGTTCTTTACCTAAAATATTAATTCTATTTTTCTTTTTGTTATGAAATAAATCTCTCATTTCTTGAATAAAGTCTTTTTTATCTTTTGATAGAAGCTTTATTAACTGATTATCATTAAGTGAATTTCCTGTAATATTTTTGATTTGGGTAAGATATTTTTCGTCATTCGATTTTTGATAATCGTTTTTTGATGTTTCTATATCTTTTAATATCTCATCAAAAAAATCATTTAATAAAATACTTATATTTTCTTGTTTAAGTATTTTTAATCTTTGAGAAAAGATTACTTGTCTTTGATCATTCATGACATCATCAAATTTAATTAAGGTTTTTCTTATATCAAAATTTCGAGTTTCTACTTTTTTTTGAGCTCTTTCCATCGCCTTATTTATCCAAGGATGATCTATTGACTCGTTTTCTTTTAATCCCAGCTTTTTAAGCATTCCATCAATAGACTCCCCACCAAAAATTCGCATCAACTCATCCTGCAAGCTAATAAAAAAGATTGTTGATCCAGGGTCCCCTTGTCTACCCGATCTACCTCTCAACTGATTATCAATTCTCCTACTTTCATGTCGTTCGGTTCCAATTATAAATAAACCTCCTAAGCCTTTAACCTTGACCTCGTTTTTTTTATATTCTTCGACGTTATTTTTAATTCCTTCTTCAATAAAGTCTTTATTTCCACCCAATTTTATATCTGTACCTCTTCCGGCCATATTTGTTGCAATTGTTACAGAGCCAGGTTTACCCGCCTCAGCAATAATTTTAGCTTCTTTTTCATGCTGTTTTGCATTTAAAACATTATGCTTAACTTTTTTTTTAGATAAAAATTCTGAAATTTTCTCTGACTTTTCTATACTAGTTGTACCAACTAATACAGGTTGTCCTTTAATGTTACACTCAATAATTTTCTTTGTTATCGCATTATATTTTTCTTTTTCAGTTCTAAAAATTTGATCGTTATAATCTTCACGCAACATTTTCTTATTGGTTGGAATAGACACAACATTAAGCTTATAAATATCATAAAATTCTTCAGACTCAGTCATTGCTGTACCAGTCATCCCAGCTAATTTATTATAAAGTCTGAAATAATTTTGATAAGTGATTGATGCCAGAGTTTGATTTTCATCTTGAATATTAACATTTTCTTTTGCTTCGATAGCCTGATGCAAGCCATCTGAAAATCTTCTTCCAGCTAAAACCCTTCCAGTAAACTCGTCTATTATTTGAACTTTTCCGTCTCTAACTATGTAGTCAATATCTTTTTTGAAAATTAAATTAGCTTTTAAGGCTTGGTTGGTATGATGAACAAGTTCTAGATTAGACGGGTCATAAAAATTATTATTTTTTAAAATATTTTTTTGTGAAGATAATTTTTCAATTTTATCAACTCCAAAATCAGTCAGGATTACATTTTTATTTTTTTCATCTAATTCATAATCTTTCTTTTGTAACATTTGAATAAATTCATTTGATATAGAGTAAAGCGAAGTTTTATCCTCTAGTTTTCCGGAAATAATCAAAGGAGTCCGAGATTCGTCTATCAGTATACTATCTACTTCATCGACAATACAAAAATTATGATCTCTTTGTACCATTTCACCTAATTCATATTTCATATTATCTCTTAAATAATCAAAACCAAGTTCATTATTTGTTGCATACGTAACATCACAAGCGTAATTTTTTTTTCTATCAATATCTTCCAAATCATTTGTAATACATCCAGTTGAGACTCCTAAATAATTGAAAACTTTACCCATCCAAACCGAGTCTCTTTTTGCTAAGTAATCATTAACAGTAACAATGTGCACACCTTTACCTTTTAAAGAATTTAAATAAGCTGGTAAGGTAGATACAAGCGTTTTACCCTCCCCAGTTTTCATCTCTGCTATTTTCCCTTTGTGGAGTATAATTCCACCGGCTAATTGAACGTCAAAATGTCTTTCACCTAAAGTCCTTTTCGCAGCCTCCCTAACTATCGCAAAACATTCAGGCAGTATTTCATCTAAATTTAAAGTACCATTTTGAGCCTTTTTTTTAAATGCTGCTGTCTTTGCTTTAAAATCACTTTCAGTTAAAGACTTTATTTCAGCCTCTTTATTATTAATTTCTAAAATAATATTTTGTAATTTATCCAATTCTTGTTGATTAGAGCTTTTAAATATTTTACTAAAAGTTCTTGTAAATAAATTCATTATATCTCTATATATGTATTTATAATTTAAATTAAATAGTATTTATGACAATAAACATCAAAAATTTCCTCAAAGATAAAACTAAATTATCTAAAATGGGTGAGTTTCAGACTCTGAAGAAAATTGAAGGTCTAGAAATGTCATCAATTTCTGCAGATTTGTATGGAGACGGTAGGGATGATTTAGCCTTATTTTATTTTAGCAAGGGAGCAAATTACGCAACACTTACGACAACTAATACTATTACCTCTGAATTTATACCTTGGAACAACAATTCTCACAAAAAAGTAATTAAAGGCTTATTGGTTAATACAAAAAATGCTAATACATTTACAGGTAAGCAAGGAAAAGAGGGCATTGATACTATTGCTAAAAATTTATCAAGAATTTTA
This sequence comes from uncultured Pelagibacteraceae bacterium, assembly GCA_902628815.1. Lineage (GTDB taxonomy): Bacteria > Pseudomonadota > Alphaproteobacteria > Pelagibacterales > Pelagibacteraceae > Pelagilacustribacter. The sequence goes on from CACOOK010000003.1 coordinate 2,915, forward strand.
ACAATTAAAGAGTCGAAAAATCAAAAAGGCACAAATGAAACAGTGAAAATTAAAGATTTAATTTTTGCATCTACAGGAGTTATTGGAGAGGAGTTTCCAGTTGAAAAAATTAAAGAAAGATTGCCCGAACTTGTAGACAAATTAAGAGTCGAACAAAATAAAATGTTTTGGCTTAAAATGTCATCAGCAATAATGACAACAGATACCAAACCTAAAGTAGCATACGAAGAAATCATTGTCGGAGATGAATTAATTAGAATATGTGGTATCGCAAAAGGCTCTGGTATGATAGCCCCGAATTTAGCAACGATGTTGTCATTCATTTTTACTAATGCCGATATTAATTCAAACTTGTTGAAGACTCTCTTAAAAAGAGCAGTTTCTAATTCATTTAATGCAATAACTGTAGATAGTGATCAATCAACTAATGACATGGTCTCTATATTTTCAACTAGATCTCTTAAAATTGGTCAAAATCTTTCCCTAAACGATAAAATTATTCAAAAGTTTGAATTGTCTTTAAAAAAACTTTGTCTAAATTTAGCTAAGCAAATTGTTGTTGACGGTGAAGGAGCAAAAAAATTTTTAACTATTAACGTTATTAACGCTAAATCTTTAGGCAGCGCTAAAAATATCGCCTTCTCAGTAGCTAACTCTCCTTTAGTAAAAACAGCTGTAGCTGGTGAAGATGCTAATTGGGGTAGAATTATTATGGGGATAGGAAAATCAGGAGAAATTGTAGATACCAAAAAACTTAAAGTTAAAATTGGAAATTTTATCGTAGCCGAGAATGGAAAAGTTTCAGACAATTTAGATGAAAAAAAATTGAAAGAATATATGGAATGGGACTCCATAGAAATAGAAATTAACCTAAAACTTGGTAATGATGCTTTTAAATGTTATACGTGTGATTTTACGCATGACTATATAGATATAAATGCAGATTATAGAAATTAAAGATGATCAAATATAATTTAAAATGCGAAAATAATCATGAATTTGAAAGTTGGTTTTCAAATTCACTAGAATTTGATAATCTAAAAAAAAAGAAGCTATTAGAGTGTATATATTGTTCCTCAAAAAAAATATCTAAATCAATAATGTCACCAATGGTTTCTGTCATGTCTCAAGATAAAATAAATATGCAAAATATAGAAAAAGAATTGAAGAGTGAAAAAGGTAAGCTATTAAAAATTAGGAAATATATTGAAAGCAATTTTGAATATGTAGGTAAAAATTTTAGCAAAGAGGTAAGAGAAATATATTATGATAAGAAAAGTAAAAGATTAATTTATGGATCAACAACTGAAAGTGAGAGAAAAGAATTAGTAGAAGAAGGCATTGATTTAATTAGTGTTCCTTGGATAAACAAAGATAATTAAATTTTTTTACTGCAAATTATATAATTTACTGACAAATTCTCAGTTCTTTTCCATCTATTTAATATTGGATTATAATTTAACCCTTTTATATCTAAAGTTTTAAACTTTCGTTCTACTAGTTTCTTTTCTAATTCTTCAGGTTTTAAAAATTTAGACCAATCATGAGTGCCAATAGGAAGCCATCTTAAAATATATTCTGCCCCAACTATCGCTTTGATATAAGAAGTAAGCGTTCGGTTGATTGTTGCAGTAAACATGATACCGTTTTTTTTAAGCAAGTTAAAACAAGAACTGATGTAAAGATCAACATCTTCAACATGCTCTACTATTTCTAAATTTAGGATAACATCGAATTTTTCAATTTCATCTAATTGTTCTGGAGATTTATTTAAATATCTGATTTTGAGATTACTTTTTTTACTATGTGCCTTAGCAACTTGAATATTTTTGTATGATGCATCTATACCAGTTACAGATGAGCCTAAACGTGCCATAGGTTCACTAATTAGGCCTCCGCCACAACCTATATCCAAAATTTTTAAATCCTTGAAATGTTTCTTATTTTTGTCGTTTATTTCAAAATGGTTTCTTATTTTTTCTATAATATATTCAATTCTAATTGGATTAAACATATGCAATGGTTTAAATTTTCCTTTTACATCCCACCATTCATCAGATAAGTTTGAAAACTTTTGAATTTCTTCTTTATTTATAGTAGTCATGGCAATAAATTTTTTAAAATAAAATACATTAAAATCATTTAAAATAATATTAAATTCTAGAATGTTAAAAAAAGTTTTGAAGTTTGGTGGTACGTCGATTGGAACTGTTGAAAGAATACAACATGTTGCGAATATCATTAAAAAAGAGAATGACGCGGGTAATCAAATTATCACTATTGTATCTGCTATGTCAGGAAAAACTAATGAGCTTATAAGATTATCAAATGAGATATCTAAAAAATTCAACAAAAGAGAGCTTGATGTATTATTATCTTCTGGAGAACAAGTAACTTGTGCTTTACTTACAGGCGCATTAATTAATCTGAATCTTCATGCTAAGTCTTGGTTGAACTGGCAAATACCAATTCTCACTACAGGAGATCACACTAATTCCAGAATAATAAATATGAATGTTAGCAAAATTAATGAGTACCTTGCTGAAGGCGGGATAGCAGTCATTCCTGGTTTTCAAGGCATTTCAGAAAAAGGTGACATCACCACTATTGGACGAGGTGGTTCTGACGCAACTGCGGTAGCGTTTGCAAAACTATTTGAGGCAGACTCGTGTGAAATTTACACAGACGTTGATGGAGTATTTTCAACAGACCCTAACAAGATACCAGTAGCAAAAAAAATTGACAAGATTTCTTACGATGAAATGCTGGAGCTGTCTTCTCTTGGCGCAAAAGTAATGCAACCTTCAGCTGTTCAGACTGCCATGATTTATGATATTCCTTTAGAAGTTAGATCCACTTTTACTGATAGAAAAGGAACAAAAATATTTGATCAACAAAATATAGATTATAAAAAAAGTGTAACAGGCGTAGCATATTCTAAAGATGACGCAAAAATTACTTTAATTGGAGTTGAAGACAAACCAGGGGTAGCGGCAAATATTTTTGAACCTATGAATAAAGCACAAATAAATATTGATATGGTAATTCAAAATGTTTCCTCTGATCAAAAAACGACTGATATAACTTTTACTATTAAAAGAAATGATTTTATAAGAGCAAAAGAAATTTTAGAAAATAATAAAAATATAAAATATAGATTTATAAACCATAATGACAAAGTTGCTAAAGTTTCAATAGTTGGCGCTGGAATGGTTTCTACACCTGGAGTAACATATAGAATGTTCAAAGCTCTTGCAGATGAAAAAATAAATATTTTAGCCATTTCTACCTCAGAAATAAAATTATCAGTTATAATTGATGAAGAAAATACTTTGAATGCTATAAAAAAATTGCATACAATTTTCGAATTGGATTAATGGAAGTAAGACCACACAGAATAATAAATAGGAAAAAAACCAAGGAAATAAAAGTTGGAAATATTTCAGTTGGAGGGAACTCTATTATAAGTGTGCAGTCTATGACTAATACTTTAACGACAGATATTAAAAAAACAGTTGAACAAATAAATAATCTTGAAGAAGCTGGAGCTGACATTGTAAGGGTCTCTTGCCCAGATGAAAAATCTACTAAATGTCTTAAAGAAATAGTTAAGGAAGTAAATGTCCCAATCGTAGCAGATATTCATTTTCATTACAAAAGAGCGATCGAAGCTGCTAAAATGGGTGCGAGTTGTTTAAGAATTAATCCAGGTAATATTGGATCAAAAGACAGAGTTTTAGAAGTCATAAAAGCTGCAAAAGACTATAATTGCTCAATTAGAATAGGTGTTAATGCTGGATCATTAGATAAAATTCTTCTAGAAAAGTATAAAGAACCTTGTCCTGATGCTTTAGTAGAAAGCGCTCAGTATAATATAAAGTTGTTAGAGGATAATGATTTTTTTAATTTCAAGATAAGCGTAAAATCTTCTGATATTTTCTTAACAGTAAAAGCTTATAGGAAATTATCTCAAACTTGTAATTATCCCCTTCATTTAGGCGTTACAGAAGCGGGAGGATTATTCACTGGAAGTATAAAATCTTCAATTGGTATTGGCCAACTCTTAATGGAAGGTATTGGTGATACTATTCGAGTTTCTTTATCCTCTGATCCTGTTGACGAAATAAAAGCAGGATATGAAATATTAAAATCGTTAGGCATAAGATCTAGAGGGGTAAACATTATTTCTTGTCCATCCTGCGCACGTCAGGCATTTCCAGTAATTGAAACCGTTAAAAAATTGGAAAAAAAATTATCTCATATAAAAAAGCCAATTAATCTCTCAATAATTGGTTGTGTTGTTAACGGACCAGGAGAAGCTGCACAAACAGATATTGGATTAACTGGTGGAGGTCAAGATAATAACCTTTTATACCTATCAGGAATTCCACATACTAAAGTTGCTAGTACAGAAATCATAGACGAGGTTGTAAAGTTAGTAGAAGAAAAAATTAAAGAAAAAATTAATAAATGATACCTCTTCAAAAAGTAAAAGAAATAATCATTAAACATGACGATTTAGAAAAAGATTTATCCGTAGGAAAAATTGATCCAAAAATTTTTGCTAAAAAATCTAAAGAATACGCTAATCTTGGAAATATAGTTGATATTGCAAAAGAGTATATAAACTTTGACAAGCAAAAAAAAGATCTTGAGCAAATTTTGGACGATAAAAATAACGAAAAAGAAATTGTAGATATGGCCAAAAAAGATCTAAATGAAATGAACTTAAAAAAAGAGAGATATGAAAACAAACTTAAAATTTTTTTACTTCCCAAAGACGAAGATGATGATAAGAATGCAATAGTCGAAATTAGGGCAGGTACAGGAGGGCTAGAGGCATCACTTTTTTGTGCTGATCTTTTTAAAATGTACGAAAAGGTATGTTCTAAAAAAAAATGGATCTTAGAATTAATTAGTATATCTAAAAGTGAAGCTGGTGGATTTAAAGAAGTAATCTTCTCTGTAAATGGCAATGATATTTATTCTTATTTAAAATATGAGTCCGGGGTTCATCGTGTTCAAAGAATACCTAAAACCGAGACCCAAGGAAGAGTACATACCTCTGCCGCAACCGTCGCGGTTCTGCCAGAGGCGGAAGATGTGGATATTGAAATTAAAGACTCAGATTTAAGAATCGATGTATTTCGGGCTGGTGGTCCTGGAGGCCAATCCGTTAACACCACCGATAGTGCAGTCAGAATAACTCATTTGCCAACCGGGGTGGTAGTTAGTCAACAAGACGAAAAATCTCAACATAAAAATAAAGCAAAAGCTCTTAAAATACTTAGATCAAGGGTTTACGAGTCTGAAAAAAGAAAAAAAGATCTAGAGAGGTCAAGCAACAGAAGAAGCCAAATCGGAACTGGAGACAGGTCGGAAAGAATAAGAACTTACAACTTTCCTCAAGGTCGAGTAACTGATCATAGAATAAATTTGACTTTACACAAACTTGATGAATTTTTAAGTGGTGAAATTCACGAGACTATGAACGAAGAATTAAGATTAAAAGATCAAGACATAAAACTTAAAAATCTCTGATGGACAATTTAGAACTATTAAATTTTGGATCAGATAAACTTAAATCTAAAGGCATTTTGACATACCAATTGGACGCAGAAATTTTACTTTCTAAAATTCTAAAAAAAACTAGAGAAGATTTAATAATCAATATGAATGAAAAAGTAAGCCCAAATAGCGTTGCTAAATTTAAAAATTTTATTGAAAGACGATCGGATAGAGAGCCTATTGCTTATTTATTAGGAGAGAAAGAATTTTGGAGTAAAAATTTTATTGTTAATAAAGATACTTTGATACCCAGGCCAGAGACAGAAATGATGGTAGAAAAATTAGTAAGACTCTATCGTGACCAAAGAATTAATATTTTAGATATAGGTACCGGATCAGGTTGTATAATAATAAGTTTATTAAGCGAGCTAAAAAAATGTAGAGGTATAGGCGTAGATATTTCAAAAAAAGCTATTCAAATTGCTGAAAAAAACAAAATTAAAAATAAAATTATAAGCAGGTTGAGATTTCAAAAAAAATCATTCTTAGATATTTATAATTATAAATTTGACTTAATTGTATCAAATCCACCATATATAGATAAAAGATTTTTAAACAGACTAGACGAAGACATAAGGAAATATGAGCCGATTATTGCTTTAGATGGTGGTAAGGATGGGCTTGACGTTCTCGAAAAAGTTATCTACAAAGCGAAATATCTCTTAAAAATTAATGGCAGACTGGCTTTAGAGATTGGAAATAAACAGTTTATACAAGTTTCAAGAATATTAAAAAAAAATAATTTTAAAATAGAAATTAATATTAAAGACTTCGGAGACAATATTAGATGTATAATATCAAATCTTATAGGGTAGTTTGGTTATGATAAATAGAAGAAGAAACTTTAGACCTAGGTCGCAAAAAAATAATTTTAGATCAAGAAATGGATCTATAAGTTCTCATAATACGGTAAATTTACATAATAATGGTAACTTAACATTTAAAAGAAATGGATCACCTAATAATCTACATAACGTTGAAAAGACTATGCACAAATTTCAACAATTAGCTAAAGACGCTCAAAGCAATGGAGATCCAGTTTTAGCACAAAACTATCTTCAACATGCAGATCATTACTTAAGAAGATATAATGAACTTAGCGACAAGAAATTAGACAAACTAGAAAATAAACCAGAATTAGCTGCTACAGAAAAAAAAATTTAAAGATATCTTAATGGAACAAAGTATTGAAATTATTTCTAACGAAATTAGAGAAAAAGGTGTTGCATCAGTTAACAATATTTTAGATCAAGATGATTTAGAAAATATATTGAGGATTGTTAAAAAGCCTAAAAAAGGATCATCAGATAGTTATTTTCCTACACGTTTCAGCCAATTTTTTATAAAACTTATAAAACTAGATTTTAAAAAAGTTAATAACTCTTTTTTCCTCAAGAAAATTGCAAAAAAATTAGATTTTAAAAAAATTGCTGAAAATGTTTTTGGTACAGAAGCAGAATTACAAATGATAGATTGTTATCATAATAAACAATCAAACGATCATATATTAAGCTGGCATAATGACATAGGGATTAGAGATATTAATAATCCGAATGCTTTAAAAATTTTTTATAATGCAGCCGACGCGACATTTTCAACCAAAAAAAAAAATAGCGCTAGAGGAATAAAATTTTTCATCAACCTAACCGATGTTAAAAGCGATAATGGTTCTCTTGCGGTAATACCTTACAGCGATAAAATTGTTAAAAGCGTTTGTTCTTTAATCCTTAATAAAAAAATTAATCCTGTTTCTTTTTGGAGCTTAAAAAGTCTAAGACAGGTAGTTAATCAAAAACCTGTAAAGGAACTTCTATCTAAGGAAATACACATAGAAAAAATTGAAAATTTTTTAGATAATACTAAATTTATTGAAAATGAGACACCTGATACGTCGAGGTTTGATTTCAATTTAAAGAGAGGGGGTGCCGTCATTTTTGATGAACTTTCTGTTCATAGGGGCTCAGCTCCAAAAAAAACTGATAGAATAGTTTTAAGATTTGTTTACAAAAAAATTAATGTATTAAATTGAAAAAATTACACTCACTACTTTATCATTCAGTAAAAATTATTAGATACATCTTACAATTGCCTTTAATTGTTATAAATTTCGTAGGCAATTGTTATGCTGATTTACTAATCTTTTTCGATAAAAGAAATCATAATGCTAGTTGGCAACAAATTTTACAAAAAAGTATAGATAGATATAAAAGTCATGACATTACAGTTTCACAAAATCCAAAAAAGATAATAAAATTTTATATCCCCTCATTAATGGCTAGTTTCAGAGCAAAAACAATCTTTACAAAAGAACCAGATACAATCGAGTGGTTAGATAATAATGGATCAAAAGATAATTGTTTATTTGATATTGGAGCTAATTTAGGTCTGTACAGTATCTATTACTCAAAAAAATTTGATGCCAAAGTATTTTCATTTGAACCTTCATTTAAAAATTTGGAATTGATGGCTAGAAATATTAATCTAAATTCTTTGCAAGAAAAAATAACAATAATATCTAATCCATTAACTAATCAATTTTTGATTTCAAAATTTTTTCAAGGTGATTTCAAGGCGGGCGCTGCAGAGGCTAGTTTTAACGATCAAAATCTTATTGAAGAGTTTGAAATTGATAACAAACTTAATTTAACAAAAGATAAAATATCTTACAATACTCTAGCCACCTCTATTGATAATCTTATAAGTCTTAATTTAATAGATTTCCCTAAGTTGATTAAAATCGATGTTGATGGAAATGAAGTCGAAATTTTAAATGGTTGTTCAAAACTTTTAAATAAAGGTCAAAGTTTAAGTATTTTAATTGAAACAAGACCGTCTACTGAAAAAATAGTAGAAAAAAAATTAACTAGCCATGGATTTAAAAAGATTAAAAGTTTAAAATATAACTCTGTATGGGAAAATTAATTTTTTCTTAAATTTGCTAAACGTAAATCTATTTTTATTCTTTCAATTTCAAATTCACTTCTCTCTGTCCCTTTTAAGATTTTACCTGAAGGTAATTTAAGTCTTTGAGAATTAACTTTTTTACCATTAACGATTACTTCGTAGTGTAGATGTGGTCCAGTTGATAATCCAGTAGACCCTACGTATCCAATTATTTGCCCTTGTTTTACTTTTCTTCCTTCCTTTACACCTTTTGCAAAAGACTTCATGTGAGCATATACTGTCTCATATGTAGAATTATGTTTAATCTTTACACAATTGCCACCACCACCACACCATCTCGCTCTAGTAACTGTTCCTGATCCAGAAGCCATTATTGGAGTTCCACTCGGAGCAGCAAAGTCGGTTCCTCTATGCATTTTATTGTAGCCTAAAATAGGATGTTTCCTCATACCAAAAGAAGATGAAAGTCGAGCTCCGTTTATAGGAGTCTTCATTAAAGACTTTGTAATACTCTTACCTTTTATGTCATAATATTCTTCAGGTTGATCTTTATATTTGAAGTTGTATAAATTTATTTGTTCACCATTAACAAACATAGAAGCGTAAATTATCTTTCCTGTATCTCTTACCTTCCCATTATCATCCATGAATTTTTCATAGTAAATCTCAAACCAATCACCTTTTCTAATATCTCTTTGAAAATCAACTTCAAAACCGAAAACTCTTGCAAACTCAATTATTATATTTGGCTCAATTTCTGATTTTACTGCAGAGTTATATAGGTTATTTTCTATAATATTTTTAACCACCACCTCTTTTTTGCTGAGCTTCAAAGAATTTTCTTTAACTACAAAATTTTCCTTAACTTTTCTAACTTCTATAAATGTTGTGTTATTTACTGGAAAAACTAAGTTAATTAAAGTATGAGTTCCATTTTGAAGTCTTTTCAATATTAAAGATAGTTGACGTCCAGAATATATATTTGAAAGTTTTTTTTTCTTAAGTTCAACAGATATAACATTTATATCGGACTGTTTAATATCAAATTTTTTGAGAATTTTCTCTAAAGTATCATTATTTTTAATAGTGTAATTTATTTTTTTATAGGGGCTATTTATCTTAGAAATTAAATATTTTGTTAAATTGGAAAATTCATTCGACTTAGTAACAACTTTAAAATTATTTTCATTTAACACATTTCTTTGTGTAAAATAATTAATACTTCCCAAAAAAATAAAAGTGACAATGATGATCAACGAAATTAATATTTTAAAATCTAATCCCAATGTTTTTGGTCCGGACAGTTTAAAAATTGTTTGAAAACTTGTGTATTTTTTCAAAAAATTTGAAAATTTTTGGATTAGCGCCATAGTTGTTTTCTACAAAAATTATTTACGCTTTGCAACTTCAAGAGCGTTAAAAAGCCCGATTTTACTGGCTATTTTAGCTAATATACGTCTTGACTTATTACTTAATTGTAATAAAACGGGCGCTCACCTCTATTCAAATTATTAATATAATTAGGAGAAAGGTGTGTAGATTTTGCTTATAAATCTTAGCTTTTTTAAATTGTAAATTTTTAGAAGAGAAGTGTGGACGGCTAGGTTAATAAAGAAATTGTCGTACACGCTTTAACGAAAAATAACTTTGATTACCTCAAAGTTATTAAAGCTAGTGTGCGCCGTTATTAAACTTGAGAGTTTGATCATGGCTCAGAACGTACGCTGGCGGCACGCCTAACACATGCAAGTCGAACGCAGTAGCAATACTGAGTGGCAAACGGGTGAGTATAATGTGGGAATCTGCCTTTTGGTTTGGAATAACACGGGGAAACTTGTGCTAATACCGAATAAGCCCTTACGGGGAAAGTTTTAACGCCGAAAGATGAGCCCGCACTTGATTAGCTAGTTGGTAAGGTAAAAGCTTACCAAGGCTACGATCAATAGCTGTTCTTAGAGGAAGACCAGCCACATTGGGACTGAGACACGGCCCAGACTCCTACGGGAGGCAGCAGTGGGGAATCTTGCACAATGGGGGAAACCCTGATGCAGCGATGCCGCGTGAGTGAAGAAGGCCCTTGGGTTGTAAAACTCTTTCGTCGGGGAAGAAAATGACTGTACCCGAATAAGAAGGTCCGGCTAACTTCGTGCCAGCAGCCGCGGTAATACGAAGGGACCTAGCGTAGTTCGGAATTACTGGGCTTAAAGAGCTCGTAGGTGGTTAAAAAAGTTGATGGTGAAATCCCAAGGCTCAACCTTGGAACTGCCATCAAAACTTTTTAGCTAGAGTGTGATAGAGGTAAGTGGAATTTCTAGTGTAGAGGTGAAATTCGTAGATATTAGAAAGAACACCAAATGCGAAGGCAACTTACTGGGTCACTACTGACACTGAGGAGCGAAAGCATGGGTAGCGAAGAGGATTAGATACCCTCGTAGTCCATGCCGTAAACGATGTGTGCTAGACGTTGGAAATATATTTTTCAGTGTCGCAGCGAAAGCATTAAGCACACCGCCTGGGGAGTACGACCGCAAGGTTAAAACTCAAATGAATTGACGGGGACCCGCACAAGCAGTGGAGCATGTGGTTTAATTCGAAGATACGCGCAGAACCTTACCAACGCTTGACATGTTCGTCGCGAGACTAAGAGATTAGTCTTTTCAGTTAGGCTGGACGAAACACAGGTGCTGCATGGCTGTCGTCAGCTCGTGTCGTGAGATGTTGGGTTAAGTCCCGCAACGAGCGCAACCCCTACTTTTAGTTGCCACCATTTAGTTGGGCACTTTAAAAGAACTGCCAGTGATAAGCTGGAGGAAGGTGGGGATGACGTCAAGTCCTCATGGCCCTTATGTGTTGGGCTACACACGTGCTACAATGGCACTTACAATGGGATGCAAAGAGGCGACTCTAAGCCAATCCCAAAAATGTGCCTCAGTTCGGATTGTACTCTGTAACTCGAGTGCATGAAGCTGGAATTGCTAGTAATCGCGGATCAGCGCGCCGCGGTGAATACGTTCCCGGGTCTTGTACACACCGCCCGTCACACCATGGAAGTTGGTTACACCTTAAGGCAAAGCTAATACCTTTGACTACGGTACGATCAGCAACTGGGGTGAAGTCGTAACAAGGTAGCCGTAGGGGAACCTGCGGCTGGATTACCTCCTTTCTAAGGAAGACCAAAAATTTCTTTTGGTCTCAAAAAATTAAGTTAATGTGGCCGTCCTCATTTCTCTTCTTTAAGATTTAAGTGTCCTAAGTGCTTAGGGGCCGGTAGCTCAGGTGGTTAGAGCGCACCCCTGATAAGGGTGAGGTCGGACGTTCGAGTCGTCCTCGGCCCACCATTTTCACGGGGGATTAGCTCAGCTGGGAGAGCGCCTGATTTGCATTCAGGAGGTCAGCGGTTCGATCCCGCTATCCTCCACCATTGACACTTTGCTTTTTTAAATTGTAAATAATAAATATCAATTTTGATTGTTCACGTAATTAGAACAATCAAACAATATCTATATCCGATTGTTCGAATAGATGAACAATCTATAAATGTTCGAATAGATGAACATTTTAAAAAAAATTTAATTTAGACAGAAAATTATTTTCTGTGCATAAATCAAGCGTTT
>CACOOK010000003.1:17500-93767 GCA_902628815.1 uncultured Pelagibacteraceae bacterium
CCCTAGTACGAGAGGACCGGGATGAACATACCACTGGTGGACCGGTTGTAGCGCCAGCTGCAGTGCCGGGTAGCTAAGTATGGACGGGATAACCGCTGAAAGCATCTAAGTGGGAAACCCACCTCAAAACTAGTTCTTCCTTTAGAGCCGTAGTAGACCACTACGTTGATAGGCTGGATGTGTAAGCACGGTAACGTGTGTAGCTGACCAGTACTAATAGCTCAATTGGCTTGATTTATGCACTGAAAAAAATTTTTAACAAAAAATTAGATTATTTCGATAAAACTGTTTAAAATCTCATATATGGATAGTATTGATATAAAAACTCTAAAGGTTAACGACTTCCATAAACAGTATTTGAAGAGGGTTTCAAAACTTAAATTTCCCATTTTTTCTATAATTGAATTTAATTTGCATGGTTCTTGTAACAGAAGATGTGCATTTTGTCCTCGAGTGGACGAGCAACTCTGGCCAAATAAAGATGAGGAATTTAGTTTAAAATTATTTACAAAAATCATTAATGAGCTAAAAGAAATTGACTACTCAGGAAGAATATCTTTTTCAGGGTTTAGCGAGCCAACCATGCATTCCAATCTTTCAGAAATTTTATCAATAGCTAGCAAAAATCTCCCTAATTCATTCCCAGAAATTATTACGAATGGAGATTATCTAAATAGTAAAAAATTAATTGAATTTTTTGATAATGGATTAAAGTTTATTTACGTAAGCTTATACACAAATAAACAGACTTACGACAAATTAGTAAAATTAAAGAAAGATTTAAAGTTGTCAGATTACCAGTTTTCAATTAGACCAAGAAATCTTGGAAGTAAAAAAAATTTCGGATTAAACTTAAATAATAGAGCAGGAGCAGTAGATTATTCTACTTTTGGCAAACAGCTAAAAGAGGAGTTTCCTCTAAAACAAACTTGCAATTATCCAATGTACACAATATTTGTTGATTATAACGGTGATACATTAATTTGTCCAAACGATTGGGATAAACGAAAAGTTATAGGCAATGTGAATAAAGATAATATTTTAGATATTTGGAAAAACGAACAATTTAAAAATGTTAGACAAAGGTTATTAAAAAAAGATCGGAATGCCAAACCATGTGAAAAATGTAATGTTAATGGCCTACATGTAGGAAATGAATTTAATATTTTGTGGCAAGAGTATTATAAGTAATTTTCATTATACTTAATGAAATCAAAATCTTTATATCCTTTATTTATAGGATTTGGAAAACAGGCTCAAGAGTACGCAAAAGTTTTAATAAAGAAAAAAATAAAAATTCAAAGTGTTTGCGTAACAGATTTAGATAAAAAAAAAAAAATTTTTAATAAATATAAAATTAAGAACCGTTACAATAATATTGGAAAAGCGATAAATGATAAAAAATATAATTGTATATTTATTTTTTTACCATTTAACATTATCGAAAAAAAAATCTTAAAAATTTTAAAAATGACGAACGCTCCAATTTATTCTGAAAAACCTTTAGCTTTAAGTTATAAAAAAATCAGTGAAATTGATACGTTTGTTAAAAAAAATAAAAAGAAACTTTATATTTTGTATAACAGGAATCATTACAACATTTATAAAGTTTTGAAATCTTACTCTAAACGAGAAAAATTTATCCTTAGGGCCTATATCCCCGAAAGAATAAATGAAACTATCAAAAAAATCGATAAAAATTTAAAGGGAAATATAAAATATCATCTTTCATCTCATTGGCTAAATTTCTTTTTTTCATTACAAAAAATAAAGAACTTACAACCTGTAAAAAAAGACAAATCAATATTCTATACTGATAAAAACTCTGAAATTTTAATATCACCAAATGATAAAGGTTTTATTACAGCAGTATTTAAATCTAAAAAATATGTTTTATTACTATTGACTCTTGAGCAATTATTCATTTTTAAAATTAAAGAAAACGGGATCAAATTTTTAAAACATTATAATGAATTTTCTCATAACAATTTTAAACCCGGTTTAAAAAATTTGATAGAATGTATGTTGAAAAAAAAATTAAAAACTAATGTTACAGAAATAAAAATTTTGTATAAATCTTTAAAAAATCTCAATTATTAATATTTTGGTACAAAAATCTTAATACGTATCTATCTTGTTTACTCTGAGCTCCTCTATGCATGCCTGTTTCATCAAATAGAAGACAATCACCCGAATTTTTAATTTGAATATCTAATTCATTTGTACTTGGGTTATTGTTTATTTTATTTACAGAGTTAATTACCTCATTTAGATCAATATCATTAGCATTTTTATTTTGCAGAATTTTGTCTCTTACTTCTTTTCTACTTACGAAATTAGAGTATTGTTTTAATGTATATACAACTTCTTTTGGCAACGCCCCTCTAAACATTAAATCAGCTATTGTATTACTTAAAATATTACTCTTTTTAATATAAGCTAAACATCCGTTATTTGTTGAAGTAGGTGTTAAATATATAAAAAACTTATAAATACTTTTGTCTTTTCCATTAAAATTATGTAGCTGATCGGCATGCCATTTCTTAATTGGTTCGTCAGATTTTGGATTATAAACTATATCCATTGAAACTAGCTTACAATTTTTAGATTGAACTTTTTCCATAATTTTATCGCAATTCAATTTTCTTTTTAAATTTAAAAGATAGATACCAGTAAAAAAAAGTCTAAATTGTAATTTAAATAATTTAATTATGAAGGAGTAGAAATGAACAGGAATTTTAATTTTTAATTCTTTGTCTTTTGGTTTTTCTTTAGGAAACATACCAATTACTTTATCTACGGTATCTTTCTTCAAAAAATTTTCAATTTTATAAAATCCTAAATTGTTTACATCTTCAGCGATTTTGTTAATAGTATGCGTACTTAAAAAAGCCATATTTTTTTATAAACTTGTAATATTCAATGAAATTTCAACATATTACTACTCTTTTAAAATGTAAATACATATTTTTTCCTCCAAAAAAGAGCGAGCTACTTATCTATGATGAGCACTCTCATAAAATTACCTCTAGTATCCTTAATTTACAAAAAGTTCAAATTTTAAAAACAAGAAAAGAAGAAATTAATTTATTTATTCTTTTAAAAACTTTTTTAAACTTTAAATTCTCTTTTTTTGATTACTTGGTACAATTTATTAAATTCACTAATGCTAAGATTGTCATTACATCTATAGACAATAATGATATCTTTTACAAAATTAAAAAAAGTTGTGGTGTTTCAACAATTTTTTTTCAAAATGGTGTCCGGATGGGATATAGGGATATTTTTGAAATTTTTCATCAAAGGAAAAAATTTTCAGAAATAAAAAAACAGAATCATGTTGATTTAATGTTTACTTTTAATTTAATGACAAGCGATCTCTATAGTAAAATTGTAAATGGAAAAACGATAGTAAGCGGATCTGTGTTAAGCAATAATGTAAAAATTTCAAACAAAAAAAAGAGTGGTTTAATTTATATCTCTCTTTTTAGGCCTTCATTAAAAAGAAAAACTCATTTGAATGAGATTAAATTGATTAAATCTTTGCGCAAATATTGTTTAAAAAATAAACTTAAATTAAAAGTATTGTTTAAATATTTTAAAAATACAAAAAACGGTTTAGAAGAAAAAAACTTTTATAGAAATATTTTAGATAAAAATTTTAAAGGGATACCTAATAGCAATAAAAGAAATTCTTATAGATTAATTGATGACTCAAAAATAGTTGTCAGCCCTGGTTCTACGATGGGCATTGAGTCTCTAGGAAGAAAAAATAAGACTGCGATTATAAATCCCTTTCCTAATGTACACCCAATAAAAAGAAATTTTTTCGGATATTTTACCAAAAGAAAAAAAAGTGGTTTTTTTTGGCATAATGGCATTGAGGAAAGAAAAGTTTTTCAAGTGCTAGATAATGTTAAAAATGTTAGCTCCAAAGATTGGAATAAACTTATAGCAAAATACAAATACGAAACTGCAAAATATGACAAAAAAAATGTTAATTTAAAAAAAACCTTAAATGATTTTTTTCTTTTACATAAAATCAAATCTCATAAGTATTTAAGAAAATAGAGTATTTTATTTTACAATTACCTTACTTTATTATATATAATGTTCAAAAATTGAACATAATAATATGATTAAAAACGGAATAATTGGTTATCCCTTAAAAAATCCTAGATCAATAACTATTTGGAGAGAATATTTTAGAAAAAAAAGAATGAGTGCATCTATGAACAAATTTGAGGTTAAACCATCAAATTTAAATAAATTTATTAAAGATCTTAGAAAAAATAAAAAGTTTAAAGCTGCCGCAGTTACAATGCCTTATAAAAAAAAAATTTATAAATTAATTGACAACTACGATAACTTTGCGAAGACCTCAAAATCTATAAATTTAATTGTTAAACAAAAAGATAAATTATTTGGATATAATACAGACGTTTATGGAGCAAATGAGACTATAAAAAAGATTTTAGCAAAATATAAATTAATTGTAATTATTGGTCTCGGTGGTACTGGTTCAGCAATTTTTAATTATCTTTATAGTAAATATAAAAGAAAAAAATACCTTTTAATTTCGAAAAAATTTGTTTTTAAGAACAGTGGAAAAATTAAAATAAAAAAAAAATTAACAAAAAATGTTCTTAAGGATAAATCTTTAATTATAAATTGTTCTCCTTTAGGAAGTAATTTAAAAAAAAAATTTATATCCAAAAGCCCCATAAATAAAAGTTTAATAAATTCAATAAATAAAAGAAGTACAGTATTTGATATAATTTATAGTCCTGAAAAAACTCTCTTATCCAAGATGTTAAAGAAAATAAAGATAAATTATATTAATGGTAAATACATGAATACAGTGCAAGCAATTAGATCTTTAGAACTTGCTTTTGGTAAAAAATAATGTGTGGAATTTCTGGTATAATTAATTTTAACAAAAAGCCTGAAACTGATGTTGTTAATAGAATGAACAATTCTATTAAATATAGAGGCCCAGATCACCAAGCTTTATGGAATAATCAATTTATCAGCATCGGAGTGGTAAGACTTAAAATTATTGATTTAAGTGATAAATCAAATCAACCTTTTGTTGATAAAGAAAACGGAATCACAGTAATTTATAATGGCGAAATTTATAATTATAAAGAGATAAAAAGAGATTATTTAAGTGAGGAAAATTTTTTTAGTGATGGGGACGGTGAAATCATTCTTAAACTTTATAGAAAATACGGTATTAATTTTATAAATAAAATAAAAGGAATGTTTTCTATTTTTATTTGTGATGAAAAAATAAGAAAAACCTTTATGATTAGAGACCGGTTTGGAATTAAACAACTTTATTATCATTATGATAATAATTTAAATCAATTGACTTTTTGCTCTGAGATCAAAGGATTATTTGCAAACCAAAAGATTAAAAAAGAAATTAATTTCTCTGAAATCTATAAGGTTTTGAATTTAGGTTTAATAGACTCAAACTTACAAACTTGTTTTTTAAATATAAACAAAGTTCCTTGTGGCTCTTATCTAGAATTTTCTAATCAAGGTTTAAATATTAAAAGTTATTACAAGATTGAAGATAAAATTGATGAAAGTAAAGATAATCAAAATATATCCTACAAAGAATATTCGATCAGATTGAGAGAGAAAATGATTAATTCATTTAGGCAACATACTACTTTTGATGTAAATGGAGGAATACATATGTCAGGCGGGAGCGACTCAGCTTTGCTCGCAGCGATGTCGTCATATTCAAAAAAAAATTTGACCTCATACACTTTCGATTTTGAAAATAAGAAATATAGTGAGATTGAGTCAGCTAAAATCCTAGCTAGATCTGCAAATTTAAAACACAAAAGTTCTGTTGTTCCAGAGAAAAACTTAATTGATTATATTAATAAAGTAATACAAATTCAGTTTGAACCGTTTTCATCTTTAAGAATATTATCTCAAAATTTTTTGTATGAGACCTATAGCGACGAAAGTAAAGTAATCTTAGATGGATCAGGAGGGGATGAAATTGGAGCTGGATACAGATACTATATTATTCCATGGTATTTGGATGTTATTGGCTTGAATTTAAATAATTTAAATTCAAGATTTAAGAAGACCATTGGCAATCATGAAAGTTTATCTACCAAAGATTTCATTTTAGGTTCCCTAGCAAATTATCTTAAACCTGGTATGTCGACTCAAGATGGAAGTATGTTTGAAAAAAAAGGTTTTTTAAATGAGGATTTTTTAAAACAATATGAAAGTGAAGAACAAATAATAAAAAGACCTTTTAAAAGTCATCTAAGAAATGCACAGTACATAGATTTTCACTATTCTAAACTTCCAAGAAGTCTTCGTTATACGGATAGAGCCTCGATGAGATCTAGTGTTGAAGCAAGATTACCTCTATTAGATCATGAGGTGGTTGAACAATGTTTTCAAATACCATCAAAATTTAAATTTCTTTTTGGTCAGGATAGAATAATCTTAAAAGACCTATTTAAAAAAAATATAAATCAAAAAATGTTATTTAAAAATAAAAGAACAATAGCAGATCCCCAGTCAGTTTGGATAAAGAAAAATTTATTAGGTTTTATTAACGATACATTGAACTCTAAAAATTTCTTGTCCGCTGATATCTTAAATAATGTCAATATAAAAGAATATCTGAATAATGTGAGTAAAAGAGATGATCATTTTAATTCTTCTTTTTTAATAAGAATTTTATTAGTAGAGTGGTGGAGAAAACAAGTTGTAGAAAATTAAAATGAAAAAAAACTCTTTTCAAACTATTCGTCAAGCAGAGATATTCGCTAAAAGCAATATTAGGAAAGGTAGCTTTGAATGGTTACAAGCAGGAGCAGAAGATAATTTAACACGTGATAAAAATCTATATGACCTTAAAATTGCAAAAATTTTACCAAAGCATCTCACAGGGTTAAAAAAACTTGATTTTTCGAGCAATATATTTGGAAAAAAAATAAAATCACCTTTAATTTTATCACCCATGGGTCATCAGTCTCAATTTCACAAAAATGGTGAAATCGAAACAGCAAAAGCTTTTAATAATATGCAAAGAATATCATTCTTTAGCACTCAAGGTAGAATGAGTTTAAAAGACATTAGAAAAAGAAATAAAAACGCTTACCTTGGCTGGGAAATTTTTCCTTTCGGACATACAAACTGGATCAAAAATGAAATTAAAAATGCAGAAAAACTTAAATGTTTATCGATTTGTCTTTGTATAGATGCAAACGTAAGATCTCATAGATATCAAGATAGAGAAATTGATTACGATGCTAGAAAATTTGGTACAAGAACTAATCCAACGCCACCTAACCCAAAATTAGCATTGAATTATGATTGGTCATTAGTTACCTGGATAAAAAAAAATACAAAACTACCTTTAGTAATTAAAGGCATTATGACAAAAAAAGATGCACAAGAGGCTATAAAAAGGAAAGTAGATGCAATTTGGGTATCTAATCATGGAGGCAGAATGTTTAATTCTGGAATAAGTTCTTTAGAGGCTCTCAGAGAAGTATCAAATTTAAAAAGTAAAACGACTAAGATATTTGTGGACGGTGGAGTGAGAAAAGGAAGCGATATAATTAAGTATTTATGCGCTGGAGCAGACTTAGTAGGCATTGGAAGACCAGCTATGTATGGATTAATTCTCGATGGAGCTGCTGGGGTCAGAAGAGTTTTTGAAATTTTAGAAAGTGAGCTTTCAACTGCAATGATTAATGGTGGATTTAAAAACTTAAAACATATGCAAAAGAGTAGAATAAAAAAGTAATGAAAAAAAAGAAAGTAATTTGCATAATTCCAGCTAGAGGTGGATCAAAAGGATTGAAATTAAAGAACCTAAGAAAAATTTGCAATAAACCTTTGATATCTTATCCAATTGCTGCTGCCAAAAAAAGTAAAGTTTGTGATAAAATAATAGTTAGTACTGACTCTAATCTAATAGCTAAAGTTGCCAAACAGTGTGGTGCTGAAGTGCCCTTTTTAAGGAAGAAAAATTTTTCAGGAGACCTGGTTACGACTGAGGCAACATTACAAAATGCGTTATCAGAAGCAGAAAATCATTTTAAAGAAAAATATGACATTTGTGTATTTCTAACATGTACAAACTTATTTAGACAAGCTTCATGGATTAAAAAGGCAGTAAATATTTTAAAAAAAAATAACAATATTGATAGTGCGTTTTCTGTTCACGGTTTTTATAAGCATGTTTGGCATAAAGAGGGAAAAAAATATAAAAAAGTTTCGAAATGGATGAAGTCCTACACCTCAAGGCAAGTTGGCCAGAGATTATTTAGAGAAGATACAGGTTTAGCTTCCGCTACAAGGGCTAGATTTTGGCGAATTGGAAAAAGAATAGGAAATAAAGTAAGTTTTATAGTTAACGATGAGGCTTTTACTGGAATAGATATTCATACTAAACAAGATCTTTATTTAGCAGAGATGGCAATGAGATATGCAAAAAAACACAAACTCATAGATCATTAATAAAATGAATTCAATAATCAAAAGTGATTTACTTAAAGAGCAAAAACAAATAAACAAAGTAATAAAAATACTTCTACAAATAAATATATGAACATTGCAATAATTGGCCATGGATCTGTAGGCAAACATTATATAAACCTATTAAGGGATTTTAAAAATATAAAGAAGATTTTCATCGTTGAGAATTCAAAAATAAAAACCAAATTAAATAAAAGATGTATTCTAACTTCTTTTAAAAATATTGAAGAAGAAAAATTAAAAATAGACTTTGCAATAATTTGTACTCCTTCTGGATCTCATTTTAAACACGCTAGTTTTTTTATAAAAAAAGGGATTGATACTTTGATTGAAAAACCATTTGTTCTTTCCATTAAAGATGCAAAGAAACTTATTCAATTGAACAAATTTAAAAAAAATAAATGTTGGGTGGCTTTTCAAAATCGTCATAATCTTGCAATTCAGCAGGGAAAAAAAATTGTTAAGAAAAAAAGATTTGGCAATCCCTTTTTTGTAGACTCTGCACTATACTGGCATAGAAGTAAAAACTATTATAGAACAAGCTGGAGAGGTAAATACAGTAGTGATGGTGGTGTTTTATTTAATCAATCAATACATTTGTTAGATATAATGATTTATTTTTTTGGACCTGTAAAAAAATTTAATTTTTTTGCAGATTTTAATAAGAAAAAATTACAAGCTGAAGACTTGATAACCTTAAATTTAGTTCACAAAAATAATATCATATCAAATCTTAAAGCTACCACTAGGGCTGACAGAGATTACAGAATGTCAATGGATGTGTTATGTGATAAAGGAAGATATTTAATAAAAGATATTAGCTTAAATAAGATTTTTTATTTTAACAAAACGCATCTCAAAATTGACAAATATAATTCTGAACATTTCAAAAGAGGATTAGGACCTAAATCTGGTATGGGGAATGGCCACAAAAAAATTTTAAAAGAATTTCTCAATAAGAACATAAAAAATTCGTCAAAGGATTTAGAAATAGAAAAAAATTTATATGTAATAAAATTAATCCATTCAATTTATAATTCGTTATTTAAAGAAAAAAATTTTAGTATTGTAAAGGAAAAAGAGTTTAAATATAGGTAATGAAAAAATACATTAAAAAAAATCTATCTAATAAATATCCCACTAAGGATATAACCTTAGATGACAAAAAAAATAAATTGCCTCTTTCAACTTCAAAAAAAAGTAAAAAAGTTATTGATATTGGTAATGGTATTACATTTGGTCTAAAACAAATTCCAATTATTGCAGGACCTAATGGAGTAGAAAGTCAAAAACTCATGGAGGATGTTGCAAAATGTTTAGTAAAAAATAAAATTAAAATTATTAGAGGACATGCATATAAACCATTAACGTTTCCTTATAGATCAGCAAAATACAAAGAGTCGAAAAGCCAAGGAATGGATATAATGGATAAAATTAAAAAAAATTTTGGCTTAAAAGTTGTTACAGAAATCACAGAAATTAGATATTTAGATAGAGTTTGTAAAACTGCAGACATACTTCAGATTGGATCAAGAAATATGCAAAATTTAGAGTTACTAAGAGAGTGTGCCCTAACAAAAAAACCACTTATACTTAAAAGACATTTTGGTGCAAGCCTGCGGGATATGTTAGGCGCAGCAGAACATATTCTAGTCGAAGGGAACTCAAAATTAATTTTATGTGAGAGAGGTGTCTCTATACCTCACACCCACAGAGATACTTCTAGATTTGCATTAGACATACAAGCGATTCCTGCTTTAAAAGAATTAACAAATTTTCCAATAATTTCAGATCCTAGCCATGCATCATTTTGGGCTCCATGGGTGCCAAGCCTTACCCTTGCATCAATTGCTGCTGGATGTGATGGTTTGATTTTAGAAATACATAAAAATCCTAAAAAATCAGCAGTTGATCCTTTACAACCCCTCAATTTCAGAGATTTTACAAAATTATTGAAAACTTCAAGATCTGTAGCTAAATCAATTGGTAAAAAAATATAGTGATTATGAATAAAAATTATTATCCTTTTTATCTAAAATCTTTAATTTCTTATCATTAATCTCGAAAATTTTATCTACATATTTTAATGTACTTTCTTTGTGAGTAATAACAATAATAGTTTTTTTACCTTTAAATTTATTAATGTTTTCAACTATTACATTTTCGGTATCTTTATCTAAAGAACTGGTCGCCTCGTCCATTATGACTATATCCTTTGCGTGATAAAAAATTCTAGCTAATGCAAGTCTTTGATTTTGCCCACCTGAAAACCTAAGACCTTTATCACTCAATTTACTTTTATATTTTTCAGGTAAATTGTTTATTAAACTTTTTAAATCAGCGTTTTCGATTGACTCTTCCAATTTCGAATAATCAATATTCTTTTTATCGTTTTCTAAGACTATATTATCAATAATCGAACTTTCTAAAATTAAAGCTTGTTGTGGTAAATATGCTGTAATTTTAGATAAGTGCAAGTTTATATCTTTAATTATGTTATTATTAATAAATATTGATCCTTTTTGAGGTTTTAAAAGTCCTAATAACAAATCAATCAAGGTAGTTTTACCACTTCCAGATTTACCAATAATACCTATGCATTCGTTTGAACTTACCTCAAAACTTAAATTTTCAAAAACAGGACTTTTTGTAGAAGGATATTTAAAATAAATATTTTTTAATTTAATACTTTTAAAATTATAATTCACACTTTTATCTTGTAAATTATTTCTGTTATCTTTCTTAAAATTTCTAAAATCGTTATAAATAATCTTTATTGGTTCGTTATGGTGACTTAAGTTGATCATATTCCTTGAAATATTAGCAGTGATTGGTAACATTCGAATACCTGCTACACCAAAAACACTTATAATAGCAATGACATCCTTACTAGCAGTGTTTTGAATAGAAAAAAAGATAATAAAACTTACCACAAAGAAAATCATTCCAATTTCTAACATATGTCGTGGAGCATTTATGGCGATATGATTTTTAATTTTATTAATATATATTTCATTGGCAGCTTTTTTTATTCTAGATAAGAAAAAATCCTCTTTATTAATAACTTTTATTTCTTTAAACCCAGTTACAGACTCAGAAATATTTTTATATATCGAGACCACTGCCTCTACAATATTTTTACCATATCTGACACTTTTTGGTTTTAATATTATTTGAAGTGGAAAATAAATAATTAATATTACCAACAAAAGATATAATAAAACCTTAAAATTGAAAGAAATTAAATAAAGCGTAATAAAAATTAAAATTATTACATCTGCAATAATCGTAATTGAAAAGTTAACACTATCAATACAGTTTTTACATAAATCATTAATGTTTCTTATATATTCAACATTTTTTCTTTTTACATAATCTAAGTAATCCATATTTTGGTAAATTGACATCATGCGAGATTGTAAAAAAGCAAATTGTTTGTAGGCGAAATTCATTATAAGAGCTTGAGATCCTAATGAAATTATATTTTTTAGAGTGTAAAGCGCTAAAAGCATAATAGAAAATAATATTAAGTAAAAATTATAGTCATGCTCTCCTACGATTTCGCTAGAAAATTCGATAATGTTTTTTGTTAATTCACTTTCAGGGTTTACAATTAAATTAATAATAGGGGCTATTAAACCCAAACCTACGACATCAACTATTGCAGAAATTAGAAATAAAATAATGTAAGGAATTAAGTCAATAAATTTTTTATCAATGATAAAGAGAAGTTTTTTAAGGTTGTAAAAAAAATCCATAAACAAAAGTATAAATATTTAAGCTTTACAGTTCAATTAATGAACGCTATAGTTGTTCAATATATGAACAAAAAAAAGGAAAATCAAGATCATTTTGACGTAATGAGGGAAATACAGAAGCAACCTCAAACTTCACAGAGGGATTTAGCAGAACAACTAGGCTTTAGTTTAGGTAAATTAAATTACTGCCTTAAAGCATTACAACAAAAGGGTTTAATAAAGATCAAAAATTTTGAAAAAAATCCTAATAAACTTAACTATATTTATGTTCTTACTCCAAAGGGAATCGCAGAGAAAACTCGTCTCACTATTAATTTCATGAAAAGAAAAATGGAAGAGTACGATGAATTAAAAAAAGAATTAGAAAAATAATGTGGGCAGTTATCAAATTAAATAATAATAATATTGAATTATTTAAAAGTGACCTAAAAAAAAAAATTGGTCGAGACTTCAAACTTTATTCACCCAAATTGTCTGTTCAAAAATTTAAAAAAAATAAATTGACGAAAGTCAATTTTAATTTATTGGACAATTATATATTTTTTTTTCACAAAGATTTAAAAAATCAAAACTTACAAAATATTTTAAAGTTTACTAAAGGATTAAAGTATATATTAAACGGATTTATCGAGTCTCAAAACGAATTAGTAAAATTTATATCTAAATGTAAGTCTTCTGAAAATGAAAAAGGCTTTATTTCAGATAACTTTTTTGACTTTGATTTGTCTAAAAGTTATAAATTTTGCTCTGGTCCTTTCTCTAATGAAATATTTAAAATTTTGAGTATTCAAAAAAACAAATTAAAAGTTTTAATAGGTGGAATAAAAACTACGATTAATAGAAAAGAATTTTTGTACTCACCTATTATATAAAGCATTTTGAAAAGAAAAGCACAAAATAAGCTTTTTTCATAGTGCGGAGCTATGGCTAAAAAAATTTAAAAAAATGAGAATAATTCCAAGAATAGATATAAAAAACAATTTTGTTATCAAGGGTATTAATTTAGAAGGTGTTAGAAAAATTGGTAATCCAAACGACATCGGACTCAAATATTATAATGATAAAGCAGATGAATTAATTTTTATGGATGCAGTTGCAAGTTTATATGGAAGAAACAGTCTCTTTGATATAATCAAAAAATGCACCAAAAAAATTTTTATACCAATCACCGTAGGTGGAGGGCTTAGAAGCTTGGAAGATATCTCAAATGCTTTAGGCTCTGGAGCTGATAAAGTAGCACTAAACTCCGCAGCAGTAAAAAATCCAGAATTAATTAAAACTGCAAGTCAAACTTTTGGATCTTCCACAATAGTTATTTCAATAGAAACAAAAAAAAATCAAAAAAATCAGTGGGAAATATTTACCGCAACTGGTAGGGATCCGACCGGTATAATTTTAGAGGATTGGATTGAAACTATTCAGAAATTTGGTTGTGGAGAAATTCTAATTACCTCAATTGATTGCGAAGGTACAAAAAAAGGATTTGATATTGATTTAATAAATTTATTAAAAAAAATGAAAATTAAAGTGCCTATGATTATTTCTGGTGGCTGTGGTAATTTACAACATATTGAAGATATAAAAGATAAATTATCTGATGATGCAATAGCTTTAGGTTCTGTTCTTCACTACAATTTAATAAATTTAAGACAAATTAAAGATAAGTTTAAATGATAAAAAACGTTTGTATCTTAAATTATGGGCTAGGCAATATTTTAAGTTTGAAAAACGCTATTACACATTTGGGTTTTAAAAATAATTTTTATAGTGACATGGTAGAAAAAAACTATGATTGTTTAATTTTACCTGGAGTTGGATCATTTGCTAAAGCCATGTCATTATTAAAAGGAAATAAGCTTGAAAAAATTATTCAAGATGCCCGTAAAAAAAAAATTTTAATTATTGGTATATGCCTGGGAATGCAATTGTTATTCGATAGAGGTTACGAGGAAAAATTAACTAATGGTCTCTCTCTAATTGAGGGAGAAATTAAGATGATAGATAAATTAAATCTTAAACTACCTCATGTGGGATGGAAAAAAACACAATTTTTAAATATAGAGAAAAATTCATTTTTTTCTAAGTTCGAAAATCAAAAATTTTATTATGTCCACTCCTATGTTGCAAAATTAAACAATAATAAAAATATTCTAGCAACCGCGTATTATCACAATTACAAATTTATTGCTGGGGTTAAAAAAGAAAATTTAATTGGATTTCAATTTCATCCAGAAAAAAGTGGAGAAGTTGGACTTGAATTAATAAACGATTTGTTTAGAAATTATTAAATGAAAAAAAATTTTTCTTTATACGGTATGCCTGAAAAAGTTTTATTTTGTAAAAAATGTGTAATTTCAAATCAAAAACCTAATACAGTTGTGGAGTTTAAACAATCATCAGATAAAAAGCGAACTGGAATATCTTTTAATGAAAAAGGGATTTGTAGTGCCTGCGAATATAATGAAAAAAAAAAAATTATAGATTGGCATAAAAGAGAAGAAGAGTTACTAAAACTTTTAAAAAAATTTAGAAGAAAAAACGGATATGATGTTGTGGTTCCGTCTAGTGGGGGAAAGGATAGTAGCTACACTGCACATATTTTAAAATATAAGTATGACATGAATCCTTTGACTGTTACTTGGGCTCCTCATCTTTTTACTGATATCGGATGGAAAAATCTTCAAAACTCGTCACACATAGGAGGTTTTGATAATATTTTATATACACCTAATGGTAAACTACATAGAACATTAACAAGCCTGGCATTTAAAAATTTGATGCATCCTTTTCAACCATTCATAGTCGGTCAAAAGATTGTTGGACCATTGATTTCGGTTAA
Organism: uncultured Pelagibacteraceae bacterium; assembly: GCA_902628815.1. GTDB lineage: Bacteria > Pseudomonadota > Alphaproteobacteria > Pelagibacterales > Pelagibacteraceae > Pelagilacustribacter. The sequence goes on from CACOOK010000003.1 coordinate 32,627, forward strand.
ATTTGATATACCTCTGGTTATGTATGGTGAAAACCAAGCTGAATATGGAAACAACATAGATGAAAACAAAAGCCCAAAAATGAATGATAAGTTTTTTTCTAAACAAGACATTAAAAGCATTCAATTGGGTGGAGAAAAAATTGAAGATATAATGTCTAATTTTAAGTATGACCAGAGAGATTTTGCACCTTATATACCTCCAAACGAAAATGAAATTAAAAATACTGGAACTGAAGTACACTATTTAGGTTACTATTTAAAATGGGACCCACAAGAGTCTTTTTATTATGCTGCTGAAAATACTGGCTTTAGTCCAAATACAGAGAGAACTCAAGGAACTTACTCCAGATACTCGAGTATAGATGACAAAATAGACTGGTTTCATCATTATACTACTTTCATAAAGTTTGGTATAGGAAGAACTACAATGGATGCAGTTCAAGAAATTAGAAATGATAAGATCACGAGAGAAGAGGGCGTCAGTCTTGTAAAAAAATATGACAACGAATTCCCATCAAAATACTTTCAAGACTTTTTAAAATATATTAATATGACTGAAAAAGATTTTTGGAAAGTTATTGATGACCATAGATCTCCACATTTATGGTCTTTTAATGAAAAATCTAAAGAGTGGAAATTAAACATTCAAGTGAGTTAATTTATGTACGATATAAATTTTTTTAAAAGATCTAGTGATATAAAAAAGAAAATAACAGGTAGGCTTTTATCTAAAAAAGAAGCTGAAGATATTTCTGCTGAATTAGATATTCTTAGAGACAGGAATCCATTCATTTATAACATTGAAACAACTAATTATTGCAATATGAAATGTGTCATGTGTCCTAGAACGATGTTCATGACAAGAAAAAATATTTGGATAAATGACGATTTGTTTGAGAAATTAACGGATAAAGTGAGAGTACATGACGAAAAAAGTTTGAACAACTTTTGGTCATGGTTGGAAAAAGATTATATTTATGATCCGAATGAGATATCTGAAAATGGATTCTACTTTTCAATAGTATCAAAGTCATTGGTTCTTCATGGTTTTGGAGAACCGTTTTTGGATAAAAAACTTATTGAAAGACTTGAAATTTGCAAAAGAAAAAAAATACCAACCTATTTCTCTTGCACGCCGGCAACCATGACGGTTGAGAAAGCAAAAAAAGCAATGGACGCCGGTTTAGGTGTTTTAAAATTTTCTTTAGATGCCATGGATGAGAGAAAAATACAAAAAATTAGAGGGAAAAGAGCTAATTTCGAAGACGCAGTAAATAAAATTTTAGAATTAATAGAATATAAAAAACAAAAAAATCTTAAAACTCTTTTGGTTCCATGCATGATAGATCTAGCAATGGAGGAGAAAGATAAAGAAATGCATAAAGAATTTTTAAAATTTTGGAGCGATAAGGAGGTTTTTGCTTACATCAAAAGTCAAGATAACAGATGGCTTTATGAAAATGACAAAAATTTAAAAAGTCAATCTCACTATGCAAGTCAATATTGCGAATATCCTTGGTTATCACTCACAGTTATGGCTGATGGCAGCGTAGTGCCTTGTACTCAAGTTTCTAATAACGAATTAGTTTTAGGAAATATCAATGAAAATTCTTTAGAAGAAATTTGGAATGGAAAAAAGTATGATGAATTTAGAAAAATGCATGTCACAGGCAATTTTCCTAAAGGACATAAGTGTAAAGAAAAATGTGATATGAAGAAACTATATCAATACTTGGATTAAAAAAACCGCAATGAAAGCAAATCCGGTTTTCAAAATAAACAATAGAAAAATTGGAGTAGATTATAAACCACTTATTATTCCAGAAATAGGAATAAACCATAACGGTTCTCTAGAGATAGCATGTAAAATGGTAGATGCAGCAAAAAGAGCCGGAGCAGAAATTATTAAACACCAAACTCATATCCCTGAAGATGAGATGTCATCAGAGGCAAAATTCATCAAGCCTGGAAATTCTAATAAAAGCATTTTTCAGGTTATAAAAGAAAATAGTTTATCTTTAGAAGATGAATACAAACTCTTTCAATACACAAAAAAAAAATCTTTAAGATTTATTAGCACTCCTTTTAGTAGGAAATCTGTTGATAGGTTAGTTAAATTTGGAGTAAAATCATTTAAAGTTGGATCAGGTGAGTTCAATAATTTTCCACTTTTAGATTACATTTGTAAGTTTAAAAAACCAATGATTATTAGCACTGGAATGCATTCAATAGTAACTGTCAAAAAAGTGGTCAATTATCTAAGAAAAAAAAAAGCGACTTTTTGTTTATTACACACCACAAATCTTTATCCAACACCAGACAAACTTGTAAGATTGGATAGCTTAAAAGAGATTAAACAAAATTTTTCAGATTTAGTATTTGGTTTATCAGATCACACAAAAACTAATTACTCATCATTTGGAGCAGTCACTTTAGGAGCATCCATTATTGAAAAGCATTTTACCGATCATAAAAAGCGAAAAGGCCCAGACATACCCGCTTCAATAGACGAAAATGAATTAAAAGAGTTAATTATTGGTTGCAACATTTTAAGATTACAGCGGGGTGGAAACAAGAACCATTTAAAACAAGAGCAAGTCACAAGAAACTTTGCCTTTGCATCTGTTGTAACAATTAAAGACATAAAAAAAGGGGAAAGATTTTCAAAAAATAATTTATGGGTAAAAAGACCTGGTAATGGTCAAATTAAAGCTAAAGATTATTATAAAGTTTTAGGAAAAAAATCAAAAAAAAATATAAGAAACAACATTCAACTAAAATTAAGTCATATCAATGGTTAAACACATTTTATTTGTCACTGCCACAAGAGCAGAATTTGGTAAAATAAAGAATACAATATTTTATTTAAACAAGAGCAGAAAATACAAGGTCACAATAATAGTTACAGGAATGCACATGATGGGAAAGTATGGAAGTACTTACCTAGAAGTTAAAAATTTTTTTCCTAAAAATAAGATAATTTACTTTAAAAACCAAACAGAGAATCAAAGCCAAGATATAGCTCTGTCCAACACAATTAAAAAAATTTCACCTATACTTAAAAATATAAATCCTGATCTAATAATAATCCATGGAGATAGAGTAGAAGCATTGGCAGTAGCAATTTCTGGATCTTTTAATAATTTTCTGATTGCTCATATTGAAGGAGGTGAAGTTTCAGGAACTATAGATGAACATATTAGACACTCAGTCTCGAAACTATCACATTTACATTTTGTGTCTAACAAGGATGCAAAAAAAAGACTTTTACAGCTTGGAGAACTAAATAAAACGATTTTTATCACTGGGTCTCCTGAAACAGATATAATGAGACTAAAAAACTTACCTTCACTAAAAGATGTAAAAAAAAGATACGACATAATTTTTAAAGAGTATGCAATTCTTCTATATCATCCAGTAACCTCGGAAACTAATAAAAAAATACAAAATGATTTAAATTGCCTTTTACAAGTTTTAAAAAAATCAAATAGAAATTATCTTTTAATATATCCGAACAATGACCCTGGTAGTAAAACTATAATATCTAACTATAAATTAAAATTTAGAAAACTTAAAAATGTTAAGATTTTTAGATCTATAAGATTTGAGTATTTTTTAACATTATTAAAAAACTCATTTTGCATAATAGGTAATTCTAGTTCAGGGGTAAGAGAAGCACCTTTTTATGGAGTTCCAACAATTGATTTAGGAAATAGGCAGAAAAACAGAACTTCGAATAAGAGTATATATAATTTGAAATTTAATTTATCAAAAATTTTAAGAGTCCTGAAAAAAATTGAAAATAAAAGATTCAAAAAATCAAAAATTTACGGTGAGGGATACAGTGCAAAAAAAATTGTCAGAATTTTAAACTCAAAAAATATTTGGAAAACTTCAACACAAAAATACTTACAAGAAATTTAAATTTATGAAAAAGAAAATAATTCTTCTATGGCCTTTCGGCTTTAGAAAATTTGATTGGAAAAGGTATGAGTTATCTTATTTAGAAAAGGAGAATTTTGAAATAGAAGTACATGAATTAGTCAATTTTTTAATACCACACTTTACTTCGGCTTTTCATGAATTGTTAAAAGATGAAAAAGTAAAAAGGTTTAACAATTTTTCTGAGTGGAAAAAATATATGCATAATCAAATCAAAGAGAATAAAGAAAATATTTTTATTTTGAAACACGCATTAGATAATAATATTAATTTCAATTTTTTAAAAATTAATAGAGAGATAAAAAAATTAGATATAAAAACTCTAAAAATTTCAGGTATATCACACCCAGTGATGACTTTACAAAAAAAGTTTTATTTAAATCATTTTTTTCAAAATATGATTAGACAATTTAAAAAAAATGTTTTCGCGTTTAATATACGAAAATTTATTTTAAATTTTTTATATTTAAATTTTTATAAAAAAGACGACTATAATTTATGTTTCAATAAAATTAATTTTGATCGAAAGTATTTAGATAAAACTACAAACATAAAAGCTAATTCTTTTGATTACTCTTCATCAATAATAATTCAAAAAACTACCCCAAATTTAAAAAAAAACTTTAAATATGCACTTTTTCTCGAAGCACCAACTCCACTTTTCAAGGGTGACGAATTAATTTGGGAAGGACAAAATGAGGGTTTCACAAAAGAAAAATGGTTTCCCTCGTTAAGAACTTTTTTTGATAAGTTAGAAAACCATTTGAACTTAAAAGTAATTGTTGCTCCTCATCCAAAAGTTAAGCATGAAAAATTTCCTCCGTACTATGGTGGAAGAGCTGTAAGTGAACAAAGCTTAGTTGAGTCTTCCTATCAGGCTGATCTAATTATCACACATTGGTCAGCCGGTTTATCTTTTGGAGTAATTTATAACAAACCCATAATGTTAATAACTTCAGACGAATTAATTAAAAATCAAGAATTTGTAAGACAACAAGAATTATTTTCAAAAGAGTTAGGTACCGACATAATTAATATTGATAAGAAAATTGACGTGACCAAAATCAACAAAATACTTGAAATCGATAAGGCTAAATATTTAGAATATATCCAAAATTACTGCACCACTCGAACAGATGGAAAGCGAAATTTTCAAATAATTACAGATATAATCAACAATAATTTGACATAGTCCTTGATAATCTTGCAGATTTCCAATATTGTTCAACAATTGAACATCAATGAACTTAAATTTTTTTAAAGACAATAAAGTACTAGCTATTATTCCTGCTAGATCGGGAAGCAAGGGTCTTAAAAACAAAAATATAAAGACTTTTTGTAAAAAGCCTTTAATATTTTGGGCAATAAAAGCTGCAAAAAAATCAAAACTAATCGATAAAATTATTGTTTCAACTGACTCAAGGAAGATTAAAAAAATTTGTAAAGATTTTGACGTAGATGTCCCTTTTTTGAGACCAAAAAAAATTTCCCAAGATAACTCTAAAAGTATCGAATTAATAGTTCATGCTATAAATTATTTTAAAAAAAAAAGTCAATTTTATAATTATGTAATTTTGTTAGAACCAACTTCTCCTTTAACATCTAATACTGATATAGATAAAGCAATTAGGACTCTATATAAAAAAAGAAAATCTGCAGACGCAATTGTTGGGGTTTCTCAAAATATTAATAAGCATCCAATAAATAATGTGAGAGTGAATTCGCGTGGACATATAAAACCATATCAAAAAAAGTTGACTTTTGTGAGAAGGCAAAATTTAGATAAACTCTACTACTTTGATGGAAGTTTATATGTTTCTAAAACCCACACACTAATAAAGAAAAAATCGTTTTACCATAATCGAACTCTTGGATTTGTTACGCCTAAATGGAAATCGATCGAGATAGATGATCTTACTGACTTTATAGCTGCTGAGGCTATCTTCAAGAACAAAAAAAAATTTGAAGGAATCCGTCAATGATTAATTTAGGTCAAAAACTATTAAAAGAAGCCCAAAGAGTTATACCAGGAGGGAACCAATTACTATCTAAAAGAAGTGAGATGTTTTTACCTAATCAATGGCCATCTTATTATAAGTTTTCTAGAGGATGCGTAGTCTCTGATTTAAATAAAAAAAAATATTTTGATTTTGCTGGAATGGGAGTGACATCTTGTATTTTAGGTTACGCTGATAGAGATATTAACAGAGCAATACAAAAGGGTTTGAGAAACGGGGCAATGTCAACTTTAAATTCTCCACAGGAAGTAGAATTAGCAAAAAAACTTATCAAAATTCATAAGTGGTCCGATATGGTCAGATTCTCAAAATCTGGGGGTGAAGCTTGTTTGATAGCAATCAGGATAGCAAGAGCATTCTCAAAAAAGGAAAAAATAGCATTTTGTGGTTATCATGGATGGCACGATTGGTACATGGCTTCCAACTTAAGTAATAAAAAAAATTTAGACGAGCAACTTTTACCTGGTTTAGGGAATAAAGGAATATCAAAATCTTTTAAGAATTCAATTTTTTCATTTAATTATAATGATATAGATTCTCTTGAAAAAATTTTTAAAAAAAATAAAAATCAAATTGGAATAGTTATTATGGAACCAATGAGATTTAATTATCCTAAAAATAATTTTTTAAAGAAAGTAAAAAACCTCGCAAAAAAAAATGGAGCAATACTTATATTTGATGAAATCACTACAGGTTTTCATGAAAATTTGGGAGGCTTACACTTAAAATTCAAAGTTGACCCGGATATGGCTATTTTTGGCAAAGCCTTGGGAAATGGTCATCCAATTTCCGCTGTAATCGGAAAGAGAAAAATAATGGATTTTGCCCAAAAAACATTTATCAGCTCTACGATGTGGACTGAGAGCATTGGATTTATTGCAGGAATAACCGCGCTTAATAAAATGAAAAAACTAAATGTTCAAAAAAACCTAGTTAAATATGGAAAAAAAATTAAGATCGGCTGGGCAAAAGTGGCTAGAAAAAATGGAATAAAAATTTCTATTAATGGATTAAATTCTTTACCTGTTTTTAGGTTTGAATATCCAAATAAAAAAGAGATATCTACGTACTTTACTCAAGAAATGTTAAAATTAGGTTTTCTTGCTAAGGAAGCAATAGCTATTACTAATGTGTATGATGACAAAATAATAAATAAATATTTAAGATGTGTAGATAAAGTCTTTAATAAGATTAAAAAAATACAAAGTAAAAAGGAAAAATTTCCCCTCAAAGGTCCTTTAAAACATTCAACTTTAAGAAAAATTTCATACTAAATGATAAAAAATAATAAATTTTTTATAAAAGATTTAAAAAAGATAGTCTTTCTTGGAGTTTTTGAAAATTTTGAAAACTTAATAGAAATTAACAATGTATTAGGATTAGAAACAGAAATTATTACTAGCTCTAGTCAATCAAAATTAATGCCCAAAAATATCAAACACAAAATTTTTAATTCCACTAAAGGTTCATTTGTAAAGTATATTAAGAAATCTTGTAAAATTAAAAATACTTTGTTTTTCTCAATCTCTGCAAGATATATTTTTAAGAAAGACAAAATTAAAAATTTATTCAATTATAACTTAGTGAACTTCCATGAAACGAGACTACCTTTAGATGGTGGGGGAGCAGTTTTTTCTTGGAATATAATGAGAGAAGACAAAATCTGTAATCATACTATTCATTTAATTAATGAAGGTGTAGATAACGGTTCGATTTTACATTCCAATAAAAGTATTTATCCTTACCATTGTAAAACACCATCAGATTTCAAAAAAGTTTCAGATGAAAGATTTATTGAAACATATAGAAAGTTCGTTGAGAAATTAAATAATGGTAAAAAATTTCAATTGTTATCTCAAAATAATGGAATAGGCAGATATAATCCTAGAATTGATACCGCAAAAAATGGATGGATAGATTGGGATATGGAACCACACGATTTAATTAATTTTATAAACGCTTTTGATGAACCTTATAAAGGAGCGAGCACTTATATTGATAATCGGAAATTCGGTAGATTATTTATTAAAAAAGCACATTTACATGCAGGTGACTCTTCAAACCATCCCTTTATGCAAGGAATCATTTCAAGACACGATGGAGAATGGATCGTCGTTTCAACCAAAGGAAAATACATGCTATTAATCGAAAAAGTTTTGGATAAAAATGCAAAAAATATTCTATCTCAATTAAAACCAGGCGACAGATTTTTTACTACTGCAAATGATCTTAAAAAATCAAAGGATAGTAGAGTTTTTTTTACAGCCAAAGGAAAAAAATATAAAAGGGTCTAAGAAAATATGAAAAATATTCAATCATTTAAAAGAACAAAAAAAGTAAATAAACAAATTGAAATTAATATAAAAAGAAGGACTGTTATTGTAGATGATAAACTGGTTTACTTTAAAGGTGTACCTATACCAAGTTGGATTGAATTAAGTTTAATTGATGTTTGTAATAGATCTTGTTCTTTTTGCCCAAAGTCTGATCCAAAAGTGGCACCAAATACATATCAAAAAATGAATATGACATTAATTGAGAAGTTAACTTCAGATTTAAAAAAGATTAATTACAAAGGATCTGTGGTGTTATGTGGTTATGGTGAACCTATGTTACATAAAGATATTTTTCAAATTTGTAATAAATTAGCAGAAGTATCTTTTGTTGAAGTAGTTACAAATGGTGACACTTTAAAGTCTAAAACTATCAAACAATTATACAACTCGAATGTAAATAAATTGTTAATCAGCTTGTATGATGGACCAGAACAAGTAACTAAATTTAAAAAAATGCAAAAAGACTCAGGTGTGCCTGAAGATTTTGTAATATTACGTGAGAGATGGTTTGGGGCTGATAAAGATTTTGGTCTAAAACTAACTAATAGAACGGGAACAATTGATATAGGAAATCAGGACAAATTAGAGACTTTTACTTATTGCAATTATCCTTCTTATTCAGTTTTAATCGACTGGAATGGCGATTTATTTCTTTGCCCACAAGATTGGCAAAGAAGAATTACAACAGGAAATATGATGCAGAGCAGTCTATTTGAAATATGGACTGGTAAAGCATTGACAAAATATAGAAAAGACTTGCTAAGCGGCAATAGATGTAACAGTCCTTGTTCTGAATGTAATGCTGAAGGAACAGTTTTAGGAAAGAGCCACGCTAAAGCTTGGAATGAAATTTATAAGACAAATGAGAATTTAAAAAAATGAAACGAAAGAAGATTCTAATTTCTGGAGCTGGTTTTGGAATTGGAAGAGAAATTGCTGAAAAATTTGCAAGAGAAAAGTACGATCTTTATCTTCTAATTAGAAAGAGAAGTGAGATTAAAAATCTGAAGGTACTTGAAAAACAATATAATATTAAAACTAATATTTTTGTTGGAGATTTAAGAAATTTAAATTTTATAAATAAATTAAAAAAAATCAAATATGTTGATCATGTTATTAATAATGCTGCGATGGCCAACACTAAGTATTTTACAGATGTTTCTGATAAAGATTTTAAAGATTTAGTTGATGTCAATTTAAGGGCTACATACAAAATATCTCAGATTTTTACAAAAAAAATGATTCAAAAAAATATAAAAGGAACAATAATAAGTATTAGCTCTCAACTCGGTCATATTGGAGCATATAATAGGACATTATATTGTTTAACAAAGTTTGGGCTAGAGGGTCTTACAAAATCAATGGCATTAGATCTAGCAAAATACGGGATAAGAGTTATTACAGTTGCACCAACTAAAACAATTGTAAGACCTATAGAATATAAAAAAACTCCGAAAAGATTAAAGATAATAAAAAATAAAATCCCATTAAATAAATTTTCAAAAAAATCAGAAATAGCTTCTATAGTATATTTTTTAACAACCGAAGCAGCAAAATCTATTACCGGGACTTCTATTGTCACCGATGGAGGATGGACAGCTGGAAAATAAAATGAAAATTTGGAAAACTATCGATAATATAAAGTTTGATAATTCTAAAGATTTATTGCTAGATTTTAAAAAAAAAAATTTTAAAACAAGTTTATGGGTTGATAATATTTTTGAAAAAAATGTTTACCATCTTAAAAAAATTAAACTTCCAATTAATCTATACAGAGTTTCTTTAAAAGATTTAGGATTTGATAAAGCAACTGAGCTTGAAAAAGTTTATGAGAAAGCAAAAATTAATCATTTAAAATTAGTAGATCCAATTTTAGCTTTGATTACCAGAGAACATTATCTTGAGCAACCAACAGGAGAATGGCTAAGATTTGCTACACCCTTAGACTCCATGATTGATAGTGACGGTGTATCTCACTTACCAAAATTAGGAAAAGCTTTGAATCTATATTTTGTTGAAACATATTGGTCTTACTCAAAAGCTATATTTCACCCTCATAATGAATTTGTATTTTGTAAATGATATTTAAAAAAATTAAAATAGGTAAATTGAGCTTGAATAATAGAGTAGTTGTATCGCCAATGTGCCAGTACTCTGCAAAAAATGGATCTCCAACTAAATGGCACTATTCTCATTTGTTGAAACTAATCAATTCTGGAGCGTCTATGTTAACTATTGAGTCGACAGCGGTTAATAAAAAAGGAAAAATTACTCATAATGACTTATGCCTAAGTAATACAAAACAAAAAATAAACTTTAAAAAATTAATAAAGTTTTTAAAGTTACATAATAATATACCCTTAACACTTCAGATATCCCATGCGGGCAGGAAAGGTTCTTCCCAAATTCCTTGGATAAAATCTAATACACCTTTAACAAAAAAACAAAATAATTGGCAAACTGTTTCAGCCTCGCCCATTAAAAAAGATAAAAATTGGCCTATACCAAAGAGTTTGACAAAAATTGAAATAAAAAAAATCATTAAAGATTTTGCCAAAACAACAAAACTTGCAATGCTTGCGGGCCTGGATGGTTTAGAAATCCATATGGCGCACGGATATTTAATTCATCAGTTTTTGTCTCCAATTTCAAATAAAAGGACAGATGAATATGGAGGTTCTTTAGAAAAAAGATGTAGGTTTGCAATAGAAATAGCTAAAATCGTTAGAAAAGTCTGGCCTAAAAATAAAATTCTTGGAGCAAGAATAACTGGTACTGATCATTTAAAAAATGGAATTACTGTTAAAGACTCAATATATTTAGTTAACAAACTTAAGTCTATAGGATTTAATTACGTTTGCGTGTCGAGTGGAGGAATTCTTACAAAAACAAAATTAAGATTTTACAAAGGATTTAGACTTAAATTTGCATCTCAAATAAAAAAAAATTCAAAGATTTTAGTTCGTACGTCAGGGCAAATGGATGATTTGTCATTCGCAGAGACTGCTATTAAAAAAAAAGAGGTAGATTTTGTAGCAGTGGGAAGAAATTTTATAAAAGAACCCTCATTTATATTTAAATACTCAAAATTTAAAAAAGAAAAAAAAATATTAAACAATCAATACTTAAGATGTATCTAAATAGCACATTAACTTGGGATATTGACAATGATGAAAATGATTATCCAAAAGAGATAAAAGAAATTTTCTTTCAAAATCGTATTAAGTTAAGAAAAAAATATAATCATTGGGTAGGTGAAATAAGTAAAAAATTCTCTAATGATATAGATTGGTGGGTTTCAGTACCAGGAAGCAGAAATCCTTATTTTTCAGAAATTTATAAAACAATATGTTTGCTTGAAACAATTAGACAACTTAAAAGTAAAAAAATTATAATATTAACAAACTCAAAAAAAGTACAATCATTAATAAAACATAATTTTAGTAATAAAAACTTAAAAATAAGGTTCAATACTTTAAAAATACAAGGAAAAAACTATAGAAAGATAGTTATCAGTAGCATTTTTCAAATTATAATTTATTTGTTCATTAAATTGTTTTATAAAAAAAAAATTCCTTTTCAAAAAAATCTTGTTTTAATTAACACGTATCCCACTAATAATTTAAAAAAAGTTGAAAGACATTTTCAGTTTAGTGATAACTTTTTGAATAGTAATAAAAAGAGAATTTTATTTACTCCGACAATACTTATAACAAAAAATTTAATTAAAGTTTTTAAAACAATAAATTTTTTAAGTAAAAAAAATTATTTTTTTAAAGAAAGTATAATACCAATAAAAGATTTATTCTTTGCTATTAGTTATCCAATAAGAATTAGAAAATTTAGAGTTAAGTATAAAAAATTTAATAGATTTGATTTGAGTGATTTTATATTCAAAGAAATTTCAAATTTTAAGTATTTCAACGCTACGATGTTAGGTCTTATAAATTATAAATTCGTAGAAAATTTATATCTTAAAAAATTTAAAATTAAAAAAGCAATATGCTGGTTAGAAAATCACGAACAAAGAGGCTGGAATTATGCTTTTAGAAAGTATTTTAAGTCTACAGAGACCTTTGGATATCAAGGATTTACTAATCTGCCACAATTAATGAATACAGTGCCAACTAAATTTGAGGAAAAGTTCAAAGTTATACCTGAAAAAATTATTGTATCAGGTAAAGCTTATATTGAACCAAGAAAAGAATTTAATAAGAGTCTTAAAGTTTCTGTGGGCCCATCTTTTGTATATCAGAATGTTCACAAAAAATTTATAAAAAGAAGTAAAATTAGATACCTCGTAATATTAACTGAATTTTTGGATATAAATCTTAATTTGATCAAATGGTTAGAATATGCAATTAATAAAAACCCTTTATTAATTTTCAATATTAAAAAACCAAAAATTCTTAAAATGGATGTTTTTCTTAATAAGTTGAACATTAAAGATAATCTTATTTTTTGTGATGGCAACCTAGATCAAATTTTTAAAGATACAATAAATGTGATTACGTCAGGCCCAACGGGATCAACGATAGAAGCGCTTGGATATAATTGCAAATTACTTTTACCAATAATTGACTCATATGACTCAATTTACTTGAAGAAAATAAATGCTCCAAAAAAAATGTATCAATTATTTAACAATAAGGATCAATTTTCAAAATATCTAAATTCAGTTGATAAATTAAAATCAAATAGAGAAAATTTAAATTTAAGTAAATACAAAAATAGTTTATTTGAAAAGGTTTCTCTAAAAAAAGAAAATATTTTTTTATGAAAAAATTTCAAAAAAAAAAGGAATCTCTTATTAGAGTATTTAGAGGCAAAAAAATAATTATAACTGGCCATACAGGTTTCAAAGGGTCTTGGCTTACAACTTGGCTTAATTCACTTGGAGCAAATATTGTTGGTATATCTAATAACATACCAACCAAACCTTCACACTTTAAAACTTTAGAATTTAAAAAAAACACTTTAAAAAGTCATTTTGTAGATTTAAGAAATTTAACTATAATTAAAAAAATTTTTAAAAAAGAAAAACCTGATTTTGTTTTTCATCTTGCAGCAGAGGCATTAGTAAAAAAATCTTATGAGTTTCCAGTAAAAACTATTACGACGAATATAATAGGTACTTTGAATGTTTTAGAGGCCTTAAAGCAATTAAAGAATAAAAATTGTGCAGCTGTAATTATTACTAGTGATAAAGTTTACAAAAATTTAGAAATTTCAAGAGGGTACAAAGAGAGTGATGTATTAGGTGGCAAAGATCCTTATAGCGCCTCTAAAGCATCTGCAGAGATTATTATCAATTCTTATATAAATTCGTTTTTTCCCAAATTTAAATCAAATGTAACAATAGGTGTAGCTAGAGCTGGGAATGTTATTGGTGGAGGGGATTGGTCTGAGGATAGACTAATTCCTGATTGTATGAAATCTTGGCCAAGAAATAAGAGAGTACTTTTAAGAAATCCAAATTCTACAAGGCCATGGCAACATGTTCTTGATGCTATCTGGGGCTATATAGTTTTGGCAAGAAATTTAAAAAACAAAAAGAAATTACACGGTGAAAATTTTAATTTTGGACCCACATCTAAATCTAATCATACTGTTTTAAAACTCGTAAAGACTATGAATATTTATTGGAAAAAAGTTTCATGGGAAATTAAAAAAGATAATAATAATTATTTCGAGTCTAATTTATTAAAATTAAATTCAAAAAAAGCTAAAAAATTACTCGGTTGGAGATGTGCTATGAATTTTACACAAACAGTCAAGATGGTAGCAGAGTGGTATAAATTTTTTTACTCAAAAAAAAATAATAAACAAAATTTGACTTTATCACAAATTAAACAGTACGAAAAAATTTTAGATTTATAAATAATATGAAAGTAGTTATTTTAGCTGGAGGAAGAGGCACAAGGTTATCAGAGTATACTTCCTCCATACCAAAGCCGATGATAAAGATTCTGGGTATCCCTATAATAGTAAGAATAATAAAATTTTATCAAAAATACGGATTCAAAGAATTCATAATTGCCAGTGGTTTTAAAAGCCAAGTTATAAAAAGGTATTTTTCAAAAAATAAAAATATTGCTAACGTTAAAGTTGTTTTTACCGGTTTAAATTCTATGACCGGAGGTAGAATTAAGAGGCTTAAAAAATACCTAGGCGACGAAAGATTTTTACTTACCTATGGAGATGGTCTCTGTAACATTAATTTAAAAAAATTATTAAATTTTCATATAAAAAGTAAAAATATCGTAACTCTTACAGCTGTGCGACCTCCTGCAAGATTTGGAGGCATAAAAATTTCAGGAAATAAAGTAAAATATTTTAAAGAAAAATCTAGACTAGATGAAGGATGGATCAATGGAGGATTTTTTGTCATGGAGTCAAAAATTTTTAAATATTTAAAAAATGATATGACAGTGCTAGAGAGGCAGCCTTTGGAAAGGATTTCAAAAGTTAAAAAACTTGGTGCATATAAAAATTTAAAAAATTGGCAATGTATGGATACTATTCGAGATAAAGAAATTTTAGAAAAGCTTGTTAAGGAAAAAAAACTTTAGGCTTTAAATGAAAAAAAATATTTTAGTAGTCGGTGGAACAGGTTTTATTGGCTATCATTTACTTAAAAAATTAGATAAGAAACAATTTAATTTATTATCTATTTCAACTAAATATCCTATAAAAAAAAAAAAAATAAAAAAAGTTAAATATTTAATCTGTGATATTTCTAACTATAAAGTCTTAAAGAAAAAATTAAAGGGTTTAAATATAAATTACGTAATAAATCTTGGCGGCTACATAAACCACTCTAATATTAAAAAAACTAAAAAAAGTCATTTAGATGGTTGTGTTAATTTAATAAATTACTTTAAGTATAAAAAAATTAGTAATTTTATTCAGGTTGGTAGTAGTCTAGAATATGGTCCAAGAAGCACTCCTCATAATGAAAAGAACTTAAATTGTAATCCAGTTGGAAATTATGGTTTATCAAAACTAAAAGCTACTGAGTTCTTGAAGAAAAACGGGAAAAATTACAAATTACCATTCACCATATTAAGACTTTACCAAATTTATGGTCCTTATCAGACAGTCGATCGATTAGTTCCTATGGTTATTAATAAATTTTTAAGTGATAAGAATTTTCCTTGTACAGAAGGTAATCAAATTAGGGATTTTCTTTATATAAACGATTTAATTGATTTATTTTTGATAATAATTGGTAAAAAAAAAGCTTTTAACCAAATTTTCAATGTTGGTAGTGGAAAAAAAATTAAAATTAGAGCCTTGATTCAGAAAATCCAAAAAAAAATAAATAAAGGTAAACCTTTGTTTGGTAAAATTAAAATGAGAAAAGATGAAGTATTAAGTTATACGCCTAATTTAAATAAAATTAAGAAATTCTATAATTGGAGTTCAAAGGTTTCTTTGGACAATGGCTTAAACAAAACAATTCAACATTATGAAAAATAGAAAGCATTATGTAAGTATAATTATGAATTGCCATAATGGCGAGAGATTTTTGTCCGAAAGTTTAAATTCAGTTATCAAACAATCATTTAAAAATTGGGAGTTAATATTTTATGACAATAGGTCTTTAGACAATAGCAAAAAAATTTTTAAAAGCTTCAAAGATAAAAGATTTAAATACTTTAAATCGAAAAAATTTTTGAAGCTTTATGCCGCAAGAAACGAAGCAATAAAAAAAACTAAAGGGGCTTACATATGTTTCTTGGATACAGACGATACATGGCACAGAAATAAACTTAAATATCAAATAAAATATTTTAAGAATAAAAAGTGCAAGATTTTGTATTCAAAATTTTTTATAAAAAATCTTACTGATCAAAAAACGTATTTGAATTATACAAACAATCTTCCTTTTGGTAATATCACCAAAGCACTATTATCAAATTACAAAATCGGAATTCTCACATGTATGATTGAGAAAAATATTTTTAAAAAACATAAATTTAACTCTAATTATCAGATTATTGGTGATTTTGATTTTTTTTTAAATTTATCATTAAAGTACTACATTTTTTCATTAAATAAGCCTCTAGCTTGTTATAAACATCATTCCAAAAATTTATCATCTTCTAGATTAGATTTATACTTAACAGAATTATATAGATGGCTTAAAATTAACAAAAATAAGTATTCCAAATTCAACTTAATATCTGTAAGAATATTAATTGTTAAAATTGCACTTAAACTTATATTAAAAAAAATAAAAGGATGTTTTTTTTAAATTTTATATATCTTAATTTTGAAATATTAAATTTAAGATCTCGAAATTATGGGACTTTAGCTCAATAGTAGAGTGCTCGCTTGACATGCGAGAGGTAGTAGGAGCGTAACCTACAAGTCCCACCATTATAGATTTAAAAATTTTTAAAATGTATTTAACTAAAAAAAATAATTTTTTTCACGGTATAGTTTTTCACCATTTTCATGACTCAAAAAATCATATGAAAAGCCAAGGATCGATCTCTAATGATGAGTTCTACAAAATAATAGATTTTATTGGAAAAAAAAATATTTTAAATTCTGAAGATTTCTTTGAAAAATATCACAAAGGTAAAATTAAAGAGAACGAGGTATGTTTAACTTTTGATGATGCAATTAAGTGCCAAATTGATGTTGCTCTTCCAATTCTTGAAGATTTAAAAATAAAAAGTTTCTTTTTTGTTTATACTTCTATGTTTGAAGATAAACCAGACAATTTAGAAATTTTTCGATTTTTTAGAACCAATTGCTACAAAGATATAAATAGATTTTATAAAGATTTTTTTAAATCATTAGACAAAAACTTTGAAAATTTTTTTATCGAGAAAAGAGATATTATTAATGAAAGAAAAAAAAGATACCCTTTTTATACTCACGATGATTTAAAATTTAGGTTAGTTAGAGATGAGTATCTTAGAGAGGAAAACTATGAGAAAGTTATGCTTGATTTGATGAAGAAAAAAAACTTTGTACCGGAGGATAATTACAAAAACTTATTTTTTGAAAAAAAAGATATTATTAAGCTAGATAAGCTTGGTCATTCCATTGGATTACATTCTCACTACCATCACACTAAAAAGGAAAAATTATCTTATCAAGACCAATTAGAAGATTATTCAAAAAATAAACTTTTTTTGAGTGAAATATTGAACAAATCCTCGAATTATATTCAAACAGCTTCCCATCCTTTTGGTAGTTATAATCAAGATACTTTAAAAGTACTCGATAATTTAGGGATCAAGCTTGCATTTAAAGATAGCATGCTAATTGAAAAAGAAAAAAAAATGAAAAGAATTAATAATTCAAAATTTGAAATAGCTAGAGAAGATCATATAAATATTTTAAGAAGAATAAATTTATGAAGGTTACGTTAATTACTGCAAATGATATAAGACACAATTATTTGATAAATTTACTAGCTAAAAATTTTGAGCAAATTTTTGTAATACAAGAAAGTTTTATAGATTTAGATAAAAAATCGCAAAAGGTAGATACAAAGGAAAATTTGGTAGTCGATTATTTTAGAAAAGTAAGTAAAGCTCAGCGTGTTATATTTGGTCATGAAAATTTTTCTACTTACAGTAATAATGTAGAGATTTTGAAAATTAGATCGGGGAAGATAAATAATATTTCATTGATAGATTTTTCCAAATTTTTAAATAGTGATGTATACATAGTTTTTGGCTCAAGTTATTTAAAGGGAGACTTGATAAAATTTCTAATTAAAAATAATGCTATTAATATTCATATGGGAATATCTCCATTTTACAGGGGAAGCGATTGTAATTTCTGGGCCTTGTATGACAATAATCCTCACTTAGTTGGAGCTACAATACATTTTATATCTGAAGGTCTAGACAATGGATCAATTCTTTATCATGCATTATCAAATTTAAAAAATGATTCTTTTATTTATTCTATGTCAACTGTCAAATCAGCTTTCTTATCAATAGTAGAGAGAATTAAAAGTAAATTAATTTTTGAAATGAAATCAGTTAAGCAAGATAAATCAAAAGAAATCAGATATACAAAAAAGTTAGATTTTAATAAGGAAGTTATAAGTGAATATTTTTCAAAAAAAATAGACTTAAATAAAAAAAAATTTGATGAAACATTATTCAAAGATCCGTTTTATTTAGACCAATAAGTTATTGATCTTGTTTAAATAATAGGTATTTACAATTTAGATTAAAAATACTATAAAACTCTGCCTGGTAATTATTGCGAAGGGGTTACACCCGATCCCATTCCGAACTCGGAAGTTAAGTCCTTCAGCGCCGATGGTACTTTGTCTTAAGATATGGAAGAGTAGGACGTTGCCAGGCTTAAAATTATGAAAATAGCTAGTTCACTAAAGTCATTAAAAAAAAGAGATCTTAACTCAAAATTAGTTAAGCGAAGAGGAAAACTATACGTAATTAATAAAAAAAATCCTAGGTTTAAAGCTCGCCAAGGTTAATTATGAGCGAAAATGATTTCAAAAAAACTTACAATGGTTTTACCAAATTTGTATTATGGGGAACAGTAGCAGTGATAGCTGTTTTAGTTATTTTAGCTATTACTTTACTTTAAAATCAAATAAATTAATAAAATGGTAGTTGGTTCAATTAAAGAAGATTTGACATTAGAAAAAAGAGTTTCAGTCACTCCCGAAACAGCTAAAAATATAATTGGGCTGGGGTTACAAGTATGTATTGAAAAAAATTATGCAACTCATTTAGGTATTGATGATACAGAATATAAAAATGTTGGAGTTGAAATCAAGAACTCTGCCGATGAAGTTTCGGAAACAAGTAATTTGATTATAAAAGTTAATTGTCCCATAGATAATGAGATCAATATTTTAAAAGAAAATACAATTTTAATTGGAATGTTGAATCCATCAAAAAACAAAAATCAAATTAATGAAATGATTAATAAAAAGATTAAAATTTTTTCACTTGAACTATTACCTCGTATTACAAGAGCTCAATCGATGGATGTGTTATCTTCACAATCAAACTTAGCAGGTTATAGAGCAGTGGTTGATTGTGTGGCTGAATTTGAAAAAGCTGTACCTATGATGATGACAGCAGCGGGGACCGTACCTGCTGCTAAAGTTCTGGTGATTGGAGCAGGTGTAGCAGGTTTACAAGCAATTGCCACTGCAAAACGATTAGGAGCCATAGTTTCTGCAACAGATGTCAGAGCGGCTTCAAAAGAACAGGTTGAAAGTTTAGGTGGAAAGTTTTTAACTGTCGAGCAAAACGAAGATATGGAAACTGCTGGAGGATATGCAAAAGAAGCTTCAGAAGACTATAAAAAAAAACAAGCAGAAATGATGAGGGAAGCACTAAAAAAAAATGATATAGTTATATGCACTGCACTTATACCTGGGAAGCCTGCACCAAGAATTTTGACAGAAGAATTAGTAAAGCTAATGAGACCAGGTTCCATTATTTATGATTTGGCAGCAGAACAAGGAGGGAACTCTGCTTTCTCAGAAGCAGGAAAAATTAATTCAGTTTCAGGAATTAAGATTATTGGTGTGAAAAGTTTAATGAACAGCTTACCCCTTACAGCCTCAAGTCTTTATGCTAAAAACTTATTTAGCTTTATACGAAATTTATACAGCAGAGAAAAGAAAGATTTTAATATTAATTTAGAAGATGAAATTATACAAAAATCTTTGTTAAAAGAGGTTTAATTATGGAAATAGATCCGTTCATATTTAGATTAAGTATATTTATTTTGTCAATTTTTGTTGGCTACTACGTTGTTTGGAGTGTAACACCATCGCTTCATACACCTTTAATGTCTGTGACGAATGCTATTTCATCTGTAATTATCGTCGGTGCCATAATCGCGGCGCTAGCTGGGACATCAGAAAATGTTTTTGAAACATCAAGTACTTTCGGATTTATAGCAATAATTTTAGCAGCAATAAACATATTTGGTGGCTTTTTAGTGACTCATAGAATGCTTCAAATGTATAAAAAAAAGAAAGTTAAAAAGAAATGATATCTGCAAATTTATCGGCAGTTTTTTATTTGGTATCAGGAATACTATTTATTCTTGCATTAAGAGGATTATCATCTCCAGATACATCGAGACAAGGAAATTATTTTGGAATTGCTGGAATGATCATTGCAATAGTCGTAACATTTTTATCAATAGGTAACTTTTCTAATTCTTTGGTTTACGTAATAATTTTTTTATTAATAGGAGGATCAATTGGAGCTTTTATAGCCTTTAAAATTCCAATGACTGCAATGCCAGAGTTAGTTGCCGGTTTTCATAGTTTAGTCGGCCTGGCAGCTGTATTTGTTGCAATTGCAGCCTTTTTAAATCCTGAGGCTTTTAATTTAGGATTTTTAGGAAATATTAAATTGGCAAGTCTTATAGAAATGTCGATTGGCGCAGCAGTTGGAGCAATCACTTTTTCTGGATCGATAATAGCTTTTTTAAAGTTAAGAGGGATAATGTCTGGCTCTCCTATTATATTCAGTGGTCAACACCTATTGAATTTAATACTTGGAATAGGAATTTTTGTTCTGATTTTTTATTTATGCAAAACACAGTCGGCAAATATTTTTTGGACAGTAGTTTTTATCTCTTTTCTTGTAGGCATTCTGTTAATTATACCTATAGGTGGAGCAGATATGCCAGTAGTTATATCAATGCTTAATTCTTACTCTGGTTGGGCGGCTGCAGGAATAGGTTTTACATTAGAAAATACTGCTTTAATAATAACGGGTGCCCTTGTGGGATCCTCTGGAGCAATACTCTCATATATAATGTGTAAGGCAATGAACAGATCTTTTGTAAGTGTAATTCTCGGTGGATTTGGAGCAGACAGTTCTGCTGATGAGAAAAAAAAGAACCAAGATCAAAAACCTGTTAAAAGTGGAAATGCTGAAGATGCAGCTTTCTTAATGAAAAATGCCTCATCAGTTATAATAGTTCCTGGTTATGGTATGGCTGTTGCACAAGCTCAGCACGCGCTTAGAGAGATGGTAGATAAACTTAAAAAAAACGATATCAAAGTTACTTATGCAATACATCCAGTCGCAGGCAGAATGCCCGGTCACATGAACGTCTTATTAGCAGAGGCAAATGTCCCTTATGATGAAGTGTTTGAACTAGAAGATATTAATAACGATTTCGCTAATTCCGACGTGGCGTTTGTTATTGGAGCAAATGATGTAACTAATCCTGTTGCTAAAACTGATCCCAAAAGCCCAATTTTTGGTATGCCAGTGCTTGATGTAGAAAAATGCAAGTCAGTTTTGTTTGTAAAGAGAAGTTTGTCACCAGGATACGCTGGTATTGATAATGAATTATTTTACAAAGATAATACCTTGATGTTATTTGCTGATGCAAAAAAAATGACAGAAGATATTGTTAAAAATTTAGATTAATGAAAACAAAAATATTCTGTGATATAGCTGATTATAAGACAATCAAGTTTTTTAATAATAAATCTTTGGTTGATGGTTTTACTACTAATCCGAGTTTAATGAGATTGGCTGGAGCTAAAAATTATAAAGACTACTCTCTTAAAATCCTAAAAATTTGTAAAAAAAAACCAATATCTTTTGAGGTATTCGCAGATAACCCTAAAGATATGCTTAAACAGGCCTATGAAATCAATTCTTGGGGTAAAAACGTTTATGTAAAAATACCAGTAATCAACTCTAAAGGTACTTTTACCGGTCCAGTAATTAAGGAGTTAAGTGATAAAGGAATAAAGCTTAATATAACTGCAGTTTATACATTTGAACAGACTAAAAAGATTTATAAAAATTTAAATAAAAAAACAAAATCTATCATTTCTATATTTGCTGGTAGAATGGCTGACAAAGGCAAAGATCCTGTTCCAATATTCAAAAAAAGCATCTTACTTACAAAGAAAAATAAAAATATAGAAATTCTTTGGGCAAGCACAAGAGAAGCATACAATTTTACGCAAGTAAGACAATTGAATTGTAATATAATTACAATGCCACCCAAAGTAATAAATCAAATTAGTGCATTCGGTAAAAGTTTTAAAACTATGACTTTAGAAACTGTAAGAGGTTTTCTGAAGGATAGTAAAAAATCGAAATTTAAATTATAATTTCTTTGGTTGCGGGGGCTGGATTTGAACCAGCGACCTTCAGGTTATGAGCCTGACGAGCTACCAGACTGCTCCACCCCGCGATAAACTATTTTTTTTTAATATTTATGGCCTGAAGTTTATTTTTTTCTTCTTTAATATCGTAAATTATTTTTTGATCTTCTTTCAACACTCTTAGTTTTGAATCTTCTAAAGCTGAAACATGTAGAAAAATATCTTTTTTTGTTACATCATCAGTTATGAATCCATAACCCTTTTTGGCATTAAACCATTTAAGTTTACCTGATGGCATCTTTAATCCTCTCATTTTATTACTAATATCTATTTTTTAATTTTTGGAGTTTTTTTATTCTTTTCAAATTTTCTGTTTGAACTCTCTTTTTTTTTTCAGACGGTTTTTCATAAGTACTTTTCATTTTCATTACTTTAAAAAAACCTTCTTTTTGTAGTTTTCTTTTTAATACTCTTATAGCTTGCTCTACATTGTTATCTTTTACGTCTATTTTAATAAAAACCTCCAGTTAATTTTATTGGTAGTTATCATTTGCCATATTATTTGTCTATAGAGAAGCTGCTTGAGCCTTCTTTTCCTCCCTTAACCTAGCTTTTTTTTCTCTTTCTATTCTTCTTTTGGCCTTATCTAAACTTTTTTGAAAGGCTTCTTGAGTACATAAAGCTAAAATGACAGGGTCTCGGGGCTTCAAGTTTGAAAAGTTCCAATAACTTCTTTTTCTTATTAAAGAAACCGTTCCTTTAGTGCTCCCTACAAGCTTAGAAATCTGCCCATCTGTTAATTCAGAAGCATTTTTACACAACCATAAAATCGCGTCAGGTCTATCTTGTCTTTTCGATAAAGGCGTATATTTTGGTTTTTTTCTTTCCTTAACTTCAACTTTCTCAAGTTTTTTTAATAGATTTAGTTTTTTTGTCTTATCATTTGAACATTTTTCGATTTCATCGCGAGATAATTGACCGGCTAAAATAGGGTTGTAAGCTTTTATACCTTTAGCAACGTCTCCGTCGGCTATACCTTTAACCTCTAATTCGTGCAAGTTACAAAATTCAGCAATTTGTTTAAAAGTTAGCGTGGTGTTTTCAACAAGCCAAACAGCTGTAGCTTTTGGCATAAATGGCGCTTCAGTCATAAGTTATTGTTTCTTTGATCTTAAGTTGCTAAATTTTTTATTATATTTACTTACCCTTCCTTTATCTAATATCTTTTGAGCTCCACCAGTCCAGGCAAAATGTGATTTAGGGTCAATATCTAATTTTAAAACATCGTTCTCTTTACCCCAAGTTGATCGAGTTTCGAACTCAGTGCCATCAGTCATCACAACTTTAATCTTATGATACTTCGGATGTATGTTTTTTTTCATGAACGGAGTTTTATATTAATAATATTTTTTATTCAATGTCTTTTTTTTCAATTAAATCTCTCAATTTTTCATGTATATTTGAATTGGTTGCAATAATATTCTTCTTTAAATGATTGTTCCTATCTTCCTCAAAAAAATTAACAAAACCCCCTGCTTCTTTTACAATTATAGTACCTGCAGCCACATCCCAATAATTTAGTTCTCTTTGCCAATATCCATCAAACCTTCCAGAAGCAACAAAAGCTAAATCTAAAGCCGCGCTACCAAATTTTCTTACATTTGAAACACTTTTTGAAACACTTATATACTCTGAAAAAATTTTATCTTTTATATTACTATTTTTTTTTGGACCGCCAGTAACTAATAAAGCGTCCTCTACTTTTTTTTTATTAGAAACTCTAATTCTAGAATTATTACAAAATGCTCCACTACCTTTTTCAGCACAAAACATTTCATTCGTTATAGGATTAAATATGACACCACATTTAATTTCTTTATTTTCTTCATACCCTACAGATATTGCAAACTGTGGAACTCCATTTAAAAAATTCATTGTTCCATCAATGGGATCAATTATCCATCTATTTTCTGAATTAGAATGATTTATTATTCCACTTTCCTCGGTAATAATTCCGTATTCTGGATTTGCTTTTTGTAATTCATCTATTAAAATTTGCTCAGTTCGTTTGTCTGCGGAGGTAACAAAATCACCGGGCGCTTTAGCTGAAACTTGCAAGTTCTCAATTTCACCGAAATCTCTAATCAGCGGTCTAGAGGCTTTCATACAAGCTTTAATTATTAAGTTGATTTGTGGAGAGTTCAACCTCATTAGTTCACTCTTTTTACATATTCTAAAGTTCTAGTGTCAATTATTACTTTTTCTCCAACCTCAACAAAAGGCGGAACATTAATTTTTATTCCGCAATCTAATAATGCAGGTTTATATGACGAAGATGCAGTCTGATTTTTTATTGCCGCATCGGTATTTTCTATTTTACATTCTATATTATTTGGCAATTCCATAGAAATGGGTTTTTCCTCCATGAAAAAAATAGTTACCTCCAAATTCTCTTTTAAAAGCTTGTACTGTTCTCCAGTAATTGATTTTGGGATTTCAACTTGCTCGAAGTTGGAATTATCCATAAAATAGCAATTATTACCATCTATATATAAAAAATTAAATTTTTTTTCGTCAACCTCTGCTTTTTCTATTGTTTCATTTGATCTAAATCTTTCATTAAGTTTTGTTCCCTTCAAAACACTTTTAAGCTCTACTTGATTAAAAGCACCACCTTTACCTGGTTTAACGTGTTGAGTTTTTAAAACATTCCAATAATCATTTTTATGTTCAATTATCATCCCGGGTTTTATTTCATTTGCAGATATTTTCATTTTATATTTTTTATTGCCAATTCTGGTTTAAGTTTTGGGTTATCCCAAATATAACTTGATATTGCAATATATTTTGCTCCCGCTTTTAGCAATTTTTTGTAGTTTAAATTATTTATTCCCCCAATTACGACAATCGGCTTTTTAATGTTCTTTTTCGACCATCTTAAAACATTCAAGCCTCCTTTTTTTGCATGAGGTTTCAGCTTTGATTTAAAAAACGATCCAAGAGCAATATAATTTGCTTTGTTTTCAATAGCATTTTTTACTAGTGTTTTTGAATTGTGACAGGTAATCCCCAAGATTTTATTTTTAAGTTTTTTTCTCGCAAGCTTGAAAGACCCATCAAGTTGACCCATATGACAGCCATCTGCATTAATCAAATTTGCTATAAAAAAATTGTCATTTAAAATAAATTTTACTTTGTGTTTTTTAGTAATTTTTTTTACTTTTTTTGCAATTTTAATTAATTTATCAATACCAATTTTTTTTAATCTCAACTGAAAGAATTCTACATTATTAAATGATAAGACTTTATCTAAATTTTTATAAAAGCTTTTGTTTACTTTTGATGGTGAAATTAAATATACAAATCTCTTCAAAGTGATTAAGCAGCTGACTCTTTTCTTGATTCTAAGTCCTCAGACCATTCTCCTTTTGAAGATAAGCTATTCATTTTGGCTCTGTGATTGAAGGCTTTCTGAATATTTTCAAGATTATTTTGATTTTTTCCGAATTCTTTTAATGCACTCGCTTGTAATCCTCTGCCGTAAGAAAAAGTAATTAAGAAATTAGAATCATTGATTTTATTAATTTCATTTAAATTCTTACTCGATTCAATTTCTGTTTGTCCTCCCGACAAAAAAGCTATACCGGGAACTTCACTTGGAACATTTTTTTTTAAACAATCTAAAGTTTTTTTTGCAATTTCTTCTGTGCTAGACTGGTCTTTACAATCAGAGCCAGGAACTATCATATTAGGTTTTAAAATTGTTCCTTTTAAATCAACTTGATGGTTCACTAGTTCATTATAGCATTCATTTAAAACATCAGTTGTGACTGTAAAACATTTATCGATATTATGTGAACCATCCATCAAAACTTCTGGCTCAACTATTGGAACCATTTTTGCCTCTTGCACTAGTGCAGCATATCTAGCTAATGCATGTGCATTGGATTTAATCGAATTTGGTGACGGAAATTTTTCTCCAATTTTATATACAGCTCTCCATTTAGTAAATCTTGCACCTAAATCATAATATTCCTTTAGTCTTTCTCTTAATCCATCTAAACCCTCTGTAATCGTTTCACCTTCCGATCCTGCTAGAAGTTTAGCTCCTTTATCTACTTTTATTCCAGGAACAGCGCCGTGTCTTGAAATTAATTCAGGGATAGTCGGTCCCAAAGTTGTCTTTTGTCTTATAGTTTCATCGAATAAAATTACTCCACCTATAAAATCTTTCATAGCGCTAGAATTAAACAGTGTTTGACGGAAACTTAGTCTATTTTTTTCTAGATTTTCAACATTTATACTTTTAAATCTTTTTGCTATTGTGCCTGTACTTTCATCTGCAGCCAAAATACCTTTGCCTTTTACACAAATTTTTTTTGCTATAACATTTAAGCTCATAAGAGATTATTTATTTTAAAACACTAAGGCCAGGCAAGTCTTTTCCTTCTAAGTACTCTAAAAATGCTCCTCCCGCTGTTGATAAGTGAGAAAAAGAAAGTTTTTTTTTACTTCTACTAATCGCAGCCAAAGTATCTCCCCCACCAAGAACTGAAATCAAAGTTTTTTCATTAGTATTTTTTGAAATAGCTTCAGCTATAGACATAGTTCCATTCAAAAAATTTTTATTTTCAAAATAACCAGCAGGCCCGTTCCATAATACTGTTCTAGATTGATCAATTATTTGTTTAATTTTTTTTATTGAATTAGGTCCTATATCTAAAATAATTTCATTTTTTGTAATCTGATCTAAATTTTTATTTACTCCACCCCCTTCAAAGCTGGTACCGACCACACAATCCTCAGGAATTATTATTTTACAATTATTTTTTTTTGCCTTATCATAAATTTTCTCTACAACTTCTTTAGAATTGCTCTCAATTAAAGATTTACCAACATTAAAATTTTTATAAATAAAAAAGTTATTTGCCATTGCTCCAACGATGACAAAATTATTAATTCTCTCAATAAGTTTTGTAATGACATTTATTTTAGTTGAAATCTTTGAACCACCAATGATACATGTTACTGGCTCTCTCTTATTATTTATAATCACGTTTATAGCATCAAGTTCTTTTTTCAAAAGTGGTCCAGCAAATTTTTTGTTTATAAATTTAGTTATTTTATGAATTGATGATTGTTTTCTATGTGAACATGAAAAAGCATCATTTACATAAATATCTCCAAGAGAAGCTAATTTTTTAGAAAAATTTTCATCGTCATCTGTTTCCTCTTTAAAATATCTAATATTTTCAATTAATATAACATCTCCTTCTTTTAAGTGAGAAAATTTATCTTTTACTTCTTCATCAAAATTTCCTACGTAAAAGTAAACATTAGTTTCAAGTTTTTCTTTAAGATATTTATATACAGGAACTAAAGACACCGATGTGTCTTTTACTCCTTTGGGTCGACCAAGATGACTAATAATTATTATTTTAGCTCTTTTACCAATTAATTCTTTTATAAAAGGTAGGCACAACATTATTCTAGTATCATCTATTATTTTCTTATTTTTAAGAGGAACATTGAAATCTAATCTCAAAATTATCTTTTGACTTTGAATATTCAAATCGTCAGGAAAAAAATTTATTTTATCCATAGTTTGAGTTATTCTCTCAATTTTTTTTGAATGAAATCAGTAATTTTGTCTTCTGATAAACCAAAACGATTATACACGTCTTTATAAGGCGCACTTTCTCCAAACTGATCTATGCCTATGTTCATTCCTTTGTTTTTTATATATTTTTGCCATGACACAACACTCCCAGCTTCTAATGTAACAATAAGATTATTTTGTTCGATAACATCATTACGATAATCTTCTGATTGTTTATCAAAAAGTTCCATACAAGGCATTGAAACTACTTTTGAATGAATATTATTTTCTTTTAATTTATCTTGAACTTTCAAGGCCAGTTCAACTTCAGTGCCAGACGCGACTATTGTTACGCTGCTTTCATGTGATGTAATATTAACTACGTATGCACCTTTTTCACATTTATTTTCTTTGGTATTGTTTGGGTTTATATAAGGAACTTTTTGCCTTGATAAAGCAATCGCACTAGGATTTTCATTACTTTTGAGAGCTATTTCCCAACACTCTAAAGTTTCATTGATGTCCGCAGGCCTAAAAACATTTAAATTTGGTATCGCTCTAAGTCCAGTAAGTTGCTCAATAGGTTGATGAGTTGGACCATCTTCTCCTAATCCAATGGAGTCATGAGAAAAAATATATATTACTTTAAGACCCATCAATGCAGATAATCTTATAGAGGGTTTGCTGTAGTCAGAAAAAATTAAGAAAGTTCCTCCATATGGTATCAACCCTCCATAAAGAGCCAGACCATTCATTACTGCAGACATGCCGTGTTCTCTAACGCCATAATGTATATAATTGCCATCAAAATTTTTTGAATTTATAATTTTAGAATTTTTAGTTTTTGTATTATTAGACCCACTTAAATCAGCCGAACCGCCTATAAGTTGTGGAAGCAGGTCAGAAATACTTTCAATTGTAGCCATCGAACACTGTCTCGTAGCTAAATTTGGTTTTGAGCTGAAATATTTATTTTTTTCTTCCTCAATTAAGCTTTCTAATTTTCTCAAATCTAAATTTAAATAATTTTTTTTTAGATCTTCTCTAGTCTTAGGGCTTTTTTTATTGATAGCCTCTTGCCACTTTTTTTCTAACAGCTCACCTTTTTTACCAATCTTTTTCCACTCATTTAAAACTTCTTGTGGAATTTCAAACGGTTTATCACTCCATTTGAGTTTTTTTCTAACTAATGTAATTTCTTCATCTCCCAATGGAGAGCCATGAGAAGTTGCTTTTCCAGATTTATTAGGTGATCCAAAGCCAATTACAGTTTTGCAAGAAATTATTGTAGGTTTATTGGATTTAGCTGCTTTAGAAATCGCTTTTGATATTTGTTTTTCATTGTGACCATTTACCTCCAAAAAATTCCAATTATACGACTCAAATCTTTTTTTATAGTTATCCGAGACACTTAAGGAAGTAGGGCCATCTATAGATATCTTATTATTGTCAAAAAAGACTATCAAATTTTTTAGTTTCAAATGCCCTGCAAGACTCATCGCTTCATGACTAATGCCTTCCATAAGATCTCCATCGCTTGCTATAACATATGTTTTATTATTAATTATTGATGAACCAAATTTTTTTCTGTAAATTTCTTCGGCTATTGCCATACCTACAGCGTTTCCTAAGCCTTGACCTAGAGGTCCAGTTGTAGTTTCTATTCCAGTTCCTTTTTTATACTCGGGGTGGCCTGCGCATATTGAATTTAATTGTCTGAAATTTTTTATATCCTCAATAGAAATACTTTCATATCCTGTTAAGTGAAGCAAAGAATATAGCAACATGGAACCATGGCCAGCAGATAAAACAAATCTATCTCTATTGATCCATTCAGGATTTTTTGGATTAAACCTCAGGTGGTATTTAAATAAAACTGTAGCAACGTCTGCCATGCCCATAGGCATGCCTGGATGGCCAGAATTTGCTTTTTGCACAGCGTCGATTGATAAAAATCTTACTGCATTTGATAATTGATTTAAATTTACGCTCACTTTTAATAACCTATATAGACTTAAACTAAGTATATCAATATTATGATATGATAATTTATGAGCTTGATAGAAAAAAAAGAAAAAAATCTTATTGGACTAATAGAAAAGTTGAATTCATTG
Organism: uncultured Pelagibacteraceae bacterium; assembly: GCA_902628815.1. Lineage (GTDB taxonomy): Bacteria > Pseudomonadota > Alphaproteobacteria > Pelagibacterales > Pelagibacteraceae > Pelagilacustribacter. Next base: position 62,746 of record CACOOK010000003.1, read on the forward strand.
TCCTTAACTTATTCACAGCCGAATTATGAAGTTGAAAAAATTAAAACTGAAAGAGAGGAAATATTACGACAAAAACTTGAGATGGAGAAAAAAAATTTTGATTTAATGAGAGAGCATAAATATTTGAAGGACAAAATAAAAAAATTACAACTAGAAGTTAAGAAAAAAATAGAAATTGAAGAAAATTTTAATAAAGAGATTGATGAACTAACTCAAGAAACTGAAAATTTGGTTTCAGATATAGAAAAATGGCAAATGTAAATATCAAATTTAACAATAAAGACTATTTACTCTCTTGTGATGATGGACAGGAAGAATCATTAAAAAAACTAACAAAATTCTTAGATAAAAAATATTCAGAATTAAAAGAAAAGCTCGGTAATATTGGCGAAAACAAGCTTCTATTAATTACAACAATAAAATTGATCGATGAATATTTTGATTTGAAACAAAAAGTAGCTAATCAAAAATTCAAATTAGATGAAATTTCAAGTAAATTTAAAGAAATAAGATCCTTAGCAATCGAGTACAAAAAGGATAAAGATGAGGAAATTATTATGCTTAATAAAAAATTAGACGAATTTAAAAAAACAATAGATGAAAACAATAATCTCTACGAGGCAATGTTGGATAAGACAACTCAGTCTCTAGAAAAGATAATTTCTAATACTGAATCTTTGTCTAAAATTCAGTAAATGAAAAAGGACCAAATTAGAAAAAAATTTTACTTAATTAGAAAAAAAAAATATTCTAAGATTAATTTTAGCTTCTTTAAACCCCTTATAGAAATAATAAAACAATATAAAAACAAAAAAAAAAATATTTCAATATATCATCCGATTTCTTATGAGTTAGATATAATGCAAATAATGCAAATAAAGTTTTTTAAAACTTTTAATTTTCTTCTGCCAATTATAAAAAAAGATTGTTCAATGGATTTTTATAAATGGAGCAAAAATGATGTTCTCAAAGTTAATCATTTAGGTATACCTGAGCCTATTAAGTCAAGAATTAGAATACCAGATATAATATTAGTACCGATTTTAGCATTTGATAATAAAAAAAACAGGTTAGGTTACGGGAAAGGTTTTTACGATAGATATCTTAATAAATTAAAAAGAATAAATAATAAATGTTTAGCAATTGGAATTGCATTTTCTTTTCAGAAACATCACGGTCTACCAGCTAATAATAAAGATTACAAACTTGATTTCATTATAACAGAAAAGGGGTTAATTAAATGAGAATTTTAGTTCTTGGAGATGTAATGGCTTTATCAGGAAGAAAAGCTATAAAGAAAAATCTCTCTCAGATTATTAAAAAGTATCAAATTGATTTTTCTGTTATTAATGGAGAAAACGCTGCTGATGATGGTAAAGGAATTACAAAAGAAATAGCAGAAGAATTTTTTTCTTTAGGGGTAGATGTTATAACGTCTGGTAATCACATATGGGACAAAGAAGAAACAACGAAATATATTGACGAGGAAAATAGACTTCTGAGACCGGCTAATTTAGTTGAAGCCTCTCCAGGCAAAGGATTTGGTATTTATTTTTCAAAAGATAAAAAATTTAAAATTGGTGTTGTTAATTTAATGGGAAATGTTTTTATGAAAAAAAGTGAAGACGTTTTTAAGACTGCAAAAGAAATTATGAAAAAAATTATTTTAAAAAAGAACGTTGATTTTTCCATAGTTGATTTTCATGGCGAGATAACTAGTGAGAAAATGGCTATTGCTCATTTTTTAGATGGATCAACAACTTGTGTCGTTGGAACACATACTCATGTACCAACTGCAGATACTAGAGTTCTTGACAAAGGAACAGCTTATCAAACTGACATTGGTATGTGCGGAGACTATAATTCAGTCATAGGAATGAACAAAGAAAATTCACTAAAAAGATTTTTTAAAGATAAAGATGCACTTAAACATTTTCCTTCAGATGGAGAGGGAACGATCTCAGGAGTAATAGTAGAGGCCGATGAGAATACAGGCCTTGCAAATAGGGTTTCAAGATTAATTGTTGGTGGCACTTTAGAAAAATAGTTATGGCAGGACACTCTCATTGGGCTGGAATAAAACATAAAAAAGGTAGAGCGGATAAAGAAAGGTCTAGAATTTTTTCAAAACTTTCAAGGGAAATTACTGTGGCCGCTAAGCTTGGAGATAGGAGTCCTGAAACAAATCCCAGGTTAAGAGCAGCAGTGCAAGCTGCAAAACAGGCTAATATGCCTAAAGAGAACATTAAAAGAGCGATAGATAAGTCACAAATTTCAAAAGAAAAAAATTACGAAAGTTTAAGATACGAGGGCTTTGGTCCTTTTAACACAGCTTTTATTATTGAGACTTTGACAGATAATAAGAATAGATCAGCGTCTAGTATTAGAACAATACTACAAAAAAATGGAGGCAGATTAGGAGAGACAGGTTCTACAGCTCATATGTTTAATAATTGTGGAGTAATCCATTTAGAAAAAGATAAGATTAGTGAGAACGAGGCGTTTGAGATTGCTATTAATGCTGGGGCGAAAGATTGTAATACAATCGAGAAAATATATGAAATTATTACCAAAAAGGAGGATTTTTATAGAATTAAAACACTTTTAGAGAAGAAAATAGATAATTTTACTTATTCAGCTATAGAGTGGAGAGCACATAATTATTTAAATTTAAATAAAGATCAAACTAAAAAAATGATAGAAGTCTTGAGTTCGCTAGAGGAACTAGACGATGTGCAAAATATTTATACTAATGTAAATTTAGAAAATTGAGATGATAATAATTGGAATAGATCCTGGGTTAAGCGGTGCGATAGCCATTTTAGAAAATAATAAAGTTATCAAAATTTTTGATATGCCTGTGATGGCTGAAGGTAAAAAAAACAAAAAGCAATTAAATAACGCACAATTGGTAAATATTCTTAAGAGTAACATTAAGAATAATGTAGAGATATCAGTTGTAGTCGAGCAAGTTAACGCAATGCCTGGACAAGGAGTTACTAGTATGTTTAATTTTGGACAAACCTTTGGCGCTATAAAGGGAGTTTGTGCAGCACTTGATTTACCTATTTTTTTTGTAAGACCTTCAAAATGGAAAAAATATTTTGAGTTAATTAATTCATCCAAAGACTCAAGTAGAACCAAAGTCATAGAAATGTATCCATCAATTGCTGATCAATTGACTAAAAAAAAAGATGTAAATAAATCTGATGCTATTTTAATAGCTAGATTTTTTAATGAGACAAGATTAAAAGATAATAATTAAGCATTAATTAATCAAAAAGCGCCAAATTCATGACACATTCTAAAAGTAATTAAATCCAATGGAACAAGATATAGCTTCACAAGTTGTAGGCCTAGGTGGTGCTTCGGACTTTTCGTTATGGAGTTTATTTTTGAGGGCTGACTTCGTCGTAAAATTTGTAATTATTTTATTAATAGCTTGCTCAATTTTTTCTTGGGCATTGATATTTGATAAATTTAAACTGTTTAAATCAATAAATAAATCTACTGAGGACTTTGAAAAAAAATTTTGGAAAGCAAAGTCTGCTGAAAGCTTTAACAGCAATCTTCCAGTAAATACTAAAGACCCTGCAACTTTAATATTTAAAGCTGCAATGAATGAATTAATTAAAACTAAAAGACAGTCTTCGGCTATACAAACAGCTAGAGTTGAAAGAATACTAGAAATTGCTACTGACAATGAAGTAAAAAAAGTAGAGAAAAATTTTACTTTTTTAGCTACCATTGGTTCAACAGCACCTTTCATTGGTTTGTTTGGAACAGTATGGGGAATAATGAACTCTTTTCAATCAATTGCTATTTCAAGAAATACTAGTTTAGCGATAGTTGCTCCTGGTATTGCCGAAGCTCTATTTGCAACTGCATTAGGTCTTTTAGCTGCAATACCTGCAGTTGTGGCGTACAATAAATTTAATAGTGACTCTAGAAGATATTTTTCAAAAATTGAAAATTTTTCAAAAAGATTTTTATCAATAATTTAGCAATGGCATTTAAAATAAATCGCTCAAGAAATGAACCAATGAGTGAAATTAATGTTACACCATTCGTAGATGTAATGCTGGTCCTTCTAATTATTTTTATGGTCACTGCTCCTTTGTTAACCGTAGGCGTTCAAGTTGATTTACCAGAGTCCGCTGCAGACTCTCTACCGGATGATCAGGAACCACTAACTATCAGCATTAATTCTAAAGGAGAAATTTATATTCAAGAACATCAAGTTACTTATCAAAAAATGGTACCTAAACTTTTGGCCATAGCAAAAAATAGAACCGATACAAGAATTTATGTTAGAGGAGACAAAAATATTAATTATGGTAGGGTGCTTGAAGTTATGGGTACATTATCAGGAGCAGGTTTTTCAAAAGTAGCTTTGATTTCAGAACCATATAAAAATTAGGATGAGATATGATAAAGAGTTTGTTTTATTCAATAACATTTCATACGTTAATGATAATTATAACAATTTTAAGTTTTCCATTTATGCTTAGAGAACCAGTTGATCTTCCACCAATCGTCTCAGTAGAATTAATTCAAATTTCGGACAAAACAAACATACCCTATGCCCCCAAAGCAAGAAAAATTATTGAGAAAACAAAAAAAAAAGAAGAGAGAGTAGTTTCGGAACAAGCGCCTCCGGCTGCTAAAGAAAAAGAAAAACCAGACAGAATTCCATTACCAGATAAAAAAGAAGAACAAAAAAAGTTAATTAAAAAAAAACAAAATCCCGAGGAAGTAAAGCCCCAGATTAGACAATCTTCAGAATTTGAAAAAAAAGAAATAATCGATACTAATCAAATTGCAGCTTTGATAGATAAAGCAAAAGAAGTTGAAGCGGTTAAGCAAAAAGATAACAATAAAATAACTCAAAGTAATCAAAAAAACTCTTTTGCGTCAGCACTAACTTTATCCGAGGAGGATGCTTTAAGAGCACAAATTTTTGGTTGTTGGAGCGTCCCGCTAGGTTTACCATACGATCAAAACTTACTAGTTAGAGTAAAATTACAGTTGAAAAAAGATGGTACAATTATGAAGTCTGAAATATTAGATCATGAAAGAATGAATAAACCAGGTCAAAAATTTTATAAGGTTTTAGCCGAAAGCGCTTTAAGAGCAGTTAGATTGTGTCAACCACTTAAAGTACCACCTACCGGCTATGAAAAGTGGAAAAATTTACAATTAAATTTTAATCCCACTGAAATGTTAAAAGGTTAATTTGAAATAATATGAAAAAAATATTCTTATTACATTTGTTATTTTTTTTCAGTTTTTCAAAATTATATGCTTTAATTGAAGTAGATATTACGAGAGGGAACTTAGACCCATTACCAATAGCGGTTTCACCATTACACGTGGATGTAAAATCAGAGAAATCTCAAGATTTAAAAATAAAAGACTTGGGAGATAATATCTCAGAAATTATTGAAAGAAATTTTAGAAGCACAGGATTATTTAATCCTCTTAAAAAAGAGGCTTTTGTTCAAAAACCAGATATTGCTCATTTAAAGCCTCGTTTTGAAGATTGGAGACTAATTAAAGCTCAGGCTTTAGTAACTGGAAAACTTTTAATACTAAATGGAAAATTAAAAGTAGAATTTAGATTATGGGATTTAGCCGCAGCCCAAGAGATGACCGCTTTAGCTTTTACCACTTCACCTTCCAATTGGAGGAGAGTAGCTCATATTATTTCTGATAAAATTTATGAGCGTTTAACCGGCGAAGAGGGATATTTTGATACAAGAATAATTTATGTAGCTGAAAGTGGACCTAAAAATCAAAGAGTAAAAAAGTTAGCCATAATGGACCAAGATGGTTTTAACACTAAATATCTAACTTTAGGAAATGAACTAGTTTTAACTCCAAGATTTAATCCAACTAGTCAAATGGTGACCTACATGTCTTATTTTAGAAATATGCCAAGAGTTTATCTGCTTGATATTGAAACGGGAACCCAAGAAATTGTAGGTAATTTTCCTGGAATGACATTTGCTCCTAGATTTTCTCCCGATGGAAAAAAAATTATTATGAGTTTTGCAAAAGATGGAAATTCAGACATTTATACAATGGACCTAGATTCTAGGTTAGTTGAGAGGATTACAGATCATTCATCAATTGATACATCTCCTTCATTTTCTCCTGATGGAAAATTTATCGCATTCAATTCTGATAGAAGCGGTTTGCAACAAATTTATGTGATGAGAAGTGACGGCAGTAATGTAAAAAGAATTACTTTTGGTAAAGGAATTTATGGAACCCCCGTGTGGTCTCCTAGAGGAGATTTAATTGCCTTCACCAAAATGCATAAAGGCAAATTCTATATAGGCGTTATGAGAATAGATGGGACTGGTGAGAGGTTGCTGACAGAAAACTATTATCAAGAGGCTCCCTCATGGTCTCCTAATGGAAGAGTTTTGGTTTTTTATAGAGAAACAAAAGCTGGAGATAAAGGAGCAGGTTTTTCTGCAAAATTGTGGTCAATTGATATTACTGGGTATAATGAGAGAAGACTTTCAACGAAAACAGACGCTTCAGACCCATCTTGGTCCTCTTTATTATCAAAGTGAGCATAATTTTTGTGCAAAATAAGCTTGAATAATTTGAAATAATTTGAAATAAATCCAATGAACCTAGGGGAAAAAATGACATTAAATACGAATTTAAAAAACATATTTTTAGTAGTTTTCACGACTTTAATATTAAGTGCGTGTTCTACAGCTAAAAAATCTGGAGAAATAGAGGGCGACGTTTATACAGGTAAAGAAACAGTTGAATTTCTTGCTGCTGGCGTTCCCGACAGAGTATTTTTTGCAACAAACAAATCATCATTAACTACTGCTTCGAGAGCAACTTTAAGAAAACAAGCTACATTTTTGAGAAAAAACAAAAATCTTAATGTTGTGATAGAAGGTCATGCGGATGAAAGAGGTACGCGAGAATATAACTTGGCTTTAGGAGAAAGAAGAGCTAATGCTGCTAGAGACTACCTAATGACTTACGGTATTTCTGGTAAAAGAATATCTGTTATAAGCTATGGAAAAGAGAAACCTGTAAATCCTAAATCATCTCCAGTTGCTTGGTCTCAAAATAGAAGATCCGTTACTGTCAAAGTAAATTAAGATATTAATTACATTTAAGACCCTTTAATATTAACTATTAAAGGGTCTTTTTTTTGCCATTTTGTATCAATAAATAAATAGAATGATCGTAATTAAGAAATCAATAATTATTTTGATCTCAACTATTTTTATTTTTTCTACACAAATTAATATTAAAGCAGAAGAAGAAGAGATTTATTTGAAATCTATTTCCGATCAAATTCAAGTTATTACTAAAGATTTAAAAACTTTGGAAAAAGCAGTTTATCAAAAATCTGACATCGCAAATACGACCACAAAAATTTCCTCTGATAGTCTAAACGAGGATATTTTGACCAAACATTTATTAAAACTCAATGAAATTGAGGACCAATTTAGAGAACTCACAAATAAATTTGAAGAGGTAAATTTTAAATTAGATAAACTTTCAACTAGAGTAACGAAAATTCAATCAGATACTCAATTAAGATTTTCTGATTTAGAAGTTGGAAATACGTCAATTCAAAATAATAAAGAATCAATTTTACCTGGTACAAGCAAACCACAAGATTTTGGTGCTAGCCCTGCTTATCAAACTTCAAGCTTGCCAAAAAAACAATCAATTAACTCGATTGAAAGTGCTAAAACTGTTATATCTGAGCAACCTGAAACTCAAAAATCTTTACTTCCAAATAAAGGTCCTAATGAACAATATGAGTTTGCCGTTAGTTTTATGAAAATAGGTGATTATGAAACTGCGGAAGCAGCTTTAAAAGAATTCATAGATAAAAACAAAGATCATGATTTGGCTGGAAGCGCTCAATACTGGTACGGTGAAACTTTTCGTATAAGACAATTATACTCTGACGCTGCTACGGCGTATTTAGACGGTTACCAGAATTATCCAAAAAGTAAGAAAGCACCGGACAATTTGCTTAAACTCGGTATCACAATGGTACAATTAGGTGAAAAAGATCAAGGTTGTAAAATGATTACTGGCTTAAAAAAAGAATACCCAAAAGCAAGCAAGTCTGTGTTACAAAAAGCGCAGTATGAGCAAAAAAAGTTTAAATGTAAGTCTTGATAATAAACTTGAAAATAATAAAGATATTTTAAAAGTTTATTTACCATTTGAAAAAAAATTAAAAATAATTGGTAAAAAACTCATAACAATCGCTATATCTGGTGGACCTGATAGCTTAGCTTTGGCCGCACTTTCTAAGTTTTATAGTAAAGAAAATAAAACAAGATTTTTTTATGTCTTAGTAGATCACGGATTAAGAAAAAACTCTTCAATAGAGGCAATCAAAGTAAAAAAAATCTTAAAAAAAATTAAGATTAAACTGTTCATTTTGACTAACAAGGTAAAGATTAGCAGTAATATTCAAAGTAATGCTCGAGATATAAGATATAAGATGCTTTCAGAATTTTGTAAAAAAAAAAATATTAGAGCAATTTTGACTGCACACAATTTGGAAGATCAAGTTGAAACTTTTTTTATAAGACTTTCTAGGGGAAGCGGTTTAAATGGATTATCCGCAATGCAAAACTCAACTAAAATAGATAAAAACTTGCGATTGTATAGACCTTTACTCGATACAAAGAAAAGAGAACTGATAATGATTGCTAAAAAAGTATTTGGTGAATTTATAAGAGATCCTTCAAATAATAATTTAAAATTTTTAAGAACTAAAATTAGAAAATTGAAGAAACCTTTGATCAACAGTGGAATAACCTACGACCAAATAATCAAATCAATAAATAATCTAGCTTCCAGTAAGGCTACGTTAGAAAGTTTTATGGCTAAAAAGTCAAAAGAGATGATAAAAATAAAAAAAAAAAATCAGGTTTATATAGATTTAAAAAAACTAAACAACTCAAAAGATGAAGTTAAAATTAGAGTTATTAATGATGCGATGAAAAAATTAAAAAAAAACTATTATAATTCAAGATCTAAAAAGGTATTAAATTTGACTAAAAATTTTAAGGATAAGCACTTTAAAAAGGCGACCCTAGGCGGGTGTATTTTTGAGAGAGAACAAGAACAATTAAGTATAAAAAATGAGAAAAAACGATAATTTCCCTGAATTTAGATATAATTTGTCTTATTTACAACTTAATTATTCTTAATTAATACTTGTTTAGATTATATTAATGCTTATTTAAACATTATGAACATTAAAAATTTAATTATGTGGGTGATAATAGTCTTACTATCAGTAGGGTTATTCAATATGTTTCAAGATCCAGGCAAAATTAACTCGGAGAAAAATAATCTGGCTTTCTCTAATTTTTTAAATGAAGTAGAGTCTGGAAGAGTTGTAGAAGTACAAATTCAAGGAAATAATATCTCCGGTACCTTGGCCAATGGAGACTCTTTTAAAACATATTCACCAAATTACCCAGAACTAGTAGAAAAACTTTCAAGTAATGGCGTGAGTATTATTGCTACGCCTCTAGAAGATAAAATGCCTTCTCTATTAGGAATTTTACTATCATGGTTTCCAATGCTTTTACTAATTGGCGTCTGGATATTTTTCATGCGTCAAATGCAAGGTGGTAAAGGTGGTGCTATGGGATTTGGAAGATCGAAAGCAAAATTATTAAATGAAGCTCAAGGAAAAGTGACATTTAACGATGTTGCTGGAGTTGAAGAAGCTAAAGAAGAAGTCGAAGAAATAGTTGAATTTTTAAAAGATCCAAAAAAATTTAGTCGACTAGGTGGAAAAATTCCTAAGGGCGCTTTATTAATTGGCCCTCCAGGAACAGGTAAAACATTATTAGCTAAAGCCATAGCTGGAGAGGCAAATGTTCCGTTTTTTTCAATTTCGGGTTCAGATTTCGTAGAAATGTTCGTTGGTGTTGGAGCATCAAGGGTAAGAGATATGTTTGAACAAGGTAAGAAACATTCACCTTGTATCATCTTTATTGATGAGATCGATGCAGTTGGTAGAAGCAGAGGCGCTGGTTTAGGTGGCGGTAACGATGAAAGAGAACAGACCTTAAACCAATTGCTTGTAGAAATGGATGGTTTTGACACTAATGAAGGAATAATTTTAATTGCTGCCACAAACAGACCTGACGTTTTAGATCCAGCATTATTAAGACCAGGTAGATTTGATAGACAAGTAGTCGTTGGTAACCCAGATATAATTGGTAGAGAAGCGATCTTAAAAGTTCATGTAAAAAAAATAAATACTGGTCCGGATGTTAAATTGAGAACTATTGCCAGGGGTACCCCAGGTTTTTCAGGTGCAGATTTAGCAAATTTAATAAACGAGTCGGCATTGTTAGCTGCAAGAAAGAATAAAAGAGTTGTTACAATGTCAGATGTTGAAGAAGCTAAAGATAAAGTAATGATGGGTGCCGAGAGAAGATCCTTGGTTATGTCTGAAGACGAAAAAAAATTGACCGCGTATCATGAAGGCGGCCATGCCATTGTTGCATTAAACGAGAAAGCTTCAGATCCAATACATAAAGCCACAATTATACCAAGAGGTAGAGCATTAGGTATGGTTATGAGACTCCCTGAAAGGGATCAATTATCAGTAACAAGGGAAAAAATGCATGCGGACATAGCAGTAGCTATGGGAGGTAGGATTGCAGAAGAGATTATATTTGGTCATGATAAAGTTACATCAGGAGCCTCGTCTGATATTGAAATGGTAACAAAAATGGCAAAAAATATGGTGACAAAATATGGAATGACAACTGAATTAGGGACTATAGCTTATGGAGATAATGAAGAAGAGGTATTTTTAGGCAGATCGGTGACGAAACAACAAAATATGTCTGAGGAAACAGCAAAAAAAATCGATGCAGAAGTGAAAAAAATAGTTGATAAAGGTTACGAAAAAGCCAGAAAAGTTCTTACGGAGAAAATCGATGACTTACATAAAATTGCTAAAGCACTACTAATTTATGAGACTTTATCCGGAGATGAAATAAGAGATCTTATTCTTAAAAATATTAAACCTACAAGATCTTTTAAAGAGGAAGAGGATAATGACGGCAAATCTTCATCTGCCTTAGGATCGCTAGGATTGAAACCAAAACCTGCAATTTAAGAAATGAATAAATATTACACAAGAGCGTGTAATTTTTATTATGGAAATCAAGCAAAAAAACTAATAAAAAAAAAACATGCCCTACCTCTTTGCGGAAATAATAATATTGCTTTTGATAAAATTGAAATTTTTACCAGAAAAAAAAGGGTAATTAAAAGTAAATTTTTGCCAATCAAAAATTTAAAAAATCTTAATCAAAATAAACAAAAAATTGTCAAAAACCATTTAATAAAAATTTCTCAAAAGAGAAAAAATTTTTTAAAAAATGTGAATTTTAAAGAACCCTCAATTATGGGGATTTTAAATTTAACACCAGACAGTTTTTCTGATGGTGGAAAATTTAATAATCATAGAAAATCACTCAAACATATTATTCAAATGATAAAATGTGGAGCAGATATAATTGATGTAGGTGGTGAGTCCACAAGGCCTGGTTCAGAAACAGTTGAAGTTAAAAAAGAGTGGAGAAGAATCAAAAAAGTTGTTACAAGTTTTAAAAAAAGATTTAAGAAAACCTGTCTATCTGTAGATACACGTAAATCCGATTTGATGATAAAAAGTATTAAACACCGTGCAGATCTCATAAACGATGTATCAGGATTTAATTATGATAAAAATTCCATTTCTATAATCAAAAAGTATAAAATTCCAAGAGTGATACACCACATGAAAGGTACACCAGCAAATATGCAAAACAATCCAAAGTACAATAACGTTTTACTAGATATCTATGATTTTTTTGAAAAAAAGATAAAAGAAAATAATTTAAAAGATAAAGTAATAATCGATCCTGGCATAGGTTTTGGTAAAACTTTGAAACATAATTTGACTTTAATTTCTAAAATTTCTCTATTTCATAGTTTAGGTTTTCCAATTTTAGTTGGAACATCTAGAAAAAGGTTTATAAATCAAATATCTGGAAAATATGATAATAAAGATAGAACCGGCGGAACAGTAGCTTCAATTCTTTTTTTATTATTACAAGGAGTTCAAATTTATAGAGTGCATAATGTTAGTGACGTTAAACAAGGAATATTAGTTTTTAATAAAATAATTAATAATTAATGAAAAATAAATATTTTGGAACAGATGGGATAAGAGGCACTGTCAACAAAGGAAACATAACTGGAGAAAAATTCTTTAAATTTGGACTGGCGTCGGGAACATTTTTTAAAAATCAAAAAAAAAAAAAACAAATTGCAATTATTGCAAAGGATACTAGACTATCTGGTTATACACTCGAACCGGCACTTGTATCTGGTTTGGTCTCTGGAGGTATGCATGTTTTCACACTAGGACCTCTACCCACAAATGGTCTTGCTATGTTGACGAAATCTATGAAGGCAAATATGGGAATAATGATAACTGCATCTCACAACCCTTATTACGATAATGGGTTAAAGCTGTTTGGACCAGATGGAATGAAATTATCTGATAATATAGAAAAAAAAATTGAAAAACTGATAGATGCAAAAAACACCAAGCAACTAACAAATCCTAAATTATTAGGACGGGTCAAAAGGCTAGAAGACGGTAATGATAAATATATAAACATTTTAAAGCAAAACTTTCCTAAAAATTTTAATTTAAAAGGTTTAAAAATAGTTTTGGATTGCGCTAATGGAGCTTGTTATAAAGCAGCTCCTAAACTACTCAAAAGTCTTGGTGCGAAAGTCATCTCGATAGGAGTAGAGCCGAATGGGCTTAATATTAATTCGAAATGTGGTTCTACACATCCAAACAAAATTAAACTAGCAGTTAAAAAATACAATGCCCATCTTGGTATCGCATTCGATGGGGATGCAGACAGAGTTATAATGTCCGATGAGAAAGGAAAAATAATTAATGGAGATCAAATTATAGCAATGCTAGCAAAAAGATGGAAAACAAAAAAAATTTTAAAAGGAGGTGTAATTGGAACTCTAATGTCTAACTATGGACTTGAAAGATTTTTAAAAGATCAAAATATAAAATTCTTTAGATCTAAGGTTGGCGATAGATATGTAAAAGAAAAAATGAAAAAAATGAATTTTAATTTAGGAGGTGAGCAGTCAGGTCATATTATTCTAGGTAAATTTGCAACAACTGGTGATGGTTTACTTGTGGCTCTAGAAGTTTTATTTTCTCTAAGAAAGATAAGAAAAGCTAGCAAACTTTTGAGTGTTTTCAAACCGTTACCTCAAGTTCTTGTTAATATCAACGTAAAAGACAAAGAGATAATAAATAAATCTAATTGCCTAGATGCAATAAAAAAAGCAAAAAAAATTATGAGCAACCATGGAAGAATTTTAGTTAGAAAATCTGGTACTGAACCAAAGGTTAGAATAATGGCTGAGTCTCATAATAAAATCTTAATTTCTAAATGTATTAAATTAATAAAAAAAACAATAAAATAAATTGAAACCAAAATCTAAAATATTAATTATTGCAGGATCGGACTCTTCTGGTGGAGCTGGGATTCAGGCCGATATAAAAACTGTGACAGCTCTTGGAGGCTATGCAATGACTGCAATTACAGCTATAACTGCGCAAAATACCTTTGGAGTCAAATCAATTGTACCAATACATCCGAAAGAAATAGAAAATCAGATTTTATTTACTTGCAAAGATATTAGACCTAATGCAATTAAGATAGGAATGCTCCATTCATCTGAGGTTATTCTTTCAGTAATAAATTCACTTAAAAAAACTTCCACAAAAAATATTATATTAGATCCTGTTATGATTGCGAAAAATGGAGCTAGACTTATAAATAAAAAAGCTACAACAACTTTAAAAAAAAGACTGCTTTCCAGAGCGTTTCTAGTAACACCTAATTTACCTGAAGCAGAAGTTTTGACAAAAGTTAAAATCAAATCTCAAACTGATATGGTTAAAGCTGGAAAAATACTATTAAAGCTTGGTGTAAAAAATGTGTTAATTAAAGGTGGACACTTAAAGTCGAATAATATTCAAGACATCTTTTTAAATCACAAAGAGGTCAAAATATTTGCAAATAAAAGAATTAAAACAAAAAATACGCATGGCACTGGATGCACTTTATCTAGTGCTATAGCAACTTATTTGTCGTGTGGAAAACCCATAAACAGATCTTGTGAGTTAGGAATTAAATATGTTAACCATGCTATTAGATCAAATCTAAATTATGGTAGAGGACATGGTCCAATTAATCATTTGAACTCGTTTAATTTAAAAAGAAAATTTTTATAATGAAGAATGTAGTAGTTGTTGGTTCACAGTGGGGCGACGAGGGTAAGGGAAAAATTGTTGACTGGCTATCAAGTCAAGCTGATATTGTAGTACGTTTTCAAGGAGGCCATAATGCTGGCCATACACTTGTAATTGATAAAAAAGTTTTTAAATTAAGACTGCTTCCTTCAGGCATAGTTAGAAAAGGAAAAATTTCAATTCTAGGTAACGGAGTTGTTATTGATCCCTGGTCTCTTCTAGAGGAAATTCTTGAAATAAAAAAGAAAGGTGTAGATGTAACGCCTGAAAATTTTATGATATCCGAAACAGCATCATTGATTTTGCCTTTTCATCAAGAGATGGATGAAATAAGAGAAAATGCAGCTGGAAAAAGAAAAATAGGCACAACAAAAAGAGGCATTGGACCTTGTTACGAGGATAAAGTTGGAAGAAGATCAATTAGAGTAATGGATCTTAGATCGGAGAGTAATCTTGATAACAGACTTGAAAATGTCTTATTACACCACAATGCAATAAGAAAAGGACTTAAAAAAAAAATATACAAAAAAACTGAAATTAAAAAAAAATTAATGAAAATTGCTCCAGAAATATTAAAATTTGCAAAACCAATTTGGTTAAAATTAGAAGAATTCAAAAAAGATAGAAAAAAAATACTTTTTGAAGGAGCTCAAGGAATCCTTTTAGATGTAGATCATGGAACTTATCCTTATGTTACTTCGTCAAATACAGTTCCGGCCATGGCTGCAACTGGGTCTGGTTTAAGCCCGGATAAAATTGGATATATCTTAGGTATCACAAAAGCATATACCACAAGAGTAGGCAGTGGACCGTTTCCGACGGAGTTAAAAAATAAAATTGGGGAAACCCTTGGTCTAAGGGGAAAAGAATTTGGTACGGTTACAGCTAGAAAAAGAAGATGCGGTTGGTTTGATGGGGTTTTAGTAAGACAAACTATTAAAATTTCTGGCATCAATGGTATAGCACTTACAAAACTTGATGTTTTAGATGAGCTTGATGAAATTAAAATGTGTATTAAATATGAGTTAAATGGAAAAAAATTAGATTATTTGCCTGCGGCATCAGATGATCAATTTAAAATTAAACCAATTTATAAATCTTTTCAAGGATGGAAAACTAATACTAAGGGAATAAGGAATATTAAAGACTTACCTGAAAATGCAAAAAAATATATCTTTGCTTTAGAAGATTTCATCGGAGCAAAAATATCAAGCATTTCTACTAGCCCCGAACGAGAGGATACAATTTTGATAGAGGATCCTTTTAAAGATTAATTGGAAGGTAGCAAATTTTTCACTTTACTTGCAGAGATCATAGATTTCTGTAATTTTTCAAAAGCTTTTGTCTCAATTTGTCTAATTCTTTCCCTACTAATTTTGTATTTTTTACTTAATTCCTCAAGTGTAGCAGCATTTTCTTTCAATCTTCTTTGAGAAATAATTTCCTTTTCCCTATCATTTAAAATTTCCATTGCATTTTTTAATAATTCTTTTTTATCATTATATTCTTGTTGTTGTGATACTGCTAACTCTTGATCTAAATTTTCATCTACTAGCCAATCTTGCCATTCATCGGTTTCACCACTTTTAATCGGATCATTAAGAGATTTTTCTTGGCCCATCATTCTTCTATTCATATTGATCACTTCTTTTGAATCCACATCTAACCTTTTTGAAATCTCTTTCACTTGATCATCTTTAAGATCACCTTCTTGCCCAGGTGCTATTTGATTTTTAAGTTTTTTTAAATTGAAAAAAAGTTTTTTTTGAGCTGTGGTAGTTCCCATCTTGACTAAGCTCCAAGATCTTAAAACATATTCTTGAATTGCGGCTTTAATCCACCACATCGCATAAGTGGCTAGTCTAAAACCTTTGTCAGGATCAAATTTTTTTACAGCTTGCATCAAGCCTAAATTTCCCTCTGAAATTAGCTCATTAACAGGTAATCCGTAACCTCTGTATCCCATAGCAATTTTTGCAACTAGTCTTAGATGACTTGTTACCAATTTGTGAGCCGACTGCAAGTTTCCATTTTCTCTCCAGTTTTTTGCAAGCATATATTCCTCTTCGGCATCTAACATAGGGAATTTTTTTATTTGCGTTAGATAAACTGACAACCCGCCCGAGGAGGGCGTAGGCAAGTTAGTAATATTTTTATTTTCTTCCATTAGTCAGATTTATATATCAATTGATTTTTTTTCAACCACCAAGATTTTCAAGAAAATTAAGCATTTTCTTAAAATCCTCGGGAATTTGAGATTCAAAACTCAATTGTTTATTACTTTTTGGATGAATAAATTCAAGTGTTTGAGCGTGTAAAGCCTGACCCTTGATATTTTTTAGCTTTTCGAGAAAACTTATATTTATTTTTTTAAAATTCATTTTTTTTTTTCCATATTTTTTATCTCCAAGCAAAGAGGTTCCTTTAAATTTTAAATGTACTCTGATTTGGTGCGTTCTACCAGTTTCTAATTCACACTCTAGTAAACTAATTTTTGGAATGTCTTTCTTGTTAAATGTTTTAATCGTTCTATAATTTGTAATCGCTTTTTTGCCTCTATTATCTGACACAGCCATTAATTGTCTATTTTTTTTATCACGTGTAATTAATGTCTCAATTCGACCGTTAAGAGGTCTTATTACTCCCCATATCATACATTTATATTTTCTTTTAATTGTATGAACGCTAAACTGACGACTTAATTTTGAATGAGCATAATTATTTTTTGCTACTACCAATAAACCACTTGTTTCCTTATCAATTCTATGAACAATACCTGGACGAAGTGATCCGTTTATATCTGATAAATTTTTTTTATATTTATAAACTAGCCCATTAGCCAGAGTATTATCGTAATTTCCAGCACCTGGATGCACCACCAAACCTTTTGGTTTATTGATTACAAGTAAATCATTGTCCTCATACATAATCTCAAGTGCAATTTTCCTTGCTAAAATTTTACTTTTATTAATTTGGGATAATTTAAATTCAACTCTATCATTGACTTTAATTTTAGCCGAGGGTTTAATGACGCAAATACTATTGACAGTAAGATTTTTTGTCTCAATTAACCTCTTTATATGTGATCTAGTATACAGACTTAAATTATTAGATAAAAAAATATCAATTCTTTTACCATCGTCTTCGCCTTCAACTAAAAATTTGATTGTTTTATTCATATATTAATTTAAAGTAAAATTATGCGCCGGTAGCTTCAACTGGATAGAGCGCCGGATTTCGGCTCCGGAGGTTATGGGTTCGACTCCTATCCGGCGCACCAAAATCACGCAATCCATTTTTTAAATTTTTCTCTATTTTTTAATATATAGTTTGGAAAACTACTATCCAAATTAATCTTTTTATAATTAATATTCCTTTCAAATAAGTCTTTTCCATTAGCAATTTTTTCCTCAATTTTTTTCGTATCATAAAATTTTGGGATATTAAATTCTTGATGAGCAAATGAATTAATTTTTATTTTTATCGACTCAGGACTTTTTAAAAAACTAAAATGCCATCCTCCATTTTCAATTAATTGAGGTTGCCTATCAGTGAAAAATTTCCAAAAAGGTGGTTTTTTAATTTTAATATTCCTCAGCCATTGTGGTGATTTTAAATTTTTTTTCTGACAAATTTTAGTTCCAACCCAGTATTCATCAGTTATATTTAGCAAGTTTATTTTAGATTGAAAATTTTTTTGTAAAAAACAAGCATATTTATTTTTTATATCAAACTCTTGAATCTTTTTAGGATCTGGAATTTCATCTATATCAGAGATCATTATTAAATCATCAGGATCGCATTTGGCTATTCCTCTTTGTAAGGCATTTCTTTGAAACTGGTCTCTAACATGACTTTCATGCCAATCTTTTTTGAATGATTTAACTTCTAGTGGCATATCGTCTACAATTATGTAATCAATTTTGTCTTTAAATTGACTAAACTTATTTTTGTCAAATTTTAATTCTTTTTTGTTACCTGCGTGATCTCTTGTAGCCTCACACAATATAAATTTGTCTACAAATTTGTCTAAAGTATTAAGCCTAATATCTAAAATCAAATCTTCGTCGAAATACATAAAACAATCTATAATTTTCATATTTTTTATTCACCCATATTTATTAATGTGCCTCTTTTTTTTGCACCATAGTAAGAAGCATAAAATATTATTACACCCAAAATGAAATATACTATTGATATAATTATAGACTTTAAAATATTATAGTAGTTTACTTGTTCATTTATCAGAATACTTCTCATCTCCTCAAAAATATGTACCAAAGGAAGTCCTTTTGCTAAAATTTGAAGAGTATTTGGTAAAATTTCAATAGGGTAGTAAATACAACCCAAGGGCGCCAGAAAAAATAAACTTGCCCATGCTATATTTTCAAAAGATGGACCAAATCTAAGCAACCCTGATGTCACAAATAATCCTAAGCTAACACCAAACAGATATAAAGAGATAAGTAGAAATAATAAAGGCAAACCAAGTTTAAGAATTGATACTCCAAATAAAGGAATAGATATTAGGACTGCTGGAACTAACCCTATCAGCGTTCTTAAAATTGCCGTTAATGTGAGAGATGCAATAATTTCTCTAATCTTTATTGGTGCTATAAAAAGATTTGTAAAATTTCTACTCCAAATCTCTTCGAGAAACATCATATTAAAGCTTATGCTCGCTCTAAATAAAAAATCATACAAAATAGCTGCTGTCAAAATTATACCTACAGTGTTGTTGTAATAATCTGAATTTAAAGTAAAGAATTTTGAAATAAATCCCCATAAAAAGATTTGAACAGTGGGCCAATAGATTAAATCAAGAACTCTTGGAAAAGAATTCATAATTAAGTAAAGATGTCTTAATCCTAAGGCATAAATCTTATTGAAATTCATCTGCACCCCTTGCTAATTTTAAAAAAGTCTCCTCTAAATTATTCCGACCATGTTTTTTTATTAATTCTGTACATGTTCCCTGATCAATAATTTTTCCACTTCTCATCATAATTATTGAGTCACATAATCTTTCAACTTCATTCATGTTATGTGAGGCTAATAGAATAGTAACATCATTTTTAGATTTATAATTTTGTATATAGCTTCTGATAAAATCACCAATGTCAGGATCTAAGCTAGCAGTAGGTTCATCCAATAAAAGTATCTTTGGTTTATTAATAAGGGATTTTGCTAACGCCACTCTATTTTTTTGTCCTGAAGAAAGCTCTCCTGTCTTTCTCTCAAAAAACTTTTTAATATCTAAGTCATTAGAAATTTCATAAATCGATTTTTCCAAATCTTTAATACCGTATAATCTTCCGTAAATTTCAAGGTTCTGTTTCACTGTAAGCTTTTTTGGAAGCTCAACATATGGTGAAGCAAAATTTAATTTAGATAAAATTTCATCTCTTTTATAAATATTAATATTTTTATCATTTATTAAAATTTCTCCTTTGTCTGGTGAAATAAGACCTAATATCATACCAATAGACGTTGTTTTTCCGCATCCATTCGGGCCTAACAAACCTATTGTTTTATTTTTTTCTATTTTAAAATTTATATTATCTACTGCAATATATTTATTATAAATTTTGGTTAAATTTTTTACCTCTAAATGCATTAGTTTGCTGCTCTCTGTAGTCTGTCGTTTATTGCTATGCCCGGTCCTTTATTTGGTATTTTTGAAACGTAAATTTTTTTATATCCCTTATTTTTTATATTTCTTAAAATCTTATATAAATTAGAAGCTGCTTCATTCAGGTTTGAATTTTTACTTAAATTAAAGATATTTTTTTTTCTCTTTGCCTTATTTCCAAATACAATATGTGCATGATTATCATTTTTAGGATTTTTATTTAAAAAAATTGGTATACCTGGAGAATAGTGTTTTCCAAGTGTTCCCGGGGACCTAATTGATTTACTTTTTTTTATAAGTCTAATTTTCAAAATCTTTTTTAAATCTTTAGAATCTAATACACCCGGTCTTAGAATTTTAGGTTTACCAGTTAAATCAATTACAGTTGACTCTATTCCAATTTTCGATTTACCACCGTTAATAATAAGAATTTTATTTCCAAAATCCTCAAATACATCCAAAGCATTTACAGGACTTAACCTTTTTGAAATATTAGCGCTTGGCATTGCTAGGGGAAATTTAGAGTTTTTCAGTATCGACCTAACAATTTTGTGATTAGGAAATCTTACAGCTATAGTTGTCAATTTTGCTGATGCTGTACTTACAACTTTTGACTTTTTGTTTTTTTTTAAAATAAAAGTAAGCGGTCCAGGACAAAATTTTTTATAAAGTTTTACAAAATTTTTATTTATAATTACGTCTTCTTTAATAGAGTTTGCGTTGTAATAATGAATTATTAATGGATTTTTTTTTGGTCTTTTCTTCATTTTATAAATCTTCTGGACAGCTATTCTTGAATAGGCGTTACCAGCTAACCCATATACAGTTTCTGTGGGTAAACCGACGACTTTTCCTTTACTAAGATAATTAACAGTCTTTTTAAGCGTCCTCTTATTAAAAGAATATATGTTTGAATAGTAACTTTTCATATTATAATTATTAATTTAATGAAAATTGAAAATATTCCAGCTGACATAAAAAGTAAATCGTTAAAAGAAGCTAAAAGGGAAATTGACCAAATATTGAGTAGACTGGAGGCAAAAAATTTAGATTTAAATGTTAATCAGGTAGAATATAAAAGATTAATTCATTTAAATAAGCATGTAGAAAATCTTTTCAGAAAAAAATTTAAAGAATTACTAGGAAACAAATAATTTGCAAATAGATGATAAATAAACTTTCAAAAAATGCAAAAAAAGTTGATAAATTTTTACTTAATTTCTTAGGTAAGCAAAAAAATTCAGTCCTTCTAAATCCCATGAAATACGGAATTATTTCTGGTGGTAAAAAACTAAGATCGACAATTATCTTAAATGCAGGGCGCCTGCTCAATATAAGAGAAAAAAAATTAATTAATATTTGTGCTGCTGTTGAATGTATTCATTCTTACTCTTTAATTCATGATGATTTACCATGTATGGACAACGATAGTATGAGAAGAGGAAAGCTAGCGACTCATAAAAAATTTGGTGAAGCTACAGCAGTTCTTGCAGGAAATTCTCTACTGACTCTTGCTTTCGAATTAATTACTGATCAAAATTATTCTATAAAAGATAAACATAAAAATGAAATAATAAAATCTTTAGCTGAATGTGCTGGACATACTGGTATAGCTGGAGGTCAACAGCTTGACCTCAAATATGAAAATGAAAAAAAATCTATTACTCAAATTATTGAAATGCAAAAGAAAAAAACAGGAAAATTATTTAATTTTTGTTTTACCGCTGTTGGTATTATTTCAGGAAAAAATAAAAAAGATAAAATTCTCTTAGGCAAAATCGGCGAAGAGATTGGCTTACTATTTCAATTAGCTGACGATTTCTTAGATGTTAAAGGATCAAAAAAAATTGTGGGAAAGCCAATTAAAAAAGATAAAAAAAAAGGCAAATCCACACTAGTTAAATTAATGGGTTATGATAAAGCTTTTTTATTTGCTAATAATTTGAAGAGAAAGATATTGCTTAAAATTAAAAAACATGGAAAAAATACGAAAGAGTTGAAAGAAACAATTAATTTTATATTAGAAAGAAATTTTTAATGAAAATGATAAAAAAAATAAATTTTCCATCTGATTTAAGAAAATTTAAAAAAAAGGATTTAAAACAGATCTCAGATGAACTTAGAGACGAATTAATCGAAGTAGTTTCAGAGACTGGCGGTCATTTAGGTGCTGGTTTAGGGGTTGTCGAACTGACTGTAGCTTTACATTATGTTTTTGATACACCAAAAGATAAACTTGTGTGGGATGTCAGCCATCAATGTTACCCTCATAAAATTATCACCGGTAGAAGAGATAGAATTAAAACTTTAAGAAAAGGAGGCGGACTATCCGGTTTCACAAAAAGATCTGAAAGTGAGTACGACCCTTTTGGAGCTGCTCATAGCTCAACTTCTATATCGTCTACTCTTGGTATGGCCGTTGCAAAAAAACTTTCAAACAATAATAATAACGTCATAGCTGTAATAGGGGATGGTGCTATGAGTGCGGGAATGGCTTATGAAGCAATGAATAATGCTGGAGCATTAAAATCTAATTTAATAGTCATTCTAAACGATAATGATATGTCAATAGCAAGACCAGTAGGAGCTATGAGTAAATATTTAGCGAAATTACTTTCCGGCAAGTTATACTTTAGCTTAAGAGAAACCATAAAAATGATAATATCGTCATTTTCTAAAAGATTTAGTCAGAAAGCAGGAAAAGCAGAGGATTTGTTAAGAAATATTGTAACTGGCGGCACACTTTTTAATGAACTTGGATTTTACTATGTTGGCCCAATTGATGGTCATGATGTAGAAAATTTAGTTGAGATTTTTAATAATGTTAAAAATTCAAGACATAATGGGCCGGTTTTAATACACGTGAGAACACAAAAAGGCAAAGGTTATAGACCTGCAGAAGAGTCCGGTGACAAATACCATGGAGTTTCAAAATTCAATGTGTCAACTGGAGAACAATCCAAATCTAAGTCTAATATGCCATCATATACAAAAGTTTTTGCTGAAACTTTAATAAAGCACGCAGAACAAGATACGAAAATTGTAGGGATTACTGGCGCAATGCCCTCAGGGACAGGTTTAAATTTATTTGAGAAAAAATTTCCAGAAAGAGCATTCGATGTAGGAATAGCGGAGCAGCATGCAGTTACTTTTGCAGCTGGACTAGCTACAGAAGGATACAAGCCATATGCAGCCATTTATTCCACTTTCTTACAAAGAGCATACGATCAAGTTGTACATGACGTTGCTTTACAGTCATTACCGGTAAGATTTGCAATAGATAGAGCAGGGCTAGTCGGAGCTGACGGACCCACTCACGCGGGATCATTTGATGTTACCTACTTATCAACTTTGCCTAATTTTGTTGTGATGGCTGCAAGTGACGAGTCAGAGCTTGTTAAAATGATAAACACTACTATAGAAATAAACGATAGGCCTTCAGCATTTAGGTACCCACGTGGCAATGGCATAGGAGTTAAGTTACCATCCATAAATGAGGTGTTAAAAATCGGAAAAGCAAGAATTATCCAAGAAGGTAAAAAAGTAGCAATTTTAAATTTTGGTGCAAGACTTGAAGAATGCAAAAAGGCTTCGGACAAGCTTTTATTAAAAGGAATAAAATGCACTATATTAGATGCTAGATTTGCTAAACCTTTAGATGAAAAATTAATTATGGAAGCTGCTACTAATCATGAAGTTGTAATTACTATTGAGGAAGGTTCAATTGGAGGTTTCGGATCGCACGTTATGCAGTTATTATCAGATCGAGGCGTTTTTGATACAGGTCTTAAATTTAGATCAATGACGTTGCCTGACATATTTATTGACCAAGATACGCCAGAAAAAATGTATGAAGCAGCAGGTCTAGATAGCATATCTATAGAAAATAAAATACTAGAAACTTTAAACTCAAATATAATATTAGCAAAAAATAAAAATAAATTGATTAATTAACCACATTGAGCTTTGTGCATTAATAAATGATCTAACAATACACAACTTATCATGGCTTCTCCAATTGGAACAGCCCTGATACCAACACATGGGTCGTGCCTTCCTTTTACAGAAATTTTTGTATTTTTCCCCTTTTTATCTATGGTCTTTCTACTTGTTAGTATTGAAGAAGTGGGCTTTACAGCAAACGATGCAATAATATCTTGACCAGATGAAATCCCGCCTAATATTCCACCTGCTTGATTTGATTTAAATTTTAATTTACCAGAAATAGAACTAATTTCGTCTGAATTTTCTTCTCCACTTAAAAAAGCAGCACTCATTCCTGCACCTATATTTACACCTTTTACTGCATTAATACTCATTAGAGCTGCAGCGATGTCAGTATCTAATTTTGAATATATTGGAGCCCCTAAACCTACAGGTATCCCTGATGCTCTTAATTCAATAATCGCTCCGCATGAAGACCCAGCTTTTCTTACAGCTAAAAGATATTTTTCCCAAAGTTTAACAGATTTTTTGTCTGGACAAAAAAAGGGATTTTTTCTAATTTCTGAGTCTTTCCAATTCGTCTTATCACATGACATCAATCCTAATTGTGTAACAGCTCCTATTACATTAAATTTTGAACCTAACATCTTTTTTAAGACAACTTTTGCAACTGCTCCTGCAGCAACTCTACAAGCTGTTTCCCTTGCTGACTGCCTTCCGCCTCCACGATAATCTCGTATGCCGTATTTTTTAAAATAAGTGTAATCTGCGTGGCCTGGTCTAAATTTATTTTTAATCGTTTCATAATCTCTAGAACGTTTATCCTCATTATAAATAATCATTGAAATGGGTGTTCCAGTTGTTCTACCCTCAAATATACCCGACAAAATTGAAACATTGTCGGACTCACTCCTTTGAGTTGTGAACTTAGACTGACCAGGTCGTCTTCTAGCCATATCTTTTTGAATTTCATTCTCAGATAAAGGTATATTTGGTGGGCAACCGTCAATCACACACCCTATTGCGGGTCCATGGGACTCACCCCAAGTAGTAAATCTAAAAAATTTTCCAAAAGTATTAAAAGACATAAAATTAATGTATAGATTATTTTAAAGAATTTATGAATCAAAAAAATGGCAAAAATTCACTAGGAATAGACATTTGCTTTGAAGACTTGGACAATCCTATAGAATTGTTCGAAAAATGGTTTAACAAAGCAAAAGAAACTGAAATAAATGACCCAAACGCTGTAGCGATTGCAACATCAAATAAAGATAATCAGCCTAATGTGAGAATGGTCTTACTAAAAGGATTGAGTAATAAGGGTTTTGTTTTTTATACGAATTTCAATAGCAAAAAAGGCGGAGAACTGAAAGAGAACCAAAAAGCATCAATGTGTTTTCATTGGAAAAGCTTAAGGCGGCAAGTAAGAGCACTGGGTATGGTAGAGGAAGTTACGTCCAAGGAAGCTAATGATTATTTTAATTCAAGGCCGTATAAAAATAGAATTGGTGCCTGGGCTTCAACACAATCTAAAATTTTAGATAATAGAGAAACATTTTTAAAAAAAATTAAAGAGTTTGAAAAAAAATATCCGGATGAAAATAATGTTCCAAGGCCACCCCACTGGTCTGGCTGGAGATTAATTCCAAAAGAAATTGAGTTCTGGCTTGATGGAGATGGAAGAATTCACGAGAGACTTAATTATAAAAAAAAAGAAAATGATAAGTGGGAAAAAGAATTATTATATCCTTAAAAAGTTCTGTTTAAACTAAAGCTTGTCAAGTTCTGTAAAATTCTTTTATTTTCACTGTCAGGAAATATAGCTAAAGCGTCATAGGAAAAGTTTACGAAAAACTCAGCTTTTTTGAAAGTTGTTTCGACAGCTTTATATTTTTTTATAAGTGATAGTGTTTCATTAAATTCGTTTTCAGTTCTTTTTTCCTGTCTCATTATTTCATTTAAAAAACTTTTTTCTTGATTATTTCCTTTTTGAAAAACTGTAATAAGAGGTAGTGTTACTTTTCCTTCAAAAAAATCTTTTCCTATTTCCTTTCCGAATAATTTCTCTTTTGCGTAATAATCAAGTGCATCATCGGCAATTTGAAAAGCTAATCCTAAATTTCTTCCATAGGACTCCAAGGCTTTTTTTTCTTTTTCATTACTACCAGATAAACAAGCTCCAGTTTTAGTGGACGCTGAAAAAAGTGAAGCCGTTTTTAAATTTATTATATCTATGTAAGTTTCTTCAAGAAGGTCCGCCTCACCCTTGTGCTGCAGTTGCAATACTTCACCCTGAGCGATTTTGGCTGAAGTTGAAGATAACAATTTTAAAACTTCTAAATCTCCATCAGTTACCATCATTTCAAAACATCTGCTTAAAAGATAATCACCAACTAATATTGAAGATTGGTTACCCCAAATTGAATTTGTTGTTTTAACCCCTCTCCTAAGCTCACTCTCATCAATAACATCATCATGTAGAAGAGTTGCTGAATGAATAAGTTCTACACAAGCAGCTAAATTAATATCTCTATTATCCTCTTTATAACCTGTTAATCTGGCTGACCCTAAAGTTAGCAAAGCTCTTAATCTTTTTCCCCCAGATTTGAGATGGTGATCGCTCATCTTCTCTATTAAATTTACCTCGCTTTTTAGTTTAGATTGGATAAGTCCCTCTACTTTCTCAAGTTTTTTGCTTAATAGAGTTTTAAGTTCTAGATAGGCTGAATTTGCCGATTTTTTTAGAGGTACAACTGATCCCATAAACTATCTTTATATTTGTTTTTAATTAATAATAAATTTTTAAATGGTCACGTGGTGACGCACCCACAATTCAACTATAAGTAGCGTAATTATTAATTAAATTTTACATTATTGCTGTTATAAGAATAAAAGCAATCTTCGTAAAAATATGTTTTCAATTTTTAAAAAAAAAAAGATCGTTCCACATGTTCGACTGACCGGAATAATTGGTTCTGGCGGTAGATTTAAACAAGGTATGGAATTATCAAATCAAAGAGATATTTTAAAAAAAGCTTTTTCAGTTAAAAAGATTACACATGTGGCTATCTCAATTAATTCACCTGGCGGTTCGCCAGTCCAATCACATTTAATTTATAGCTATATAAGGCAACTTGCTGAAAAAAATAAAGTAAAGGTGATAGTATTCGCCGAAGACGTAGCTGCATCTGGGGGCTACTTTATTGCCTGTGCCGGAGATGAAATTTTTGCAAACTCAAGCTCAATTATTGGTTCGATTGGCGTGATATCAGCTTCATTTGGTTTTAAAGATCTAATTCAAAAAATCGGAGTTGAAAGAAGAGTATACACTGCTGGAAAAAATAAAAGCACTTTAGATCCTTTTAAAGATGAAAAAGAGGAAGATATTAAAAGATTAAAAACTATTCAATTAGAGTTACATGAAGATTTTATTAAAGTTGTAGAAAAAAGCAGAGGATCCAAACTGAAAGATCCTGAAAAAAATAATATTTTTACAGGAGAGTTCTGGACTGGAAAAACATCTCTTAAACTAGGGTTAGTAGACGGAATTGGAAATGCTGATCAAGTTTTAAAAGAAAAATTTGGAGATAAAGTAACTATAAAAACTTTTGAAAAACAAAAAGGTTTTATAGCGAGAAAATTGTCCTCATCTGCTCAAGACCCGGTAGAAAAACTTGTAAATTTGATTGAAGAAAAATCTATGTGGCAGAAATTTGGTTTATAGATGCCAGCAAAAAAAAAAGTTAAAAAAAAAAATAACTCTCTTTCTTTTCAAGATATAATAATGAGTCTTCAAAAATTTTGGGGAAGAAATGGTTGTTTAATTTTACAACCATATGATTTAGAGGTGGGGGCCGGGACTTTTCATCCTGCTACCACGTTAAGATCTCTCGGTCCTAAACCATGGAAAGCTGCTTATGTTCAGCCTTCAAGACGACCTACGGATGGCAGATATGGTGAAAACCCAAATCGTTTACAACACTATTATCAATATCAAGTAATTATTAAACCATCCCCGAGTAACATTAAACAAATATATTTAAAAAGCTTAGCGGCAATTGGTATTGATGTAAAAAATCATGACATCCGTTTTGTTGAAGATGATTGGGAAAGTCCAACCTTAGGGGCAGCAGGATTAGGATGGGAAGTTTGGTGTGATGGAATGGAGATTACTCAATTTACTTATTTTCAACAAATGACCGGTATAGAATGTAAACCTGTTCCAGTTGAAATTACTTATGGTCTTGAGAGGCTATGTATGTTTGTTCAAGAAAAAAATAATGTTTTTGATCTAGATTGGAATAATAATGGTGTGAAATATAAAGAAGTTTTCTTTCAAGCTGAAAAAGAATTTTCTGCTTATAACTTTGAGTTTGCAAATACTGATACTTTACTTAAAAGTTTTGAAAATAGTGAAAATGAATGTAAATCTTTACTTGA
Source organism: uncultured Pelagibacteraceae bacterium (assembly GCA_902628815.1). Classification (GTDB taxonomy): domain Bacteria; phylum Pseudomonadota; class Alphaproteobacteria; order Pelagibacterales; family Pelagibacteraceae; genus Pelagilacustribacter. The sequence goes on from CACOOK010000003.1 coordinate 91,155, forward strand.
AAAAAAACTTTCATTACCTGCTTATGATCAATGTCTAAAAGCTAGTCACATTTTTAATTTACTAGATGCTCGAGGCGTAATTGGCGTTGCAGAAAGAACTGGTTATATTACTAGGATTAGAGAGCTCGCAAAAGGTTGCGGGGCCTTATGGTTAAGCTCACAAAGTTAAATTATGGCAGAACTTTTATTGGAATTATATAGTGAGGAAATTCCACCACAATTACAAATAGCAGCAAGGTCTCAAATAAAACAATTTATTGAAAATTCTTTAAAAGAAGACGATATAAAGTATAAAGATTTATTAGTTTATTCTTCGCCAACAAGACTAATGGTATTAATAAAGAATCTTGCTGAGAAAATTAAAATAGAGTCAAAAGAAGTCAAAGGGCCTAAGGTAGGTTCACCTGATCAAGTGCTAAGAGGTTTTATAAAAGCCAAAAATGTTAATGAAAAAGACTTAATTGAAAAATACACTGATAAAGGTAAATTTTATTTTATAAAAACAGAGTCTCGATCAATTTTAGTCGAAGATTTATTAATCAAAATAATTCCAAAGGCAATAGGATCAATTAATTGGAAAAAATCGATGAAATGGTCAGACCATAATTTGATGTGGGGCAGGCCACTCAGGTCAATTTTTGCAAAATTTAACAATAAAAAATTATCGTTCAAATTTGAACATCTTGATACTACCGATGTTGTAATTATTGAACAAGATTTAATTACAAAAACTAAAAAAATAAAAGACTTCAAAGATTACTTAAATTTTTTAAAAAGCAGCAAAATAATCGTGAATCATCAGGAAAGAGAGGAGATCATATTAAAAAAAATCAGTTCACTTTCTCAATCTAAACAATACAAAGAGATTCTAAATTCAAAGCTTTTAGAAGAAGTCGTTAATATTGTAGAAGATCCAAATTTACTTCATGTCAGTTTTAATAAAGATTATCTAGAAATACCCAAAGAAATTATAATTTCTACTTTGGAAAAACATCAGAGATATTTTCCAATTTTTGATAGTAGAGATCGATTAACAAATCATTTTTTTGTTGTAGCTAATAAAAAAGATGAAAAAAAATTAATTACTCATGGAAACAAAAGAGTTGTCGAAGCTAGACTAGCAGATGCCAAATTTTTCTGGGATAAAGATCGATCTAAAAATTTGATTAAACAAATTGCTTATCTTAAATCGATAACTTTCTATGAAAAACTAGGAACTATTTATGATAAAACACAAAGATTAAGACATTTGGCTGGCTTTTTATCTGATGATTTAAATATAAATAAAGAAAAAGTTCAAGTTGCAGCCTCTATTTCTAAATCTGACTTATGTTCAGACTTAGTTGGAGAATATCCAGAGCTTCAAGGTGTAATGGGAAAATATTTTGCATTAGCACAAGGATTTGACGAGGACGTAGCCAATTCAGTAAGCGATCATTACTTACCAACCGGTCTTACATCGGCCTTGCCTAAGAAGCCTTTCAGCTATTCTATTTCAATTGTAGATAAAATAGATACGTTAGTTGGTTTTTTCGTGATTAATGAAAAACCAACTAGTTCAAAAGACCCTTTCGCCTTAAGACGGGCCGCTATTGGATTGCTTAGAATAATTATAGAAAATAAATTATCATTTAAGCTTAGAGATTTGATTAGTTACGCCATAAGACTTTACCAAGAGCAAGGTGTTAAAATAATTAATGAGAAAACTGAACAAGATGTTTTGGAATTTATAAAGGAAAGAATGCGCAACGTGCTTAAATTGAAAAATATTAAGCCTGATATTATTGAGGCCTCAGTCAGTTCTCACGCTGGAGATAATTTCTTAGCTCTTTATGCAAAAACTCTTTTAATGAATAAATACAAAAATAAAGGTATTGGATTAAATGCAATAAGTTCTTATAAAAGAGCTTCAAATATTCTAGATAAAGCTGGAGAGAGAATCACTGGCAGACCCGATGCTGTATTGTTTAGAAAAGATGAAGAAAAAATACTTCATGAAAAAATAAATGAGATACGGAAAGCTTTCACAGTTAAAGACGATAATAAAGATTACGAAGGCTTGTTGATAAAGCTTTCTAATACTAAAGAGTCCACGGATAATTTTTTTGACAATGTTGTTGTAAATGACGAAAATCAGGATATTAAGAATAATCGATTAGAGTTGTTAAAAATGTTCTGTAATACTTTTGACAACTTCATTGATTTTTCAAAATTAGAGGGTCAATAATGGTAAAAATTATATTTAGTTTTGACGATAAATCAGCCAATAAATTAAAAAATAAAAAAAATATTTTGGGTGGAAAAGGGGCAAACCTGGGTGAAATGGGAAGATTAGGTTTACCCGTTCCCCCTGGATTTACCATTACAACAGATGTTTGCGATCTTTTTTATAAAAATAAAAAAAAAATTCCTAAAAGTGTAATTCAAAATATCGAGGCGGAACTAAAAAATATAGAAAAGAAAACTAAAAAGAAATTTGGTGACCTTAAAAATCCACTTTTAGTCTCTGTAAGATCTGGTGCAAGAATTTCTATGCCTGGCATGATGGATACTATTCTTAATCTAGGCTTAAATGACAAAACAGTAGAGTCTTTAAAAAAGAAAACATCAAAC
>CACOOK010000004.1 GCA_902628815.1 uncultured Pelagibacteraceae bacterium
ACAACTAATAAAACCTTAAGAAAGTGTTGATTAATGTTAATTTTTTTTCAATCTATGATGTAATGGGTGGAAAAGTAGAATTTGTTAATTATTTATCAACAAACATATGAACGAAAAATACAATGTATATCTTGTGTCTGACTCAACGGGTGAAACTCTTGATAGAATATTTTTATCTTTAAAATCCCAGTTTTCAAATTTCGTATATGAAAAAAAAGAATTTGCATTTGTTAGAACAGAGCAACAAATTGATAGAATTATTAAAGAGGGCATTCAGAGTGAAAACACTTTAATCCTTTATACTATAGTAGAAACAAAACTTGCTAAATATATATCTAATCAAAGTCAAAAACATAATGTCCCGTGTTTCGGTATTTTAGGAAACTTAATTTTAAGTTTTTCGAAGTTGCTAAATCAAAAAGCAATTCATAAACCAAGCGCACAACATGTTTTAGATGATGATTATTATAAAAGGATAGAAGCAATACAATTCACAATGACCCATGATGATGGAAAAAAAGTTGACGATCTCGATGCTGCGGATGTAATTTTACTAGGTGTTAGTAGAACTAGCAAAACTCCAACCTCAATTTATTTAGCAAACAGAGGTTATAAAACAATTAATATACCTCTAGTTCTAAACCAAAAAGTTCCTGATGGATTATTATCTAATAAAAAAGCATGTATTGTGGGTTTGATAGCTGACGCAGAAAGACTAGCTGATATTAGACGAAATAGAGTTGCAATTATGAACGATCACAAAATTAAGGAATACACAAATATGGATCACATAAAAAAAGAGGTAAATGACTCAAAATATTTATTTAAGAAAAATAATTGGCCAATAATAGATGTTACTAGAAAGTCGGTAGAAGAAACTGCAGCATCTATTTTAAAGATTATTGAAATTAAGAAAAATAAATGAAAATAATTTTAGCATCAAAAAGTGGAGTAAGAAAAAAAATTTTAGATGATCATAAAATTGATTCGGAGGTTATCGTTTCAAATGTTGATGAAGATGAGGTTAAGAATTCACTTCTAGCTGAAGGAGCCGACCCTTTATTAATATCAAAAAATTTAGCAGAAATAAAATCTACTAAAGTAAGTAGCAAAAATCCAGATAGATTAGTCTTAGGTGCAGATAGTGTTATTTCTTTAAACAACGAACTAATAAACAAACCAAAGACCAGGGAAGAGGCCTTTACGATTTTAAAAAAGCTCAATAATTCAAAACATTTTTTAATAAGTTCAGTTTGTATTTCTAAAAATGGATCAATGATTTGGAACCATACCGACTCATCTGAACTTAAAATGAAGAATTTCACTGAAAGGGAGCTTATAAATTATCTAAATAAGATTGAGACTAAAATACTGTTAGCGTATGGTGTTTATCAGGTAGAGGCAGATGGTTTAAGTTTATTTGAATATATTAAGGGTGAATTAAGTTCAATAATGGGTTTGCCAATAAAAGATATTATCAAATATATTAACCAATATAAAAAATGAAAAAAAAATATGGAATAATTGGAAATCCGATTAAACACTCTTTATCACCTTTTCTTCATAATTACTGGTTTGAAAAGTACGAAATTGATGCAAATTATTCGATAATTAATATTAAAGAAAAAGATCTTCCTAATATTGTCGAGAAATTAAAATATAGAGATCTTGACGGTATCAATATAACCTTACCGTACAAGCAAAAGATTGTTCCCTACTTAGATCAACTCGTCAATGATGCTCTCATTACAAGTTCAGTAAATACAGTCTTTGCAGATAATAAGGAATCAATAGTAGGAGAAAACACAGATGTATTTGGCTTGCAAGCTGCTTACTTAAAGGAAGTTGATAACTCATTAAAGAAAAGAGCGTTAGTCATTGGAGCCGGCGGTGTTTCACCATCAGTTATTTTAGCCTTAGAAAAATCTGGAATTAAAGACATCACTGCAATTAATAGGACAAAAGAAAAATGTATATTTTTAAAAAAAAAATTTGTCAATTTAAAAGTTGCAAGCTGGGAATATTTAAAAGAAGAAATTAAAAACTACGATGTAATTGTAAATGCAACAAGTTTAGGATTAAAAGATGGACAAGACTTTGATTTCAATTTTGAGGGGACAAAAGAAGATTTAATCTATATAGACACAATTTATAACCCTGTTGAAACAAAAACTCTTAAATTCCTTAGAGAAAAAAATGCAAAAGTTTATAATGGCCTTAATATGTTTATTTACCAAGGTCAAAAATCCTTTTATTTATGGAATAAGATTAATCCTGAGATAGATCAGAAACTAATTGAACTTTTATTAAGTAAACTTAAATGATGAAAATTGGGATAATAGGTTCTTTGTCCTCGGGCAAAACTACAGCAAGTAAAATCTTATCACGAGGAAGGGGACCACTATTTAGTGCAGATGATGCAGTTAAAAATTTGTATAATAAAAAAAAATTTAAAAAAATACTATCCCAAAAATTCAATATTAATTATACTAGAAACTCAAAGAAAATTATTAAAGATAAATTAATTAATGGTAAATTAAACCTAAAAAAACTTGAAAATCTTATTCATCCTTTTGTAAGAAAAAAAATGTCAAATTTCACAGCAAAAAATAAAAAAAGACCATTTGTTTTTTATGAAATACCTCTACTTGTCGAGAGTAAATTGACTAAAAAGTTTGACATAATAATATTTATAAAGGCAAAAAAAACAATAAGACTAAAGAGATTTATAGCTAAGGGTGGCAACAAAAAACTTTTTGAAATTTTAAATAAAAAACAACTTAGTGATAAGAAAAAAATAAAATTTTGCGATCATGTTGTTGTTAATGAGAGTAATTTAAAGATTTTAAATAAAAACTTATCAGATATAATTACCAAGTATGAGTGAAATATTTCTTGATACAGAAACAACTGGCTTGTCTTTTAAAGAGGGACATAGAGTAGTCGAGATTGCTTGCATAGAGACAAGGGATCTAATTCCTACTGGCAAGGTTTTTCATAAGCTTATAAATCCCATGAGAGATGTACCCAACGAAGCTTTTAAAATACATGGTTTTTCAAAAGATTTTTTAAGTACTAAAGATACGTTCGATAAAGTGGCTGATGAATTTCTTCAGTTTATAGAAGGAAAAAAAATAATAATTCATAATGCAAGTTTTGATATTAGTTTTTTAAATGGCGAACTGAATTTGATTAAAAAACCAATGATTAAAAATGATTTAATTATCGACTCACTTAGTATTGCAAGAAATAAGTTCCCAGGTACATCAAATTCTTTAGATGCATTATGCAAAAAATATAATGTAGATTTATCAAGAAGAACAAAACACAATGCTCTTTTAGATTGTGAACTATTAAGAGAAGTTTACATCAATCTTTTAGATGCTAAAGAACCAAAATTTAATTTATCTTCTAAAAGTGTTGAACAAACTTTAACCGTGGATAATAATTATTACAAAAAAATTCAAAACGTTTCAGAAAATGAAATTAAATTGCATAAAGAGTTTTTAAAAAAGGAGTTGAAGAAGAATTTTTATTGAACTTTGCGCACATCGTAGAGTTTTTGAAAATCTACTTTTTCACTAATTTTTATATCTTTAAAACCAGAGTATTCAAATAAAGTTACAAATATTTTTCTAAGCTCACCGTAGATTTCAGATGGAACATTTACTAAAATAATTTTTTCCACTCCCTTTTTATCTATATTTTTGTCAATTAATTCTATTATCGTCGAAAAAATAATTTTAGTATTTATTTTGTCGTAATTATTTTTCGTTGGAATTAAGTTTATTGAAGTTAAAACTTCTATAATATTTTTATCTATTTGATTGCTTTTTATATCAACATTTATTTTATAATTTGATATGTCTTTTGATAATAAAAAAAAGGTTTTAGGATTAGGAATGCTAAATTTTATTTCTTTTATATATTTTCCTATAATTTTATAACTCATCTTTATCTTTTTTAACTATTTCACCCTCAATAGTTTTTCCCCCTTCTGTTTTTCTCTCAAATTTTTTATTTTTTAATGTGATTTTAAGCAAAATGTTTCGTGTAAATGGTATTAGCAAAATAAAACCAATTAAATCTGTAAAGAAGCCAGGGACTATTAATAATATTGCGGCAAAGGCTATTGATGCTCCAGAAATCAAATCATAAAAAGGAACTTTGTTTTGATACAAATTTGTTAAACCTGACTTTAATGTCTGAATTCCTTGTATTCTAGCAAAGTAAAGACCCAAAACAGCAGTCAATAAGACTAGAGCGATTGTGCTAAACGCTCCAATTTTACTCCCAATTTTAATCATCAGAAATATCTCTAACGCCGGCAAACCAATAAAAATAAGAAAAAATGTGTTCATTTGTCAGATACAAAATTATATTATTCATGTATATTTATCAAATTATGAGTAACAGTTTTGGCTATTTAGACATAATTTTATTAGGCATGATAGCGGGATTTATAATTCTACGCTTAAGAAGTATTTTAGGAAGAAAAACTGGGCACGAGACAAAGGTTTACCCAAACTTTGCTGAAAAAAAATTTACTATGCCCAAAAATGATGCAGATATCGTAGAACAAAACTTTGACACCTTGGAAGGAAAAGACAAGAAAGAGTTTTTAAGAGGCGCAGAAATAGCTTACGAAAGTATACTAACCTCCTTCGCAAATGGCGATCTAATCAAATTAAAAAGCTTACTTACTTCTAATATGTTTTCGAATTTTTCAGAAGCTATCAAAGTTAGAAATAAAGAAGGCATTAAATCAGAATTTACATTTATCGGAGTAAAAGAGACCTCTGTTGAAAAATACGAAAAAATAAAGGACAATTTGTTTGCAACTGTAAAGTTTGTTGCTGAAGTTATCTCAGTGAAAAAAGATAAAGATAATAAAATTATCGAGGGTAATCCTGACAAGATTAAATTTGTTACCGATAGTTGGAAATTTACAAAAAATATTAATAACAAAAGTCCTAACTGGTATTTATCTGAAATAATCAGCAAGTGACAAATAAAAAAGACCTCTCCAAAGAAGATAAAAAAACCTGGCTAGATTATATTAAAAATCCTACAGGCGTTTACGATAAAGACGTAAATAAGTTATCGAAAATTAAAGCAAAAGAGCGTTTTAGGTTTGATTTACATGGTTACTCCTTGAGTGATGCAAACATCAAGGTCAAAGAACTAATAATTAATTGTGTAGAAAATAATTATAGAGAGATTCTACTAATAACTGGCAAAGGAATACATTCTTCAAATGAAAAAGATATTTATGTTTCAAAAGAACTAGGGAAATTGAAATTTTCAGTACCAGAATATATTAAATCTGATGAGGAATTGAATAAGCATATAATTTCTGTTGATCAAGCTGAAATAAAAGATGGTGGCGAAGGTGCAATAATAATAAAATTAAAAAATTTATAAAATAAATTTTGATAGATCTGTATCTTTCACTAAGTTACCCAAGTTTTCTTGAACGAATTTTTTATCGACGGTTATAGTTTCACCTGCTTTGTCAGTAGCATTAAAGCTTATATCGTCTAAAACTTTTTCAATTATTGTATGAAGTCTCCTTGCCCCAATATTTTCAACTGACGAATTAACCTCTGCTGAAATTTTAGCCAACATATCAATACCATCTTCAGAAAATTCTAACTTTACTTCTTCAGTTTCCAATAAAGCTTTATATTGCTTTATTAAACTATTATCAGGTTCTTTAAGTATCCTTTTAAAATCCTCTTCGTTAAGGGCATTTAATTCCACTCTTATTGGCAATCTTCCTTGTAATTCCGGTAACAAGTCTGATGGTTTAGCTAATTGAAATGCGCCAGAGGCAATAAACAAAATATGATCGGTTTTTATTGGACCATGTTTCGTACTTACAGTTGTTCCCTCTATTAATGGTAATAAATCCCTTTGAACACCTTCTCTAGAAACGTCTCCTCCAACCCTGTCACTTCTTGCAGAAACTTTATCGATTTCATCTAGAAATACTATTCCGTTTTCTTCGGTAGCTTTCTTGGCTTCTTTAATAATCTTATCTTCCTCAATCATCTTATCTGACTCTTGAGCTACTAGTATTCCATGTGACTCTTGTACGGTCATTTTTTTCTTCTTACCTTTTTTACTTCCCATTGATTTACCCAAGATATCGCCTAGATTGACCATACCAACATTTCCTCCAGGCATTCCAGGTATCTCAAAACTTTGAATACCTGATGCATTATCATTAACTTCGATCTCTATTTCATTATTATCAAGATCACCATTTCTAAGTCTTTTTCTAAAGCTTTCTCTAGTTGCAACGGTAGCTTTATTCCCAACAAGTGCATCTAATACTTTTTCTTCTGCTTTAAGTTCAGCTTTAGCCTTAACTTCTTTTCTTTTTCTTTCTCTTTCCATTGCAATAGCTATCTCAATTAAATCTCTTACTATCTGCTCTACATCTCTACCAACGTAACCAACCTCGGTAAATCTTGTTGCTTCAACTTTTATAAAAGGCGCTTCAGCTAACCTGGAGAGTCTTCTTGATATTTCAGTTTTACCTACTCCTGTCGGACCAATCATAAGTATATTTTTTGGTAACACTTCGTCTCTCATTTCATCAGTAAGAGCCTGTCTTCTCCACCTATTTCTTAACGCAACAGCAACAGCTTTTTTTGCTTCTTTTTGACCAATTACATATCTATCTAGCTCTGAAACTATTTCTCTTGGAGAAAGAGCACTGACCTTTGATCTTTCAGTTTTTGACCCTTTAACTAATTTTAAATTGGTTTCTTTTTTTGATTTTGACATTTAAATTTTTTCCATCGTTACGTTATTATTTGTGAATACACAAATATCTGAAGCAACCTTCAAAGCTTTTTTTGCTATCTCCTCAGCTTTCATGTCAGTTTCAATTAATACTTTTGCAGCAGCAAGAGCATAGTTTCCACCGGATCCAATACCAATTATCCCATCTTCAGGTTCTAAAACATCACCAGTTCCAGAAATTATAAAGCTATGATTTTTATCTGCTACTGCCATTAATGCTTCTAATCTTCTTAAAAATTTATCACTTCTCCAATCTTTGGCTAACTCAACAGCTGCTCTTTGTAAGTTGCCGGCATGTTTTTCTAATTTTGCTTCAAGTCTTTCAAATAAAGTTAAAGCGTCAGCAGTTGAACCGGCAAATCCTGCTATTACGCCTCTACTCTCAATTTTTCTAACTTTCTTAGCTTTGCTTTTTAAAACGGTATTACCGAGACTGACTTGACCGTCGCCTGCTACAATGGTCTCCCCGCCCTTTCTAAGTAGGACGATTGTAGTACCATGCCATTTTTCAGCTGTATTCATGGAGTTATATGTGGAGATTAATTTGTGATCTTCAATAGTGATTTATTGATAAAATGACTATTTAAATATATATCAAAGGTAAATCAGGCATAGTTTATGAGTAGAAAAGCAAAAATTACTAGGAAGACAAAAGAGACCAGTATTTCTGTCGCGGTTAATCTAGACGGAAAAGGAAAGTATAAAATTAAAACTGGAATAGGTTTTTTAGACCACATGTTGGAGCAATTATCAAAACACTCTCTTATAGACTTAGAAGTAAAAGCAAAAGGCGATACGCATATAGATTTACATCATACTACTGAGGATACAGGTATTGCCATAGGCGAAGCTATTAAAAAAGCAGCAGGCAATAGAAAAGGAATTACAAGATACGCATCAACAATGATTCCAATGGATGAAACCTTGAGCCGAGTTTCAATTGATGTATCGAATAGGCCATATTTAATTTGGAAAGTAAATTTGCCAGTTGAAAAACTTGGAGAGATGGAAACCGAATTATTTAAAGAATGGTTTCAAGCCTTTTCACAATCAGCTGGAGTTACTTTACACATAGAAAATATTTACGGTGAAAATAGTCACCACAAAATTGAGTCATGTTACAAAGGTTTAGCTAGATCATTAAAAGATGCTTTAGCGATAGATAAAAGAATTAAAAACTCTGTACCTTCGACAAAAGGCTCTATTTAAAATTGATGAACGTCACAATTGTTGACTACCAATCGGGCAATATTAGCTCTGTCAAAAATTCTTTTACAGAGGTAGCTAAAGATAAAGTTAATCTAGAGGTAACTTCAGATGTCAAAAAAATTAAATCTAGCGATAAAATCGTATTACCTGGCCAAGGTTCATTTAAAAGCTGTGTCGACTCTCTTAATCAAATTAAGGGATTAGTTGATACACTTAAAGAATTTGCAATTACAAATAAGAAACCTTTATTAGGAATTTGTGTAGGCTTACAAATGTTTGCTGATATTGGGTATGAGGAAGCAGAAACAAGGGGATTAGGTTGGATTTCTGGTAAAGTTTCCAAAATTGATAATCAAAAAGGAAAATTTAAACTTCCTCACATTGGTTGGAACGAAATTGAAATTCAAAAAGAAAGTAAACTATTTAAAGGTATAAAAAATAAATCTCATATGTATTTCGTACACAGTTATGAGTTCATTCCTGAAGACAAATCAGTGATTTCGGCAATAACAGATTACTCTTCAAAGATTGTTTGTTCAGTAGAAAAAAATAATTTATTTGGAACACAATTTCACCCTGAGAAAAGTGATAGAACAGGATTAAAAATAATTGAAAACTTTATTAATTTATAAAAAAAGATGAAAATATTTCCTGCTATAGATATTAAAAATAAAAAATGTGTGAGATTAATCAAAGGAGACTTTGAAAATAAAACTGAATATGAAACTTCACCTATTGATCAAGCTGGCATATATAAGGATCACGGTTTTAAAAATTTACACATTGTTGATCTAGATGGTGCGTTAACTGGAAAGACGGTAAACTTAAATGTTATTCAAGAAATAGTAAGCAAGTATGATTTAAAGATTGAAATAGGTGGAGGTGTTAGATCTCTAGATAGCATTAAGCAATATATTGATGTAGGTGTTGAAAAAGTAATTTTAGGTAGTGGTGCTATTAAAAATAAAGAATTTTTAAAAGAGTCTTGCGTAAAGTTTAAAGGTCAAATTGCATTGGGATTAGATGCAAAAGATGGAAATCTTTCAGTATCAGGTTGGAAAGAAAATCTAGAAATTAAGTCCACGGATTTTTTAAAAGAAGTAAATGATTTTGGCGTTAGCAGAATTATTTTTACAGATATAAATAGAGATGGAACGAAAACTAGCCCCAACTTAGATGAGAGCGTGAAAATTGCAGGGCTTTCTAATTGTCCTGTTGTTATTTCAGGAGGTGTTTCTTCAATAAATGATATTAAGAAGGCTAAAGAGTTAAATAATAAAAAAATTGAAGGTATTATAGTCGGCAAAGCTATTTACGATGGTGATATTAAACTTGATGACCTAGCAAAGGAAATTGATGCTTAAAAATAGAATTATACCTTGCCTTGATGTCAAAGATGGAAGAGTTGTTAAAGGTATAAACTTTGTTGAATTAAAAGATGCTGGAGATCCAGTAGAACAAGCTAAAATATATAGCGACAGTGGCGCTGACGAGATTTGTTTTTTAGATATTACCGCATCGAATGAAAACAGAGAAACGATTATTGAAATTGTTAGAAAAACAGCTAAAGAATGTTTTGTTCCTTTAACTGTCGGTGGTGGTGTTAGAACCATTCAAAATATTACTGATTTATTGTTAGCAGGTGCTGATAAAGTTTCTATTAATACTTCTGCAGTTAAGAATGTTGATTTTGTAAATGAAGCATCAAAAAAATTTGGATCTCAATGCATTGTTGTTGCTATTGATGCCAAAAAAGTTTCAGATAATAAATGGGAAGTGTTTACTCACGGTGGAAGAAATAAAACAGGTATTGATGCTATAAAGTTTGCAAAACAAGTTGAGGAGAATGGAGCTGGAGAAATTTTATTAACTTCAATGGATAAAGATGGAACTAAATCCGGTTACGACGTTGATTTATTAAAAAAAATCACGAAAAGTACCAATATTCCTGTAATAGCTTCCGGTGGTGTTGGAACTCTAGATCACTTGTATGATGGTATAGTTAAAGGTGGAGCAAGTGCAGTTTTAGCGGCTTCTATTTTTCATTATGGCGAATATAAAATCAAGGATGCTAAAGAATATTTGAATTCTAAAAATGTATCGGTAAGGTTATAAAATGTTTGAAAACTTAGAACAATTAATTAAAACAATCAGAGAGAGAAAAAATTCTTCTCAAGATAAGTCTTATACTAATAAACTTTTGAACGATAAAAACCTAAGTGTTTCAAAAGTAAAAGAGGAAATAGGTGAATTAATAGAATCTGTGGAAAAAAATTCAAATAAGATACACGAAGCTGCTGATGTGGTTTATCATTTGATGGTTTACTTAGAGGCTAACAACATAAAAATTGAAGATGTGATGAGCGAACTTAAGAAAAGACAGAAATGAGTTACGACAAAAATAATATATTTGCTAAAATTCTAAGGGGAGAAATTCCGTGTAAAAAAGTTTATGAAAATGATCATGTTTTAGCTTTTCATGATATTAATCCTCAAAAGAAAATTCATGTTTTAGTTATTCCTAAAGGTGAATACGTAGATCTTAATGATTTCAACAACAAAGCTTCAGATAAAGAGATTGTAGAGTTAAATAAAGCCGTGACACATGTTGCAAATCTAGTAGGTGCAAAAGATAAAGGCTACCGGGTTTTAACTAATATCGGTAGCGATGGTGGGCAGGAAGTCCCTCACTTACATTTTCATATATTTGCAGGTGAAAAGATCGGAAAGATGGTTAGCTGATGGTTTCAAGAGTAAAAAGATATTTTTTAGAAATTAGAGATTTTTCAAAAACAGTAGATTTAAATCTTCCAGAAAATTTCCAAATTATTTTGGATGATAAAGATAATTTCCACCTAAACAGATTTTTTTACAAACAAATAGGTGTAGATCACTATTGGAGAGACAGATTACTTTGGTCTGATAGTGAGTGGGTAAAGTATGTTACAAACAAAAATTTAGAAACACATGTTCTAAAAAAAGGTGAAGATTTAGTGGGATATTACGAACAAGAGTATCATCCTGGATCTAATGAAGTAGAGCTTATCAATCTAGGAGTACTAAAAGAATTTAGAGGTTTGAAATTAGGCTCGACTCTTGTAAATCATGCTATTGCAAGTGCATCAAGAAAAAATCCTGAAAGAATGTGGGTTCATACTTGTAGTTTAGACCATAAACACGCATTACAAAATTATAAATCCAAAGGTTTTGAAATTTTTAAAGAAGAAGAAATTGATTTTGTAGCTTAGTTTATTTCAGGTACTTTAAAAGTACCTTTTTTAAAGACGTCATTTTTAGCAACAATGTTAAGTGAAAAATTTATACTATTGTTGTATTGATCTTTAATTTCCCATCCTTTCAAATCAAGATTTTTTTTATCAAAAAAAACTGTAATTTCGTTATCGCTAAGATAAACAAGCTTAATTATTTCATCAGTTAACTCTAATTCCCCTGATTGCACAATTTCTAAAAGTTTATCTTTATATAAAATATTTAAGAATGGAGATTTTGAAATAGGATAATGATAAGTTTTATTATACCTTTTCTGGGTTATTGCTAATCTCTTATTACTTATAACTAATTCTTTTTCTTTATCGTCAAAGTAATTGCATTTCAATTTTCCAGGAAATTCTAAAAGACAGCTACCTTTTTCTGCTTTTTCATTAATTATTTGATCAAATGTAAATTCTAAAGAGTTTAATTTATTTAATTGAGCAACTATTTGATCTTTTTCATCAGCTAATAAACTCGTTGTTAATAATAGAAAAAACAAGAATAAAAATGTTTTTTTAAAGAACTTCACGTTTACCAACATGATTTGCCTTGCTAACAATACCTTTTTCTTCCATCATATCAATAATTCTAGCAGCTCTATTGTATCCGATTTGTAATTTTCTTTGTAAAAAACTTGTAGAGGCTTTTCCTTCTGCTTTAATAATTTCTACGGCTTGATTAAATAATTCATCTTCATCACCTTCATTTCCAGGGGTTAATGAGCTTTCTGCTGTTTCTTGAGAAGTAATTTCTTCCATATAATCTGGCTCTCCCTGTGCTCTCAACGAGTTTGTAATTTTCTCAATTTCTTGCTCAGAAACATATGGACCGTGAATTCTAACTATTCTGTTTGCTGATGACATGAATAACATGTCTCCTTTTCCAAGTAATTGTTCTGCACCCTGCTCCCCTAAAATTGTTCTACTATCAATCTTGGAACTTACTTGGAAAGATATTCTTGTAGGGAAATTTGCCTTTATTGTACCTGTTATTACATCAACGCTTGGTCTTTGCGTAGCCATGATGATATGAATACCGGCAGCTCTGGCCATTTGGGATAATTTTTGAATGTAGTTTTCTATTTCTTTTCCAGCTACAAGCATTAAATCTGACATCTCATCGACTACTACAACGATGTAAGGCATTTTAAGTTTGTGCTTAGCGTTATAGCCATCAATGTTTCTTACTCCAACCTTACTCATTAATTTATATCTGCTGTTCATTTCTTTTACTGTCCAAGATAAAGCTGATGTAGCTTTTTTAGCATCAGTAATAACTGGAGTTAATAAATGAGGTATTCCTTCGTAAGTAGATAGTTCTAACATTTTTGGATCAATTAAAATAAATTTACAAAGATCCGGACTTAGTTTGTAAAGCAGTGAAACGATTATAGTATTAATACAAACAGACTTTCCTGAACCAGTGGTACCTGCAATTAAAAGATGAGGCATTGATGTTAAATCACCAACAATCGGCATTCCCGAAATACTTTTACCTAATGCTATCGGAAGTCTTACATCTTTCTTTTGAAATTTATCGTAAGAAATTATTTCTCTTAGTGATACGCCCTCTCTTTCCTCGTTTGGAATTTCAATCCCAACAGTGTTCTTTCCTGGAATGACTGAAACTCTTGTTGAAGTTGAACTTGTATTTCTTGCTAAATCCTCAGATAAATTAATAATTTTAGACACTTTTACTCCAGGTGCTGGTTCGAATTCATATAGGCTTACTACAGGGCCGTTATTAATTGTTTTAATTTTTCCATCTATACCAAAGTCTAATAATATTTTCTCCATAAATTCAGCATCAGGACGATTTTTATTTCCATCAGAACTAAGCTTAGATAAATTTTTTTCTAAATAATTTATATCTGGTAATTTAAATTTATTTTTCGTAGCAGCTTGCTCTGTCTTAGAAATTGTATCAATGTCAAACGAAAAAGATTGCTGTGGTTTTTCTATAGTTTGTGGCTGATCTTCAATACTAATTTTACTAAAATCTGGCTCAACATTTTCCAGAGTTTTTGATCTAAAAAGTGAAATAGTCACTAAAAAAACCTTTTTATAATTAATATCAGCTGAAAATGAAAAAAAAATTATAGTTAACAAAAGTAGCCCATAAATTGAATAAGTATTATTTATCCACGGAGCCCAAGTATTAATAAAGTTATAAGTTATTTTTCCAACAAAACCAGAATTACCATTATCAATTAACCAAAAGGAGTTATTGAATGTTAAATATATAAAAACTGTCCCTGCAGTTAAATATGCTACTACTAAAAATAATTTTAAAATTATTCTTCTTAGTTCTTTCTTTATTATTAAATTTAACCCCCAAAACAAAAAATTAAGTAATAATAAAAAAGAGGCCAAACCAAAACTTTGTAATAAAAAATCTGCAATGCTACTTCCATAAATTCCAAAAAAATTCTGGATCTCGAAGCTCCTATCCCCATAAATAAATGAAGGATCTTCAGGAGAATATGTTGTAAAAGCGATTGCAAGTGCGACACTTGATAAAACTAAGATTAAACCTAGCAATTCAAAGGTTCGCTTTTTCAAAAAATTTGTTACACTATCTAAAAAGTTTGTATTCATTACGAATCGATTACGTACTTTTTACCATTTTTATGAAAGTGTTAAAAATTTTTATATGATAAAACAGAGAATATGCATTGTAGGAGACGGTCTTTCAGGCTTAATGACAGCTTTAGTTTTATCTAAAGTACCGGGCATAGAGGTAAATCTAATAGCTAAAAAAGGCACAAAAAACGCAGATAAAAGGACTACTGCTATTTCAGATACAAATTATAAGTTTATTAATCAAAATATTACAAATTTGGGACAAAAGTATTTCTGGCCCTCCAAAAAAATTGAGCTTTTTTACGAAACCTCTAAAGAAAATATTAATTTTTTAAACCTAAACGAAGCTAACTCCAATCTTATGTACGTTTTCGAAAATGACAAAGTTAAAATTTTATTGTTGAAAGAAATCTCAAAAAATAAAATTAAATTAATAAGAAAGGATGTAAAAAAACTAGATGAGTTAAAAAATTACGATCTAATTATTCTCTGTATGGGCGGACAATCTAAAATTTACACTAATATAACAAAAATAAGATCTATCAAGAAAGATTATAAAGAAATAGCTATTACTGGATATGTAAAACATAATTTTAAGACGCTTAATACAAGCCAATTTTTTTTAAAAGAAGGCCCATTAGCTATACTTCCTTTTTCAAGAAATTATTTCTCTTTTGTTTGGAGTGTCAAAAAACATTTTTTCGAAAATAATTCAAAAAAAATCACAACTTTAGTTAAAAATAAAATATTAGAAATGTTGAAGAAAAAACAAGACATCACTATTAGTAATATTCAGTCGTATCCTATTTCTCTAAGTTTAAGACGACAGTATCATCAAAAAAATATATTAATTCTTGGTGAGGGTCTGCATACAATTCATCCTGTAGCTGGTCAGGGTTTCAATCTAGTTCTAAGGGATATAAAAAAACTAAAAGAAATTATTAAATATTATGTGGGCTTAGGTATTTCTATTAAAAATAGCTATGCGTTAAATGATTTTTATAATAGCAGAAAACCCGAAAATACTATCATGAGTCTAGGTGTTGATGCTACTCACAGTTTTTTTAAACAAAATAAATTTTTGGATCCACTCAAAGAAATAATTGTGAAAAATATTAAGAACAATGAGACATTAAAAAAATTCAGTAAAATAATCTCTAATCGAGGTTTATCATTATAATTTAATGAACATTTATGCTTTATCATCGGGAAGAGGACCCTCTGGAATAGCTATTGTCAGAATATCTGGTAATGAAACACTTAGTATTTGTCAAAATTTGACTAGGTCAAAAGATATAAAGTCGAACGAAGTTAATTTTTGTAAGTTTTATGACCCTAAAAACGATAATGTAATAGACCCAGAAGCTCTATTATTGTGGTTTCCCGGGCCAAACAGCTATACCGGAGAAGATCTGGCAGAATTGCAAATTCATGGAGGTAACGCAGTTATAAACTGCTTATTGAGAGTTTTATCTGAGCAAAAAAACTGTAGACTAGCAGAACCAGGTGAGTTCACTAAAATTGCTTTTCAAAACGATAAAATTGATTTGTTAAAAGCAGAGAGTATAGGAGATCTTATTCATTCTGAGACAGAACTACAAAGACAACAAGCAGTTAAACTAGTTCAGGGCAACGCATCAAATTATTATAATGATTTAAGAAAAAAAATAATTAAATCTCTTGCTTTTATAGAAGCAAAAATCGATTTTGCCGAGGAAGATCTGCCAGAACAAGTATTAAAAGACGCACACAAATCAATTAAAGAAATTCACTCAGAAATAACCAAAATTATTGAGGATAATAAAGTTGGAGAAAAAATTAGAGACGGTTTTAGGGTTTCAATTACAGGAGAAGTTAATGCTGGAAAATCATCATTATTAAATTTACTTTCAAAAAGGGAAGTTGCAATAGTTTCAGATGAGGCCGGTACGACTAGAGATGTTATAGAAACTTATTTGAATTTAGATGGCTATCCCGTTTTACTAGCCGATACTGCTGGTATTAGAGATACTAAGAATAAAGTAGAGAAAAAAGGAATTTCGTTAGCCCTGGGAAAATCAAAAGAAGCAGATTTGAACATAGTTGTTATAGATAATTCATCAAAAAAAATTAACAAAGAAATACTGAGTTTAATTAATAAAGATACTATAATTTTTTTAAATAAATCAGATATTTCGGACAAACAAAATCATAAATTTAATGCTGAGACTATTTTAGCCTCAGTAAAAGATAATAAAAATATTGATAAATTAATAGGTTTGATTAAAGTTAAGTTAAGTAAAAAATTTACATCTAATAACAGTGCTTTAATTAGTAGAGAAAGGCATAGAGTTAAGCTTAAAGATTGTTTAAAAGAAATTGACAAGTTTCTTAAAAAGGAACAAAGCAAAGACCTCGAATTAGCAGCTGAAGACTTAAGAATGGCCACGCGACATCTAGGTGGCATTGTAGGTAAGGTAGATGTTGAAGAAATACTTGGATCTATATTTAAAGACTTTTGCATCGGTAAATAAAATACTTCTTGTATTCTTAATTTAGACGTTTACATTCTTAGCATGACAAAACAAAGCTATGATGTAGTAATTATAGGTGGAGGACATGCCGGATGTGAGGCAGCAGCAGCCTCCGCTAGAATGGGCGTAAATACTGCTCTTTTTACTCATAAAATAGAGACTATTGGTGAAATGTCATGCAATCCTGCTATCGGTGGACTTGGAAAAGGGCATCTTGTTAGAGAAATCGACGCTTTAGATGGTGTTATGGGTGTTGTAGCTGATAAATCGGGTATTCAATTTAGGTTATTAAATAGGAGTCGTGGCCCAGCAGTGCAGGGACCCAGGACGCAGTCAGACAGAGCTCTTTATAAGGAGCATATGCAAAAAATTTTACTAAATTATCAAAATTTAGAAGTAATTGCAGATCCAGTAGTTAAATTTTTGTTTGAGAGCAACAAGGTCATAGGATTTACTTGTCAAAGTGGTAACGAAGTAAGGACCAAACAATTAATTTTAACTACGGGAACTTTTTTAAATGGTTTGATACATATAGGTGAAACACAAATACCAGCAGGTCGTTATGATGAAAAACCATCCACGGGGTTAAGTGAACAGTTATCAAAATTTAAAATGCAGGTTGGAAGATTAAAAACGGGAACACCTCCTAGACTTGATGGTGATACAATTAATTATGATGACCTAGAAATGCAGCCCGCTGATGATGATCATTACTATTTCTCCTTCTTGACGGAAAAGATTGATAATAAACAGATTAAATGTGGGATGACCTACACAAATAATGATGTTCATAAAATTATTAGTGATAACATTTCAAGAAGCGCTATGTATTCAGGAAACATAAAAGGAGTAGGACCTAGGTATTGTCCTTCTATCGAGGATAAAATTGTTAAGTTTAAGGAAAAAGAAAAACACCAAATATTCCTAGAACCAGAAGGATTAAAGGACAGTACTATTTACCCAAACGGCATATCAACGTCTCTTCCAGAGGAGATACAGCTTAAATTATTAAGCAAAATCAAGGGTTTAGAGCATGTTAAGATGAAGAGGGCTGGATATGCTATTGAGTACGATTATGTGGATCCAAGGGAGTTGAAAGCAACATTAGAAACCAAAAAAATTAATTCTTTATATCTTGCCGGGCAAATTAATGGAACTACAGGGTATGAAGAGGCTGCAGCTCAAGGATTGATAGCTGGGATCAATGCTGCTTTAAAAATTCAAAATCAAGAAGAGTTTATTTTAGATCGATCAACTTCTTATATTGGCGTTATGATTGATGACCTAATTACTAAAGGAGTTACAGAACCCTATAGAATGTTTACATCTCGAGCTGAATATAGATTAACTTTAAGAGCTGATAACGCCGATCAAAGATTAACCGAATTTGGAATCAATTTAAATTTAGTGAAGTCTGATAGAAAAAAAATATTTAATGAAAAGAAAAAAAATATTTTTGCCCTTAATCAAATTTTAAAAAATAATTATTTAACTCCTAATCAAGCTAAGAAATTTGATATTAAAATTGCTATGGATGGAGTTAAAAGATCTTGTTTAGAGATTATGGGTCAGCGAAAAGTTAATATGGCAAAAATAAGGCAAGTATTTCGCAATATTCCTAGTTTTCCAAGCTCGATTGAAAATCAAGTTGTAACAGATGCTCACTATATGGGTTACCTGGAAAGGCAAGACAGAGATATACAGTCTTTCAAAAAAGATGAGTCCGTTATTATACCTGAGGGTATAGATTATGAAAAACTAAGCGGCTTATCTACCGAGATTAAAAGTAAGCTGCATCAAGTAAAGCCTAAAACGCTAGGTCAAGCTATACGTATTGACGGTGTTACGCCCGCAGCAATAATTATTCTTCTTTCACACATTAAAAAACTCAAGTATAAAGCTACTGCTTAATGCAGCAGTCAGAAGTTATAAATATTCTTAAAAGGGACCTCAATTTTGCTGAAGATTCTATTGAAAAGCTTAAAAAATTTACCGAATTAGTTCTGGAGGAAAATAAAAATCACAATTTAATTTCTAAGAGCACAGAAAGCATAATTTGGGAGAGACATGTGCTTGATTCTGCACAACTGGTAAAATTTATTAACTTTAATTTGGTTTCTTTGGCTGATTTAGGATCCGGGGCAGGGTTCCCAGGACTAGTTATTGATATATTCAACAAAAACAAGCGTTTTCACGTGAAATTATACGAAAAATCACCCGTTAAGAGACAATTTTTAAGCAGAGTAATTTCTAATTTGGGTTTAAAAGCGAGCGTATTTGGCGATATAAAAGACGAATTTATTGACTCAGATGTTATAGTCTGCAGAGCTTTCAAAAAGCTTGATCAAATAATACAAGTTTCACGTGAAATCATCCAAAAACCGCACAAATTAATCATTTTAAAAGGTCAAAATGCACAGGACGAGCTAAATAAGTCTTTAAAATTTAAAAAATACCCGTATAAATTAGAGAATAGTATTACAAATAAAGATTCGAAAATAATTTTGATGCAGATTGACTAAAAAATGACAAAGCCAACCACGCTAGCAGTTATAAATCAAAAAGGAGGGGTAGGAAAGACAACCACGGTAATTAATCTCGCAGCTTCTCTGTCCATAATGGGTCAAAATAATTTAGTAATAGATTTGGATCCACAGGGAAATGCAACAACAGGCTTAGGTAAGAGTAACAGTGATGAAGTTAAGAATGTTTATAACCTCTTAATAAAAAAAATTAATATTAAAGATGTAATACAAAAATCTGAAATAGAAAATTTAGATATAATTGGATCTCACGTTAATTTATCTGGACTTGAAGTTGAAACCGCTAATGATTCTAATAGAGCTTTTGTATTAAAAGAAATTCTTTCAGCTGAAAGAAATGGATTGCTGAAGAATTATGATAATATTTTTATTGATTGTCCTCCATCATTAAGCCTTTTAACTATCATGGCCTTAGTGGCATCAGACGAGTTATTAGTACCACTTCAAACTGAATTTTTTGCTTTAGAAGGTATAACACAATTAGTAAAAACAATTGAAAGAATAAAAGAAAATTTAAACCCAAGTTTAAAAATAAGAGGAATTCTTCTAACTATGTTTGATAAAAGAAATAAATTATCATCTGAGGTTGATAGAGAAGCAAGAAATTATTTTAAAGAAAAAGTGTATCAGACTGTAATTCAAAGAAATGTTAGATTATCCGAAGCTCCTTCACATGGCCTTCCATGTGTTATTTATGATAAAAATTGTGTTGGAAGTAAATCTTATTTTAAACTTGCAGAGGAGTTTATAAAAAATAATAAAGTTGAAAGTGCTGCATGAGCAATAATAAAAGAAAAGGACTTGGTAGAGGGTTGTCAGCTCTTTTTGGTGACTCCAAACCTGAGAAAAAACCAGCAGAATCATCTAATTTAAACAAAATATTAATCGCTGATTTATCTAGAAATCCTTATCAACCTAGACAAAACTTTAGTGAGGAAAAACTTGATGAACTAGCTAAATCTATTGAGAAAAATGGTATAATTCAACCCATTGCCGTAAGACCAAGTAAATCTGAAAATGGTAAATTTGAAATAGTTGCTGGAGAGAGAAGATGGTTAGCAGCCCAAAGGGCAGGTTTGCATGAAATACCAGTTACAATTTTAGATTTAAGCGATGTTGAGTCCTTAGAAGTTGCCATCGTAGAAAATATTCAGCGAGACGATCTTAACCCAATAGAAGAAGCTAGAGGATATAAAAGACTCAATGAAGAATTCAAATATGACCATGAAAGTATATCTAAGCTAATGTCTAAGAGTAGGAGCCATGTTAGTAACACATTAAGGTTACTCACCTTGCCAAGTGATGTTATAGCAATGTTAGAAGAAGGATCTTTAACGTCAGGTCAAGCAAGACCATTAATTGGCTTATCAAATGCTTCTTATATTGCAGAAGAGATAGTTTCAAAAAACTATAGTGCCAGAAAAGTTGAGTATTTAACCAGAAATAAAAAAAATGAAAAGCACACTAAAAAAGTTGATGCGAACATAATTAAAACACAAGAAAATATAGAAAAAATTTTAGGTTTAAAAGTTAGTATTGTAAATCGAAAAAATAATTCTGGTAAAGTAGTTATAAAATACGAAGATCTAGACCAGTTTGAGCTGATCTCTAAATTATTGACTAAGAATTAGCATAGACACAAATATCAACAATAAATTTTTTTATCATTACTTCTTTGTTTAAAAGATTGTTTGATTTAAAGTTTATTTCTAAGTCGTAAATTTCTTTCAATTTTTTTCTTACTTTTTCTCCATTCCACTTTTTTGTTTGCGTGATAAAATTTGGCTTATCTTTCCAGAATATTTGAGGTTTCATCATACTTACTTTTTGATCGTCAGACATATTCTGGTCAAGTTTTGAAATTTCTTTTAATCTATCAAGTCTTTGGGAAAAAACGTTTAAATAAAATATGTTTTTATCTGTGTCAAATATAGTGTCACTTAGTAATCTATTAGTTTTTATTTTATCACCCATTAACGCAGCATCTCTAATTAGATTAATGTCCTCATTTACTCTAATATTTAATACTTTCTCTAAGTTTTTTATATCTATTGTTTTGTTCTCAAAAAAAGTAGTTATTTTGTCTAACTCGTTGTAAAGTTTAGATCTATCTAGATTAACATTTTGAACTATTAAATTAATATTTTCTGTGTTCAATCCTTTAAAATCCTTTAACCTTTCTAAAATAATTTTTCTAAGAGTTTGTTCATTATCGATGTAACATGGAACAATTGCACACCCTTTGGATTTTTCAAAATAGTTCCTTAGTTTTGATTTCTTATCTAATATCTGTGTAAAAAAGTAAATTTTTTGTTCGTTAACTAAATTAGACAGTTCTTCTAATATGTTAGTAATTTTGTCATTAACTTGATCGACTAAAATTATTTTTTCTTTTTCGAATAGTGAAACATTGCTAATTTCAGTGATCAATGTACTCGGTTTTTTTAAAATTTCTTCTTGGTTATAAAGCAATATTTCAGCATCTTTATATGTACTTTTAATCTTACGCTTTATTTCATCTTGAATACCTATATTTTCTCCATAAATTAAAGTCATATTTTCTTTGATTAATGAAACTTCTTTTTCAATTAAATAGCTTTTATAAATCATTTAACTTTATAATCAGTTGATCAATTATTTCTTCGCTAATATCACTAACTAATAGATCAATAAGTTTTTTTTCGTTGTTTAAAGTTTGTGAATGTTGCGAAGATGTGTCGTAAGTGCCGGTTTCTTTTACAAGAAAACTGTTTATCTTATTTCCATTCATTTTTTTAAAACTTATTAATATTTCTAAATCTATTTGATATTTAGTAATTTCATTTTTAATGTTTTTGTCTTTTACCGTTTTAATTTTTTTTGAATTAAGGTCTAAGATAATTAAATCTGCACTACCCTCCTTTTTATTGGATAGTAATTTGTTCTTTAATTTGAAATTTATTCTTTTTTCCCCAGTGGTATTTATTTGGGCAATATCAAAAGATTGCAATTTTCTCTTATCGACAATCTTATAACCGCAACTATATATAAACATACAAGAAATTAAAAAAAAAATTATTTTTGTTTTATTCATTTAAATAATGTAATTAACAATTTTATTTTTCACAAAGATTGTTTTGGTAATATTTTTGTCTTTTAAATACTTCGCTGCTTTAGAACGTTCAATAACCAATTTATTTATCTTTTTAATGTCTAAATCTTTTTCCATTAATAATATATCACGTGTTTTACCATTAACTTGTATCGCTAATTTAATTTCTTCTGAAATGCTGGACAAATCAATTTTAGGCCACTTATCAACATTTTTACACTTGAACATTTCAAGACACTCGTATGACAAATGAGGCGTGAATGGGATCATTAATTTCATTATTTTGACCATATTTTCTGACAAAACTTTATTACTTATTTTGCTTTGCAAATTTTCTTTAAAAAATCGAAACACTTCATAAAAAAGAGCAACAGAAACGTTTAATCTAAAATTTTTAACAGATTCGTCAATTCTTTTAATGTAATTATTAATTTTGTTAACGAATTTACTCTCTAATATTTGATCTGTATTAACTTCTTTTCTTTTCAAAACTGAATTATTTAGGTCCCATATTCTTTGTAAAAATTTATTAGACGAAGCTACGCCAACATCAGACCACTGTATATCTTTTTCTGGAGGACTATCAGATAAAATAAACAATCTCACAGAGTCCGCTCCATATTTGTTTATCATCGTTTCAGGATCAACAGTATTTTTTTTTGATTTTGACATTGACTCAGGAGCTCCAATAATAACTTCGCTTTTGTCGTTTATTTTAAAAGCCTTTTTATCATTTACTTTTTGAATTTGTTCAGGATATAGCCAATTTCCCTTTTTATCTTTGTAAGTTTCATGACATACCATGCCTTGGGTAAATAAATTTTTGAAAGGTTCATTGAATTTTAAATTGCTATTACATTTTTTTAAACCTTTTGTAAAAAATCTTGAATAAAGAAGATGAAGTATTGCATGTTCTACTCCCCCGATATACTGATCCACCGGCATCCAATAATTAATTTTTTTTTCGTCAAAAGGAGACGATTTGTGTTTTGGCGAACAGAACCTCAGGTAATACCATGAGGAGTCAACAAAAGTGTCTAAAGTATCTGTTTCTCTCACTGCTTTCATACCAGTACTTTTCTGTAAAGTATTTTTCCAAGTAGGATGACTATCCAGTGGATTTCCATTCGTGTTTAAATTAATTTTGTCAGGCAATTCAACAGGAAGTTCACTTTTATCAACTGGGACTACACTGCCATCTTCTAAGTATATCATTGGAATTGGACATCCCCAATATCTTTGTCTTGATATCCCCCAATCCTTTAAACGATATTGTATCTTTTTTTTTCCGATTTTTTTCTTTTCGATTTCATCAATTATTAATTTTTTTGCTTTTTCTACAGTCAGATTATTTAAAAATTCTGAGTTAATTAGTATTCCATCACCGGTGTAAGCCTCTAATAATTTTTCATTATCTTTTTTATTAGACACAACTCTAATAATTTCTAAGTTATATTTTTTAGCAAAATCAAAGTCTCTTTGGTCATGCGCAGGACAACCAAAAATTGCTCCACTTCCATAATCCATCAAAACAAAATTTGCAAAGTAGATGGGAATTAATTTATTTTTTATAAAAGGGTGTTTAGCAAATAATTTGCTATCGAAACCCACTTTTTCTGCATTAGCTAGTGCCTCTTCGGTAGTTCCAGTTTTGTTACATTCAGATTTAAAGGTTGAAAAACTTTTAATATTATTAAATTTTTTACTCAAAGGATGGTCTACGGAAAGAGCAATAAAGGTTGCCCCGAAAATAGTATCTGGTCTTGTTGTAAAAATATTTATATTTTCTTTTTCTCCCTTAACTTCAAATCTGATTTCGCAGCCAAGAGACTTCCCAATCCAATTTTTCTGCATTAGTTTTACTTTTTCAGGCCATCCTTCTAAACTATCCAAATGACTCAAAAGTTCATCTGAAAACTTAGTAATATTAAAGAACCATTGAGACATTTTCTTTCTCTCAACATCTGCATTTGACCTCCACCCTTTTCCATTAATAACTTGTTCATTAGCTAATACAGTCTTTTCTACTGGATCCCAATTTACATAAGTCTCTTTTTTTGAAACTAGGCCTGCCTTGTAGAAATCTATAAAAATTTCTTGCTGGTGCTTATAATATTCTTTATCACAAGTAGAAACTTCAAGGTCCCAATCAATTGATAATCCAAGCATTTTTAATTGATTTTTCATGGTGCCTATATTTTTTTCTGTCCAGACCTTTGGATGTAAATTGTTTTGCTTTGAGGCATTTTCAGCAGGTAATCCAAAAGCGTCCCATCCCATCGGATGTAAAACATTGTAACCATTTAAAAATTTGTATCGGGCAATAACATCGCCAATGGTATAATTTCTTACATGGCCCATGTGAATCTTTCCCGAAGGATATGGAAACATTTCTAAACAATAAAATTTTGGTCCTGATTTGTTATTTAGAGTTTTCTTGGCAAATTTATCTTGCCACTTCTTTTCAATTACTTGAAAATTTATTCGTTCCATTAAGATTTATTTTTTTTTATTTTTATCGTCTTTTTGTAATTGTGCTGCTTTTTTTAATATTGCAGCATGTAATTCTTCTTTTATACTAGTCTGATTTAACAATATAATTTTACAGTTATTATTATTTGCGCAAGTTTTTTTATGCACTATAACTTTTAAACTTTCACTTCTGATATCATTTGATAAAAATCTTAAGGAAATCTTAATCGACTCTTGACTGCTATTGTTATCGTAATACCAATCAGTAATTATAATTCCACCAGAATAATCAACAGTTGTTAGCGGCAAGAAATCCAAAGTTTCTAAAGATGCTCTCCACATCGGATTTGATGTGCTGAATTCATAATTGGTTCCTTTTCTTCCCCCAATTAATCCCTCTAAAGAAATCCCTCTACCTTCCTCAACTGCCTTTCTAGCTCTATCTTCTGCGTTAACTGGAACACTGGGGTCAACTTTTTTTGGTTTTAGAGCGTTACAAGAAGTCAAAAAAACTAGTATAATCAAGCTTTTTAATGCTAATTTAAACATGAAATTCATTAATACATAAATAATCCTCTGATTAAAGAGTATTAATAACCATAATAAAACTAAGACTTCTGCAAGTGTGACTAATTTATCACACCAATTTAAAAAAAAACAGAAAATCAAAGATTTTAAACACTTATAGAACCTGAACTAGTAAAAATATGACGTTAAATATTAAATTTAATAAATAACAAAACAAAGGATAAAAAATGAGAACAATAATGAAAACTTTATTCGTTATCATCTCTGCATTTTCTTTAGTTACTGTTTCACACGCAGGTGAAATGTCTGTTACAGGTTCAGCAAAAGCTACTTATAACAGTACATCTGGACACAGTAACGTTGGAAAAGGTTTAGGTGTTGCTAACGAATTAGCATTCACAGCTACAGGTGAAATCGACAACGGTTTTACATGGAAAGCTCAAATAGAGTTAGATCCAACTGATGGAACGGACGCAGGTATCACAGATACAGACGCTCAATCAGGTTCAGCTCTAAACGATGACTCAAGATTTGAGTTAACAATGGGAGACATGGGTATGGTAGGTATCTATGTATCAGAAGGTGGAGAAAACAATAAATACAAAGCATCTCAAGATGCAGTATTAGTCTCTACAGATACAGGTACAACACCAGGTATTAAATATCCAACAGACTTAGGTGCGTTCAACTCAATTAAGTACGTATCTCCGTCATTTGATTTCGCAGGTGCAAGCATCAAAGCGTCATTAGGATATGGTTATGAAGGTGGAAACCTTGGAGAAGAAGGTTCGTCTTCAAACAACCCAGGTGCAGCAAACGATACACAGTTGACACAGTACGGCGTATACGTAACGTTCGGTAGCTTAGGTGCAAGCGCGAACTACGTAGAAGAAGATCAAGCTAATGGAAACGCTGCTCAACAACAACAGAACCACGGTGGTGGATATTCATTTACATATGATATCGGAAACTTCGGTCTAGGTTATGGAAAAACATACCAAAACCCAGCGATAGCTTCTCACCCAGGTTCAACTGCAACGGCTGAGTACTATGAAACTACTATGTTATCTGTAGGTGCTAAGATAAATGATCAATTCTCAGTATCTTACACAACAGAGAAATCTGAGCAGAATAACGCAACTGCAGGTGCAACATTGTACGATGTAGAAGCAAGAACAATACAAGCTGCTTACAACATGGGCGGATTAACAATCGGTTTATCTCAAGCTAATTTTGAGAACACTGGTTACGCTAATGTAGACGATGTAAATGAGACTATTATATCTCTAAGTGCTGCATTCTAATAAATTGTAGTATTATTAAAAAAGCCGGCTAATTATAGCCGGCTTTTTTTTTATCTCTGATAAAATCGCAAAAGATCGACTTTTCACACCTTTAAGTTTAACGATATTAGAAGTTCTAATTCCTCCTAATGGAGAAATGTTACAGTTTAAATTTGTTTTAATTAAATTAAATTTAACTATTCCTAAAAACCCTTTTTTATATTTGTAATTAGTTTTGAATAACCTGGATAAAAATATTGTTGTGCAACCTTGTTTTCTTTTGATATTAGCTTCTTTTAAATTGTGAGCAGAGCCTATAAGTTTAAATTTTTTTGACAAATA
This sequence comes from uncultured Pelagibacteraceae bacterium, assembly GCA_902628815.1. Lineage (GTDB taxonomy): Bacteria > Pseudomonadota > Alphaproteobacteria > Pelagibacterales > Pelagibacteraceae > Pelagilacustribacter. The sequence goes on from CACOOK010000004.1 coordinate 26,650, forward strand.
TCTTAAGAATCTCAGATCTTTATTGTATGCGGATATATACAACCCATCGCTTTTAATTGACAAAGCAAGACTGATATTATTTGCAATATAAAAGTTTATCCCTTTTTTCTTACAGTCAAATTTAAATTTTAAAAGATTTTTGTCTTTTATTATTTGATTATTTCTTAATATAATTGAAAATTTGTCTCTTTTTTTTATACTATTCAAATTAATATCTTTAGTATTTTGTATAATTAAATAGTATTTATCTTTAAAAATAAACATATGAACAGCATAATTGATAGTTACAAGAAAATAAAATCTAATATTGAAAAATTAAATCTAAAAAAAAACGCGCAGATTATAGCTGTAAGTAAAACCTTTCCAATCAATCATATCAAGCCGTTAATTGATTTTGGACATACACATTTTGGTGAAAATAAAGTTCAAGAAGCAACCTCAAAATGGCGAGAAGTTAAAGCGAGCAAAACTAATTTAAAATTACATATGGTTGGAAAACTTCAAAGTAATAAGGCAAAAAATGCAGTTGATATATTTGATTATATACATTCACTAGATAATCAGAAACTTGCGGATGTTTTATCTAAAAGCCAAAAAAATAAAAATAAAGTTCTTAAATATTTTATTCAAGTAAACATTGGAAACGAAATTCAAAAATCAGGTGTACCAATATCAGAATTAGATAGTTTTTATAATTATTGTTCAAAAGAAGCTAACCTCGAAATAATTGGTTTAATGGTAATTCCCCCAAATGATAGTAATTCTGTAAAATATTTTAGATTACTTAATGAATTAAATAATTCTTTAGCTATGAAAGAACTTAGTATGGGTATGTCTGCCGATTATCTTGATGCTTTAAAACATGGGGCTACATTTGTTAGAATCGGAAGCTCTATTTTTGGTTCGAGATCTTAACTTTAGTTTTCTTTTTTAGGTCTTTAATAATTTTCAATAAATCAACTTTACTTACGGCTATACAGCCTCTTGTTCTGCTATATTTTTTTTTGGCTACATGAATAAAAATTGCACTTCCTTTATTCTTTTTAATTGGTCTCATGTTATAATTTAGTACTAAAATAATGTCGTATACATTTTCTCTCCTAAAAAGTTTTTCATAGCTATAAGATGAGGGAAGATAGATTAATTGATTATATTTTTTCGACTTAGGGTCATCACACCAACCCATATTTCTTTTTATAGAAATTTTCCTTAAAACACTTTGAATCTTTATTCTATCTTTTCGATAAAACAAATATTTAATTTTAAACTCACCTATTGGAGTAATAAAGTCGCCTTCTCTCAATTTTTGCCCAATTCCCCTTTTACCTATCGCGCATTTTACTTTATAATTATTAAAAGTAAGAAAATTTTTATTTATTTTTATATGCATGAATTAAACGTTTTAGTTTATGGACCTGGTTCATTTCTACATACTTTAGATGAACTAAAACCTTTTTTAAAGTTTAATTATTCGAGTGAAATATCTAACGATAATTACGATATTATTTTATTTCATGATGAAGCTTTAAACGACAAAAAACTAAAAGACTTCATTAACAAAAGTAAATTATTAAAAATTTGTGTTACAAATAAAAAATTTCAAAACAGCATTTATGATAATTACTTGCAATTACCAACAACAATAAAAGAAATTAATTTAGTAGTAGAAAATTTAGCGGCAAGAACAAAGTTTAGCATTAACTCTTCTATTAAAGTAAAAAAATATTTATTAAATAAAAATGAAAAAAAACTATCCAAAGATAATTACAGTATAATTTTAACTGAGAAAGAAATACAACTCATAGAACTTTTTTTGAAAAACTCGAAACCAATGTCAAAAAATGATATATTATCTTCAGTTTGGAATTACTCATCAGACGCTGATACTCATACAGTAGAGACACATATTTATAGGCTCAGAAAAAAAATTAGTGAAAAATTTACGGATGATAAATTTATAATTAACAATAAATCCGGCTATTTTTTATGAAAAAAAGAAACATGTTTGCTAAAGATTTGTTTTCCTCTAAATATAGAAAAAGGATTGTTAAGCCAAAAAAAGGGAAAGGGAGTTTTAAAAGAAGAAAAAGATAGAAATTTAATGATTTAATCTTGCTCCAATAATCTGAATAATTTTAGAAGACATTTCAGTTCCTTTTTCCAAACTTTCTTTAATAGTTTTTTTGTTGATTAACCCGTGTAGAAAACCACTTGCAAATAAATCTCCAGCGCCGGTTAAATCTATTACTTCAAGATTTTTTTTGGCTTTACACTCTACAATTTCGTTACCCTTAATTGCAAGAGCACCCTTTTCACCTCGAGTAATAAGAATAAGTTTTTTTGTAGTTTTTGAAAACTCTACCACATCTTCTAATTTATTTGTATTGATCAAAGACATTATTTCTTGTTCATTAGCAAATGTAATGTCTAGCTTGTTTTTTACTAAATTAAAAAAATAATTTTTATGTCTTTCTACACAAAACAAATCTGACAAAGACATCGCGACTTTATTTGAATTTTCGATTGCTTTATCAAAAGCTTTTTTCGGATCTCCTTCGTCCCATAAATATCCTTCAAGAAATAAAATTTTACTTTCTTTTACCGCTTTGACATCAATGTCTTTCTCGTTGATTTTTCCAGCAGTTCCAAGAAAGGTTACCATTGTTCTTTCAGAGTCAGGGGTAATCAAAATTAAACACGTTCCTGTTGGCATATGCTCTTTTTTTTTCTTGTAGTAATACTTCACATTCTCTTTTTTTAATCCATCTTCATATTTTTTTCCAAAATCATCATTACTAACTTTACCTATAAAACCAACTTTATTTCCTAGTTGAGATAGGCCTACTATTGAATTTGCAACCGATCCACCAGACACGGTCTCCTCTACTTTTAAATTAGATAGTAATTTTTCAAATTCATTTTTATCTACAAGTTTCATAGTACTTTTTGTAAGAGAATTATTTTGCAAAAAAGTATTTTCTACTTTGCAGATGACATCAATAATAGCGTTACCGATACCTAAAATTTCCATTTAAAATTAAGCTTTTTTAGTTTTAATTGGTTTTTTCCTATTTGGGAAGCACCTTTTACAAATTTCACATTTTATTCCATAGCAATCTCTAGCCTTGCAATATTCACGTCCGTACCAAATAATTTGTAAATGTAGTCTATTCCAATATTTTTTTGGAAATATATTTTTTAAATCTTTTTCAGTTTGAACAACATTTTTTCCACTCGTAAGCCCCCATCTTTGAGCAAGTCTGTGAATATGAGTATCAACTGGAAATGCTGGATATCCAAAACCTTGAGACATAACAACACTAGCAGTTTTATGTCCTACTCCTGGGAGCTCTTCTAATTCTTCATAAGTATTTGGAACTTTACCATCATATTTTTCTTCTAAAATTTTAGATAAATTGAATATACTTTTTGCTTTCACCCTAAATATACCAATCTTTTTGATCAACTTTTCAATTTTTCTTTTTCCCAATTTAACAAAATGTTTAGGACGGTTATATTTGGGATAAATATTTTTAGTAACATTATTTACATTAACATCAGTACATTGAGCAGAAAGTAAAACAGAGATTAAAAGAGTAAATATATTTTTGTAATTCAATGGTATAGGAACTTTTGGGTAAATTTTATTTAAGGTTTTTAATATTATTTTAGATTTTTGCTTAATATTCACTTAAAATTTAAAAGATTTCTCATGGAGTAAAGACCCGGCTTTTTACTCATTAGCCATTTTGCTGCAATTAATGCACCATCAGAATATAAAGCTCTATCAAAAGCCTCGTGGCTTAAAGACACAATTTCTTTACCGCTAGAAAATCTTACCTCATGTTCGCCTATAAATTTTCCTTTTCTAACAGAATTGAAATTTATTTTTTTACTATAAGGAAATTTTTTTTTGTTTAAAAACTTTTTTCCCATTATATTATTTAAATTTTGATTTCTACCTATCGCTACACCTTGCCCCAGCATCAAAGCAGTTCCAGATGGATAATCCTTTTTATTTTTGTGGTGTATTTCATAAACCTTACTTAAAAAATTACCACCTAAAGACCTAGATGCTATTTCTGTTAAATACATTAACAAATTCACTCCTAAGCTCATATTGCCTGCCTTAAGTATTGGAATTTTTTTTGAATAATTTTTAATTATTTTTTCCTGTTTAGCAGTAAAACCTGTAGTCCCAACAACAACTTTTTTTTTCAATTTTAAAGCTATTTTGAGTATCTCTAAAGTACATTTAGGTACTGTGAAGTCTATAATTACATCTGCTTTTTTAAATGTTTCCGTACTATTTAAACTTATTTCAATACCGCTAATTTTTTTTTTAATTTTTAAATTTTCTGTTAATGCAACCAAATTAAAATTTTTATCCAATTTGGATGATTTAATAAGTTGTTGCCCCATTTTGCCTAAACAACCAGTTATTGCTAAATTAATTTTTTTCATTTTTCGATAAAGTAAATTACTATAAGTATAACAAAGACAATTACAGTCCAAATAGATAAATTGCTCATAAACTTTTTTAGGTTTGAATTTGTAGATAAAAAACCAGGTAAGATTAACACTAATACCGCAATCAAAAAGATCGCAGACATAATTTGCTCAATTTCCATCACTATTAGGATTTTTTCCAGAATCTTTTTGCTTTTTCAAAAAAGCTTTTGATTACTGGATCTGGTTTATTCGCTTCTATCTGATTAAATTCTTCCAGTATCTCTTTTTGCCTTTTAGATAAAGAAGAAGGGACTTGAGTCACAACTCTTATATATAAATCACCAAATAAACTTCTTCTTAATACTGGCATTCCTTTGCCTTTTAATCTGAATTGCTTTCCATATTGAGTACCCGCAGGTATCTTGATTTTAGATTTGCCTCCATCTATAGATGGAACTTCTACTGACGTTCCTAATGCTGCATCAGAAAAAGTAATAGGCAATTCATAATATAAGTTTTCATCGGATCTTTTAAAAATATTGTGATTTTCTATTGAAATAAATAAATACAAATCTCCATTATTTCCACCTTTTGTACCAGCTTCTCCTTTTCCAGATAGCCTTATTCTTGTTCCATCATCTACACCTTTGGGAATTTTAACATCAACATTTTCACTGGATTGAATTTTACCATTGCCGTTACATTTATTGCATGGTGTGGCGATCATTTCACCATAACCACTGCATTGCGGGCATGTTTGCTGTACAGTAAAAAATCCTTGATTAGTTCTTACTTTTCCTCTACCAGAACAGTATTCGCATCTAATTGGTTTGGAGCCTTTTGCAGATCCACTTCCAGAACAACTTGAACAAGCTTTGTAGGTAGTGTACCTAACATTTTTTGCAGTTCCGGTATAAGCATCTTCTAAAGTTATATTAACATCATACCTTAAATCATTTCCTCTGTTACTGGTTCTTCTTGAAGTTGTCCCACCAAAATCACTAAAAAAATCCTCGAAAATATCTGAAAATGATGAACTATCGAATCCTCCAAATCCCTGGAATCCTCCACCTCCTCCCTCAAAAGCTGCATGGCCAAACTGGTCATAGTTGGCTTTTCTTTTATCGTCAGATAGAATGTGATAGGCTTCACTTGCTTCTTTAAATTTTTCCTCTGAAGTTTTGTCACCTTTATTTTTGTCTGGATGGTACTTTAAAGCTAATTTTCTGTACGCTTTTTTAATATCGTCTTTGGATGCCCCTTTTGGTACACCTAAGACATCATAACAATCTCTTTTAGCCACAGGACGTCTCCTTATTTTTTATCTTAGGCGCTTTTCTCTTTATCTTCTTTTACGTCTTCGAAATCTGCATCAACAACATTATCTTTTTCATTAGTTTTATCATCTTTAGGTCCACCAGAGTCTTTATCTTTATTATCTGGTTTTTGTTGACTTTTGTATACGGCTTCACCTAGCTTCATCGAGGCTTGTATCAAACTTTGAGTTTTCTTTTTAATATCTTCAATATCAGAACCTTCTAAAGATTTTTTTAAATCACTGATAGCATTTTCTATTGCTTTTTTTTCCTCTGGAGAAATTTTATCTCCATGTTCCTTTAAACTTTTTTCAGTTGAGAATACCAAGCTATCGGCTTGATTTCTAGCATCAACAGTTTCTCTTTTTTTCTTGTCAGCTTCTTTATTTGCTTCAGCGTCTTTAACCATTTTTTGAATTTCTTCATCAGATAGCCCGCCTGAAGCTTGAATTTGAATTTTTTGCTCTTTTCCAGTCCCTTTATCTTTTGCTGACACGCTTACAATTCCGTTAGCGTCAATATCAAATGTAACTTCGATTTGTGGAGTTCCTCTTGGAGCAGGTGGTATCCCGACAAGTTCAAAATTTCCTAATATTTTATTATCTGCTGCCATCTCCCTTTCACCTTGTAGCACTCTAATAGATACAGCAGGTTGATTATCTTCCGCAGTGGAAAATACCTGACTTTTTTTTGTAGGAATAGTTGTATTTTTTTCAATTAATTTTGTAGATACACCACCTAAAGTTTCGATACCCAAAGAAAGCGGGGTTACGTCTAAAAGTAACACATCTTTTACATCTCCTTGAAGTACCCCACCCTGAATAGCTGCACCCATAGCAACTACTTCATCAGGATTTACGCTTTTGTTAGGTTCCTTACCGAAAAAATTTTTAACTGTTTCAATAATTTTTGGCATTCTAGTCATTCCACCAACTAGAACAACTTCATTTATCTCTGCCGCTGAAAAACCTGAGTCTTTTAACGCAGTTTTACAAGGTTCTAATGTTCTATCAACTAGATTTTGAACTAAAGCTTCTAACTTCGCTCTTGTAAATTTTAAGTTTAAGTGTTTTGGACCTGTCTTGTCAGCAGTTATAAAAGGTAAATTAATTTCTGTTTGCGCAGCAGAAGAAAGTTCAATCTTAGCTTTTTCCGCCGCTTCTTTTAGTCTTTGAAGAGCTAATTTATCAGTCTTTAAATCAATACCGTTATCCTTTTTAAATTCAGAAGCTAAATATTCAACAATGGAGTCATCAAAATCTTCTCCACCCAAAAAAGTATCTCCGTTTGTTGATTTAACTTCAAATACTCCGTCACCTATTTCTAAAATTGAAACGTCAAATGTTCCTCCACCTAAGTCATAGACGGCAATTTTTTTGCCTCCTTTTTTATCCAAGCCATAGGCTAAGGAAGCTGCAGTGGGTTCGTTGATTATTCTTAAAACTTCGAGTCCAGCAATTTTTCCCGCGTCTTTTGTTGCTTGTCTTTGAGAGTCATTAAAATAAGCCGGTACTGTGATAACTGCTTTAGTAACTGCTTGACCCAAATATTTCTCAGCAGTTTCTTTCATTTTTTGTAATACGAAGGCAGAAATTTGTGCTGGTGAGTATTTTTTACCTTTTCCCTCAACCCATGCATCTCCATTTTCCGATTTTACAATTTTGTATGGAACTTTTGATATATCCTTTTGTACGGAGGGGCCGTCAAATTTTCTTCCAATAAGTCTTTTTACAGCAAAGATTGTATCTCCAGCATTTGTCACAGCTTGTCTTTTAGCTGGCTGACCAACTAATTTTTCATCTTTTTCTAAAAAAGCCACTACTGAAGGAGTCGTTCTTGTGCCCTCAGTATTTTCTAATACTTTTGCTTGTGTGCCGTCCATAATTGCAACACATGAATTTGTTGTACCTAAATCTATTCCTATTACTTTACTCATAATTAATCCTTAACTAAAACCTATATGGGTGCTTTTTTGCTATCTACAAGGTTATTTTTTCTCTTTTTTATCTTCATTTTCCTCGCTTTTAGACGAACTTTTCTTAGCTACACCTACTAATGCTGGACGCAACAATCTGTCACCGAACATGTACCCAACCTGTACTTCTTGCACAATTGACCCAGGTTCAGAGCCTGAGTCCTCAATTTCTGTCATTGCTTGATGTAAATTAGGATCAAATTTTTTGTTTTTAGTATCAATTTTAAAAATTCGATTTTTCTCAAATATAGCAATGCAATCTTTCTCTATGATAGTTAAATTTTCTAAGAACTTATCCAAATCTTTATTGTTCTTAAAATTCTCATCATTTTTGATCGCAACCTTAGCTCTTTGTAAATTATCTAAAATAGCTAAATTTTCTTTTGCAAAATTAAAAGATCCGAATTCAAAAGCGTCTTTGATTTCTTTTTCAAATCTTCTTCTTTGATTTTCAATCTCTGCCAATGACCTTAATAATTTATCTTCAGTTTCTTTTAGTTTATTTTCAATACTATTTTTTTCCCCCGTGTCTACGTTGTCAGTAGGCGCGTCATTTGCAGCTTTCTTGCCGCCATCTTCATGTTTTTTTTGAATATCATCCGACATACAAATGTTATATAGTTAGTCTTTCTTAAATTACTAGATAAAGATGAAAAAAATTTTAATTGGTACTCATAACCAGGGAAAATTCAAGGAAATTTCATACTTGATTTCGAAAAAGCTGAAAAAATTATCGCCAACTAAACTTAGAATTTTAAGTCCTAAAGAAACTGGCAAAACTTTTATTTCTAATGCAGAATTAAAAGCTAATTATTTTTCTAAATATATTGATTATCCAGTAATATCAGATGACTCTGGTTTATGTATTCATTCTTTAAACAATCAGCCAGGTATCTATTCTGCACGTCTAGCAAGAAAAAGGGGAGGCTTTCACTTCGCTATGAAATATATCTTAAAAAAAATGAAAAACAAAAAAAACAGATCAGCAAGCTTTGTGTGTAGTTTATCCTTCAAATATCCAAAAAAAAAACCAATTACTGTAACAGGAAAAATCCATGGAAAAATTTCCTATGAAATTTTAGGAAAAAAAGGTTTTGGATATGATCCTATTTTTATACCAAAAAACGAAAGAAAAACTTTTGGTCAAATTTCTAAATATAAAAAAATTAATATGGACCATAGGTTCATTGCATTTAAAAAATTAAAAAAAAAAATTAAAATTTTATAAATTTATTTTTACCAGTTTTGTAAATGTCTAAATCCTGGTCTACTCTTTTATCTTTGAGACTGAATGTTCCTATTTTACCTTTTATTTTGCTTTTGAATAAGAAATCACCTGTAGAGTCTATTTTCCCGTTTTTTTTCCATGCATAGTAAATTAAACCTAATGCATCGTAAGTTAAAATTGAAATTTCATTAGGGTAGCTTTTAAAGTTCTCAAAATACTTCTTTGTAAACTTTTTATATTCTTTGTAGTTTACCGATGGATAATATAAATCTTTAATTGAATTCTCATAAAATATACTTTCATCAAACCATTGATTAACAGTCGTAAATAAAACTTTTTTTTGATTAACATCTGTATACACCAAAGAGGTTAAAACGCTTTTAAGACTATTACCAAAGTCAATTATAATAACAGAGTCAAAATTAACATCCCCTAAAGTGTAAAGTTGTTCAAGTCTTTCTAATTCTTTTATAGACTGATTATCTTCTTTATCTTCAAACATTTTTTTTCTTAGCTCTAAATTTTTTTTTCTTTGAGAGTAATTAGTCAAAGTTTCAATTTCACCTGTGAGAACTTGAGGATCTGCACTATATTGAAAAGTTTTTATTTCACCTAATTTCATTTTTATCAATTTCTTTTCAATAAAATCCGAATATTGATTTTTGGGGTACATTATAACCGTTTTATTTTTTTTTTGTTTTTTTATAAATTTATTTATCGCTTTTAATTGAGACTCTAAACTTATACCAATGCTGATTATGTTGTTGTCAAACTCTGGAGATATGTTTGAAGGCGATATGAAGGTAATATCATTAAATTTTTTTACAAATTTAAAATCATCATTATTAATTGGACCAATTATAATTTTTATATCTTGAGATTTTAGGTCTTGAATTGCAGAGGTAAGTTTTTCCTTATTATCAACGCCCGAGTCTCTTGGAACAATGAATAATTTTTCATCTTTAATTTCACTCAATGCTAATTGTAAAGAGTATAGTAAAGAATTGCCTAATTCAGAAAATTCTCCAGTGAGAGGTGCGATTAACCCAACTTTAAGTGTTTTGAGCTCTTCTGCTTTAATAAAATTAGAACTAGCAGAAAAAATTATGTAAGATAAAATTATTATAATTTTTTTTTTCATATAATGAATTTGTCACTAAACAGTTTATACATTGTTTCCACACCCATTGGAAATCTTGATGACATAACTTTGAGGGCTATAAACGTTTTAAAAGAGTCAGACGTCATATTGTGTGAAGATACAAGGCATTCAATTAAGCTTTTAAATCATTTGAAAATAAAAAAAAGATTAATTTCATACCATAAATTTAATGAGAAAAAACAAATTAACAATGTGATAGAGCAGATAAAAGCGGGCAAAATTTTGTCTATTATATCTGACGCCGGAACACCATTATTATCAGATCCGGGACAATTACTTTTAAAAGAATGCATAAAAAAACAATTTAAAATTATTCCTATTCCAGGAGTCTCTTCTATCACTTCTGCTATGAGTGTATCAGGTTTTAGTGATAAATTTTTATTCTACGGATTTTTACCTAAAAAAGATAATGAATTGAAAAATGTTTTAAGCTTATTGTCTGCTCTTGAGTATTCTCAAGTTTTTTTTATCCCCGCAATAAGGATCAACTTTTATTTAAAAAGAATTAAAGAATTTTATATGGATAGAAGGATTATGATTGCAAAAGAAATAACTAAAATTCACGAAGAATTTTTTAGAGATGATGTAAAGAACATTAAATTATTTAAAAATCCTCTAAAAGGAGAAATTACTTTAGTAATTTCTGAAAATAAAGCTAAAAAACAACCACTTAACGAGAAAAAAATTGTAAATAAAATAAAAAAATACTTAAAAAAATATAGCCTGAAAGATACTGTTGAATTAATCTTGGAAACAGAAAAAGTAAACAAGAAAAAAATTTATAAACTTTGTTTAGAAATTAAAAATGAAAAAAATATCTAGTATTGCGTTAATTATAATTCTTGCATCTTGCACATCTATTGGGCAGTTTGGCACTGGAGTTGATATTACTTTTGATCCTAGAACAATTGGAATGCAAATAGATGACACTATTATGCAAAAAAACCTTAGTGCTAGATTAGCTTTAACGGAAAAAAAATATTTTTTAAGAGTAAAATCTGAAGTAAGAGACGGAAATATTTTCCTTTCGGGCAAAGTAGATGAGCCAGAAGAAAAGATAAAGATAACAAAAATGGCGTGGGAAACTAAAGGTGTGCGATCTGTAAAAAATGCTATTACAATCAAAGGTCAATCAAGTTTTAAAGGTACAGCCAAAGACATTCTAATAACAAGTCAATTAAGATCTGCTTTGATTTTTAATAAAAAAACTAAGGCAAGAAACTACACCTTAGAAACCATTAATAGAAAAATATATATTTTTGGAATAGCCATGGATAAAGAGGAAAGAAAAGAGGTAATTGACGAGGCTAATAAAATTTATGATGTTGAAAAAGTGATACCTTCGATTTATCTTGCTTCCGAGCTTAGTAGAAGTAAGCTCTAATTATTTCGAATAATCTATCACATCTGAAGAATAAGCTGCAATCGAAGCTAAATTTAAAATTTCTGACGTACTAGCTCTTAATGGAGCTACTTCAATTGGAGAACCTAAACCAATCAGCAAAGGTCCAATTAATTTTCCACCTCCTAAAACTTTCATTAATTTTGTTGAAATAGCTGCGCTGTGTAAAGCTGGCATTATCAATATGTTCGCGTTTCCAACTATTTTAGAAAAAGGATAAATCTCTTGATATATCGGGTTAAGAGCAACATCTGGTTGCATTTCTCCGTCAAAATCAAAGTCAACTTTTTCTTTTTTTAGTAATTCAATTGCGTCTCTAACATGTTTAGTATTTCTTGATATTGGCTTCCCAAATGTTGAGTGAGATAAAAATGCTACTTTTGGATCAAATCCAAATAACCTCGATACCCTTACACAAGATTTTGATACTTTTACTAATCTTTCTGGTGATGGAAAATCTTGAACATTAGTGTCCGCTACTAGTATAGTTTTCCCTTTTAAAGTTATCATTGTCATTCCAAATATCTCTTCTCCTGGCCTTGGTTCTGTAACTTTTTTTAATTTTTCTATCGAAGCTGCGTAATGTCTTATATTTCCTGTCACCATGGCGTCAGCATCTTTACATGCTATCATTGATGCTCCCCATGCAATTCGGTCATTTCGAACTAATCGATCAACATCTCTTTCTAACTGACCTTCTCTTTGCAGTCTTTTATATAAATGTTTAACGTATTTATCTCTTTTCTCTTTATCCGTTGAGTTTACAATTTGTATTTGATAATTTTCATCTAATCCAATATTTTTTAATTGTTCTCTAATTCTTTTCTCTGCACCTATTAGTATTGGCGTGCCAAGTTTATTTCTTCCAAACTCAATTGCAGCCTTTAACATACTTTCATCTTCACCCTCAGCAAATATTACCCTCTTAGGATTTTTCCTAACTTTTGCATTAATTCCTTGCATCAAGGACATTGTTGGATCTAATCTATTAGTCAATTGATCTTTATATATTTGTAAATCATCTAAATTTTTTCTAGCAACTCCACTTTTCATAGCAGCTTCTGCCACTGCTGCCGGTATTTCACTAATTAATCGAGGATCAAAGGTTGATGGGATAATGTAATTTTTTCCGTATCTTGGTCTGTCTCCACCGTAAGCAGAGACAACTTCATCAGGAACATTTTGTCTTGCAAGCATTGCTATTGCATTAGCAGCCGCTACTTTCATAGCTTCGTTAATTTCTTTCGCTCTTACGTCTAAAGCGCCTCTAAATATATAAGGGAAACCAATAAGATTATTTACTTGATTAGGATAGTCAGATCTTCCTGTAGCAACAATTGCGTCTGACCTTACCTCTTCAATAAGCTCCGGTTTTATTTCAGGATCTGGATTAGCACAAGCGAAAATGATCGGATTATCAGCCATTGATTTTACCATATTCTTTGAAACAACATCCTTAGCGGAAAGTCCTAAAAAAACATCAGCACCTCTCATCGCTTCGTCAAGAGTTCTTAAATCAGTATCAATTGCATGCGCCGATTTAAATTGATCTAAATTCTTTCTCCCTTTATATATAACTCCCTTACTGTCACACATAATAATATTTTCATTTTTTACCCCAGAACTTCTGAATAGATTTGCACACGCTTGAGCAGAGGCACCTGCACCATTAACAACTATTTTAACTTTATCGATTTTTTTTTTGGAGATATCCAGTGCATTAATTAATGCTGCAGTTGTTATTATTGCAGTTCCATGTTGATCGTCGTGAAAAATTGGAATGTCCAAAGACTCTTTTAATTTTTGTTCAATGATAAAACATTCGGGCGCAGCAATATCTTCCAGATTTATTCCTCCAAATGTTCCTCCAATATTTTTTATTGTTTCGATTATTGATTTTGGATCACCATTATTTATTTCAATATCAATAGAGTCAATATCTGCAAATCTTTTAAAAAGCACTGATTTACCCTCCATAACAGGTTTAGATGCTAAAGCTCCTAAATTACCAAGCCCTAATATTGCTGAACCATTGCTGATAACCGCAACTAAATTTCCCTTGGAAGTATAATCATATGCAAGGTCTGGATTTTTCGCGATTTCTTTTACTGGAGCAGCAACCCCAGGAGAATATGCTAGAGAAAGATCCCTTTTAGTAGTGAGAGGTTTACTTGAATTAATCTCAATTTTGCCTGACTTTCCATTTAAATGAAAATCAAGTGCCTCTTTATCTGAATAATGGTCTATCTCTGTTTTCTTTGGCATTTATTTTTATGAGTATGTAATATAAAGAATTTTAATTCACTATAAATTTATGGCCTAATTTAGATTTTTATGAACTTACTTTCAACAGCTTCAATATTTAGTTTTTTTACATTAATCAGCAGGATTTTAGGTTATTTGAGGGACATCCTAATAGCTATTTTTCTTGGAGCATCCATATTTGCAGATGCTTTTTTTGTAGCCTTTAGATTACCAAACACATTTAGACGATTATTTGCGGAAGGTACATTTAACGCAGCCTTTATACCTAGTTACACCTCATCAAAAATAGACAGTAGGAAAAAAGGTAAAGACTTTGCAGACGAAGTTTTGAGTATTTTACTTTTAGTATTAATTTTTTTAGTAACCTTAGCTGAAATATTTACTCCTTATTTAGTATATTTAATTGCACCAGGGTTTATCGAAAATCAAATTAAATTTGAACTAGCTGTTGAATTTACTCGAATCACTTTCCCTTTTTTATTGTTTGTAAGTCTTTCTTCCTTCTTTGCTGGTATATTAAACTCTAACAACAAGTTTGCTGCTGCTTCCGCTGCACCAATTTTTTTAAACGTTGTTTTAATATTAAGTATTTTAATTGCTTACTATTTTGAACTTAATATTGCAGAAAAATTATCTTATGGAGTGACATTAGCAGGAGTTTTACAATTATTTTTTTTAATTTATGTAACATCCAAATTTTATAAACCAAAACTTAAATTAAAATTTAAGATAACGAGTAAAATAAAATTTTTTTTTAAAAAATTACTACCAAGTATTTTTTCCTCAGGTGTTACCCAAATAAATATTCTTGTTGGAACAATAATTGCATCTTTTCAACCAGGAGCAGTCTCTTATTTATATTATGCAGATAGAGTCTATCAAATTAATTTAGCAGTAGCAGGAATCGCTGTGGGTACAGTTTCTTTACCAGTTTTAGCAAAAGCTTTTAAAAAGAAAAATTATTCGAGGATACTTGATATTCAGAACAAGGCTTTAGAGCTTTCATTATTATTATCAATCCCAGCAAGTTTGGGGCTAATATTAGCCTCAAAAGAAATTATTAATGGGTTATTCGGTTATGGATCATTTACATCAAATGATGTTCAAGTAACCTCCCAGGCACTAATGTTTTTTGGTTATGGCGTTGTAGCATTTGCTTTAGTAAAAGTGTTAGCAAATTTCTTTTTTGCTAGAGATAATACAAAAATTCCATTTTATATTTCTGCATTTGTAGTCTTTTTAAATATAATTATTAGTTTAAGTTTTTTTAAAACTATTGGTTTTATAATCGTCCCCATTGCTACCTCAATTTCTACTTGGGTTGGTGTTATAATTTATTTATATTTACTAAACAAATATGGATTTTTACTTTTACAAAATAAATTATTTACAAGCGCAATTAAGATAGTCATTGCTTCTGTTGTAATGTCTTTTGTTCTTACAATATTATTGGGACAATTCGCCAGTTATCTTGAATACAATTATATTTTTAAGTCAATTTATTTAATTATTATTGTAGGTTTCGCCGGTGTTTTTTATCTGATATCTTGTTATTTATTAGGTTTATTAAAAATAAAAAATTATAAAACAAAATAAATGAATGAAAAAAAAATAGTATTTTCAGGAGTTCAACCAACTGGAAATTTACATCTAGGAAATTACTTAGGTGCTCTAAAAAATTTTGTTTCTCTACAAAAAGAGATGAAATGTATATACTGTGTAGTAGATTTACACGCAATTACTACATTTCAAAAACCAAGCGAATTAGAAAATAATGTTTTAGAGACAGTTGCAACTTTTTTAGCAACTGGAATTAATCCAAGTAAAAGTATTATATTTAACCAATCAGCAGTTTCAGGTCACGCTGAATTAGCCTGGATTTTAAATTGTGTTTCCAGAATTGGATGGCTTAATAGAATGACACAATTCAAGGATAAGGCAGGTTCAGACAAGGAAAAAGCGAGTGTTGGACTTTATATTTATCCAAATTTAATGGCCGCAGATATACTTTTGTATAAGGCGTCCCATGTACCGGTTGGAGCAGATCAGAAACAACATCTTGAGCTTTCAAGGGACATTGCTCAAAAATTTAACAATGACTTTAATTGTAAAGATTTTTTTCCATTACCAGAACCTTTAATTCCAAAAAATGTTTCAAGAGTTATGAGTTTACGTGATGGAACTAAAAAAATGAGTAAATCTGAGGAGTCAGACTACTCTAGAATTAATTTGAAAGATAGCGCTGAAGAAATTGATAAAAAGATTAAAAAAGCAAAGTCTGATTCAGAACCAATACCAGAAAGTTTAAAAAGTTTAGAAAAAAAACATGAAGCATTTAATTTAATTAGTATTTATTCAGAGTTATCGAAAAAGAGTATAAGCAAAGTTTTAAATGAAATGTCTGGAAAAGAATACTCTTTTCTAAAATCAAAATTATCAGAACTTTTAATCAGTGAAATTATACCAGTTGGTAAAGAAATAAAGAGATTATTAGCAGATAGGTCGCACTTAAAGCAGGTTTTGCAAAAAGGAGCTCAAAAAGCCAATATAATTGCTGAGGAAAACCTAAAAAATATACGTGAAAAAGTTGGTTTGATATAATATAAATTTTTAATGATACAAATTGAATCCACGCCCAATCCGAATTCACTTAAGTTTTTATCTGAAAAAGTAATTTCAGAAATTGGAACAGAGGAATTTCAAAAAAATAAAGAAAATAATCTATCAAACGAATTTATTAAGGATTTATTAAATTTTAATGGAGTTGAGCTAATTTTAATGTCAAAAAATTTTTTATCGGTAAAAAAAGCAGATGACGCTTCTTGGGATGACCTCAAACCGATGATAATTTCCCATTTAAATCATTATTTCGAGAATAATTCTGTACCAATATTGAGAGAAAAAGTTAGTGCAAAAATTCCCAAAAAAGATCAAGATGAAACCATTCAAAGAATATTAGAAGTGCTTGACAGCAAAATCAGACCAGCTGTAGCGCGGGATGGAGGAGATATAAAATTTAAATCTTTTCAAAATGGTGTAGTAAAAGTAGAATTACAAGGAAGTTGCTCAGGTTGCCCAAGTTCATTAATGACTTTGAAGCAAGGCGTCCAAAACTTACTAAAACATTATGTAAAAGAAGTTCAATCAGTGGAAGCTGTTTAGATTAGCATATGAAAAAAAGATTAAGTTATAGAGATAAATTAATTGAACTAGCGTATATTTATAACGTTAGAGAAATCCAAGACTATGTCAAAAGAAGGAAAAATTTAACTACAGGACAAATAGAACTTATTTTAAAGAAAAACAAGATCACTATTCCAAAAGAGTTTAACACAAGCTTTTTAAAAGAGAATTTTTCTAAACCTATATCAAAAATAAAATTGAATATTGCTAATTATAAAGAGGAGAAAATCAAAGAGAAAAATAGGTTTTTTAGAAAAGTAGAAAACTACAAATATGACACTTCAAGAAAAGTTAATAGAGGGGTTATTAGTTTATGGAAAGGAATTGGGATTGCAGGTATTAATTTTTTAAATATATTACCCAAGCTAGGCTTAACAATCTCATCTTTTTTTGGGAACCTTTTTACTGATGTTTTTAATTCAATTTATAATCAACAAATCGACAAAAAAAGTGCAAGAAATGTTATTTTAGGCTTTTTTATAATTTGTGCGAGCACAACTCTAGTAATCACAGGGTATAAACAATTTACAAATTTTGATTTTTTTAGCAATAAAATTGAGACAAACAAAACTGAACCTAAGATAAAGAAAAAGCAAGAGTCTAAAAAGAAAGAGGCAAAATTACCGAATAAAGACAAAATAAAAGAGAATAAAATAAAAAAAAAACCTGAGCAAAAAACCCAAAAAAAGAATAAAGAGCCTGAATTAAAAGTAAAAAGAAACAATGTTGCTGAGGTAATTTTACCAGATTTAAATTTAAAAACTGAAACAGTCATACAATTATTTAAGGATGTTGATTACGACTTAAGAAAAGTCAGGACTGAAAAACTGGTGAAGCCAATATATTTCACTCAATTTCCAAAAGATCTAGATAACTTGCAAAGTGTTCAACTTAAAAAAGAGACATTCATAAAAATTGTTCTACCTTTAGTAGTAGCTGAAAATGAGAAAATACTAGATGACAGACAAAAATTAATAGACCTTTCTTTGAAAAAATTCACAACAGATTCAGAAAAACAATGGTTAAGACAAAAACTTTTGGAATATAAAGTTAAAAAAGGTGATCTCAATGAACTTCTGATAAGAATGGATATTATTCCAGTATCAATCGCGCTTGCCCAAGCAGCAAAAGAAAGTGGTTGGGGAACCTCTAGATTTGCTTTAGAAGGCAATGCGATATTTGGCCAATGGACTTGGGATGGTCAAGGAATTGCTCCATTAAAAAGAGATAATAACAAAAATCATAAAATATTAAAATTTCCGATATTAAGGGCTTCAGTCAAAGCTTATAAGAACAATTTAAATACTCATAAAAGCTATATAAAATTTAGATCACAAAGAAAACTTTTAAGAGAAAAAAGAAAAAGCATATCAGGTCTTTCATTAACAAGCACTTTAAAGAATTATGCTCAAACCGGTTCTGAATATACAAAAATTCTTAATCAAATTATTACTCAAAATAACTTATCTGATTTTGAGCTTGTCAAACTAGTTAATTCAGTTCGCCAAGTTGAATTAAACTCATAATTATTTTTCACTCACAACATATTGAATACCAAGCCATCTCCAAAAACCTTGTTCTTCCTTTAAAGAACAATTTATCCTACCTCTTTCACCAATAAACTTTTCTGTAATTTGAATTTCTAAAAGATTTTTTTCTTTAAATAAAATTTTCGAATTTCTCCATTTATTTCCTTCGTTAGAAAAACAGTTTAAATTATTTAAATTTTTTATATCGTTGAAAAATTTGATATTTATTGTAGGTGGATTATCAGATTGTAAAAGATATTTATTTTCTGGTTTTATACTTTCATATTTTAGCGGCAAAGTTCTCATTAAGGTTTTAAATCTTTTTAAATCACCGTACTTTTCGTTTATAGGAAATCTTGGTAATTCCCAAAAATCTTTTGTATCATCAATCACACCAGAATGTTGTCCAAAAGCATATTTAAAACCCAAATCTTTAATTATTTTCTTAAATTCAAGACTATATTCACCAAAGGGATAAGAAAAAAAATCTGAGTTTTTACCCAATTTATTTTTAAAAATATTTATTGACTTTAAAATATCTTTTTTAATAAAATCTTGGTTTTCCTCTACTAGATATTCATGAGAGTGGCTATGATTTCCTATTTCAACATTTTCATTTTCATAAAGTTCTAATATTTGGTCCCAGTTCATGTAATTGTAAGCACCTACTTCTCTCGTATTGACAAATAATATGAAAGGAATTTTTTTTTCTTTTAATAATGGCCAAGCATTTTGATAAAAAGATAATAATCCATCGTCTATGGTTAAGAGAACTTTTCTCTCTTTTTTGTTTTGAGCAACATCTTGACTAAATTTACTCGGATGTATAAATCTCATATTTTCATTCTCGATCACTTCAAGTTGTTTTTTAAAAACATCCATTTGTATATTTGTTGATGGATATTTGCTTTCGTTAAATCTATGATACATAATTGATATGATTCCATAATCATCAAAATTATTTAATGCAAATAGCTTTGAATGGCTAAGCATGAAGGTTATAATAACTATGAAAATAATGAATAATTTTTTAATCATCAGTTGTACTGGTAATAATGATAAATTAGGTCTAAGTATAAATAAAGAATTTTTTACCCACAATTTAGTTGATAAAAAAAATATTAGTGAGATTTTAGTAGCAGAAATATCTAATTTTATAAAAGTGCATAAAGTAATTTTGGATGAAAATTTTTGTGTTATTGTTAATCAAGGTCCAGGTAGCTTCTCAAGTATAAGGATATCCATTGCAGTAGCAAAAGGTCTTGAAATATCGAAAAAAGTTAAAATTTACGGCTATAATGATGCTGATTTAAAGACTTTTGATAAAGAAAACATTGAAAAACTGATAAATAATAGTTTAATTGAAAAAAATTTGATTAAGCCTATCTATTTGAGCTAAGTTATAGAATGAGTATTATTGAGGAAAAGTGTAAACAAAAAGGTGTAAGGCTCACAGATCAAAGAAAAGTTATTGCTAAGGTTCTATCAGAGTCAAAAGAGATCTATGGATCAAAAGACCATCCAGATGTCGATGAGCTTCATAAAAGAGTTTCGTCTATAGATGATAAAATAAGTATTGCAACAGTTTACAGGACTGTGAAACTTTTTGAAGAAGCAGGAATTCTTGTTAAACATGATTTTAAAGCTGGAAAAGCACGCTACGAAATCAATGATGATCATAATCACTTGATTGATATTAACAGCGGAGAAATAGTGGAGTTTGTAGACAAAGATATAGAGGAGCTTCAAAGGAAAATTGCAAAAAAACTAGGCTACAATCTTGTTGATCATAAACTTGAACTATATGGTTCAAAAATAAAAAAATAGCTTTGGAAAAAAAAATATTCATAAAAACATTCGGTTGTCAGATGAATGAATACGACAGCAATCGTATTTATGATGTAGCCAAAAAGATAAATTATGTGAAAACCAGCGATTTAAGTGATGCAGATTGTTACGTATTAAATACCTGTCACATTAGAGAGAAAGCGACCGAAAAAGTTTATCACGATGTCGGAAGAGTAAAAAAAGAATTCAGAAATAAAAAAAAACCTATAGTAGTAGTAACTGGTTGCGTTGCACAAGCTGAGGGAGAAATTTTACTGAAAAGAGAAAAATATATAGACGCAGTTATTGGTCCTCAATCCTATCAAGACTTTAATAAAACTATTTTAAGTTTGGAAAAAAATAAAAAAAAAATTGATCATACAGAATTTGATGTAATCGAAAAGTTTGACAAACTAAATGTGATTAAAAATTCCCAAAGTAATGTATCCTCTCTTTTGACGATACAAGAAGGTTGTAATAAATTCTGTAAATTTTGTGTTGTCCCATATACTAGGGGATCAGAGTACTCAAGATCTATTAAAGAATTAGTAAAAGAGGTTAAGGAACTTGTTTTAAACGGCGCTAAAGAAGTTGTCTTGCTTGGGCAAAATGTTAACGCTTATAACCATAATGAAAAAAAACTATCTGATTTAATTTATGATATTTCAACTATTAAAGATCTTAAAAGAATTAGATATACAACATCCCATCCATTAGATTTTTCTATGGATTTAATAGATGCACATAAGAAAATTAAGAAATTAATGCCTCTAATTCATCTCCCTGTTCAAAGTGGATCTGATAAAGTTCTCAAGAATATGAACAGAAAGCACAACATTAATTATTATTTAAATCTGATTGAAAGACTAAGAGAGGCAAATTCATCAATTAAATTTTCTAGTGATTTTATAATTGGCTATCCCGATGAGACCGAAGAAGATTTTAATGAAACAATCAAGTTAATAAAAAAAGTTGGTTTTATCAATTCATATTCTTTTATTTTTAGCCCAAGGCTAGGCACCCCTGCCGCAAACATAAAAAGAGTTGATCAAGTTCTTAGCAAAGAAAGACTTAAAACTTTTCAAAGAATAGCTGAAGAAATAAAAATGAAATACAGAAGAAGTCTTTTTGGAAAAGTTTCAAAAGTACTTTTTGAAAATAGAATAAAAAATAGTGATAGGTTTTTTGGCAGAGATGAATTTAATAATTCAGTAATTGTAGAGAGTACAGAAGATCTTGTTGGCAAAATTAAAGATATAGTTATCTCCGAAGGCAACCATAGTACTCTTATAGGTCAAATTTTAATTAATGAAACTAATAAAGGTTTTGCTGCATAGGTATGTCTGAAATAAAAAAACTTGAAGAAAATTTAATTATAAAAAAAATAGATAAAGAAACTGTAAATATTAATATTGATAATAATGAAATGCTTAAGTCAATAGTTGGTCAATTTGATCAAAATTTAAAGAATTTAGCCAAAATTACAAATACAACTACATTTTTTAGAGGAAACACGATTACTTGTAAAGGAAAGGATATCAAAATCAAGGAGTTTTGCGAGGCGATTAAATTTTTAGCTAACAAATATTTTTTAACAAACATAATTGAAAAAGAAGATATATTACTTTCAGTGAAAAAAAATTTAGAATTGCAAAATTCAAATATCAAGTCTTTTAAACAGCTAATCAAAACACCTAGGAAATCTGTAATTGCTAGGTCTGAAAAACAATCCGAATATATAAAGGCATT
Source organism: uncultured Pelagibacteraceae bacterium (assembly GCA_902628815.1). Taxonomy (GTDB): domain Bacteria; phylum Pseudomonadota; class Alphaproteobacteria; order Pelagibacterales; family Pelagibacteraceae; genus Pelagilacustribacter. Next base: position 48,738 of record CACOOK010000004.1, read on the forward strand.
AAAGGAAAATGATATTGTAATGTCTCTAGGACCTGCAGGCACCGGAAAGAGTTTTCTCGCTGTTTCTGTTGCTGTAACAATGTTAATAGAAAAGAAAATTGAAAGAGTAATTTTGTCTAGACCTGCAGTAGAGGCTGGAGAAAAACTTGGTTTTTTACCTGGAGACATGAAAGAGAAAGTCGATCCCTATTTAAGACCTTTATATGACGCTTTATATGAATTGTTCGGAGCAGATAAAATCGACAAAAAAATTGAAACGGGTGAAATTGAGATTGCTCCTCTAGCGTTCATGAGAGGTAGAACGTTGAAAAATTGTTTTGCTATTTTAGATGAAGCTCAAAACGCAACAGAAACACAAATTAAGATGTTTTTAACTAGAATTGGTGAAAATTCAAAATTAGTCGTTAATGGGGACCCTTCGCAAATAGATTTAATAAACAAATCCCAATCAGGGCTTGTTAAATCTAAGAATATATTAAAAAATTTAAATGAAATAAAAATAATTGAATTTGATCACCAGGATGTTGTTCGACATCCGCTGGTATCAAAAATAATTCGGGCTTACCAAAAAAAAAGCACTGATGATAAAATTTAATGTAATTTCAAAAAACCCGCGGTGGAAAAATTATATAAAAAATCCTGACACTTACATTAATAGACAAATTAGTAAATTAAATCAAAATCAAAAAAAATATAAAAACAAGTCAATTATCTGTACGTTATTACTCTCGGAAAACAAAGAAATTAAAAAACTTAATAAAAAATTTAGAAACAAAGATCAAATTACTGACATACTATCTTTCCCATCCCTTGATAAAAAAAAATTAAAAAAAAAACTTAAAAATGAAAAAGAAATTTATCTGGGTGATATAATAATTAATTTAAATAAAATTAAGTTTAAAAAGAATATAAAAAAATTTCAGTTGGAATTTAATAAACTTTGGATACATGGATTAGTCCATTTATTTGGATATGATCATAAAAATGATAAAGATTTTTTGACTATGTTAAAGATAGAAAAAAAATTCTTATCTTATTTAAATTAAATGGCCGATAAATATCTCAATAGTCGTTTAATAACCCTTTTCATTATTCCTTTTACTATTGGATCAATTTCAGTTTTTTCTTTCCAACCATTTAATATAACTTTCATAAATTTTTTTTCATTATCGATTTTTTTTTATTTAATCATTTACGTAAATAAAAAATCAAAAAGTTTTTATAGAAAAAAACCTTATAAAAAAAACTTGTTTATTCTTGGATCAGCATTTGGGTTTGGTTTCTTTCTTAGCGGAACTTATTGGATTAACAATTCATTAACTTTTGATGAAAATTTTAAATTTTTAATCCCATTTGGTTTAATTTTGATACCATTATTTCTAAGTTTATTTTATTCAATTATAACAGTGACAGTTGGTCCTTATCTAAATTCGAATTTTCAATCATTATTTATTTTTTCGGGAGCTCTTGGGTTTTCTGATTATATCAGATCTAAAATTTTAACTGGCTTTCCCTGGAATTTATGGGCCTATAGTTTCTCATGGGCCACGGAGTTTATACAAATTTTAAATCTTATTGGTTTATTTGCTTTTAATCTTTTGTCAATAACCATCTTTATTGTGCCAGTTATAATCTTTTTAAACATAAGTTTTAAAAAAAAAATTATTTCATTAATTTCAGTATTTTCTGCTTTTTTTGCTCTATATATTTATGGAAATTATACAATTAACAAAAACAAAATTTTTATAGGAGAAATCGATGAAAAATTTAATGTTCAAGTTGTTTCACCTAACTTTGAAATAAAGTACAATCTAAGTGATAATCAAATTCAGGATAGACTCAACAAATTAATAAGATATAGCCAACCTAATAAAAATTTAAAAACTTTATTTGTTTGGCCTGAAGGAGCCTTCAGTGGCTATAGTTATGAAAACATTTCATTTTTAAAAAAGTCTTTTTCTCAGCACTTTAGTGAAAATCATTATATTATTTTTGGTATAAACAGATACGATAATAAAAAAAAAGGATTCTATAACTCATTATTAGTTGTGAATAATAAACTAGAAATTATTAGTGAATATAAAAAACAAAAACTCGTTCCATTTGGAGAATTTATCCCATTCGAAAAAAAACTAAATAAATTTGGTATTAAAAAAATCACAGAGGGTTACGGTTCTTTTTTGAAAGGCGAAGGTGAAAAAAATCTAGTGTTTGAAGGTCTAAATATTTTACCTTTGATTTGTTACGAAATCATTTTCACAGAATTTGTTCAAAGATCTGACCAGAAAACAAATTTAATTATAAATATTTCTGAGGATGGATGGTTTGGAGACTCTATTGGACCCTATCAACACTCTATAAAAGGAGTTTATAGATCCATAGAAAGAAATTCTTATTTCATTAGATCTGCTAACAAAGGCGTTAGCATGATTGTGAATAATAAAGGAGAAATAATAAAAAAACTCAACCCTAAAGAAAAAGGCAGTATAAGTCTTGAGGTTCCTTTAATAAAAAGTAATAGTAGAGTCAAAAATGATTTGATATTTTTTGTACTTTTAATTACATATATTTTTATCTTTACGCTATACAAAAAAAATAATGTCAAAAAATAATTATTTATTTACCAGTGAGTCAGTTTCAGAAGGACATCCAGATAAAGTCTGTGATCGTATTTCGGATATGGTAGTTGATTTATACCTTGCAAAAAATCCAGAGTCTAGAGTTGCATGCGAAACATTAACGACAACTAATAAAGTCGTTTTAGCTGGTGAAACAAGAGGCCCTGATATTAGTAAAGAAGAACTAATACAAAAAGTTAGAAATTGCATTAAAGATATTGGCTATGATCAGAAAGGTTTTAGTTGGAAAACCGCAAGTGTGGAAACCCACCTGCATGCACAATCAACAGATATAGCAATGGGAGTAGATTCAAAAGGTAATAAAGATGAAGGTGCTGGAGATCAAGGAATTATGTTTGGATACGCTTGTCAAGAAACAGAGGAATTTATGCCTGCACCAATACACTATTCCCACAAAATACTAAGATTAATGGCTGAAGATAGAAAAAATGGATCACTTAAAGGAATTGAACCGGACTCTAAAAGCCAAGTAACAATGTTTTATGAGGCGAACAAACCAATAAAAGTTAAATCAGTAGTAATTTCAACTCAACACTCAGAAGATCTAAAACAAGAAGATGTTAAAAATTTAATTATCCCATACATTAAAAAATCTATTCCAGAAAAGTATTTACAAGATCTTAAGAGTGATGAAATTTACATCAATCCAACAGGTCAATTCATAATAGGTGGTCCGGATGGCGATACAGGCCTAACTGGCAGAAAAATTATTGTTGATACTTATGGTGGGGCTGCGCCTCACGGAGGAGGAGCATTTTCTGGAAAAGATCCAACAAAAGTTGATAGATCTGCAGCTTATGTTTCTAGGTATCTTGCAAAAAACATTGTAGCCTCCGGTATTTCTGAAAGGTGCTTGATTCAATTGTCTTATGCTATAGGTGTATCAAAACCACTGTCGATATTTATAAAACTGGACGAAAACAATAATTCTAAAGTTGAAAAAATTAAGAATATAATCAACAAAAATTTCGACTTATCTCCAAGGGGCATTAGGGAAATGTTGAAATTAAATAACCCAATTTACGAAGTTACATCAGCATACGGACACTTTGGAAGAAAACCATCAAATAAAGGCGAATTTTCTTGGGAAAAAACAGATAAAGTTAATTTATTTAAGTTCTGAACTTGAAAATTACTTAATTTTATTTTAAAAACTAGTAAAATTATTGAGTTACCAAAATGGGCACTTGCCCATTTTTTTTTAGGAGACAATAAATGTTAAATAGAGGAATAGATAAACTAGAACTTTTGAGAATAGTTGAGGCCGTAGCCAACGAAAAATCAATTGATAAAGAACTAGTAATTGGATCAATGGAAAGCGCTATACAAAAAGCGGCTTTAACAAAATTTGGAAACGATAATAATATAGAAGTTATAATTGATAGAGAAACTGGAGATATTAAAATTCATAAAGTTTTAGAGATTGTTGAAAAAGTTGAGGATTCTTCAAGAGAAATCACTCTGGCTGAAGCTAAAAAAAATGTAAAAGAACAAAGAGAATTTAAAGTTGGAGAAAAAATTTATGAGGAGCTTCCTCAGATAGATTTTGGCAGAATAGCAGCCCAAAGTGCAAAACAAGTAATAAGTAGTAGAGTTAGAGAAGCAGAGAAGAACAGACAATATGAAGATTTCATAGACAAACAAACCCAGATTTTAAGTGGAATAATTAAAAGATTAGAATACGGTAATGTTATAGTTGATTTAGGTAAAGCAGAGGGCGTAATTAAAAAAGATGAACTAATACCTAGAGAGATTTTAAAAACAGGTGATAGAGTTAAAGCTTATTGTTACGAAGTAAAAAAAGAATTAAAAGGTCATCAAATTTTTCTATCTCGAGCACATCCCCAATTTTTAGCCAAATTATTTTTTCAAGAGGTGCCAGAGATATATGAAGGAACGATCGAAATAAAATCTGTCGCAAGGGACCCAGGAAGTAGGGCTAAAATTTGTGTACATTCTAAAGACTCATCTATAGATCCTGTTGGCGCTTGTGTCGGAATGAGAGGAAGCAGAGTGCAGACTATAGTGAATGAGCTCCATGGCGAAAAAATTGATATTATAAAATGGACAGAAGATCTTCCAACATTGATTTCCGAGTCTTTATCGCCAGCCGAAATTCAAAAAGTTCTCATCGACCAAAACAATAAAAGGATCGACATCATTTTAACTGAGGAAAATTTAAGTAAGGCTATCGGTAGGAGAGGACAAAATGTAAGATTGGCCTCTAAGCTTACAAATTATGAAATAGATATTTTAACGGATAAAGAAGACTCGGAAAGAAGACAAGAGGAATTTAAAGAAAGAACTGAAACACTAATTAAAAATTTAGAAGTTGATGAAACGTTAGGTCAATTACTTGTTTCTGAAGGATTTACATCTATAGACGAAATTTCACAATCAACTCCGGAAAAAATATCAAAAATTGACGCGATAGATGAAGAGACTGCAAATGAGTTGATTAAAAGATCTAAAGAGACTTTGATTAAAGAAAAAGAAGCGGTCTCATTAAAGTTAAAAGAGTTAGGAGTTGAAGATAAGCTGATAAATTTAAAGGGAATGACGCAAGGCATGCTAGTTATACTTGGCCAAAAAAATATAAAAAGTTTAAGTGATTTTGCTGATTTATCTTCTGATGAGTTAATCGGTGGTTTTGATGAAATAAAAGGAAAAAAGGTAAGAATTGATGGATATTTAGAAGAATTTTCTTTGTCTAGAAAAGAAGCAGATGATCTAATCATGGCTGCTAGAAAAATTATCTATAATTAAATATATGGAAAAAAATAAAAAAAAAACTCTAACTATATCTACAAATTTAACAAAAAAAATCGACACAAGTAAGATCACCTCAAACACAAAAAAATCTTATTTTGTTGAAAAAAAAAAGTTTAACAAACCTAAAAAGAATTCCAGTAGATCTGCAGATGATCAAAATGTTTATTCTAAGCAAGATATAAAAAGAAGGCCTGTATCTCGAAAATTTGTTGAGCAACAAGCGACTAAAGATTTTATAAAAAAAGATAATAAACCAGCTGGTAAAAGTAAATTGAAACTAAAAGGCCCAGTTGATAAAAGAGATTTCAAATTAACGGTATCTAGAGCCTTAAATGTCGAGGAAATTGAGATAAAACAAAGAAGTCTTGCATCAGTAAAAAGAGCTAGATTAAAAGAAAAGAAAAATAAGCCAGAGGAAGAAGTTAAAAAAGAATTCAAAAAAGTAATCAGAGATGTAAAGATTCCAGAACAGATAACTATTCAAGAACTTTCGAATAGAATGGCAGAAAAGTCTAGTGAAATAATAAAATTTTTATTTAATATGAAAGTTGTAGCTACTATAAATCATAACATAGATAAAGATACAGCTGAGTACATTGTAAAAGAATTTGGTCACAAACCAATAATTGAAGATGAGCTATCAATAGAAAATACTAACACTGATGAGGAATTAGGAGGTGAAATAAGGACAAGACCTCCAGTGGTAACAATCATGGGACATGTTGATCATGGTAAAACCTCTTTACTTGACTCACTTAGAAAAACAAATGTAGTTTCAAGTGAATTCGGTGGTATAACGCAGCATATAGGTGCCTACCAGGTAAAAACTAATGATGATAAATTAATTACCTTTATAGATACTCCTGGTCATGCCGCATTTACAGAAATGAGAGCAAGAGGTTCTAAAATTACAGATATAGTAATTCTAGTTGTTGCTGCTGACGACGGTATTAAACCTCAAACAATCGAAGCTATCAAACACGCAAAAGCCGCAAAAGTCCCAATTATTGTAGCAATTAATAAATGTGATTTACCTGATAAGAATATAAGTAAAATTAAAAATGAAATGATGCAATACGAGTTGATCGCGGAAGATCTTAGTGGCGATACCCTATTCGTTGAAGTATCAGCTTTAAAAAAAATTAATTTAGAAAAATTAAAAGAGGCAATATTATTACAATCTGAAATTCTTGATTTAAAAGCTTCTTATTCAGACAACGCAAGAGGGGTAGTTTTAGAGTCAAAAATTGATAAAGGCAAAGGACCAGTTTCGACTATTTTAATCAATAATGGAACATTGAAAAAAGGCGACTATTTTGTTTGTGGAGATACTTGGGGAAAGATTAGAGCCATGATTAATCATGATGGAAAATTAGTTAATGAGGCAATACCTTCTATGCCAGTAGAAATTTTAGGAATGAATGATTCTGCTTATGCTGGTGCAAAATTTACTGTAACAAAAAACGAAGTTGAAGCGAAACAAACGGTAGAACTCAAAAAAAATAGTTCTGACAACAGTCTTAAATTTAACAAAGATAAAACCACTTTATTTGACAAAGTTAAAGATAAAGATGAATTAAATATTATTATAAAATCAGATGTACAAGGTTCTAGCGAGGCTTTAAAAATGGCTATTGAAAAAATCGAACATAATGAAGTTGAGGCTAAAATTATTCTCTCTGATATTGGAATGATTAACGAGACAGATGTCTCTCTCGCAAAAGCTTCTAATGCTGTATTGATTGGATTTAATGTTAAACCTAACAGAGAAGCAAAAAAGTTAGCAGAGGAACAAAAAATAGAAATAAAATATTTTAATATCATCTACGAAGCTCTTTCTTATATAGAAAAATCGTTGTCAGGATTGTTAGAACCAGATATTAAAGAGACGGTTTTAGGAAGCGCAGAAATCCAAAAAATTTTTAAAGTTTCAAGCGCTGGTAAAATTGCAGGTTCAAAAGTAATTAGTGGCGAAATAAAGAGTAAGTCTAAAGCAAGAATTATTAGAGACGGCGTTGTAGTGTATAATGGAGAAATTTTATCAATTTTTAGAGAAAAAAATCAAGTTAAGGAAGTTGGAACTGGTATAGAATGTGGCATCAGTATCAAAGACTTTATTGATTTTAAAGAAAAAGATGTAATCGAGTCTTATCTTTCCGAAGAGGTTGGAAGAAGTATATAAATGAAAAATCAATCATCTCATAGATCATTTAGTCAACGGCAACTTAGGGTTGGGGAGCTAGTTAAACAAAATATTGGAGAGTTGTTTATTAGAAATGAGGCAAAAATACCTTTATTAAATTCAAAATTAATTACAGTCACAGAGGTAAGAATGACACCAGATCTTAAAACAGCCAGGGTTTACGTAATTCCGTTAGGTGGCTCTGAAACTAAAGAAATTGTAAAAATCTTGACGGAATACTCGCATCTTGTTAGAAAAGCTTTATCAAAAAGACTAGATGTTAAATTTCTTCCTAAACTCACATTTGTAGAAGATAACTCTTTTGATTATGCAGAAAAGATAGAAAAATTGATTAAAAAAAATAATGACAAAGACAAAAAAAGATACAATTAACTCTTTAGCTTTACACAAAAAAGACGTTGGCTCGACTGAAATCCAAATTGGACTGCTGACTGATAAAATAACAAAGTTATCAGAGCATTTTAAAAAATTTAAAAAAGACAAACACTCAACTTTAGGTTTAGCAAAATCAGTAAATAAAAGAAAAAAACTTCTAGCTTATCTTAAAAAGAAAAATTCTGATTCTTACCTTAAAGTTATAAAACAATTAAACTTGAGGAAATAATGTTCAAAATATACAAGGAAGAATTGGAAGTTAATGGTAAAAAATTAACTTTAGAAACTGGTAAAGTAGCCCGTCAAGCTGATGGAGCAATAATTGCCTCACTAGGCGAAACAGTCGTTATTGCTACTGCAGTAGGAGCGAAAAAAGTTGCCGAGGGACAAGATTATTTTCCGTTATCAGTAAATTACCAGGAAAAATATTATGCTGCTGGCAAAATACCAGGAGGATACTTTAAAAGAGAGGCAAGACCAACTGAGGCTGAAACACTAATTTCAAGATTAATTGATAGGCCCATAAGACCTCTATTTCCATCTAGCTTTATGAACGAGGTACAAGTTTTACCCACCGTTTTATCTTATGATAGCCAAAATCAACCAGACATTTTATCAATTATTGCCTCCTCTGCTGCCTTAGCTATTTCTGGTTTACCCTTTATGGGACCTATTGCTGCGAGTAGAGTTGGATATAAAGATGGGAAATATTTATTAAATCCTTCTGTGGAAGAGTTGAAAGACTCAGAATTAGACCTAGTAGTTGCTGGAACTAAAGAAGCCGTATTAATGGTCGAGTCGGAAACATCAGGACTATCTGAAAAAGTTATGCTAGATGCTGTAAAATTTGGTCATGAAAAATTTTTACCAATAATAGATGCAATCGAAAAGTTAGCAAAAAAAGCTGGAAAACCAAAATGGGAAGTAGAAGAAATTGATCATTCTAATGTTAAAAAGAAAATTGTTGAAAAATTTGAAAAGGGCTTGAGAAGCGCATTTAAAGAAATTGATAAGAAAAAAAGGTCTACCGCTATTTCCGAAATAGAAACTCAATGTAAAGAAATGTTTATTGAAGATGAAAAGGTTACGGAAAACCAAGCGATGTCACAATTAAAATCTTTAGAAAAAGATATAGTTAGAACAGCTATATTAAAAGAGAAAAAAAGAATAGACGGAAGGGGATTGGCTGATGTAAGGCAGATCAAATGTGAAGTTGGAGTTTTACCAAGAACGCACGGATCAGCTCTTTTTACCAGAGGAGAAACTCAAGCGCTTGTTGTAACAACTCTTGGAATGGCAGATGACGAACAAAGATTAGAGAGTCTAGAAGGCATGCAAAGATCAAATTTTATGTTACATTATAATTTTCCTCCTTTTTCAGTTGGAGAATGTGGAAGGATAGGAACTGGCCGAAGAGAAATAGGGCATGGTAAACTTGCATGGAGAGCTATAAATTCCTCTCTGCCAAAAAAAGAAAATTTTCCTTACACATTGCGAGTAGTTTCAGAAATAACAGAATCAAACGGGTCTTCTTCAATGGCAACCGTTTGTGGAACTTCATTATCTTTAATGGATGCAGGTGTTCCAATCAAAGAACCAGTAGCTGGAATTGCGATGGGGTTAATAAAAGAGGGAGATAATTTCTCAGTGCTTTCGGACATTCTAGGTGATGAAGATCATTTAGGAGATATGGATTTTAAAGTGGCTGGAACAAAAAATGGTATCACGTCACTTCAGATGGATATCAAAATTACGGGCATTACATTTGAGATTATGGAAAAAGCTTTAGATCAAGCAAAAAGTGGAAGAGAACATATTTTAGCTGAGATGAATAAAGCTATAAAGACTTCGAGAAAAGAGTTCTCTAAACACACTCCAAAAATGGAAACTATTAAAGTAGATAAGAAAGATATAGCCACTGTGATTGGTAAAGGTGGAGCAACTATCAGAGAAATTGTTGAAACCTCAGGAGCCAAAGTTGATGTAAAGGATACTGGCGAAGTAACGGTTGCTGCTCCGGATGAGTCCTCAAGAAATAAGGCTATTGAATTTATTAAAAATTTAATTGCTAAACCTGAAATCGGAAAAATTTACAAAGGTAAAGTTGTTAAAATTATGGAGTTTGGAGCTTTTGTAAACTTCCTGGGAAAACAAGATGGACTTGTACATATTTCTGAGTTAGCTGACAAAAGAGTAGCTAAAGTAGGCGATGTAGTTAAAGAGGGTGACGAAGTTTCTGTAAAAGTTGTTGGATTTGATAGAGGAAAAGTAAAACTTTCGATGAAACAAGCTTCTGCTTAAGTTATATTTTTAGGATCAGGCATTCCAACCTTGTTATAACCAGCGTCTACATAATGAATTTCACCAGTTACTCCTGCTGCCAAATTACTTAGTAAGTAAAGAGCTGAATTACCAACATCATGAATATCTACATTTCTTTTTAAAAAGGAGTGATCTTCATTCCACTTATACAAAAATTTTGCATCTCCTATTGCTGAAGCAGCTAAAGTCTTGATCGGGCCTGCACTAATAGCATTTACCCTTAATTTTTTTTTACCAAGATCTCTTGCTAAATACTTTACGCTTGCCTCCAAAGCAGATTTACAAACTCCCATTACATTGTAATTAGGTATAGCTTTAGAAGACTCATAAGTAAGTGTTAGTAAACTTCCACCATCCTTCATTATTTTAGAGGCCTCTCTAGATACTTCGGTAAAAGAAAAGCATGAAATAAGCATACTTTTAAGGAAATTTTCTCTTGTTGTATTTAAATATTCCCCAGTTAATTCTGATTTATCTGAAAAAGCTACAGCGTGGACTACAAAGTCAATTTCTCCCCATTTTGACTTTATATCATCAAAAAGTTTTACAACGTCTTCTTTTTTTTCGACATCGCAACTGAATGTAATTTTTGAATTTAACTTTTCAGCCAAAGGTATTACTCTTTTTTTTAAGGCATCACCTAAATAAGTAAATGCTAACTCAGCACCTGCTTCAGCGAGTTTTTGGGATATTCCCCAAGCTATTGAGCGTTCGTTAGCGACACCCATTATTAGCCCTTTTTTTCCTTTCATTAAACTCATTATTTTACCTTTTCGAAAACCAAAGTAGCATTAGTTCCTCCGAAACCAAAACTATTTGACATTACAGAATTTAAATTTACGTCTTTTTCAACTGTTTTTACAATTTGGTATTTTTTTGCTTCTTCATCTATATCGTTTATATTAATTGAAGCAGCTATAAAATTATTTTTCATCATAATTAAACTATAAATAGCCTCGTGGACTGAAGTAGCTCCCAAAGAGTGACCTGCAAGAGATTTAGTTGAGCTAATTTTTGGTTTGTAGTCATTGAACACTTCTCCAACAGCTTTTAATTCAGTTATGTCACCAACAGGCGTAGATGTACCGTGAGTATTTATGTAATCTATTTTATTTTTTGCAGTGCTTAAAGCCATTTTCATACATCTTACTGCACCCTCGCCTGATGGAGCTACCATATCATATCCGTCTGATGTGGCACCGTAACCAGTTAACTCTGCATAAATTTTTGCACCTCTTGATTTAGCATGCTCATACTCTTCTAAAACTAGAACTCCACCTCCACCTGAGATAACGAAACCATCTCGAGTTTTGTCATATGGCCTAGAAGCTTTTTCAGGGGTATCATTGTATTTTGAGGACAAAGCAGTCATCGCATCAAACATGGCAGTCATTGCAAAATGAACCTCATCACTGCCACCCGCAAAAATAATTTTTTGTTTTCCTAGTTGAATTAATTCCATAGCGTTACCAATGCAATGCCCGCTAGTTGCACACGCAGAACTGATAGTATAGTTAACTCCTTTTATTTTAAAAGGCACCGCAAGAGTTGCTGAAGCTGTACTTGACATAGTCCGTGGTACCACAAACGGTCCCATCCTTTTGGGACTTTTCTCCCTTGTTTTGTCTGCAGCTAGTATCACATTTTCAATAGATGGACCACCTGAACCCATTATCATTCCAGTCGATATGTTACTCACATCTTTTTCTTGCAAACCAGAGTCTTTCACCGCTTCGCTCATTGAAATATAATTGTAAGCAGATCCCGGTCCCATAAACCTTATAAATTTTCTATCAACGTGATCTTCTAAATTTATATTTGGTTTACCATGAACGTGGCTTTTTAAATTGTACTCTTTGTACTCTTCTGAAAAAGTTATTCCAGATTTTGAATTGAGTAAAGATTTATAAACTTCATCTTGATTATTCCCTAAACAAGATACAACTCCAATGCCAGTAACTACCACTCTTTTCATGATTTGAACAAACCAACTTTTAAATTTTCCGCGTTGTAGATAATTTTTCCATCTGCACTTAAAATCCCATTTGCAAGCCCTACAGCTGTACCTTCTTTTTTTAAAATTCTTTTCATATTAATTTCATAAGTAGCCATTTTTATATTTTTCAAAACCTCACCAGTAAATTTTACAGAATTTACTCCTAAAGCTCTACCTTTACCTGGCTCGCCAATCCACCCTAAGTAAAAACCAACCAATTGCCACATAGCATCTAACCCTAAACATCCTGGCATAACAGGATCTTTTTGAAAGTGACAATCAAAAAACCACAGGTTGTCTTTGATATCAAGCTCAGCTCTAATAAAACCTTTTTTAAAATCACCTGCATCTTTTTTTATTTCTGTAATCCTGTCAAACATTAACATTGGTGGTAATGGCAGCTTAGCATTTCCCTCACCAAATAATTTTCCCTCTCCACACGAAATTAGTTCATCGTAATTGTAACTGTTTTTTTGCATGATTTAGAATTGTTTTACTTGATTTAGCAAAAGTTTCATATATATTTGTGTTTAGAATGATTATAAAGTAGATAAAAATACAAATAAAACGTGAAAAAAATAGATATTTTAAAAAAATTAAGATCGTCCGGGTTAAGACCAACTAAACAAAGAGTTGAAATAGCCAAATTTTTATTCGAAAGAGATAAAACCTTTCATTTTACAGTTGAAAGTCTAAACAAACTTTTAATGAGAAAATTATCATCTAAAATTTCGTTAGCAACAATTTATAACACAGTTCATTCTTTCAAAGCAGCAGGACATTTAAGTGAAGTTGAAGTAAGAGGTAACAAAACTTATTTCGATACAAATGTTTTAAACCACCATCATTTTTATGATAGTGAAACTTCTGAATTAATCGACATAGATGCAAAAGACGTAGTCATTCAAAAAATTCCAAAAGCACCAAATGGTAAAAAAATTAAAAATGTTGAGGTATTTATTAATTTGAAAAATTGACAGTTTGTCGCTTGTTTTTCACTTTAGAACAATTATAAACTATAAGTATGAGTGTAGATTACAAAAAAAATAATAACGGTAAATGTCCAGTTATGCATGGCGGCGTTACTAAAGCTGGGGAGTCAAATACTGCAAGACTTTGGCCGAACAGTATTAATTTAGATATTTTACATCAACATGATACAAAGACGAATCCGCTTCCAGGATACGATTACAAAAAAGAAGTAAAAAAATTAAATTTTAAAGCTTTAAAAAAAGATCTACTAAAATTAATGACAGACAGCCAAGAGTGGTGGCCAGCCGATTTAGGAACTTATAGCGGATTAATGGTGAGGCTGACCTGGCACCAAGTTGGCACTTACAGAGAATTTGATGGGAGACCAAATGTTGGATCACATAGATTTTCACCTCAAGACTCTTGGCCAGACAATACAAATTTAGATAAAGCTAGACGTCTTTTGTGGCCAATTAAAAAAAAATACGGAAACAGATTAAGCTGGTCTGACTTAATGGTACTTGCTGGAACTATGGCCTACGAACATGCTGGCTTTAAAACTTTTGGATTTTCATTTGGTAGAGAGGATATATGGGAGCCAGAAAAAGATGTTTATTGGGGGAAAGAAACAGTTCCGTTAGCAGTTAACAGATATGGAGATCCTCAAGACAGATCCTCATTAGAGGCACCATTAGCAGCTTCTCATTTTCAATTAGTTTACGTTAATCCTCAGGGTGTAGAAGGAAAACCTGATCCGGTTAGAACCGCTATGGATGTTAGGGAAACTTTCGGACGAATGGGAATGAATGATGTTGAGACCGCTGCACTCACGGTAGGAGGACACTCTATTGGAAGAGCACATGGTAATGGTAATCCAGATAATTTAGGACCAGAACCAGCTGGAGCAGATATTCACGAGCAAGGTTTTGGCTGGAACCAAAAAAACGGAACTGGTGCAAATCAAATTACATCAGGCCTTGAAGGAGCTTGGACAACAAATCCTGACAAGTGGGATCATCAATACTTAGATCTTTTACTTAACTATGAATGGGAAAGCAAAAAAAGTCCTGCAGGAGCTTGGCAATGGGAACCAATCAACCTTGAGGAAGAAAAAAAACCAAGAGATTTGGGAAATCCTAACAAAAAAGCTAGATTAATGTTTACTGATGCAGACATGGCAATGGCAATGGATCCAGAGTATAGAAAAATTTCAGAAAGATTTTATAAAGATCCAAAGTTTTTTGAGGATTCTTTTGCACGAGCATGGTTTAAGTTAACTCATAGAACAATGGGGAATAAAGAAAATTATATTGGACCTTGGGCTCCTAAAGAGGATTTATATTGGCAAGGTAACGTTCCGAAACCTAAAAAGAAATACAGTGTAGAGAAAGTAAAGAAAATGATTTCAACGTCAAAATTAAATATAAGCGATTTAATTATTACTGCTTGGGATAGCGCAAGAACATACAGAAAAACTGATAAAAGAGGAGGAGCGAACGGAGCAAGAATTCGTCTTGAACCAATGAATCAATGGCAAGCAAATGAGCCAAAAAAACTCTCTAAAGTTTTAAAAGTGCTTGAGGGAATAGCAAAAAAAACTGGAGCAACAATTGCTGATACAATAGTACTTGCAGGAAATGTAGGTCTTGAAAAAGCTATCAAAAAAGGTGGTTCTAAAGTGAAAGTTCCTTTTAGCTCTGGAAGAGGTGACGCGTCACAAGACCAAACTGAAATTAAAAGCTTCAAATGGTTAGAACCATATCATGATGGTTTTAGAAATTATTTTAAAGACGACTATTCAGTGATGCCTGAGGAACTCCTTTTAGAAAGAGCTTCTCTAATGGGATTAACTGCCCAAGAGATGACTTGTCTAATAGGCGGTATGAGAGTGCTCGGAACAAATCATTCAACTGCTAAAGATAAAGGTGTAATGACCGATAGAGTTGGAACTCTTACAAATGACTTTTTTATAAACTTACTTGATATGAAATATACTTGGAAGCCAACAGGAAAAAACTCATACGACGTTATTGATCGTAAAACAAATATAGTTAAATTTACCGCTTCTAGAGCAGATTTAATTTTCGGCTCTAATTCAATATTACGATCATATGCGGAAATTTACGCCCAAGATGATAATAAAGAAAAATTTGTAAAAGACTTTGTTGCAGCATGGACAAAGATCATGAACGCTGATACACCTAACTTGAAAAAATTGAATTAATATGGAAATAGTTAAACCTACAAAAAACCTAGAACCATTAAATCATAACGTTAAAGACGATTTTTACATAATTCCAAATCTAAAATTTGATGTAGATAAAATGAGAGCTGATTTAAACGTTGTTCTCAAAAGAAAGAAGTTTAGCACTCTAGGAATAAAAAATTTTGGCGCTATAGCCTTAAATCAAATCCCAGGAGACAAATCCTCGACAGAGGGTCACAATGTCAGAGGAATATATTGGACAATACCGGATGAAAAAGGGAAAGAGATTAAAAGGGATAAACCTATAGACGAATCAAAATATACTGAGGTAGTATCTGAATTTAAAGGAACTTATTTTGAAGAGGTATACAATACTTTAAAAAAACATTTTAAGCTTGGTAGAGTAAGAATTTTATTAAAAGAACCTAGGTCTACACTTAGTTGGCATAGAGATCCTGAGCCTAGACTTCATATACCTATAATAACAAATAAAGGATGCAGGATGGTAATCGAAGAGGTTTGTAGACATATGCCAGCTGACGGATCAGTGACTATTACTAATAATACTAAATATCATAATTTTTTTAACGGAGGGGAACAAAATAGAATACACTTAGTAGCTTGTGTATTAGAAAATCCTTTTAATTAAATGACAGAATTTACTCACGGAATATTCTCAGCTTCAAAAACTATATACGAGAATAATAAAGGCTCTATATTAAGAACAATAATATATACAATTGGTCATTTCGCTATTGCGATAACAGTTTTGATGTTAATAGCAGAGGTGTCTTTTATGGTTGCCCTTACGGATGCAATTGTAGAACCATTAGCTAACGCAGTATGGTACTTTGTATTAGATAAAATTTGGACCGCTAAATATAAAAAATAGTATTACAACAATCCCCAAAGACCCTCTTTCTTAACCCAACCTTTAAAATTTTTAATTTTAATTTTACACCATTTATCTTTACATTTTTGTATTTTACAAAGTTTACCTTTTTTAAGAACAGCTGCAGGCTTAGAATAAATCGATGGTCTACTAAAAATTAATAAATTTTCTTCTATTGTTATTGCTGCTTTCTTTTTTGATAATTGAGAAATATGTATCCAACCAGTATTATTTTCATGGTCCCTTATTTTTCTAAAGTTTTCATATTTATCTTGAATCACCACTGGTAAAAACTTTTTTTTATAAAATAACTTTATAGGATATTCAAAAGAAGGTCCTTGTCGGAGATTTACTTTATCGTTTCTTAGAGTTAAAAAATATTCGTCTGATGCTATTAGACTCTGAAACTGAAAAAAAATTAATGCTGTGCCTAATATTGTTTTGAACATTTGTTTTTACATTTTGAATTGTAAGTTAACTTAACATTTCTAAAACTTAATCTGATGGAATCAAATACAACCATATGATTTTTGAAATTTTTTTCAAAACCTAAAATTTCTTTTAAAACTTCATTGGCTTGGAGAGATCCCAAAACTCCTGCAACAGGTGAAAAAATTCCCTCAGTCTGACAGTTATTTTCCAAGATTGGTTTTTTTGGCATAAAGCAACGGTAGCACGAGCCTTTCCTTTTAAAATTAAATTTGTATAAATGGCCATCAAATTTACTTATTGCAGCAGAAATAAGTAGTTTTCTTTTTTTTTTGCAATAGTCATTAATTAAATATCTGGTATCATAATTATCTGTACCGTCACAAACTATATCGTATCTTTTTAGAATTGATTCAATATTTTTTGAAGTCAATTTTTTTCTATAGGTCTTTATTAAAATTTTATTATTTATCTTATCAATTTTTCTTCTAGCTTGATCAACTTTAAATTTGCCAATATCTTTCTCTGTAAAAAGAGTTTGTCTATTGAGATTACTAATCTCGATTTTGTCATGGTCGACTATTCCTATCTTTCCAACTCCAGATGCAGCTAAATATGTTAGTAAAGGACATCCTAGACCACCAATTCCAATTATTAAAACTTTAGAATTAAATATTTTTTTTTGCCCACCTACTCCAATATTTTTCAAGATAATCTGTTTTTCAAATCGTTTGAAATTCTTAACTTCTAAATTCATAAATTTGCTTCACGAACCATCTTAGAAAAAATATATGTTTCTTAATTAGCCAATACAATATTTTTTGATAATTCCTTAATTAAAACTTTTATCATTAACCAATAGTTTATCTAATATAATTTCTGCAATTACGTTAGCTATAAGACTTTTTTTATTTTTTTTTAATATCTTTATTCTATTTTTACCATCTATTATTGAAACTTTATTATAATCTGAATTAAATCCTATTCCTGCTTTAGAAACATCGTTTGCAATTATCAAATCGCAATTTTTTTGTCTTAATTTGTATATAGCGTTTTCATTTAAATTATCGGTTTCCGCAGCAAAACAGACTACAAGACTAGGTCTATGTTTATTATTTTTGCCTATGTATTCAGCAATATCTTTATTTTTTTCTAACTCGATTGATTTTAGACTACTTTTTTTTATTTTATTTCTACTTTTTTTTAAGGGTTTAAAATCTGTGATTGCCGCTGCAAATACAGCTATGTCGACTGGTAAACTTTTTTTAACTTCATTAAACATTTCTTCGGAAGTGACCACCTTTTTTATTTTAATTTCTTTGGTAAAATTAAGATTTGTTGGCCCCATAATTAAAGTTGTTTTAACCCCCATTTTATGAAGAGCTTGAGCTATTTCGAGTCCCTGTTTACCGCTGGAATCATTTGAGATGAATCTCACAGGGTCAAGGTATTCTCTAGTAGGACCAGCAGTAACCAAAGCTTTGAGATTTCTTTTTTTGACTGTATTTCTTTTTCTAAAGTAGTTTTCCAAATATGAAAAAATTTGTCTAGGACTAGACATTTTACCTTCCCCGTACTCTCCACATGCCATTTCACCTTTTTCTGGTCCAACAAACAAATATCCGTAATCTTTTAAAGTTCTTACATTTCTTTGTGTGGCCTTGTGTATCCACATCCTGACATTCATTGCGGGGACTAATAAAGTGTCTTTGTTAGAGGCTAAAATTACTGTTGTTGCTAAGTCTTCAGCTTTTCCCAAACTCAACTTCGTCATAAAGTTTGCTGTAGTTGGCATAACAATTATTATGTCAGCCCACCTTGATAAAGATATATGATCTATCTCTGCCTCGGTATTTTTATCAAAAAGATCTTCAAAAGTTTTGTTTTTTGTTAAAGTATTAATAGATAAAGGGGTTACAAACTCTTTACCGCTTTTAGTTAATATAGTTTTAACCTCATTATTATTTTTTTTTAATATTCTTATTAAATCCAAAGATTTATATGCAGCTATACCACCGCCTACTATAATTAAAATTTTTTTATTTTTTAAGGTCATAATTTATTAAAATACTAATAAAAAGATAATTACAACACTAAATAAACTAATAACTATATTATTTCTAAAGTTTTTAAGCTTCATTTGTTCTAATTCCAAATTTTTATTAGTCCCCACAGCTAAATTAATTTTTCCTTCAGCCATTAGTTTTAATGCATAGTCGGCTCTATCCATAAGTTGTGGTAAATCCGGTATACGCTTCATAATTTCTGAAGAGGTATTCAAAGCAGTGTCAAAAGTAGATTTTGGGCTTTTAATATTTTTTAACCAGTTTTCAAGTACAGGTTTTGAAACTTCCCAAATATTTGTTTCTGGATATAGTTTTCGAGCTACACCCTCTACAACGACCATAGTTTTTTGCAATAAAAGCAGAGGTGGTTGTGTCGGCATGTTAAACTTTTCTGTTATCTCAAAAAGTTGAGAAAGTAAGTTTCCGCCTGAAATATCTTTAATAGATTGTCCAAATATTGGTTCTCCAACTGACCTTAACGCTTGAGCAAATTCCTCTTTAGATGCGTTTTGAGGAACAAGTCCAGCCTGAAAATGAACCTCAGCAACTTTAACGTAATCTCTTTGTATGAAACCATATAAAATTTCTGCTAAAAATTTTCTATTATTTTTGTCAAGTCTACCCATGATACCAAAATCAACTGGAATTATGTTTCCTTTTTTATCTACAAAAATATTTCCCTGATGCATATCACCATGAAAAAAACCATCTCGTACTGCTTGTTTTAAAAAGAATTGTATTAAATTTTCAGCTAGTTTTTTGAGATTTATTCCAAGATCATTTAATTTTTGTTGTTCTCTAATAGACACACCTTCAACTTTGTCTAAAGTTAAAATTTTCTTAGTAGTATAATTCCAATAAATTTGGGGAACATTAAATCCAATGTCGTTTTTTGTATTTTCATACAACTCATTAGCTGCCGCAGCCTCGAATCTTAGGTCCATTTCTATATTTGTTATTTCTCGAAGAAGATGAACTACCTCAACCAATTTTAATCTTCTAGATTTAGCGATAGTGCTTTCTACTATGTATGCGAATAACATTAGGGCATCCAACTCTTCATTAAATAATTTTTCAATTTCTGGTCTTAATATTTTTATAGCTACTTGCTTTTCTTTATTTTCAAGTTTGATTTTTGCTAAATGAACTTGTGCTATAGAGGCAGCAGCTATCGGTTCACTAACCTCAGTGATATTTTTATAAAAGTTTGCACCTATTTCTTTTTTTATAATTTTTTTAGCACTA
>CACOOK010000005.1 GCA_902628815.1 uncultured Pelagibacteraceae bacterium
CAAAGAAGCACCAAGAGCAGTCGTTGAGTTAGAACGTTATGGAGTACCTTTTAGTAGAACAGATGACGGTAAAATTTATCAAAGACCCTTCGGAGGAATGACAAAAAATTATGGGAACGGTACAGCGCAACGTACATGTGCAGCTGCAGATAGAACTGGACATGCAATTTTGCACACGCTTTATGGTCAGGCCTTAAAACAAAATACAGAGTTTTTTATAGAATATTTTGCTCTAGATCTAATCATGAAAAATGGTGAGTGCAAAGGTGTGATTGCATGGAACTTAACTGATGGAACCATACATAGGTTTAGGTCTCACATTACAATAATAGCTACTGGTGGTTACGGAAAAGTTTATTATTCTGCTACATCAGCACATACCTGCACTGGTGATGGAAATGCTATGGTTTTAAGAGCAGGTTTACCATTACAAGACATGGAATTTGTACAATTCCACCCGACTGGTATTTATGGAGTTGGTTGTTTAATAACTGAGGGAGTAAGAGGTGAAGGTGGATTTTTGGTAAATGGGAAAGGTGAAAGGTTTATGGAAAGATACGCTCCTAATGCTAAGGATTTAGCTTCAAGAGATGTTGTAAGTAGATCGATGGAGATGGAAATTAATGAGGGAAGAGGAGCTGGAAAAAATAAGGACCACATAAATCTTCACTTAGATCACATAGATAAAAAAGTCATAGATGAGAGACTTCCAGGAATATCAGAGGCCGCAAAAACTTTTGCAAATGTTGACGTTAGTAAAGAACCTATTCCTGTAGTGCCAACAGTTCACTATAATATGGGCGGCATACCAACTAATTACAAAGCTGAGGTATTAACTTTGAATGGATCGGAAAAAACTGTTCCAGGTCTTATGGCGATCGGAGAGGCCGCTTGTGTGTCTGTTCATGGCGCTAATAGACTTGGTTCAAACTCTTTAATTGATCTTGTAGTATTTGGAAGAGCCGCAGCCAAAAGAGCTGCAGAACTAGTAAAACCAGGAACTCCACATGAAGAAGTATCAAATTTAGAAACAGATAAATGTTTGGAAAGATTTGACAAAATTAGAAATTCTAATGGATCCACTAAAACATCAGAATTGAGAATAAAAATGCAAAAAACCATGCAGTCTAAATGTGCAGTATTCAGAACAGAAAAAACTCTTAAGGAGGGCGTTGATCAAATAAGAAAGCCTTATGAAGGAATGAAAGATGTTTCAGTTAAAGACAAATCATTGTTATTCAACACTGACCTGGTCGAAACTCTTGAATTTGACAACTTAATAAGTCAAGCTTTGACAACAATGGATTCAGCTTATAATAGAAAAGAGAGCAGAGGAGCTCATGCAAGAGAAGATTATACAAAGAGAGATGATAAAAATTTCATGAAACATACATTAGCTTGGCAAAATGGTAAAAGTGTTGAAATAAAGTACAGAGATGTACACTCTAGAACCTTAACAAATGACGTACAGTATTTTCCTCCAAAGGAGAGAGTATATTAAGTATGGCGCAGTTTAGCCTACCCCAGAATTCGAAAATAGAGGTAGGTATATATCATAAAGACAAAACCAACTCTAAAAATCTAAGAAAAGTAAACGTTTATAGATGGGATCCGTCAACGGGAAAAAACCCTAGAGTCGATACTTTCGAAGTTGATATGAATAATTGTGGACCAAAAGTGTTAGATATCCTATTTAAGATTAAAAACGAAATAGATCCCTCTTTAACGTTTAGAAGGTCTTGTGCTCACGGTGTTTGTGGGTCATGCGCAATGAATATTGATGGTGTAAACTCTTTAGCTTGCATTAAATCTCACATGGACATCAAAGGAGAGCTAAACGTTTATCCTTTACCTCATTTAAAAGTTGTAAAAGACTTAATAGGTGATCTTACTACTTTGTATAAACAGTACGAGTCTATTCAGCCTTGGTTGAAAGTAGACCAAACGGGTCAAGAAAAAACTGAACTTAAACAAACTCAAAAAGACAGGGAAAAGTTAGACGGATATTATGAATGTATTTTATGTGCATGCTGTTCAACTTCTTGTCCAAGCTATTGGTGGAATGGAGATAAATATTTGGGACCAGCTGTACTTCTTCAAGCTTATAGATGGATAAATGATAGTAGAGATGGTGATAAAAAAGAGAGACTAAAAAAAGTTGCTGATGAGCTAAAATTGTATAGATGCCATACTATTATGAATTGTACAAATTCTTGTCCTAAAGGCCTCAATCCAGCAAAAGCAATAGGTTCTATTAAAAAAATGCTTGCAACAAGCTAAAAGCTTATTTATTCAATTACATCATGAAAACAATTCAGCATTTTGTGGGCGGTAAAAGTTTTTCAGGCCAATCTAAAAGAACAGGAAAAGTTTTTAACCCTGCAACAGGTGAGCAAAGTGCCGAGGTCAGACTTGCTAATACTAAAGATGTTGATACTGCTGTCGATGATGCAAAAAAAGCTTTCGAATTATGGTCAAATAAACCTCCATTACAAAGAGCGAGAGTAATGTTTAAATTTAAAGAATTAATTGAGAAAAATTCAAAAGAATTAACGGAGATTATAGTTTCTGAACACGGCAAAGTTTTCGAAGACGCTAAAGGATCATTATCAAGAGGATTAGAAGTCGTTGAATATGCATGTGGAATACCCGAAATGTTGAAAGGAGACTTTACGGAAAATGTTGGTACAAATGTGGATAGCTGGTCGATTAGACAACCTTTAGGAGTTTGTGCAGGCATTACACCTTTTAATTTTCCAGCAATGGTTCCTATGTGGATGTTTCCAATGGCTATAGCTTGCGGGAATACTTTTATTTTAAAACCGTCTGAAAAAGATCCATCATGCTCAATAAAACTTGCAGAGCTTTTATCTGAAGCAGGTTTGCCAAATGGAGTATTTAACGTAGTCAACGGAGACAAAGAAGCTGTAGATGCCTTGATAAATAATAAAGATGTTGCTGCAGTGAGTTTTGTTGGATCAACACCTATTGCGAAATATATTTATGAAAATTGTGCTAAAAATGAAAAAAGAGTTCAAGCTCTTGGAGGAGCAAAAAACCATTGTGTGGTTATGCCAGATTGTGATTTAGATCAAGCAGTTAACGGTTTGATGGGTGCCGCATATGGTTCCGCTGGAGAGAGATGCATGGCACAATCGGTTGCTGTGGCGGTGGGTGGCATTGGAGATAAATTAGTTAATTCACTTGCAAAAAAAGTTGAGTCTTTAAAAGTGGGACCAGGCATGGATAAGGATTCAGAAATGGGACCTCTTGTAACAAAAGATCATTTAGAAAAGGTAAAAAGTTACGTAGATATTGGTGAAAAAGAAGGTGCAAAACTAGTTGTTGATGGGAGAAATTTTAAAATTCAAGGGTATGAAAAAGGTTTCTACATGGGAGGTTGTTTGTTTGATTATGTAAAAAAAGATATGAGAATTTACAAAGAGGAAATATTCGGCCCTGTCCTTTCTGTAGTAAGAGCAAAGGATTTTGATGAGGCTATCAAGCTCGTAAATGACCATGAATTTGGAAATGGTGTAAGTATATTTACCAGAGATGGTGACTCAGGACGTACATTTTCTAGCAAAGCAAAGATTGGCATGGTAGGAATAAATATACCTATTCCCGTTCCAATGGCTTTCCATAGTTTTGGGGGATGGAAAAGATCATTATTTGGTGATCAGCATATGCATGGACCTGAGGGTGTTAGGTTTTACACTAAACTAAAAACAATAACTTCCAGGTGGCCTTCTGGATTAAGATCAGACCCAGAGTTTATTATGCCTACAATGAAATAAAATTATGAAAAAGATAACTTTAATTGGAGCCGGTCAAATTGGAGGCACACTAGCGCATCTTATTGCATTAAAAGAGCTTGGCGATATTGTTTTATTTGATGTAGCTGAGGGTATAGCCAAAGGGAAAGCTTTAGACATAGCCCAATCTTCGCCAGTAAATGGATTTAATGTGAGTCTAATTGGAACAAACAATTACGAGGACACTAAAGACTCTGACGTAATAATAATAACAGCCGGAGTGCCTAGGAAGCCAGGAATGTCCCGCGATGACTTGCTGGGTATTAATTTAAAAATTATCAAAGAGGTAGCTGAAGGAATAAAGAAAACTTCACCAAAAGCTTTTGTCATATGCATTACAAACCCACTAGACGTGATTGTGATGGCTTTACAAAAATATTCAGGATTACCTAAGCATAAAGTTGTAGGTATGGCTGGTATTTTAGACTCATCTAGATTTATTTATTTTTTATCTAAAGAATTAAAAGTTTCAGTAAAAGATATAGACTCTTTTGTCTTGGGTGGTCACGGGGACAGTATGGTTGCGATGCTTGAGTCTACATTCATTAAAGGAAAAAAGATAAGTGAATTTGTTAATGAAGGGAAAATTACAATGGAGCGTTTAAATCAGATAGTCGATAGAACAAAAACAGGTGGAGCTGAAATAGTTAAATATCTTGAGAAAGGTTCGGCTTTTTATGCTCCTGCAGCCTCAGGTGTCGAAATGGCTGAAAGCTACCTCAAAGATCTGAAGAAACAACTTCCATGCGCTTCTTATCTGGATGGTGAATATGGACTTAAGGATATTTACGTGGGAGTGCCAGTGATTATTGGAAAAAATGGCGTAGAGAAAGTAATTGAAATATCTCTTACTGAAAAAGAAAAGAAAGACTTCAAATTTTCAGTTGATTCAGTTAAGGAATTGTTTAATGCTGCCAAAAAAATAGATTCATCTTTAACTTAAAAATATATTAACCTAGTCTTACATATTAATGAGATCGATAATATCCTTACTCAAAAACGATAAGACACTAATTCTAATAATCTTTATATTCAGTGTGTTTATTAATCATTTCTCAGGATATCGCGGAGTTTTTCCGATGGATAGTTTTAGTCATTACGACATAAGCTATAGAATTTTACTTGGTGATCACCCATTCAAAGATTATTGGGCTGTATCGGGTCCATTTATAGATTATTTTCAGAGTATTTTTTTTTATTTATTTGGCACAAGTTGGAACTCTTATATTTTACACGCCTCTGTATTAAATGGAGTAATATCAATTACTACTTTTTTACTATTTAAAAAAATAGGTTTAAAAACTTTTTATAGTTTTATTTATTCCATTTGTTTTTCTATTTTGGCCTATCCCTCAAGCGGAACCCCTTTTGTGGATCATCATTCAATTTTTTTATCAATGTTAGCCATTTATTTTTTTATATTTACTCTACAAAAAGAAAGTTACTTTATTTGGATTTTATTACCTATTATTTTGGCTTTAGCTTTTCTCAGTAAACAAGTGCCTGCTTTTTATTTTTTATTAATAATTATTTTTGTATCTATTTACCATTTTTCTTTAAGTTCAATTAAAAACATTTTTATTATATCCTTATGTTTTCTTGGATCTTCAGTAACGACATTAATTATTTTTTTTTCTTTCTTAAATCTCTTTTCAATAAATATTTCCAATTTTATAGATCAATATATTTTATACCCACAAAGTATAGGAATGGAGAGATATTCAAATCTTGAGTATGATTTTAAAAATACTTTTTCTAATTTTAAATTTATTCATGTAGTATTTTTAATTTACAGCTTTTTTCTATTAAAAAATTTTTTGATAAAGAAAAATTTTCATAAACATGTTGAATTTAAAATTTATTTAATTATTTTTTTTTCTTTTGTAGTGTTAATACACCACACTCTGTTAACAAAAAATCAAATAATGATTTTTTTCTTAATACCCTTATTTTCGGGATTAGCACATCTCTATGTAGATAAAGAATTAAAATTGAGAAAAATTTTATCTACATTTTTGATTTTTTTATGTTTAGGTGCAACAATTAAGTATCATATGAGATTTAACGTTGATAGAAAATTTCATGAATTGCAGGGCGTTGATATTTCAAACAATATAAATGCAGGAATTTTAAGCAAGAATTTTACTAATCTAAAATGGGTTACTCCAAGAGCTACCAATGCGGAGCAATTAACTGATGAAATTAATTATTTAAAAGATATGAAAATTTTATTGAAAAAAGATAATTCGAGTAAAATTATTTATACACATTATTCTTTTTTTTCAGTTATTCTAAATAATAATGTTCATAGCCCATCAAGATGGTTTCCAAAAGATGGATCAGGCTTCCCAATCAAGGATAGTAAGTTTTTTAAAAAATATGAACAATTATTAATTTACATAATATCCAAAAAAGATATTAAGAACGTTTATATCCTAAAAGACGTATCTGAGAAAATGTTCACAGATTATATAAATAATAATTGTTATAAAAAAATATCTGACAACAAAGATTACAAGAAATTTAAGATTAACAAAAATTGTAATGAACTAAATTAACTGGAAAAAAAAATTATAAAATATATAAATACTTCTCTATGAATATTCATGAACATCAAGCAAAAGAAATTTTGAAAGAATTTGGAGCACCTGTTTCCAACGGTATAGTTATCTTTTCAACAAATGAAATTAAAGAAAAAATTAAAACGCTAAAAAGTAATGAATTTGTTTTAAAAGCCCAGATACACGCTGGTGGAAGGGGAAAAGCAGGTGGGGTAAAATTAATTAAGAATATTTCTGATTTAGAGATAGAAGCAAAAAAAATGATGGGTAAAGTTTTAGTCACTCATCAAACAGGGCCGGAGGGAAAAGAAGTAAAAAGATTATATATTGAAGAGGCTTCAAATATTTTAAAAGAATTTTACTTTTCATGTCTAGTTGACAGAGAGACATCCAAAATTGCTTTTATAAGTAGCACTGAAGGCGGAATGGATATTGAAAAAGTTGCTGCTGAACATCCAAATAAAATAATTACTACGAAAATTGATCTAAAAGATGAAGGTCCAAGCGATGAAGAAATAGAGACAATCATTAAAGTATTCAAATTTAGTGAACAACAGAAAATTGTAGCAAAGGAATTAACTAAGTCTTTATACAATATAATTTTAAAAAAAGATGCAAGTTTAATTGAAATAAATCCATTAATTTTAACAAAGGAAAATAAAATTATTTGTTTAGATGCTAAAATGAACTTTGATGATAATGCAATTTTCAGAAGACCAGAAATTTTAAAACTAAGGGATTTAAATGAAGAGGACCCCGCTGAAATTGAGGCAAGCAAGTATGATCTCGCATACATAAAACTTAATGGTTCAATTGGTTGTATGGTTAATGGGGCAGGATTAGCAATGGCTACAATGGATATAATAAAATTATATGGTAAAGAGCCAGCAAATTTTTTAGATGTTGGCGGAGGTGCGTCCAAGGAAAAGGTTACAGCTGCTTTTAAACTAATCTTAGCAGATAAAAATGTAAAAGGAATTTTAATAAATATTTTTGGTGGAATAATGAGATGTGATGTTTTAGCTCAAGGTGTTGTTGAAGCTGCAAAACAGGTAAACTTATCAGTGCCACTTGTGGTTAGGCTAGCTGGTACCAACTTCAAAGAAGGAAAGGAAATCTTAGATAATTCAAATCTACAAATCCTGTCTGCATCTGATTTAAATGATGCTGCTAAAAAAATTATAGAGGCAATTAATTAAATGTCAGTTCTAGTCAATAAAAATACTAAAGTTATTTGTCAAGGTTTTACGGGTAAACATGGAACTTTTCACTCGGAGCAAGCTTTAAAATATGGAACACGACTAGTAGGAGGAGTAACACCCAAAAAAGGAGGTCAAAAACATTTAAACCTACCAGTTTTTAATACAGTTGAAGAAGCAAAAGATAAAACTTCTGCAAATGCTACAATGATATATGTACCACCCCAGTTTGCAGGTGCAGCAATAATAGAGGCAATAGAAGCTAAAATAGAATTAATAGTTTGTATTACTGAAGGAATCCCAGTCTTGGATATGTTAAAAGTTAAAAAGATTTTGAAAAATAGTAATTCAAGATTAATTGGACCGAATTGTCCTGGTATTATTACTCCTGATGAATGTAAAATTGGAATAATGCCAGGAAATATACATCAAAAAGGATCTGTCGGAATAGTTTCGAGATCTGGAACTCTTACTTACGAGGCGGTTGCTCAAACATCTTCAAACAAGATGGGACAATCAACATGTATTGGAATCGGGGGAGATCCAATAAATGGGACTAACTTTATAGATTGTTTAGAGCTTTTTCTAAAAGACAAAGAAACTAAATCAATCGTAATGATTGGAGAAATTGGGGGTTCTGCCGAAGAAGAAGCTGCTGAATTTTTAAAAAGAGAAAAAATAAAAAAGCCTACGGTTGGTTTTATCGCTGGGTTGACAGCGCCTCCAGGAAGAAGAATGGGACACGCTGGTGCAATTATCTCTGGAGGCAAAGGAGGAGCTGAGGAAAAAATTGAAATTATGAAATCTGCAGGTATCATTATCTCAAAATCACCAGCAGATATTGGTAAAACTCTATTTGATAAACTTAATAGTTGATTTTTAATAATTTATGTTAGTATAAATAATTAATGTCCTCTTCCGATAACAATATAACGTTCAAAAAAACATCCTTTCTGTCAGGTATAAACTCAGAATTTATCAATCAGTTGTACTCAGATTATCTTTCAGATCCAAAATCTTTACCAGTAGGTTGGAAAAGTTTTTTTGATGGACTAAGTGAGGATGAAAAATTGATCTTAAATGATATTAATGGGCCAAGCTGGTCACCAGGAAAAAAAGTAAAAAAAAATAATTTCGAAAAGAATGAAATTAAAGATAGTTTTAATGATTCAGCTGATCTTGAGCCAGACTCTCTCAAACAAGCTTCCCAAGACTCTGTTAGAGCAATAATGTTGATCAGAGCTTATAGAATAAGAGGCCATTTAATTGCAAATTTAGATCCTTTATCTATTCAAGAAAAAAAAGAACATACAGAGTTAAAACCAGAAACTTATGGTTTCACAAAAAAAGATTACAAAAGAAAAATATTTTTAGATGGAGTTTTAGGACTTCAATATGCAAATCTTGAAAAGATTCTTGAAATATTAAAAAAAACTTATTGTTCTACTATTGGATATGAATTTATGCATATGAGCGATCCAGAGGAAAAAGCCTGGATTAGAAATAGAATAGAAGGGCCAGAAAAAAATATTACTTTCACTGATAATGGTAAAAAAGCAATACTGAACAAGATGATACAGGCAGAAGGTTTTGAAAAATATCTCCATGTAAAATTTGTTGGGACTAAAAGATTTGGTTTAGATGGCGGAGAGTCATTAATACCTGCTTTAGAACAGATTATCAAAAGAGGGGGTAATTTAGGTGCAAAAGAAATTAAAATAGGAATGCCACATAGAGGTAGATTAAATGTTTTGGCTAATGTTATGGGTAAACCGTACAGGGCAATTTTCAGTGAATTTTTTGGGAAATCTGTAAATGCAAGTAAAGATTTTGAAGGAGATGTTAAGTACCATCTTGGAGCGTCATCCAATAGAGAATTTGATGGTAATGTCGTACATATAAGTTTAACGGATAATCCTTCACACTTAGAAGCCGTTAACCCTGTTGTTTTAGGACAAGTGAGAGCAAAACAGTTTTTTCATAAAGATAAAGAAAGAAAAAAAGTAATCCCGGTATTGATGCACGGAGATGCAGCATTCGCAGGGCAAGGTATTGTAGCTGAATGTTTTGCAATGTCAGGTTTGCCGGGGCACAATATCGGTGGTACTATTCACATTATTGTAAATAATCAAATAGGTTTTACTACTGCACCCAGATTTGCTAGATCATCTCCTTACCCTTCAGATGTAGCTAAAACTGCGCAAGCTCCAATATTTCATGTTAATGGGGATGATCCAGAAGCAGTTACTCATTGTGCGAAAATTGCTACAGAGTATAGGCAAAAGTTTAACCGCGATGTTGTAATTGATATGGTTTGTTATAGACGTTTCGGTCATAACGAAGGCGACGAACCGTCTTTTACTCAACCAATTATGTATAAAAAAATTAAAACTCATCCTACTTCACTTACAATATATGGAAAGAAACTTTCAAATGAAGGTTTAACCAACAGTGAACAACTACAAAAGGATAAAGTGACATTTAAAGATTATTTAGAAAATGAATTTTTATCATCTAAAAATTATAAATCAGAACTAAAATGGTTTGATGGAGTATGGTCTAGATTTAAACCAGGTTTAGGTAAAGATAAAAGAGGTAAAAGTGGTGTTGAAAAAAGTGTTTTATTAAATGTTGGAAGTAAAATATTTAAAATTCCTAATGATTTTAATGCTCACAAAACACTTAAAAGAATTTTTGAATCAAAAATTAATACGTTTAATAGTGGACATATTGACTGGTCATCTGCAGAGTCCTTAGCAATTGGTACACTTTTGACAGAGGGATTTTCAGTGAGGTTATCAGGACAAGACTCGGGTAGAGGTACATTTAGCCAAAGACATGCAGTTTTAAGAAATCAAGATAACCATGATCGTTATTTACCATTAAATAATATTCAAGCTAATCAAAAAAAATTCGAAATAATAGATAGTTTGTTGTCTGAACTCGCAGTTCTTGGATTTGAATATGGTTACTCTTTATCAGAGCCAGAGACTTTAGTTTTGTGGGAAGCTCAATTTGGTGATTTTGCAAATGGAGCGCAAGTAATCATAGATCAGTTTATTACTTCTTCTGAGTCTAAGTGGGGAAGAGCTAGTGGTTTAGTAATGTTATTACCACACGGCTATGAAGGTCAAGGGCCTGAACACTCATCTGCTAGACTAGAGAGATTCTTACAATTATGTGCTGGAGAAAATATTCAAGTTGTAAATTGTACTACACCTTCAAATTATTTTCATGTTTTGAGAAGACAAATGCACAGACAATTTAGAAAACCATTAATAGTGATGACACCTAAATCTCTGTTAAGACACAAACGTTGTATCTCTAAAATTTCTGAATTCGTATCAAAAAGCTCGTTTCATAGAGTTTTAGAGGATGATGCTTATATTAAAGAAAATAATTTAATTTCTTTAAATAAAGAAAATAAAATTAGAAAAGTTGTGATGTGTTCTGGCAAAATTTATTATGACTTAATCGAGGAAAGAGAAAAGACAAAAAATAAAGATACCGTTTTTGTGCGACTAGAGCAACTCTACCCATTTCCAGCCAAAACTTTGGCTCGAGTGCTAAAAAAATATAAAAAAGCAGATTTTATCTGGTGTCAGGAAGAACCAAAAAATATGGGAGCCTGGAATACAGTCAGAAATTATATTGAAAGAACTTTAGATATGATAAATTTTAAGGATATCAACATTAAATTTGTAGGAAGATCAGCCTCTTCGACTACTGCGACCGGAAATGCAAACAAACATCTTGCACAACAAAAAGAAATATTAGAAAAGATACTTAAACAATAATGTCAGAAAAAATTACAGTACCTACTTTAGGTGAGTCAGTGACAGAGGCAACAGTATCAAAATGGCTAAAGTCTCAAGGAGAAAAAGTAATCGCTGATGAACCAATAGTAGAATTAGAGACTGATAAAGTAAATGTAGAAGTACCAGCACCATCTAATGGAGTTCTTGGAAGTATAAATGTAAAAGAAGGTGAGACTGTTAATGTGGGCTCTATATTAGGAACTATTAACGATAGTAAAAAAAATGATACTTCAGAAATTAAAGAAGTAAAATCATACAGTCCTCCAAAAAAACAACCTATATTGTTTGATGAGAAAAAAGATGTCGCTACTAAAAAAAAGGCTATAAAACCCAAAATTGAAGAGCAAGTTTTAAAATTAGATGTTGAGAAAGTGGAAGATGAAACTTTAATCTTAGATGAAGTTCATGAAGAAAAAAAGGTCTCTAAACAAACTCATAATATCAATCAAGAAACAAAAATTTCTCCAGCAGCTAGAAAAATGGCAAGTGAAGCAAAAATAAATTTGGAAAAAGTTAAAGGGACAGGAAAAAATGGAATAATTTTGAAAGAAGACATCATGGGATTGATGGGTTCAAAGCCCAGTCCTTCCGAAAGGAAAATAAAACATGGACCAGAGGAGAGAGTAAGAATGACAAGACTCAGGTTGACAATCGCTAAAAGATTGAAAGAAGCTCAGGAAAACGCAGCTATGCTTACCACATTTAACGAGGTAGATATGAGCGAGGTGATTTCTATGAGAAATGAGTACAAAGATGAGTTTCAAAGAAATTATGGAGTGAAATTGGGTTTTATGTCTTTTTTTGTAAAAGCTTGCGTAATTGGTTTAAAAAATTTCCCTGCCATAAACTCAGAAATTCAAAGTGATGAGATAGTATATAAAAATTATTATAATATAAGTATCGCTGTTGGTACAGACAGGGGTTTAGTTGTTCCTGTGTTAAGAGAGACAGACGAGATGTCTTTTGCAGATATTGAAAAAAATATTTCTGCACTAAGTCAAAAAGCTAGAGACGGTAAAATTACCATTGAAGATCTACAAGGAGGAACATTCACAATTACTAACGGGGGAATTTATGGATCTATGCTGTCCACCCCTATATTAAATCCACCTCAATCCGCAGTATTAGGTATGCACAACATTGTTGAAAGACCTGTAGTAATAAATGGTAGCATTGAGATAAGACCGGTAATGTACTTAGCTTTGTCTTATGATCATAGAATTGTAGATGGGAAAGAAGCTGTGTCTTTTTTAAAAATATTAAAAGATTCTTTAGAACAACCAAAAAGGTTATTTTTAAATATATAAATGAATAGTTTTGATTTAGTAGTTATAGGAGGAGGCCCAGGCGGTTATGTCTGTGCAATTAGAGCTGCACAACTAGGCTTAAAAACTGCATGCGTAGAGTCAAGAGGCACACTCGGAGGAACTTGCTTAAATGTTGGCTGTATTCCCTCTAAAAGTTTATTAAATTTATCAGAAAATTTTCATAAAGCTAAGAAAGATTTCAATAATCAAGGTATCGAAGTCGAAGGTGTTAAATTGAATATTGAAAAAATGATGTCTAATAAAAATAAATCAGTACAAGTTTTAACAAAAGGCGTGGAGTTTTTGTTTAAAAAAAACAAAGTAACTTATATAAAAGGAAAAGGTGTTCTTTTTTCTAAAAATGATATTGTTGTCTACGATAACAATAAAAAAGCAAACTATAGTTCTAAAAATATAGTAATAGCAACCGGTTCCTCAGTTGCTTCTTTGCCAGGAATCGAGATAGATGAAAAAAATATAATATCATCGACAGGTGCGTTATCTTTAAATAGTGTTCCAAAAAAATTAGCTGTTATTGGTGGCGGATACATAGGTTTAGAAATGGGTTCTGTATGGTCAAGATTGGGTTCGGATGTTACAGTTATAGAGTATCTCGATCATATTACTCCAGGTATGGATAGGGAAATTTCAAATGAATTTAAAAAGATTTTAATTAAACAAGGCATCAAATTTAAGATGGAGTCCAGAGTAAATACTGTAAATAAATCAAATTCTGGCATCTCAATAAATTACACAGACCTAAAAAATTCTAAAGATGAAACTTTAGAATTTGACAAAGTACTCGTCTCTGTTGGAAGAAAACCGTACACAGAAGGTCTTAATTTAACAAAAGTAGGAGTTAAAAAGGATAAAAAGGGAAGAATAGAAGTTAATCAAAAATTACAAACATCAATTAAAAATATATATGCTATTGGTGATGTTATAAAAGGTCCAATGTTAGCTCATAAGGCAGAAGAGGAGGGCATAGCGGTTGCAGAAATATTAGCAGGGCAAGCGGGTCATGTAAATTACGACGTAATACCTGGAGTAATTTATACTTCACCTGAAGTGGCAACAGTCGGTAAAACTGAAGAACAATTAAAAGAGGAAAAAAAATCTTATAAAGTTGGGAAATTTCCTTTTTTAGCGAATTCAAGGGCAAAAGTTAATAATGAAACCGAGGGTTTTGTTAAAATTCTAGCAGATAGTAAAACCGATAAAGTTTTAGGTGTTCATATTATAGGCCCTCATTGTGGAGATATGATCGCAGAAATGGCTTTAGCAATGGAATTTGGTGCTAGCGCAGAGGATATTGCAAGAACGTGCCATGCACACCCAACTCATACTGAAGCAATAAAAGAAGCAGCTTTAGCTGTTGATAAAAGACCAATTCATTTTTAATTAAAAAAAATTAAAATACTATTATCTAATGAAAGCACAAGTGTTGTTGCCAAAAATTTTCAATTTCCCATTTACTTATAATTCTAAAATTCAGATTAAAATTGGAGATTTGGTAGAAGTTCCTTTCGGAACAAAAAATGAAATTGGCGTAGTTTGGAAAAACAATTATTCAGAGCCAAAAGATATTAAGATTAAGGATATAAAAAGGAAAACTGGGTATTCACTCAATAGCGAATTAATTGATTTTATTGAATGGTTTTCACTATACAACATGGTTCCGATAGGACTTGTTTTAAAAATGGCAATTGGAGGAATTGATAAGTTTATCAAAATCAAAGATGATTTAATTACTGTTCAAAAAAAAGAAATTAAAGAGTTTAATCTAAATGATGAGCAGTCCGAAGCGCTCAAGTTTCTTACCAAAGTAAAAAATAAATTTGATGTATCAGTTTTACAAGGAACAACTGGTTCAGGAAAAACTTTAGTTTATTTTAAAAGAATTCAAAGTATAATTAGAAAAAACTATCAAGCCCTTGTCTTATTACCGGAAATATTTTTAACTAATGATTTTAAATCAAGATTTGAGGATTTTTTTGGTTTTGAACCAGCAATTTGGCACTCAAAAATATCACCAAAAAAAAAGAGAATAATTTGGAAGGGGATAATAAATAATGAAATTAAAATTTTAATAGGTGCAAGATCATCATTATTATTACCTTTTAAAAAGCTTGGAATAATAATAGTAGATGAAGAACACGATACTTCTTATAAACAAGATGAAGGCGTAATTTACAACGCAAGAGATATGGCAATTTCAAGGGCTAACTTTGAAAAAATTCCTATACATTTAGTGACTTCTGTCCCGTCAGTAGAAACATACAATAATATTTGTAACAAAAAATATAGACATATTAAAATTTTGAAAAGATTTAATGATTACCCTCTTCCAGATACTAAAATAATTAACTTAAATATAAATAAAACTAAAAATAAATTTATAGCCAATGAAACAATCGATATTGTTAAAACATTTTTACAAAAAGGTGACCAGATTTTATTCTTTTTAAACAGAAGAGGCTTTGCGCCTTATCTAATTTGTAAAAAATGTGGATATAAACAAATTTGTCCTAATTGTTCATTATATTTAACATTTCATAAATTGATTAAAAAAGCGATATGCCACCATTGTTCGTTTCAAAAAAATATAAAATTAAAATGCAAATCTGGAGGACAGTGTGAATTTTTAATGTATGGTGTAGGTGTTGAAAAAATATTCGAAGAAGCAAGAGAAACTTTTCCCAATAAAAAAATTAATATATTTTCTAGTGACTATTTAAAAACCAAAGAAAAAACAAAAAATTTCTTCAAGGAAATTGTTGATAATAAAATAGACATTCTTATTGGAACTCAAATGATTTCTAAAGGTTTTAATTTTCCAAAGTTAAATTGCATTGTTGTTATCGATGCTGATTTTTCTGGAAGGGGTTATGATTTAAGAACAACAGAAAAAAATATTCAATTATATCATCAATTAAGTGGAAGAGCTGGAAGGTTTAGCTCTAATTCATTAATTATTTATCAAACTTTAACACCTCAAGACTTAACGCTTAATGAATTAATTAAAAATAAGGCAGAGAAACTTCTTGAGCAAGAACTATTTTTAAGAAAAAAAAATAAATTACCTCCTTTTATAAGGTTAATTGCTATAATAATTTCATCTAAGAATCAAAGTTTAAGCTTGCAGGGCGCAAGAGAGATCAAAATAAAATTAAATAAGATTAAAGATCTTGAAGTGTTAGGACCTGTCGACTCTCCTTTGCTTAAAATAAAAAAAAATTTTAGGTCCAGATTATTAATTAGGTTTAATAACCAATTTTTGATGCAAAAAAAAATCCTAAATGTCCTAAATACGCTTAAAATCTCATCAAAAATAAAACTTACGGTTGATGTCGATCCTATAAATTTTTCCTAAGTTCAAAATTGGTAACTTGATCATAATATACTCTTATGGTACGACCAACGCATATTCACACTTAATTCTTACAATTAAAAATGAGCTCAAACAAATCTTTCTCAACTGAAACTTCAGAAAGGTACTCTCGCGCTTTGTTTGAGGTTTCAAAAGAATCTTCTGAAATTGATAAAGTTGAAAACGATATTGGAAATTTCCTAACTTTGCTTAATTCAAGTTCCGAAATTAAAAATTTTATGAATGATCCATCTCAAAATATTAACCAGCAGTACAATGTAATAAATTTAATTTCAGAAAAATTGAATTTTTCAAAAAATTTGAATAATTTTTTCTTGTTATTAATTAAAAAAAAAAGAATCTTTTTTGTAAAAAAAATTTCTGAAAATTTTTTAAAGCTATGTTCTAAGAAAAGAGGTGAAATAAAAGCTTCACTAATTTCATCAAAAGACCTCTCTAAATCTGAAATTGACAAAATAAGCAAAGATCTTTCTGAAATAACGGGTTTAATCCTAAAATTTGATCTAAAAGTAGATGAGAGATTAATAGGAGGTTTAAAACTACAATTGGGCAGTTTTATGATTGATACATCTATCAAAAGTAAATTAAAAAAATACGAACAAATGATGTTAGAAAATTAAAATGACAATAAATCCTTCAGAAATAACCAAATTATTAAAAGACCAGATAAAAAACTTTGGAGAGAAAGCTGAAGTTTCAGAAATAGGAAAAGTTTTGTCTGTAGGAGATGGTATTGCGCGTGTGTATGGTTTGGACAATGTTCAAGCTGGTGAAATGGTCGAGTTCGAAGACGGTTCCAAAGGTATGGCATTAAACTTAGAAAACGATAACGTCGGTGTTGTAATTTTCGGAGATGATAGAAATATCAAAGAAGGAGATACTATAAAAAGAACAAATGCAATCGTTGATGTTCCAGTTGGTAAAGAGCTTTTAGGTAGAGTGGTAGATGGATTAGGAAATCCCATAGACGGCAAAGGGTCACTTTCAGTTAAAAATAGAAAACGTGTTGAAGTAAAAGCTCCGGGCATAATTCCAAGACAATCTGTTAATGAACCAATGCAAACAGGCTTAAAGTCAATTGACTCACTAATACCAATAGGAAGAGGTCAAAGAGAATTAATTATTGGAGACAGACAGACAGGTAAAACAGCTGTAGCTATCGATGCCATTATTAATCAAAAGAAAATTAATGAGTCTTCAGATGAGAAGAAAAAATTATACTGTGTTTATGTCGCTATTGGTCAAAAACGTTCAACTGTTGCTCAAATAACAAAAACTTTAGAGGAAGCTGGAGCATTAAAATATACTACGATTGTTGCCGCTACAGCTTCGGACTCCGCTCCTTTACAATTTTTAGCTCCTTATACTGGATGTACTATAGGCGAGTATTTTAGAGATAACGGTATGCACGCTCTGATAGTTTATGACGATCTATCAAAACAAGCTGTAGCTTATAGACAAATGTCATTATTATTAAGAAGACCTCCTGGACGAGAAGCGTATCCGGGCGATGTATTTTATTTACATAGTAGACTTTTAGAACGTGCCGCAAAACTTAATGATAAAAGTGGAGGCGGATCTTTAACTGCTCTACCCATTATTGAGACTCAGGCTGGCGACGTCTCGGCTTACATACCAACAAATGTAATTTCTATTACAGATGGGCAAATATTCCTAGAGACTGAGCTATTCAATCAAGGAATAAGACCTGCAGTTAACGTGGGCTTATCAGTTTCTAGAGTTGGTTCTGCAGCTCAAACCAAAGCAATGAAGAAAGTGGCAGGGTCGATAAAATTAGAGTTAGCACAATACAGAGAAATGGCTGCTTTTGCACAATTTGGCTCTGACTTAGATACCTCTACACAACAACTATTGAATCGGGGATCAAAATTAACAGAACTTTTAAAACAAGACCAATACTCACCAATGACTGTAGCAGAACAAGTTATATCTGTTTATGCTGGAGTAAAAGGTTACTTAGATGATTTAGACTTAAGTAAAATAAAAAAATTTGAGAAAGATATAATTGACAGAATTAAATCTGACAAACCTGAAATTATAGAGTCTATACAATCATCTGGTAAACTCGAGGAAAACACTGAAAAACTTTTAGTTCAATTAATAGAGAGTTATAAAAAAAAGGAACATAAATAATGCCAAGCTTAGATGATCTTAAAAAAAGAATAAAAAGTGTAAAATCTACTCAAAAAATTACAAAAGCAATGAAAATGGTAGCAGCTGCAAAATTAAGAAAAGCTCAAGAAAATGCAGAAAAAGGAAGACCTTATAGTCTAAAAATGCAAAATATTATTCTTAATTTAACAAAATCACTTAATAATCCTGAGAATGCTCCAAAA
Source organism: uncultured Pelagibacteraceae bacterium (assembly GCA_902628815.1). Classification (GTDB taxonomy): domain Bacteria; phylum Pseudomonadota; class Alphaproteobacteria; order Pelagibacterales; family Pelagibacteraceae; genus Pelagilacustribacter. The sequence goes on from CACOOK010000005.1 coordinate 18,449, forward strand.
TTACTTGTTGGTACCGGAAGCGATAAGACATTTTTATGTGTAGTCTTAACTGCGGATAGAGGATTGTGTGGAGGCTTCAATTCAAATATTTGTAAACTAGCAAAAACAAATTTTAAAAAGATACTCAATGACGGAAAAAATTTAAAGATAATAACAGTCGGTACAAAAGGACTTGATCAAATTAAGAGAGAGTACAGTAAGTATATTATTAAAAAATTTAGCTTTAAAGAGAAAAAACAAATTTCATTTGATGAAGCTGAATTAATCGGAAAAGAAATAATAAATTTATTTGATAAAAAAGAGTTTGATAAATGTATTTTGTTTTATAACAATTTTAAGAATGTAATAACACAAATCCCTCAAGCACAACAAATTATCCCCGTAGAAAATGAAAACACGACCACAAAAGGAGATAATTTAACCTCTTATGAATTTGAACCAGAGGAAGACGAAATTTTAGAGGAGCTACTGCCAAAAAATTTATCAACTCAAATATTTAGGGCTTTTCTAGAGAATGCTGCCAGTGAACAAGGTTCTAGAATGACAGCGATGGATAATGCTACAAGAAATGCTGGAGATTTAGTTGATAAGCTTACAATTAATTATAATAGAAGCAGGCAAGCGTCAATTACAAAAGAATTAATAGAAATAATATCTGGTGCAGAAAGTTTATAATTATGAATAAAAAAGGAAAAATTACTCAAATAATTGGTGCCGTTGTAGATGTTAATTTTGAGACAGATTTGCCCGAAATTTACACCGCATTGGAGGCGAATAACTCTGGAAACAAGTTGGTATTAGAAGTTGCGCAACACTTAGGTGAAAATGATGTAAGAACTATAGCAATGGATGCGACAGAAGGATTAAAAAGAGGCGATGAAGTAATTAACACCGGTTCACCAATTAGTGTACCTGTTGGGCCTGAAACCTTAGGTAGGATTATAAATGTAGTAGGAGAGTCAATTGATGAAAAAGGAGATGTCAAAACGAAAGAGAAATGGCCTATACACAGGGCTGCTCCAAAATTTACAGATCAAGCAACTGAGACAGAACAGTTAGTAACTGGAATTAAAGTAATAGACTTATTAGCACCATACGCTAAAGGTGGAAAAATTGGATTATTTGGAGGCGCAGGCGTTGGAAAAACAGTTACAATCATGGAATTAATAAATAATATTGCTAAAGCACACGGAGGTTTCTCAGTGTTCGCTGGTGTAGGAGAACGAACTAGAGAGGGAAATGATCTTTACCACGAGATGATAGAGTCTGGGGTTATAAAAACTGAGGGTAAAGGATCTAAAGCTGCGCTAGTTTATGGACAAATGAACGAACCTCCAGGTGCCAGAGCAAGAGTAGCATTAACAGGATTAACTGTTGCAGAATATTTTAGAGATAAAGAAGGTCAAGATGTGCTATTCTTTGTTGATAATATCTTTCGATTCACTCAGGCTGGTTCAGAGGTTTCAGCATTGTTGGGAAGAATACCTTCAGCAGTTGGATATCAACCAACCCTTGCAACAGATATGGGAAATCTTCAAGAGAGAATTACTTCTACGGATAGAGGTTCAATAACATCTGTGCAAGCGATCTACGTTCCAGCTGACGATTTAACTGACCCTGCCCCAGCAACTTCTTTCTCACACTTAGATGCAACAACAGTTTTGTCTAGGCAAATTGCAGAAATAGGAATTTATCCTGCTGTAGACCCTTTAGACTCAACATCAAGAATACTAGACCCAAGAATAGTTGGAGAAGAACATTATAGAGTAGCCAGGGATGTTCAAAAAATTCTACAAGCATACAAGTCATTACAAGATATTATTGCTATACTTGGGATGGATGAACTTTCTGAGGAAGACAAATTAACAGTAGCAAGAGCTAGAAAGATTCAAAGATTTTTATCTCAACCATTCTTTGTTGCTGAAGTATTTACAGGTTCTCCAGGAAAGCTTGTGGATCTTAGCGACACAATTAAGGGTTTTGATGCAATTTGTAAAGGCGACTACGATCATTTACCAGAAGCAGCTTTTTATATGGTAGGAGGAATCGAGGAAGTTGTGGAAAAAGCAGGAAAATTAGCAAAAGAAAATAAATGAAAACAGACAATTTCGTAGTGGAAATAATATCTCCTACTCAATCGATATTAAAAGTTGAAGCAAGCGAGGTTGTATTACCTTCATTTGAAGGTGAAATGGGAATTTTAAAAGATCATATACCAATTATAACGTTTTTAAGACCTGGGCTAATTAAAATCTCAAGTGAAAAAGATAAAGAATTTTTTGTAGAAGATGGAACAGTAGAGTTCACAAATAACAATCTTTTAATATTAACCTCGACTGCTAAAGAGTTATCGGATTTAAAAAAAGGGGAGCTAGGTACTTTAATAAGTGAGGTGGAGGAAAAAATTAAAAATGAGACTATTACAGACAAAGATAAATATCTGTTGTCATATAAATTAGAAACCTTAAAAAATATTAATTAATAAAATTATTAATTTCTTTTAGAAGATTTAAATACATTTCTTTTTTAAAATCCACAATAACTTTAGGAAGCTGGCTAGGTAAAATCCATTTCCATTCTATAAATTCAGGATTGCCAATTTTTAAATTAATTTCTTCCTCATTGCCTAAAAATTTTACTATAAACCACTTTTGTCTTTGCCCTCTGTATTTACCTTTCCAAATAATACCTAATAAATTTTCAGGTAATTCATATTCATAATGACCTTTAATTTCTCTTAAAATTTCTATATTTTTAATACCTGTTTCCTCATAAAGCTCCCGTCTCATTGCGGATGTATAATCCTCACCTTTGTCAATGCCACCTTGAGGCATTTGCCATTTATCTACAGGATTGTCCTTTCTTTTACCTACAAAAACTTTATTTTGATTATTCAAGATTATTACCCCTACACCGGAACGCATAGGAAGTTTTTTCTTAAGCATAATTAAGAGTTGAAAAGTTTTATCGCGTAATTTAATTGATTATCTTTATCAGAATTAATTTGAAAATTGTCACCTTCTTCTTCCACCAAGATATCGGGCGTCACACCAACTTCTGAGATTGATTTACCTGATGGTAGATAATATTTTGAAATTGTAAGACGCATGCCCCCACCATTTCCCAAAGGAATAATTGATTGTACTGAACCTTTACCAAAAGAATTTTCTCCAACTATAATTGCTCTTTTATGATCTTTTAACGCGCCAGCAAAGATTTCAGAAGCGGAAGCAGAACCGTTATTAATCAAGACTATAATTGGTTTACCTTTAGTAGCATCACCTCTTCTTGCAAAAAATTTTCTAGTTTCAGAAATTTTCCTTCCTTTAGTTGAGACTATTTCGCCGTCATCTAGAAAAAAATCTGTTATATTAATAGCTTGTGTAAGAAGACCTCCCGGATTATTTCTTAAATCAAGGACATAACCTTTTACGTTAAATTTCTTTTCAAGATTTTTTACCGATTTTAAAAATTGTTTATCACTGTTCTCATTAAATGATTTTAATCTTATGTAACCTAAGTTTTTATCTTTTCCAACAGCTCTTGAACTTACCGACTGAACCTCTATGATTTGTCTGACTATTTTGAATTCCAAAGGTTTTTTAATATTTTTTCTCATTACAGTTAAGTCAATAGATGTTCCGACAGGTCCTCTCATTAATTTTACTGCTTCAATTAATGACTTACCCTGAACTTGCTCGTCACCAATTTTAACAATGTAATCACCAGCTTTAATTCCTGCTCTAGCTGCAGGAGTATCATCAATAGGTGAAATAACTTTAATTACTCCAGACTCCATTCCAATTTCAATCCCTAAACCACCAAACTCTCCTCTTGTATCAGTCTGCATCTCTTTAAAAAGTTCCGGGCTCATATAAGCCGAGTATGGATCAAGGGATTGAAGTACTCCATTTATCGCAGAATCCATCATTTTAGTTTGATCAACTTCATCAACGTACTCTTTTTTAATGTTTTCTAATACTTCTCCAAACAAATCGATTTTTTCGTATAAGTCATTTTTAGCCTGTAAAGTTGAGCATAAAAGTGAAGATATAAATAAAAAGTAAAGTAATTTATTTTTCATATTATTGCTTTTTCCATAGGAATTTCTTCAGCCCACATGTTTTCTAAATCGTAAAACTCTCTTTTTTCTGGGTGAAATATATGAACTATAATATCTTGAGTATCTACTAGTTTCCAATCTTTACTATCCTTACCCTCCATTTTACAATTATCCAATCCAAGTTTTTTTAATTCAGTTACCAAAATTTCCGACAAGGATTGAAGATGTCTAGAGGAGGTTCCAGATGCTATAATCATGTAATCTGCTATGTAAGACTTATTTTTTAAATCAATCGAGGTAATATTTCTTGCTTTATTATCATCTAAAATTTTTTCAATTGTATTTTTAATTTTAATAATTTTCATTAATTAATCATATTTATATTTTTTTTTAGAAATGTCGATGAAATTTGTATTGGCCTATTTTTAATAAATATAATGTTTCTTTTTTTTATATATTTCACTGTAATTGAATCTTTGCCTTTTTTATCATATCCCCTACGAGAAAAAACAACTAATTTTGTTAATTTTGTAATTTTTTTCCAGCTTTTCCATTTATGAAACTCTAATAAAATATCTGAACCCATTGCAAAATATAGATTTTTTGGTTTTTTCTTTTTTAAAATGTACTTTATCACATCAATGGTTCTTGATGAACTAACAATTTTATCCAAATATAAAACTTTAATTTTTTTTGAGTTACTTGCAATTTTTTTTGCTTTGTTTAATCTTTGTTTTAACGAAAAAAATGTTTTTTTCTTAAATGGATTTTTTTTTGTCACTATCCAATAAAATTTTTTTAGTTTAAGTTTTTTTATTGCAATTTTTGAAATATGATAATGCCCCATATGTATAGGGTCAAAGCTTCCACCTAAAATACCAATGTCATTTTTAGGCTTAACCATTGATTATGGTCTTATAACCCCTTTCCCTGAAACAACATATTTGTAAGAAGTTAGTTGATTTATTCCTACAGGACCTCTTGGAGGAAGTTTATTAGTAGATATTCCAATTTCACCACCAAATCCAAATTCCCCTCCATCAGCAAATTGCGTAGAAACATTATGCATTGCGATAGAACTATTGACTCCCTCTAAAAAAATTTTGGCCTTTTTAATGTTATTTGTAATTATGCTGTCGGTATGCATGGTTCCATATTTCAAAATATGGTTAACACCCTCATTAATATTCTTTACACATTTTATTGATATTATTGCATCTAGATATTCTGTTCTCCAATCTATTTCTTTCGCAAGTTTTAGTTTATTCTTAAATAATCTATTTATTTTATTATCAACTCTTACTTCACAGCCAGTTTTTTCTAAGGCTTTAATTATTTCCACTGCATGAGATTTTAGAGCATTTTCCTCAATTAAAAGTGTTTCAACAGCCCCACATATTCCAGTTCTTCTCATTTTTGCATTTATTATGATTTTTTTGGCTGTGCTTAAGTTAGCGCTATTATCTAAATATATGTGACACAACCCTTCCAAATGACCAATTACATGAACGTTTGAAAATTTTTGAACTTTAGCAACTAAATTTTTTCCGCCTCTTGGAACAATCACATCAATGTAGTTACTCATTTTTGATAATAAATTGTCTACAATTTTTCTATCTGTTTTATCAATAAATTGAATACAATTTTTGTTAATATTGTTTTTTTTTAGTTGTTCTCTAAAGATATTAGCTAATAATTTATTTGAGTTAAGCGCCTCTGAGCCACCCCTTAGAATTGAACAATTTCTAGATTTTAAACTTAAGGCAGCAACATCCGCAGTTACATTTGGTCTACTTTCGTAAATAACACCAATAACTCCTATAGGAGTAGAGATTTTTTTTATTTTTAACTTATTAGGTCTTTGCCACTGTTCCAAGACTCTTCCAATTGGATCTTTAAATTTTGCTATCTCATTAATTGAATTTCTAATGCCTTCAATTCTTTTACCATTAAGAATAAGTCTATCTACTAGTTGCTTTCGTTTTACATTTTTCACATCTTTAAGATTTTCTTTAATAATGAGATTTTTATTTTTGAAAATAGCTTTATTGTAATCCTCTAACACATTTCTTATTTTATTGTGATTAACAGACTTTAAATCTTCAAAAGCTCTCCTAGCATTTTTACCTATTTTATATAAATACTGCATTTATAATTTTACCATATCATCTTTATGGATAATCTCTGATTTTCCTAGATATCCAAGAATTTTCTCTATTTCTTTGCTTTGTTTACCTTTAATTTTATCGATTTCAGAAGATTTAAATGACGATAAACCTCTAGCCAATTGATTTCCTTTATTATCGATTATTAAAACATTTTCACCTTTATCAAAAGTTCCTTTTACTCTTGTTATACCTGCAGCAAGCAAACTTTTACCATTTTGAAGTGCACTTGCAGCGCCTTTATCTATAAAAATTATCCCTGATGAACTTAAAGAACTTATAATCCATTTTTTTCTTGCATCTAAACTTGATATTTTTGGAATAAAATGAGTAAACATCTTTTTTTTAAACATTTTACTTAGAGGATGTTCTTTTTTACCATTAGCTAAAAACATATGACAACCAGAATTCATACAAATTTTTGCAGCATCTAATTTTGTCGATATACCACCAGATCCGTAATTATTTCTTTTCTTATCTACCAATGAATAAATTTTTTCATCAATTTTATTTACAGTTTTTACAATTTTCTTAGATTTGTTATATAGACCGTCAACGTCTGATAAAATTATTAAAGTATCGGCACCTATTATTTGTGCTACTCTAGCAGCTAATCTATCATTATCTCCATATTTAATTTCGGATGTAGCAGTTGTATCGTTCTCGTTCACGATTGGTATGGCATTCAGTTTAAAAAGATTATCAAAAGTATTTCTAATATTTAACGCTCTTTTCCTTTGTTCAGTATCATCTGGACTGATTAATATTTGACCTGATTTTATCTTATATTTGTCAAATAATTTTTGAAATTCTCCGGCTAAATGAATTTGACCAACAGCAGCAATTGCCTGACTCATCTCTAATTTTATTTTCTTTTTTTTTATTTTTAAATATTTTTGCCCTAAGGCTATAGCTCCAGATGAAACAATGACAAAGTTTTTTCCAAATCTATGATTTTTAATATCCTTAATTAAGGAAGATACCCACTTCTTTTTGAATTTTCCTCTACTATCAACCACTGTTGAAGAACCAAGTTTTATTATTATCTTTTTTGAATTATTAATTAGCATATTTTATTAAAATTTTTTTTATTTTCTCTAAATCTTTATTTGAAAATACTGAGATGATTTCATAATTTCCTTTGATTTTTTTTTTAAATTGATTTAACTTCAATCTAATATCATCATTATCAAATAAATCAGATTTATTAAAAAAAATTATTTCCTTTTTTTCAATTAGTCTTTTATCATAAGAAGAAAGTTCTTTTATTATTTGTTTATAAGTTTGTACGAGATTTTCCTCACTTAAATCGATCAAATGTAATAAAACTTTGCATCTCTCTATATGACGTAAAAACTTATCACCAAGTCCAGTTCCTTTATGAGCGCCTTCTACTAAACCAGGTATGTCAGCTAAAGTTACCTCTTTTCTGTCATAATAAGTAACTCCTAAATTAGGGCTTATAGTTGTAAAAGGATAGTCAGCTATCTTAGGCTTAGCTCTCGTAAGTGCAGCTAATAAACTTGACTTACCAGCATTAGGTTTTCCAATAATACCAATGTCTGCAATTACCTTCAATTGAAGCCATATCCAAAATTCTTCACCAAGTTTACCTGTAGTCTTTTTTTTTGGAGCTCTGTTTGTTGAGCTTTTAAACCTTACGTTTCCTAAACCTCCTTTTCCGCCAGATGCGATAAGATATTTTTCCTTATTCTTTGTGAAGTCATAGATTAAAGTATTATTGTCTTCCTCGTAAATTTGAGTTCCTACAGGAACTTTTAAAATTAGATCTTTGCCATTAGCGCCAGTCCTGTTCCTCTTACTGCCTGATTTACCATGTTGAGCTTTGAAGTGTTGGGCATATCTAAAATCAATTAAAGTATTAAGGTTTCTATCCGACTCAACTATGATAGATCCGCCACGTCCACCATCTCCGCCATCAGGTCCACCAAACTCAATGAACTTTTCTCTGCGAAAACTTGCTGAACCTGAACCTCCGTTACCGGCTTTAATATATATTTTTGCTTGATCTAAAAATTTCATTATAGGTACAATATAAATAACTTTACTTATTTATATAGATTTAATTGGGAATTACAGAAACAAAAGTTCTGTTTAATTTAGATTTTTTAAATTTAACTTTGCCCTTAATTAAAGAAAAGATAGAATGATCTTTACCCATACCTACGTTATCTCCAGGATGGATTTTGGTACCTCTTTGCCTAACAATTATGTTTCCAGGTATAACTAATTGATCACCGTATCTTTTAACTCCAAGACGCCTGCCTTTACTATCTCGACCGTTCTTCGATGATCCACCTGCTTTTTTCGTTGCCATTTAATTTCCTACTTTTTTTCCTCTTTTTTTAAATTTTTATTTTCTTTTTTTTTAACAGATATCTTTTTTTCAGCGATTTTAGCTTCATCTAAAACCTTACCTCCCTTAGACAAAATTTTGGTAATCTGTATCTTTGAGTGACGCTGTCTATGACCATTCTTTTTTCTTGAATGTTTTCGTCTTCTTTTATGAAAAACTAAAATTGTTCTATCTTTTACATTGTCTAATAATTTAGCTTCTACAGTCGCACCCTCTATGCTAGGATTTCCGATCTCCGTATTCTTACTGTCGCTTAATAATAAAACATTTTTAAATTTAATAGTTTCACCTACCTTAGCGTTCAGTTTTTCTACTTCCAAAATCTTACTTGCGGATACTTTGTATTGTTTTCCACCTGTTTCAATTATTGCAAATGACATAAAATTTTTTACTCTTATTTTTTCACGCAATATAGCCTTACGCGCTAGTAAGTCAAGATCATTGAGACTAAAAAGAGTCCTTTAAATCTCGTAATTTTGAAAAAACTTCATCTTCAGAGGAAGAACTTAATTTTAAAGCACTCTTAATAGCTGGATCATCACACCTCAAAAAAATATTTGTTTTGATTTCGTCTTCAATAGAAGTAGGTATGGTCGGTACTCTTTTATTTAATTTTTTTTCAATTTCTCTCATCTTTTTTTTTAGGAAAACATTGTTCGTGTCATATGTTAAACAAAATTTTAAATTTGACTTTGTATATTCATGACCACAGTAAACTTTTGTTTCTGGTGGAAGATCTTTAATTTTTTTTAAAGATCTATACATTTCTTTTTTAGTACCTTCAAATACTCTACCACATCCTAATGAAAATAAAGTATCACCAGTAAAAATAATTTTCTCCTTGTTAAAAAAGAAAGCAATGTGACCTTTAGTATGGCCAGGTACAAAAATTATTTTAAATTCTAAATTTCCAATTTTGTGTTTTTGGTTTTCTTTTAGCAAAACATCTATGCCTGGAATTCGATCTTTATCTAATTCAAAACCTAAAATTTTAGAGTTATATTTTTTTTTTAGTTTTAAATTGCCATCTACATGATCCGCATGATGATGAGTATTCAAAATAAAATCTAATTTTTTATATTTTTGAATTATTTTATCACATGCATTAAATTCTGAAGGGTCAATAATAGATACAATATTGGTTTCTTTGTCGTGTATTAAGTAACTATAATTGTCACTTAAGCATGGAATAATCTCTATTTTCATCTTATCCTATTAAAAAAATACCTACTTTTGAAAAAAGATTTTTGATTTCTAAATTATTTTTTCTTATTAATGAAGTTTTATTTTCATTAACACCAACAACTTTTTTTATATTAATATTTTTTTCATCGCAAAAATTAAAAAGATCTTTAATAGTGCACATGTGTAAATTAGGAGTGTTATACCATGTGTTTGGTAATGTTTTTGTTACTGGCATTACTCCAAAAAATAGAAGTTTAGTTCTCACTTTCCAATAACCAAAATTTGGAATAGAAACTATTACTGATTTTCCAATTCTTATTAGGTCCTGTAAAACTTTCTCTGGTTCATAAAAAGCTTGTAAAGTCTGACTAAGAATTACAAAGTCAAAAGATTGATCTGGAAATTGATGCAGCTCTGTTTCCGCATTACCTTGTATTACTGGCAATCCTTTACGAATACATTCTTGAACATTGTCTTGATTAAGTTCTAATCCACGTACTTCTATATTTTTTTCTTTTTTTAAAAGATTCATTAGTGAACCATCACCACACCCTACGTCAAGAACTCTTATGTTTTTGGGTAATAAATCTGCAATTACTTTAAATTCTTTTTTCATTTTTAAATTTTTCATACATTGAGTCTATAAAACCCTTTAATGTTTTTAAAAACTCAGGTTCATCTAGTAAAAAAGAGTCATGTCCTTTGTCTGTAATTATTTCTGAATATGAAACGTCTGCTCCAGAAGCATTTAAAGCTATTACTATATCTTTGTTATCTTTTGTTGTATAAAGCCAATCGGAGGAAAAAGATATAATTAAAAATTTTGTTTTTTGATTTTTAAAAGCTTCTACTAAACCACCTTTAAATTGTTTCGATAGATCAAAATAATCCATAGCTCTTGTTATGTATAGCACAGAGTTTGCATCAAACCTTTCAACAAAAGCGTAACCTTGATGTCTCAAATAACTCTCAACTTGAAAATCAGCATCGAAACTGAATTCGTAATCTGCTTTTTCCTGTAATTTTCTTCCAAATTTTTCCTGCATACCTTTTTCTGATAAGTAACTAATGTGCCCAACCATTCTTGCAACAGCTAAACCATTTTTTGGTTGAACATTTTTTAAAACATATTGTCCATTATCCCATAAAGGATCGGCCATAATAGCTTGGCGTGCTAATTCATTAAGAGCAATATTTTGAGCACTGTGACTGGAGCTGCAAGCAATTGGTACAGCAGAAAAAGCTTTATCTGGAAATGTTGCGCAAAATTGCAATAGTTGCATACCACCCATTGACCCACCAGTCGCACATAAAAGTTTTCTGATACCAAGATGTTCTAGGAGTGACTCTTGAGCGCGCACCATATCTTTAATCGTTATTACTGGAAAATCTAATCCGTAAGGTTTTTTATTATTTGGATTAACATCTCTTGGTCCAAATGAACCCATACAACCTCCAATAACATTGGCACAAATAACAAAATATTTATTTGTATCAATTGCTTTTCCAGGACCAACGGCTGTTACCCACCAACCTTCTTTTTTAGTAATTGGGTTAGTACCGGTAACAAATTGGTCGCCTGTAAGTGCATGAAATACTAAAATTGCATTATCTTTATTTTCATTCAATTTTCCATAAGTCTCATATGCAAGAGGAAAATCACTAATAGTTTTACCGCAATCTAATTTTAACGGTTTAGAAACATTCAGTCTCTTAATATTTTCAAGTTTTATATCCATCCAAAAAAAAAGCCCAGCTAAACTGGGCATCCCCTTTTTAGCTACATTTATAATGCGCTTGCAATATGGTTAAATCAGCGCGATTAGTGTTTACTAGATCAACACAAACTTGTCAATTTTATATAGGATAAAGACATATAGAAAAACTCTAAAAATTTAGATATTACTTTAAAAAATGAGACTTCCTAAACCAAATAAAATCATATCTGAAAAATATGTTGCAGGTCTAAGCCTGTTTAAGGGAAAACGGTCAAAAATAAAACTTTCTGCTAATGAGTCTGCTTTAGGACCAAGTCCAAAGGCAATAAAAGAATATTTGAAAGTTTCAAAAAATTTTAAAAGGTACCCTGACTCTGATGGAACTTTTCTTAGAAAAATTTTATCTAAAAAATTCAAACTAGATCCAGAAAGAATAATTTTAGGTTCGGGATCTGATCAAATTTTTGAATTAATATGTAAAGCATTTTTGAAAAAAGGAGATGAAGTAATAGTACCAGAATTTAGTTTCATTATTTATAGGATTTACAGTAAAATGTGTGGTGCTAAAATTGTTTATTCTAAAGAGAGTAACTTTACTGTTTCAATCGAAAATATTTTAAAAAAAGTTACAAGTAAAACTAAAATTGTTTTTTTGGCAAATCCAAATAATCCAACTGGTACATTCATTACAAAAAAACAGATTGTAACATTGAGAAAAAAATTAAGAAGTAATATTCTCTTGGTAGTAGACGATGCATATTACGAATATGTAAAAATAAAGGGTTACTCGCCGGGGCTTGAATTGTTTAAAAATTATAAAAATGTTGTCATGACGAGAACATTTTCAAAAATTTACGGATTAGCTGGTTTGAGAATTGGTTGGGGATATTCATCTAAAAATATAATAAGTGCCCTTAGTAAAATCAAACCTCCATTCAATGTTGGACGTCCGGCTCTATTTGCAGCATCCGCAGCAGTTCGGGATACTGTTTGGCTTAATAAAGAAATAAAACATGTAAATAAGTGGAATAAAATATTTTTTAAAGAATTTGACAAAATGAGAATAAATACAAATAAGACTTACGCAAATTTTGTACTTTTGAATTTTGATAGTGTAAAGATTAATTCAAAAAAAGTTTTTAATTCTTTAGCCAATTCAGGAATACTAGTAAGAAGAATGGATCCATATGGAATAAAAAATTCGCTAAGAGTGACAATTGGTAAAAATGACGAAAATAAAAAATTTATTTCTAAGATGAAGGATATTTTTGATGTTTAACACAATCACAGTGATTGGCTGTGGTTTGATCGGCTCATCTCTTTTAAGAGCTATCGATAATAACAAATTAGCCAATCAGATTAAAATTTTTGATAAATCAAAGTCAGTAAGAGCGTACTTATCTAAAAACTTTTCAATTAAAGTCTGTGATAACATCTCTGACTCAGTAAAAAACGCTGATTTAGTAATTATATCAACTCCATTAAGCAGCTACAAAGAGGTTTTGGACTCAATAAAATCTAATTTAAAAAAAGACATGATATTAACAGACACTGGTTCGGTTAAAAAACCAATTAATGAAAAAGTTTTAAATTTAAAACTAAAAGACGTTAATTGGATATCATCACACCCCATTGCAGGAACAGAACATAGTGGTCCAGAACATGGATTTGCAGAACTATTCAAAGATAGATGGAGCATAATATCTTGTGATAAAAATATTCCTAAAGATAAAATTGAGAAACTAAAAAATTTTTGGATTAAATTAGGCAGCAAAGTAAAAGAGATGACTTTTGAAGATCATGATTATGTTTTATCTCTGACAAGTCACTTACCGCATGCTATTGCTTACAGTATTGTTAGAACTTCTGTAAGTAGTGAGGTTAAATTTAAAAAGGATGTAATCCAGTACAGCGCTGGCGGATTAAGAGATTTTACGAGGATCGCTGCTTCAGACCCTTTGATGTGGAAGGATATTTTTATCGATAACAGTGAAAATATTTTAAAGGTTTTAGATAACTATTCTAAAAATCTAGACGAAATTAAAAATGCAATTAGTAACAAAGATAGTAAAAAGCTACTTGAAATATTTTCATCAACCAAAAAAGTGAGAAAAGAAATCATCGAAGCGGGTCAGGATACAGAAAAACCAGACTTTGGTAGAAAATAGTCAATAAAATTTTTTTATTTCATTATAAATCTTATTTTCAATTTCCTTGGTAAATTCATCATTATCTTTACCAGGCATAATAGGTTCTAGAAACGAAATATGAATATCTCCTGAGAATTTCATAAAACTATTTTTCGGCCAAACTTTTCCTGTATTCAATGCGACTGGAACGCAGGGTAAATTTAATGCTTTATATATTCGACCAACTCCTTTCTTAAAAGGGGGTCGTTCATCTAATTTTACTCTTGTGCCTTGAGGAAATATTAAAAGCGGTCTATTATTTTTTCCTAATTTCTCTTTTATCTTATCAAAAAAATTTAAATTTTCTTTAGTAGTCGTCTCTCTTATGATAGCTATAGAACCAATTTTTCTTAAATACCAGCCAAATAATGGGATATTCAAAAGTTCTTTTTTTAAAATAAAAATTGGGCCGTTTAGTGGAATTTGTAAAGCAAAAGTTTCAAACATTGATTGATGTGCAGATGCAACAAAAAAATGATCAACTTTTTTTAAGTTTTCTTCTCCATGAAAAATAACTTTAGTATTCATTACAAGTTTTAAAATTAAAACAATATATTTAGCTGATAACCTTCCAAAAAAAATTGTAAATTTATCAGGTAGAATTAGTGTTGGAATTGCTAATATGAAAATTAAAATAAGCCCAAAGTACAGGAAGATATTAAAAATTAAAGATTTGATAAATTGCATTAAGAATTAATCAATTTTAGTAAATTTTGTTTTTTTCTAATATATTTAAATTTATTTTTTTTGATTAAAACTTCAGCGATTAAAGGTCTTGTATTATAATTTGACGACAATGAGGAGCCGTATGCACCAACATTTGTAATTGCTACAAAGTCATTTTCAATTATTTTTTGATATTTTTTATAAACTCCAAATTTACAAGTACTTTCACAGATAGGGCCTACAAATTCTATTGCATTTCTCATTTTGGATGAATTTTTAGTTACAGGAATAATTTTATGGAATGCATCGTATAAAGCAGGTCGCATAAAGTCGTTCATACCTACATCTAAGATTACAAAGTTTTTATTAAGTCCTTTTTTTATAAATTGGACCTTACTGACAAGTAAGCCAGTATTTCCAATTATGGATCTACCCGGTTCAAAAATAATTTTACATTTAAGTTTTCTTGCAAAGCTATTTACTAATTTTGCATAATTATTAAGATTTATTGGTTTTTCACTATCACTATAATTAATTCCAAAACCTCCACCTAAATCGACATATTTTAAATTTAATTTTAATTCTTTAATTAACTTATTCATTACATTAAGAGTTTTTTTGAAAGGTCCATCATTTAAGATTTGGCTACCTATATGAACGCTTAAAGCTTCAAGTCTAATATTTTTAAGTTTATTTATCTCTTTGAGAAAAGATTTAAAATTTTTTATTGATAAACCAAATTTGTTATCTGCTTTACCAGTTGATATATTTTTATGTGTTTTTGCATCAACATTTGGATTTAATCTAAAGCCAATAGAAACTTTTTTCTTAGATCTTCTTGCCAATGTATTTACTAGCTTCGCCTCACTCTCAGACTCACAATTAATTAATAAAATATTTTTACTTATTGCTATTTTTAATTCTTCTTCAGACTTACCAACTCCCGAAAAAACAATCTTTTTGGGTTTAATACCAGCTTTAAGAGCTTTCAAGAGTTCTCCACCAGACACAACATCAGCTCCAGCCCCAAGTTTACCTAAAATTCTTAAAATATTTGTATTGCTATTAGATTTTGCAGCAAAACAAACTAATGGATTTGTTTTTTTAAATATTTTTACAAAACTTGAATAGTTAGAAACTATTTGATTTTCAGAATAAATATAAAAAGGAGTTTTGTTTTTTTTTAAAAAATTGCGGATTGATACTCTCTCTAGAAATAAATTTTTACCTACGTACCTTAAATTTTGCATAAGATTATTTAACTATTTGTATATGATTAAGTTTTCCTTGATATTTAGGCTCTGATTTCTTGCCACATCCTGACACTGTTAAAATTATTATACAAAATAATACTAATATTTTCATTTTACTTCCTTTTTATATTTTTTAATCATTGCCTTAACATTTGCAATAGACGTCCCTCCATGGGATCTTTTTGAGTTCATTGAATTATTTACATTAAATATTTTTAATACTTTTTTATCTAAATTTTTGTAAATTTTCATTATTTCTTGTAAAGATAACTCAAATAATAATTTATTTTTACTTTCAGCATAATTTACTAATTTTGCTGCAATTGCATACGACTCTCTAAAAGTGAGCTTCTTTTCTTTTACTAAATAATCAGCAAAATCAGTTGCGGTTGTATAACCTTCATTAGCCATATTAAGCATATTTTTTTTATTCGGTTTTACTGAATTCACTAACTCATGACTTAAAATCAATGAGTCATTCAAAGTGTCAAATGCATCGAACACAAGTTTTTTATCATCTTGAAGATCCTTGAAATAAGACATCGGAAGTCCTTTCATTATAGTAAGCATCGAATTTAAATTGCCATAGTTCAAACCAACTCTACCTCTGATTAGTTCAGCAGGATCAGGATTTTTCTTTTGTGGCATTATTGACGATCCAGTTAACATGCTGTTATCAAATGAGATCAAATTAAATGCATTTGAATTAAAAATTATAAAATCTTCAGCTAATCTAGATAGATGCATTGCACATAAAGCAGAAGCATATAAAAAATCTACTGCAAAATCTCTGTCAGCAACCGAGTCTATTGAATTATCAGTTGGTTTCTTAAAACCGAGTTGTCTCGAGGTATAATTTCTATCTATTTTGTAAGAAGTGCCCGCAAGTGCAGCCGAACCTAACGGGCACTCATTTAAAAGTTTTATATTGTTATCAAATCTTTTTATGTCTCTTTTAAACATTTCAAAATAAGAGAGAAGAAAATGCGCAAATGAAATAGGTTGTGCATTTTTAAGATGTGTTAAGCCAGGCATTACAGTATCAACGTTTTTCTCAGCTTTTTTTATCAAAATTTTCATCAAAGAATTGATGTTGCCAATTGTTTCTTTTGATGATTTTTTAATCCATAATTTGAAATCTGTAACAACTTGATCGTTCCTTGATCTAGCCGTGTGCAAAAAACCTGCTGAAGGACCTATCAATTCAAATAATTTTTTTTCTATATTCAAATGGATATCTTCAAATTTTTCTTGAAATTTAAACTTTCCTTTATCAATTTGTGTCTTAATTTTTTTAAGTCCACTGATTATTTTAGACCCTTCTTTGCTACTAATAATCTTTTGTTTAACGAGCATTTTAGTATGAACAATAGACGCAGCTATATCTTGCTCATATAACCTTTTATCTATACTAATAGATGAGCCTATCTTTTGAAAAGAATGTGATATCTTTCCCTTTAATCTATTTGCCCAAACAGTTTTATTTTTCATTTTACTATGTTATTTACAATTTAAATTAATATGAAAATTAGTAAATCTTTTAAAATCTATATTCACATAATAGTTCTATTTCTCTTTAGCCAAAACCTAATTGGAGCAGAAGAATTTTCAAAAAACGTTGTTATTCATGAAAAACCTCAAAATATTAGCGAACTAAAATTCAAAGACTTAAATCTTCAAGACGTTGATTTAAGCAATAAAAGAGGCAAGATCATGATAATTAATTTTTGGGCTACATGGTGTGCGCCGTGTAGAAAAGAAATGCCTTCTTTAGAAAAATTAGGTGTTAAGCTACCAGAAATTGATATTTTCGCAGTTAATATGGAAAAACCAAATAATATAAAAGTTGATAAATTTTTCAAAGATATAGGAGTAACAAATTTAAAAATTTATTATGATCCTGAATTAAGATTAGCTAAAAACTTCAAATTAAGAGGGCTACCAACAAGTGTATTAATCAATAAAGAGGGAAAAGAATTTGGAAAAGTGATTGGTGAGATTGATTATGCTAGTGATGAATTTATAAACTTTTTAAGAAAATATATTTAGTCTTTAAAAAAATAGGCAAGTAAAACTAAAACTATAATTGCAATAAATTGTAATAAGACCCGTAACTGCATAAGTTTATTAGAATATTTTTTACTAGTACTTCCACCTTTAAATAAAGTATAAATACCCATTATTAAAACTATGGCTACTGCACCTAATAAAGAAAAACCTATAAAGTTAAATAAAATTTCTGACATTGATAATTTATCTATATGACCTTCTCATTAAATACAATTATTTTAGAGCCGCTTTCTAAAGAAAAACCTAAGAATGCAGTTATTCTTTGCCATGGTTATGGTGGAGATGGTAAAGATATTTCAATTTTAGCAAGCTATTGGAGAGCTCATTTGACAGATACTATTATAATCTGTCCAGACGCTCCTGAAAAATGTGCAGCAAGCCAAACAGGATTTCAATGGTTTGATTTAATGGATCAAAATCCCGAACAAATTTTATCAAAATCTTTAGTAGCAGAAAATAAACTCAATAAATTAATAGATGAAGTTAAGGAAAAATATAATTTAAAAGCTAATCAAATTATCATTGGAGGCTTTAGCCAGGGTTGTATGATAACTTTACAAACGGGAGTAAAGAGAAAGGATGCAATAAATTCTATTATTGGATATTCTGGAAGAATTATAAGCACAGAACATCTTTCAAAAAATATAATTTCTAAACCAAATATTATTTTAATGCATGGAGATCTTGACCAAGTTGTTCCAATAGAATCATTGCTTGAAGCTAAAGAATTTTTTGGAAAAAATAATTACGAAATCGAAACAAAAATATTTAAACACTGTGAACATCGTATACCAACAGAGGGGTCAAGTTTGGGTCTACAATTCATTAAAAAACATTTTAATTTATAACTATTTCACCTGTAACATAATTATGACTTGATAAAATTTTTCTTATCAGTTAGCTTTAAGTATGATTATTTCTTCTGCAGAGAAAGTTCCTTTAGAGAAGTGTCCAGCATTAGTTCTTAATGCAGACTTTAGACCTTTGAGCTATTACCCACTTTCTATTTGGTGTTGGCAAGACGCTGTAAAATCAGTTTTTTTAGATAGAGTAAGTATTGTTTCGAATTACGAACGAAAAATTAGAAGCCCATCATTTGAAATGAATTTACCAAGTGTAATAGCTTTAAAAAATTTTATACAACCATCAAAAAATCCAAACTTTACCAGATTCAATGTATTTCTTAGAGATAAGTTTACTTGTCAATACTGTGGAGATAAAAAAGATTTAACTTTTGATCACCTTTTGCCAAAATCTAAAGGCGGTCTAACAGATTGGAATAACGTGGTAACAGCTTGTTCTAGTTGTAATGTTAAAAAAGGTGGAAAGCTTTACAAAGATTGCGAATTAAAATTGACTAATAAACCATACGCACCCACAGTTGAAGACCTTCATAGAAATGGTAGAAATTTTCCACCAAATTTTTTGCATAAAAGTTGGATGGATTATTTATATTGGGATATTGAATTAGAACCGTAATTAAATTTTTTCAGAAATTGTAATAGCTATTCTTGATGAAGTTTTGATAACTTTATCTAACACTCCAAATAAACCTTTTTTTGTTGCGCCATTGTCATATGCAATATCTTTATGGTCAAGTTCATCTTGTCTAAATTTCATAATTTTCTTTTTTAAATCTTCCTCGTCTTTTCCAAGTTTGTAAGTTTGATCTTTATAGTGACCATCTATAACTTCTTCAACTGAAGCAGTACATAACATGGCTGCTCTTTCACCAAGCATCGCAGTGCCGAAACCTAAAGTAACTCCCATTAAATCCCAGAGAGGTAAAAGTTTAGTCGGTTGAATATTTCTCCTTTTAATTTCTTTATCAAAGTATTCGTAATGTTCCCTCTCGTGCTCTTTCATTTCTTCAATTTTTCTTTTTAAAGAAGCGTTTTGTTTGAAAGTTTTTAAAGCTAGTAGCTGACCTTCGTAAATTTTAATAGCACCGCGTTCCCCAGCATGATCCACTCTTATAATTTCTTCTAAAGTTTTTTTATTAGTTTTTTCCATAATTTTTAATTACTTTAACCATAATACCACTTAATAGTATCGATATAACTGTATTTATTGTAGCAAGAGAAAGCCCTAAAAACCTAAAAGTCACGTCTTTACAGCTTATTGGAGTTTTATTCTGAAGTTGTTTTAACAAATCCTCTTTAGACATATCTCCATTTGATGATCCTAAATCACACACAAAAGACTCACTAAATAATCCTTGCTCAATCCCTAAATGGTAAAAAGAAACTATTGAACCAAAAATATAAAATAATAGTACGATACCAGCAATCACTTTCTCAAATTTATTAATTATAAATATTAGGGAAATAAGTATTAAAGATGCTAAATAAGGGATCCTTTCAATTAAACATAAGTTACAAGGTTCATGTCCTAATATGTATTGAATAAAGTAAGCTATAGCTAAAGACAAAACGCTAAAAGCTAAAATACTGTTTAAAATAAGCTTATTATTGTTCAACATTAAGTGAAAATTATATAAAGGACGACAGCTAAAACCACAATAAAGATTCCAGTCAAAGTAAACCATATCGCACCTTTTTTTTCGATGAATTCACCGAATTTTTTTCCAAAAAGAAATGTTAAATAAGAAACTAAGAAAAATCTTAGCCCTCTAGTAAATAAACATATAAAGAAAAATACTGGAAGATTATAGGCAATTACTCCACTAGTAATTGTAAAAACTTTAAAAGGGAGAGGAGTAAAACCAGCCAAAAACATAATTCCAAGCCATGCTAAAAAACCACCTTTTGTGGACATCTTATCTTGCATCTCAAAAACTTTTTCTTCGTAACCATAAAATTCAATTATAACCATTGATGCATCTAAAAAGAAAACTCCTAACATATATCCAAATAATCCACCTAAAACAGAGCCCATCGTAGCGATAAGAAATATTTTAAGATAGTCATCTCTTTTTGCTACTACCATTGGAACAATCATTAAGTCAGGGGGGACTGGGAAAAAGAAACTTTCGATAAATGCTACAAAACCCAGTAAAGGCTTTGAAAATTTATGTCTAGCAAGCTCAACGCATCTATCGTATAATTTTTTTAAAATCATGAATTTAAAATGCACAATCCTTAGGTATCTGGCAAGTTTAATATTATCTACAGTTGCTATTTATTCAATCGTCATAGTTGCAGGAATGTTTGGCGCTGATTACGGTTTTTCGCCGGAAGGAACATTTATCATTTGGATTTTAATGGCTATTTTAATCAATCAAAGTGTAACGTGGAAAAAATAAATGTCTAATCCTATTGATTTAAAAACAGTTAAAATCTTTGAACCATTAAAAAAAAAACCCGAAGCTTTTGGGCATAAAGAATACTCCAACTTGAACTCTGAAATGGTTTATGAAGTTTTGTCTAGTCGTTCTAATGAAATAGTATCATTGTGGTTTAAATTACAGCAAGCTTGGTGCAATAACGCCTATAATACCTTTAAAGATTATGATAGCTACCTAATTTTAGTTTACTTAGTTAATACTGTTTTTCAAAAATATTCAGATCGATTTCAATTTCTATCATATGAAGAATTTTATGCGAAAGACGAACTAGTAATAGATAAAATAAATTTAATAGAAATTTCAAAAGAGCTTAATATTCCAAAAGAAACAATAAGAAGAAAAGTAAATTTTCTTCAAAATCAAAATATTATATTCCGAAAAGGTAAATCTATCTTTTTCAGCAATGCAATAAATAAAATGCAAAAGCCCGCTAATTCAAAAAAAATGATGGCTAATTTTTTAGAAAAAACCAGTGAAATTCTTGCCAAAGAGTCTTGGTTTGGAAAATCATATAATAAAGAACTAATAGAGTCATTTATAGATAAGTATTTTACAATATGTTGGCAGCACTGGTTTAGACTACAAATTCCTTTCTTAGTAAGACATAGAACTTTTTTCGGCGATTTAGAAACGTGGAATGTTTGGGGATCAATTGGTATTTCACAATTTACAGATTATTCAAAACAAGTGAAAAATAGAGTTGTTGAGGAAGCAAGAAATTATTCAGACTTGTATTTACACCTTTTAAGACATACTCCTAAAAACGGAATAAATGCATCTTCTATATCTGAAATCTCAACTATACCAAGAGCAACAGTGATTAGAAAATTAAAATACCTTTTAAAACAAAAATTAGTTATGAAAAATAAAAAGCTAGAATATATGCTTTTACCGTCACCTAAAAATATCAAATCTTTCGAAGAAAACTACATGCATAACCAAAAGCATAAAGCTGGTTTTGTAACAACAATTTTTGACTTAATGAAGAATTCTTCATTTAAAGTAGAATAGGAATTAATCAAAATATGGAAATCGTAACTACAATAGCACCCGTGTGTCTTGCCGTAATAATGTTCGGCTTGGGTCTTGGCTTAACTTTAGTGGATTTTACAAGAATTTTAAAAAAACCTAAAGATTTTCTGGTAGGTTTTTTATGTCAGGTTATTTTGCTTCCAATAATTGCTTTTATTTTAATTAACATTATTTCACTTCCTCCTGAAATTGCTTTAGGAGTTATGGTGATAGCTGCAGCGCCAGGCGGGGTGACCTCAAATATTCTTACTAAATTTGCAGATGGAGATGTTGCTCTATCAGTCAGTTTAACAGCAATTGTCAGTTTATTATGTATTTTTATTGTTCCGCATATAGTTTTCAACTCAGCTGAATTTTTAGGAATTGAAATTACAAAAAATATATCAATGGTAAATATAGCTCTTAAAATGTTCCTCGTAGTAACTGTTCCTGTTATTTTTGGAATGATTGTAAGAAGTTTAATGACAGATTTTATTATTTCTAAAACTCTAATTATTCAAAGATTATCGATAATTTTATTTTTAGTTGTATTTATTGCAATATGGATAGAGGAGTGGGATCGAATTGTGAGTTTTATAACTAGAGCAGGTTTAGTGGCTTTAATTTTAAATATGACAATGATCTTTTTAGGTTATTTTATAGCAAAATTCTTTGCTACAGGTGTTGCTCAAAGAAAATGTATTTCGTTAGAATGTGGCCTTCAAAATGGAACTCTAGCAGTATTTGTAACTACACAATTATTTGATGATATTATATTTATGGTACCAACAGCAGCTTACGCATTAATAATGTTTTGTACCTCTATTATTTTTGTTCTCATAGTAAGAAAAATCAATTAGATTATCTAAAAAGGGCGAATGGTGGAACTGGTAGACGCGCCGGACTCAAAATCCGGTGGTAGCAATACCTTGAGAGTTCGAGTCTCTCTTCGCCCACCAAGTTATGAATATAAGTAAATTAAATAGCTTAGTTGAACTTTATTTCAAAAAAATAGAAGAAGTTGATGGGAAAAGACCATTCTTAAAATGGTTAAAACGAGATAAAAGATCTTATAATTGGGAAGATATAACCGAAAGAATTTACAAACTTACCGCTAAAATAAAATCGTTAATAAAACAAGGTGATAGATGTTTAATCCTATCTGAAAACAGACCTTACTGGTTAATGACTGATATTGCTATTATGAATGCTGGAGGTATTTCAGTTCCTATTTTTACAACTTATTCTGCAAATGATTATGAGTATATTTTAAATGATTGTAAGCCCTCATTGATATTTGTATCAAATCAAGACCAATTTAATAAAATTAAAAAATTTATAAATAGCGATGTTAAAAAAATAATATCTTTTGAAGAAATAGATACTGACAGTTTATTAATTAAAGAAATATTAAATGAAAAAATTAATGAAAAAATAATCAAAAAAGATTTAAAACGGAATATGCCTGCTTGTATCATTTATACTTCAGGCACATCAGGAAATCCTAAAGGAGTTGTTCTTAGTCACGGTGGAATTTTGTCTAACTGTGAAGGTGCAGTTGAATTATTAGAAAAATTAATTAAAAAAAAAGATCCAGTATTTTTGACCTGGTTACCCTTATCACATTCCTACGAACATACTGTTCAATTTATACAAATTATAGTTGGAGCAAAAGTTTTTTACGCAGAAAGTTTAGATAAACTGATTTCTAATATGGGAGTTGCAAAGCCTACAATCATGACAGCTGTTCCTAGATTTTATCAAAACCTTTTTACAAAAATAAATATGAATTTTGAGAAGCAATCTGGGTTTAAAAGAAAACTAATAAATCAGACTTTAAATCTAGGTAAAAAAATACTCAAAAAAGAGGAATTAAAATTTAGTGAAAAAATCACAAATTTTTTGTGTGAAAAATTAGTAAGAAAAAAAATTAGAAAACAGTTTGGTGGTAATCTCCAAGCCTTTGTATCTGGGGGAGGGGCTCTAGATCAAAATATTGGAGAATTTTTAAATTCTGTTGGTTTACCCACTCTACAAGGATATGGCCTAACGGAGGCTTCTCCAGTAGTAAGCTGTAATTTACCAGATCTAGTCAAGGTCGAATCAGTAGGACCTCCTTTTAAGACTAATAAAGTTAAGATAGCAGAAGATGGAGAAATTCTTATTAAAGGTGAAAACGTTATGTTGGGTTATTGGAACTTAAAGGAAGAGACAGAAAAAGTAATTAAAGATGGATGGCTTCATACCGGTGATATTGGAGAACTTGATAATAATAATTATTTAAAAATTACAGATAGAAAAAAAGATATTATTGTAAATCTTGGTGGAGATAACATTTCTCCTAGTAAAGTTGAAAATATTTTGTGTTTAAATGAAAATATTAAACAATCTTTTGTCTACGGAGATAAAAAAAATTATTTAGTAGCATTAATTGTAAGTGAAAATGATATTAATCAAGAAAAAATTAAACTTATAATTGAAAATGCAAACAAAAGTTTAACTTCGATAGAAAGAATTAAAAAATTTTTCTTAATTCACGAAGAATTTACTATTGAAAACGGAATGCTTACACCAACTTTAAAGTTAAAAAGAAAAGAAATAATTAAAAATTATAAACAACAACTTGAAAATCTTTACTAAAAATTTAATTTTAACTAATTTAAATTGCTTAAAAAAACATTGATATTGCTAACTTTTTTAATTTTCTTAAAAAAAATTATAATTAATTAAAAAATTTAAATTTTGAAACAATTTTGTAAATTAATTTATGTTTGACATGAATCTTTAATTATTTAATGTAATTATTAACAAACGAATCATTAAGATTTGTTTTAAAAACAAGGGAGAAAAGATGGCTAAAAGAAGAAAAAAAGCTAAAAAGAAAACTAAAAAGAAAGCAAAAAAGAGAAGAAGAAGAAGATAGTTTTCTCTTTAACTAAGCGCCCTTTTTATTTTTTTAAAAAGGGCGTTTTTTTATTAGGCCTCAGCTAAACTAGTTCTTCCCAAAGCCTTGTCCATTTTTTTTTGAACTTCATCAGGGCTAACTTTTAAAACTGCTTCAAATTCCGATTTTAATCTCTCATAGGCTTTTTCAAATAATTGTCTTTCAGAATAAGATTGATCAGCTATTATATCAGTATTTTTATTTAAGTCTTTTACAACTTCAGCTAATTCATAAATTTTACCAGAATTTATTTTTTGATCATATTCTTGGGCTCTTCTACTCCACATAGTTCTTTTAACTTTTGGCTTCATTTTTAAAATTGCCACACATTTATTTATTTGATTAATTGTAGAAATAGGTCTCAATTTAGACTGCTGATTTATAGGTACTGTTAAGACTAGTTTTTCTTTCTCAACTAAAATTTTATAAAACTGAATATCTATTTCTCCTATTGTCGCTTTCTCAATTGCAGTAATTTTACCAACCCCATGTTTTGGGTACACAACATAGTCTTTCAAATTATAAACTCTCTTTTCAGTCGGTTGTTTTTTAATCTTCTTTATCTCAGGTTTTTCTTCAGCATTAGGTAAAGACGATTTTTTCTCTTCAGTTTTAGCTACAGATTTAGGCTTAATTTTTTTTATTATTTTCTTTTTTTTTGTTTTTTTTATTTTCTTCTTTTTCGGCATATTTACTTACCAGGCTTTTCAGAAAAATGATTTTTATGCTTATCTTTCATATTTCGAAATTTTTCATGATTTTCCATAGGGTCTTTTTTTTTTGAAATATTAGGCCATAATGCAGAAAACTTTTTATTAAGCAACAACCATTTTTCCTTATCTTCTACACTTTCATCTGTATCTGCTTTTATTGCATCTATGGGGCACTCTGGTTCACACACACCGCAATCAATACATTCATCAGGATTAATCACTAACATGTTTTCACCTTCATAAAAACAGTCCACAGGACATACTTCAACGCAGTCGGTTAGCTTACACTTAATACATTCGTCTTTTACAATATACGTCATTTTGAATTCAATAATCTTAATTTTATCTCAGCAGACTCTTTATCTGGAAAATATATTAGACCGCAAATTCTTCTCATTAAATTAGCTTCGTACTGATCCACCGAATTATCTGAAATAATTACTTTCCAAAGGTGCTCAATTATATCCTTTTTAATATCCATAGAATTTTTTTTTATTACATTTGTATAATTAAGCAATTGATTAGAATTTTTTTCGATTAATTCTGCTTTTTTTAATATTTCATTAGTATCAACATCATTTAAATAAGATTTAATAAAATCTTTAACCAAATCTTTTTCATGCTCAGAATAAATTTCATCAATATTTGCAGCATGAACCAATAAAGCAGAAATACCTATAACACTGTCTTTTTCTAATTTACTCATTTATTTAATATTTAAAGAGAGGAGTTTATTAAATGGATTTTCTTTTTTGTCAAATCGTATTATTTTCTCTTTTTTCCTTCTCTCGCCTTTAAAAATATAAGTATCAGCTGATTTATCCTTTTTATAGTTCATATAAGTCATCAATTTATAAAAATTCTCTTTTGTGCAACCCAATAAGTTCATCATTTCTGAATTAACTTTAAATTTCTTATCTTTAGTACTTTCTATTATTTTAATAAACAATTTTTCCAAAATATCTATTCTGATATAGAATTCTTGAAACTTCTCAAAACCACATAATAATAAAAAATTTTTCTCGTAGTTGGAATCAACTAAGAAATTAAGACCTGACTTAGGTATTTGATTTTTATTAGACAGATTGTAAAAGATTTTCCACAAACTTATTCGAAATTCAACAGCTTTAGGTTTAAGCATCTTGGGTAAATAAATGTGATACCTTCCAATCTTAACTCCCATTCCCCATAATTTTTTTCGTTGATCTGTCGGGATAAGTTTTACAATTTTATCTACATCATTTCTTTTGACAACACCATTATTTTCGTACAATTGAAAAATTAAACCTCTAAGATATTGATTTGAAATCTTATGTTTTGTAAGTTTTATTAAATCACCTAATAGATCGTCTACGTATTTTGATAACCAATTATTTAGAAATGAAGCCAACTTAGATTTACTTTCCACAAGCAAAGAGTCATCTGCAATTAAATCTATTTCTGGATTTAAATAATCATTTCCTTTTTTTAATCTAGCTATAGCATTACTTTTCCATATCAATTCACCATATTTGTTTATTGTTATTTCTTTGTTCGATATTATTTCATCAACTCTTTTAACTAATTCTTTCTCCACCCCTTTTCTTGCTGCTTTTTTGATTGACTTTATATCAGTATCTAAGGTTTTAGATGTGATCTCAATTATAAATTTTAAACCCTTTAATTCACCAATTCTTTGACCATCAATATAAATTTTATTCTCTTTATTAATCTCAGTATTCAACAAAAGATCTTGTTTTAAGCTTCTAGAAAGTATACTTATTTTTTTATCAATAAAACTTTTTGTTAACTCTTCGTGTAATTTATCAGACAACTTATCTTCTATATTTTTTGTCAATTGAACCCAATAATCCGAATTTTCTACCCAATTTTTTTTATTAGATACATATGACCAAGTTCTTACATTTGAAAGTCTATGTGACAATAAATCAACATTTCCGTGATCCCTATCTAAACCTTTAAGCTGCTCTTTCATAAACGTACTAGGTATTTTCTTTTTTCTTGTACACAAAAATTGAAAAACTTTATCTATCGTATTTATATGTTGTCCATAAGCTCTTTTTTCAAAATCTGGTATCTGACAACACTCCCAAAGCAGCTCTAAATTTTTATGATATAGTATGTTATTGGCTCCTTTTTTTAAAAAAAATCTCAATACACTTTCATCAAGAGAGTCATTTGTTTTAATTAAACTTTTTTTGATTGGTTTTAGTTCTAAAGAAGCAGTGAGCTTCTCGGGATTTGTAAAATCCAAATGTGAATTTCTCCAATAAATCATTTTTACATCTGGAAGTTGATGTTTTTCTATTTTTTCTATTTCATCCGAATTAAGTGTTTCACAGTCGCCTGTAGTACCAAAGCCTCCGTCATTTTTGTATCTACCAGCTCTACCAGCTATTTGAGACATTTCCACAAGATTTAATCTTCTAGTTTTCTTTCCATCGAATTTTTTTAGATTTGAAAAATATATTTCGTTGATATCCATGTTAAGTCCCATACCTATTGCGTCAGTAGCAATTAAATAATCTACATCTCCAGATTGATATAAACCTACTTGTGAGTTCCGTGTTTTTGGACTTAATGAACCCATAATGACTGCAGCTCCACCTTTTTGTCGCCTAACTAGTTCGGCTATTGCATAAACTTCTTCTATTGAAAAAGCTATTATTGCAACTTTTCTATCTAATCTTGAAATTTTTTTAATACCAGCGTAACTTAGTTTTGAAAATCTTTCTTTTTTTTCGAATTCTACATCTTTTACTAATTCACTAATTATATTTTCCATAACCTGTGAACCTAAAAACATTGTTAAATTTGTTCCACGCATTTCTAACAACCTTTCAGTAAAAATATGCCCTCTTTCTCGGTCAGCACACATTTGAATTTCATCTATAGCTACAAATTCGACTTTTTTGTCTTTAGGCATAGACTCAACTGTACAAATGAAATAATTCGCTGTGCTAGGAATAATTTTTTCTTCACCAGTAATTAAAGCTACTTTTTCTTCGCCAACCTTTTTTAAACATTTATCGTAAACTTCTCTAGCTAAAAGTCTTAAAGGTAAACCGAAAATTCCCGAGTTATGTTCTAACATTTTTTCTATTGCAACATAGGTTTTGCCTGTATTTGTGGGCCCTAGTAAAGCGATTATCCTTTGATGTAGATTTTTCATTTTTGTGTTAGTTAATTTTTTTTATACTATATGTAGATCAAAGTTGAGAACAAAATAAGATTAAAACATGACCGAATCAATTTGTCAAATGTTCCATTTTTAATATTTAAATTGACTTATAACAGCTAGTCCCCGTATACGTAAATTAATTTAAATGATATCTAAAGTAAAAAAAAATCTTTTAAGATTAAAAGAGTCTTCAACTTTAGCCATTAATGAAAAATCCAAAAGACTTATTAAAGAAGGTAGAAAAATTTATCAATTTGGATTTGGTCAATCTCCATTCCAAATTCCCAACAAAATTGTTGAAACCCTAAAAGCCAATGCGCATAGGAAAGAATATTTACCAATTCAAGGCTTACCAAAACTTAGAGATAAAATTTCAAAATATTTACTATCAAGGACAAGCATTAAGTATTCAAAAGAAAATATACTAATAACTCCAGGTTCCAAAGAAGCAATGTTATTGATGCACGTAACATTCAATGGCGAAATTATTTTGCCTGCTCCCAGTTGGGTCTCATATGAACCTCAAGCAAATATAGGTTATAATAAAGTTCATTGGTTAGAAACATTGCAAGAGAATAATTGGTTTCCAACTGCCCAAGAACTAGAAAAAAAAATAAAAAAAATTGGAAAAAATAAAAAATTAATACTAATTCTTAACTCACCTAATAATCCTTCTGGTGCCATTTGTAATAATTTAAAAGACTTAGCAAGGGTAGCAAAAAAATATAAATTGATTGTTTTATCAGACGAAATCTATACAGATCTTTCATTTGATAATAGTTACAAATCAATTTCTGAATTTTATCCAGATGCGACGTGTATAAGTGGGGGTTTAAGTAAATGGTGTGGAGCAGGTGGATGGAGACTAGGGTTTTTAGCTGTTCCAGATGGATTAAAAGAATTTATGAATAGTTTAAAATCTTTAGCGAGCGAGTCTTACTCAACAGTAAACACACCAACACAATTTGCTGCTGTTGAAGCATATGAAGGTGATTATAAAGATTATAAATTAAAAGTTAATAGTATATTAAACGCAGTAGGCACATTTGTTTATAAAAATTTAAAATCTAACAAAATTTTAATTAATCCACCTCAAGGCGCATTTTATCTAATGCCGGAATTTAAAAATAAGAAATATAAAACTTCAGCCAAGCTTTGCAATGCTATATTAAGTGAGACTGGTGTAGCCATGTTACCCGGATCAGATTTTGGCTTCAAACCAAATAAAATGTTAGCACGTTTAAGTTATACTGATTTTGATGGTGTTGAATTCTTTAACAATGTTAAAGATTGTAATTCGATAGATGATGATATGATTAAAAAGTACGCTCCAAATGTAGTAGAAGGAGTTTCTAAATTATCAAATTGGGCCAAAAATTTATAAGATTCTCTTTGACCTCCATTCAATAACATAGTTAAATTAATCATTATAACAAGAGGAGTACACATGAAAAAAATAATGTCATTGATTTCAGCGGTACTAGTAATGTTTGCTTTTTCAAGCCCTATTACTTCAATCGCAAAATCAGCAGAGTTCTTCACGATAGGAACAGGCGGACCAACTGGGGTATATTTCCAAACAGGTAACGCAATCTGTAAAATGTTACATAAGTCAGCAATCAGTGCTGATCACGGTAGAAAAAAAGGTACAGCGAAAGCTTATAGATGTACTGCACCTTCTACAGGTGGTTCTAACTACAATATTGGGCAAATCAAAGATGGTGAGTTTCAATTTGGTGTTGCGCAGTCAGACTGGCAGTATCATGCTTACAATGGTTCAAGTAAATGGGAAGGAAAACAGTTCAGTAACTTAAGAGCTGTATTTTCTGTTCATAACGAACCTTTCCAAATTTGGGCAAGTAAAAAATCTGGAATTAAAAATTTCAAAGGCCTAAAAGGAAAAACAGTAAACATCGGTAACCCAGGTTCTGGTCAAAGAGGAACTATGGAAGAATTAATGAAAGCTATGGGAGCAGATATGAGTATGTTCAAAGCAACAACTGAACTTACTTCTTCTGAGCAAGTAAAAGCTCTTTGTGACGGTAAAATAGATGCATTTGGTTATTCAGTAGGATTTCCAAATGGAGCTATGGAGCAAGCAGCAACTTGTAAAGCAAAAGCTAGCCCAATTAATTTAACAGGTGGACCAGTTCAAGGTTTAATTGATGGAGCAGATTATTATGCTAAAGCAGTTATTCCAAAAGGAACTTATTCTAATCAGAAAAGAGACGCTACAACGTTTGGTGTGAAAGCTACGGTTGTTACAAGCGCAAACGTTTCTGAAGAGCTTGTATACTTAGTAACAAAAGCGGTTATGGAAAACTTTGATGATTTCAGAGCTCAGCACCCTGCTTTTGCGCCCCTAGAAAAGAAAAATATGATAGCTGATGGATTATCGGCTCCATTACATCCAGGTGCAATTAAGTACTACAAAGAAGCTGGATTAATGTAATTCAACTTTATAGTTTAATTAAAAAAGGCCCAATTTTTTTGGGCCTTTTTTTTTAGAATAAGGTATCCTAGCTAAAATGAGTCAAAACATTCAAAGTAAAATAAAAGATAAAATTCAAGAGGATATTTCACCAACTCGAAATTTATCAGGCATCCATTTAAAAATAGTGTTCGGAATTGCGATACTCTGGACCTTTTTTCAACTTTGGTATGCTTCTCCATTTCCTTTTTGGTTGAATTTTGGAATGTTCAAAGGTTTGCCTGCAAGAGCTATTCACTTAGGTTTCGCATTAACTTTAGCTTTTTTAATTTTTCCAGCAGTGAGGGGAAAAAAGATTTCAGTATTGGACATTCTAATAAGTATTATTGCAGCATTTTGTTGTTTATATATTTATTTTTTTTATGATGATCTTGTTAGTAGGGGAGGAATTCTTTTAGTAAAAGAAATATTTGGATTTAAAATTCCAATTGAGCTTATCATTGGTGCCACAGGTATATTAATTCTTTTAGAGGCAACTAGACGCGCTATAGGATTACCATTAGTAATAATAGCAATTTGTTTCCTTTTATTTTCTTATTTTGGAAAATATGCACCAGATATTATTTCTCACGGCGGACTTTCTGTAAAAAGATTAGTTGGATTTCAATGGTTTGATCAAGAAGCAATATTTGGAATACCAATAGGAGTTTCAGTAGATTTTATATTCTTATTTGTTCTATTTGGAGCTTTATTAGAAACTGCTGGGGGCGGAAAGTATTTTTTAGATTTAGCCTTCGCAATGGTTGGAAAAATGCGAGGAGGTCCGGCAAAGGCTGCAATATTAGGATCTGGAATGACTGGTATGATTTCAGGTTCATCAATTGCAAATACTGTAACGACAGGAACTTTTACAATTCCTATCATGAAAAAAACTGGTTTCTCTCAGGAAAAAGCAGGGGCTATCGAAGTTTCTTCATCGGTTAATGGGCAAATAATGCCACCAGTTATGGGAGCTGCCGCATTTGTAATGGCAAGTTTTATTGGTGTCACTTATTTTGAAGTTGTTAAACATGCTTTTTTACCAGCCATAATTTCTTATATCGCTTTATTTTACATATCTCACTTAGAGGCACTTAAATTAGGTCTTAAAGGTATGGATGATGCAGACGTTCCTCACTTAAAGAAAACTTTTTTATCTGGATTACATTTTTTAATACCTATTTTTGTTTTAATTTTTTTACTTGTTTATATGAGATATACAGCAGGCTTTTCAATTTTTTATGCAACTTTATCCTTAATATTAGTGAACTTAATAAGTCGTATTATTAAAAATCCAGATTTTAAAACTGGGTTAACCGATTGGTACAATCAAACAATAGTTGGCCTTCAAAAAGGTGCGATCAACATGGTTGGGGTAGGAATAGCAATCGCCACTGCAGGAATAATTGTAGGTGCAGTAGGATCTACAGGACTGAGCACTAATTTAATTATAGTGATTGAGACGATAGCAAGAGACAATGTAATTATATTAATTTTGTTAACTATTATACTTTGCTTGCTTCTTGGAATGGGTCTACCAACTACTGCAAACTACGTTGTTGTGGCCTCTTTAATGGCTACAGTTCTCGTTGATGTAGGCAATGCTTCAGGATTTATCTTTCCATTAATTGCTGTACATTTATTTGTATTTTATTTCGGACTAATGGCAGATGTAACTCCACCAGTTGGTTTAGCATCTTATGCTGCAGCCGCAATTTCTGGGGGCGACCCTTTACGAACAGGACTCCAAGCTATTTGGTATAGTTTAAGAACAGGAATTTTGCCAATTGTCTTTTTGTTTAATCATGAGCTACTATTAATTGGAGTAGTTAGTATCTGGCAAGCTTTATTAGTTATATCTACTTCATTAATTGGGATTTTAGTTTTTACAGCAGCCACACAACAGTGGTTTATAAATAGGTTAAGATGGTATGAGGTCATAGCATTCTTAATTATATCCTTATCTTTTTTGGCCCCAGATTATGTTTTAGGTAAATTCTATCCTAAATTTAACGAGCAAGAACTCTCGGCAAAAAGCATCCAAAATTTATCTTTTGACCCATCAAAAGAAGTTCATATAAAAGTCACACGAGTTACTGAGTATGGAGAAAGGTATAAATTATTTGTTATCGATAAGGGGAAATTTGAAAATAATTATAAACTAGAGGAATATGGTTTGACTTTAACAGATCAAAACGATCAATTGACTGTTGATAAATTAAACTGGAAAGGAGAAGCAAAAAAATCTGGTATTCAAATGGGTGATATTATTAGTAATTTTAAAATTGAAAACCCAGACAGACCAAATAAAGCAATAGTTTATCCCTTTGCATTATTATTTTTATTATTTTTTGGATATATAAATTTTAAATCTGTAAAAGCGTCACCAAATTAAAATTTTATAATTTTCTTGCTTTTACAATTAATTTAATTAACTATTGCGTAAAGAATAATTGCAACTATTAAAATTTCCCAACCTGACATTTAATTACCCCTGATAGAATAATTAATAATCTTTTTGTTAAAATTATGATTAAGTGGTTGTATTCGTTGTTCTGTAAAGTAGGCATTCATAGGTATGAAAAAATCGATATTAATTATAGTTTTGGACCAGGTGGTTCAACTGAAACGATAAAATGCAAAGATTGCGGAATTAAAAAAATCAGAAGAAAAAATTGATATTAGTCAAGTAAGAAAACCGCAGTGAAACTAATTTAAAAATGATTTATCTTTGTTCATGAAATTTTTTTTAAAAGCAATATTTTTAATGTTAATTTACTTCTCATCAGTTACCGCTGAAGTAAACTTTCAGCAAAAAAAATTTTATTACGAAAATCTTGTTAAAAACTGGTCTAAAATATTTCCTGACAGCAATAGGAATGCTGCTGGTCCAAGATTTTTTAAATACTTAATAGACCAAAACCTAACTTTTGAAGAATTTAAGGAATATAATAAACTTTACTGTCCTGTTTCAGGTTCATTGATAAATCCTGGTGAAAAACCTGATTATATTTTCGTTAAAGAATTAAGGACACAAAAGAATATTTGTGGAGAACTTTATAGATGTTGTTGGCCTTGCTCTTGTGATCTCATGAATTATACAAAAGTTAAAAAGATTAAACATAAATTTAAAGATGGTTCTAAAAAAATTGATGTTTTATTAATTGATAATCCTTGCTCAAAAAAAGATTTTCCTAAAGAAGTTAATAGAGGCTATTTTTGTAAAAAACAAAAACTAAATGATGATGAAGTATTTGTCGTTGATGGTAAACTAGTAATAGGTCTTTTTTACAAAGCTAAAAAATGTCAGAAAGCAGATATCAAAAAAATAGAAGCTGATGAAACTACAGGTAAATTTTGTGCTTTTAAGAACGACATTCCACTAGAAGAAATGAATATTGGTATGGGTGATATTTTTATTAAGATGGCGAGATAGTCATATTACTTTGTCTGAAAATATAAGTCTTATCTGTTTTAGTTATTTTATAATTATTTATTTTTCCGTTTGTCCATTTAATTTGGACTTCAAAGTCCTTTTCGCCCTTTCTAATTCCATAGTGGGCAACAGGTTCCATTTGGCATAGATATCCTGAACCAGAATCTATTGTTTTAGAATGTTTTCTTAAATTAGATATTAGTGTTACCGTTGCTCCTCTAGCTGGAGCTCCATTTTTATTTAAAGCTTTTATTCTTAAATAATTCGTCTTTTTTTTTACATTTGCTTTATACAGTGTAAGTATCTGATTTCCTGTTTCTCCGTGTGCAATTAATAATTCTAAAATTCCATCTTTATCGACATCTGCTACAGCAGCACCTGTACCAAGACCATTTGCTTCAGAGTTAGAAGTAATATCAATTTCCTCCAATTTTCCATTTTCCTTAATTTTAAATAATCTATTTGGTTCGCCGATATTATTTAAAAATATTTCGTCATACCCATCATTATCAAAATCAGCTGTAATAACTGTTCGAATTTTAGAAGGTCTTTTAAAATTGTTATCGGCAATATCGTTGAAAGAGTTTTCTTTTTTTATAAATATACGGTGTTCTCCATCCCAATTTCCACTTACAATATCGAGTTGGCCTCTGTATAAAACATCACTTAAGGTAGTTCCTCTTCCGTTTTCGTAAGGGTCTAAAACATTGTACCCGGCTGCTACATCGTAAAAAGTACCATCAACATTCTTGTACAAAAAGTTTACGCCTCTTTCGTTAGCTGCGAAAATATCAATATTGTTTGATAATATATGACCAGCAACGACTGCTCTTCCACCGGTTATTTTATCTAAACCAAATTCTGCCGCTCTATCTTTTATTTTTCCTTTAAACTTTTCATAAAATCTTGTTGGACCACCATAATTAGCAACATAAATTCCATATTTTCCATTTCCTTTTCTATCCACACAAACAACTGAACGACCTGCTGTGAAGTTTAAATCTACTTGATTTTTCTTTTGTTCGAAAATATCAAAAAATTTATTATTTTTTAAATCTATTAAACGATCAGAATATTTTTTTTCACCGCTATAAGTGTCAGTATTTAAAAAATAAATCTCTTCGTATCCATCAGAGTCGATATCGCAAGCGGCTACACCAATAGTAAAACTTTTTTTATCTGTAAACTTAGTATCATTTACAATATTTGTTAATACGTTGTTCTTGTATGTTAAGGCTAAATTTTCGCTGCCAAAACCAGCTACTATAAACTCATAAGCACCATCGTTATTTACATCAGCTACGGAAATACCGTATCTAAGACTTTCGTAATTGTTTTCTATTAAATCAGTAATATTATTAAAAAAATTTGCGGATGCACCTTTTATTGAAATTAAAACAAACAATATTGAAAATAAGACAGCTTTTGATTTCATAAAATACTACTGTAGTATTTTCCAAGTACCGCTTGCAGAGGCAACTATGTCGCTCGAATTAGAAATTTCACAAGAAATAAAAACCAGTGTTTTGGTTTTTTTTAATATTTTTACTTTCCCGGTAAGTTTATCACCAAGTTGGCCTACAGAGATAAATTTTATATCTAAATTAATTGTTACACATCTCTTATCCCCAGCAACTCTGTGAGCAGCCGTTCCCATACCAGTATCAGCTATAGTGGAAAGAAAGCCACCATGTGCAATTT
Organism: uncultured Pelagibacteraceae bacterium; assembly: GCA_902628815.1. Taxonomy (GTDB): domain Bacteria; phylum Pseudomonadota; class Alphaproteobacteria; order Pelagibacterales; family Pelagibacteraceae; genus Pelagilacustribacter. The sequence continues at coordinate 54,898 of CACOOK010000005.1, forward strand.
TACCAGTGTTTAAATGTATTTCTTTTACCTCTACTGTAAACTCATATTGAGTATCGCTAATTTTTTTTAGCTCTAACCCGCCAAGATGTTTCATAAACCCTTGATTAGACTCGTCCATGCTTTTTTTTATCATATAAAGGAGCTAATTGTGAAAAAATAACTGCAAATAAAATAAGAATTATTCCAGTAATTTTTATTTCATTTAAAAACTGGCTTAAAATTATCCATCCAAAAATTGAAGCGAATACACCTTCAAGTGAAAATATGATAGCTACAGGTGCTGGAGAAAGATTTTGTTGTCCATAAATTTGAAGAAGAAAAGCTACCCCACTTGATAGAACTCCTGCGTATAACATTTCTTTACCATCCAAAACCATGTTAGAAATTTTTATACCTTCAAAAATAAGGGATGGCACTAAAGCAAATATAGATCCAATCAAACATTGAAGGCATGCCATAGTTATTGGGTAATTAAATATTCTTAAAAATCTCGAAATAAAAACAATATGAAATGCCCAAAATAATGCATTAAAAACTGCAATACTATCTCCTATTCTTACCTGAATATTATCGAATTCGGTTAAAAGTATACCTCCGAGTAAACAAATAATAATAGATAACCAAACAGACTTATGAATATTTTTTGAAAAAAAATAGTAAGCAACAAATGGAACTAAAATTACATAAAAAATTGTAAATACTGCTGTATTAGCTACATCTGTATAAAGAAGAGCGTATTGCTGTAAAACATTACCCGTTGAAAGAAGAAATCCAATAAGTAAAAGATTTAAAATGTTTACTTTCTTAAAAATTATTGAATTAACTTTTTTATATTCAAAAATATATAAAAATGGGACTAGTGTGAGAAATCCAAGAAATAGTCTGCCGAAAGTAAAAGTAAATGGTCCATTATAGTCCATTCCCATATCTTGGGCCACGAAAGCTGAACCCCAAATTAGTGAACAGCTGGTAGCACAAATAAGAGAGAAAACTTTTTTATTCATGCCTTGTACTATTTTATAATTGATTAAACGGCAAGTTTAAAAGCAAAGTCTTTGCCAAGACATTTTCCTAGATAAACACAGAACCTAGCACCCTCTGCACCATCAATTATTCTATGGTCGTACGAAAGTGAAATAGGTAAAATTTTTCTTGAAACAAATTTGTCTTTTACTTTTACTAACCTGTCAAAACTTTTTCCAACTCCAAGTATGGCCACTTCAGGAGGATTTATAATTGGGGTGAAGAAAGTACCTCCAATGCCACCCAAGCTTGATATTGTCATTGAGCCGCCAAAAAACTCTTTTTTATCAATTTTCAAATCTCTGCAAAGTCTACTTGTTTTTCTTAAAGCGCTTCCAATTTCTTTTATACTCATTTGATCAACATCTCTTATTTTAGGCACCATTAAACCATGAGGAGTGTCTACTGCAAAACCAACGTGAAAATATTTTTTATAAATAATTTTGTCGTTAGCACTATCAATTGAAGCATTAAAATTTGGAAATTTTTTCAAAGCACTTACAAGTGCTTTTGCTATAAAAGCAAGAGGTGTTACTTTTATTTTCTCACCAGTATAGTAGTCATATAATGACGATCTAAATTGCTCCATTTCTGTTATATCAACTTCATCATGCTGCGTTACATGGGGAATTTCAGTCCAAGATCTTACTAAGTGAGGACCAGATAATCTTTTAACTCTTGGTATATCTTTTAATTCGATTTCACCAAATTCTTCGTGCGGATACTCTTCTTTATGAACTTTCTTTTCTACTTTCCCACCGCTGACTGTAACCTGAGATCTTACAAAATTTTTTACATCTTCCTCGGAAACTCTACCACCTCTTTGAGAGCCAGGTATTTCAACTACGTTGGCACCTAACTCTCTTGCAAATTTTCTAACTTTTGGACTAGCTGACTTACTACCTGATTGTGATGTAGGCGCTACAGGAATAATTTCTTTTTGTTTCTGAGGTTTGATTTCTTTTATTTCTGACTTCTCTACTTTTTTTTGCTCACTGACTACTTCTTTTTTTTTCTCAGTACCACTTTCTGCATTCAGACTAAGAATTAAGTCTCCTTTGTTGACTTTATCACCTACTTTAACATTAATTTTTTTAACAACTCCTTCGTGAGTGGAGGGCACCTCAACGCTTGATTTGTCACTTTCCAATGTAATTAGAGATTCATTTTTTTTTATTTGTTGACCTTCTTTGACTAAAACTTCAATAATCTCAACATCTTTGAAGTCACCCATATCTGGAACTAAAATTTTTGTACTAGCCATAATTTATAAATTAGATGGAAAATCTCTATCTTTATCAATCTTGAATTTTTTGATTGCGCTATCTGCTTTCTTGGTTTCAA
>CACOOK010000006.1 GCA_902628815.1 uncultured Pelagibacteraceae bacterium
GAAAACAAGAAATATTATTTGCTATATTAAAAAAACTGGCTGAAAAAAATGAGCAGATAACTGCGACTGGAGTACTAGAGGTGTTGCAAGACGGCTTCGGATTTCTAAGAGCTATAGAGTCCAACTATCTTCCTGGTCCCGACGATATCTATGTTAGCCCAAGTCAGATCCGAAGATTTGGACTAAGAACCGGCGATTCTGTTGAAGGTGAAATTAGGGGCCCTAAAGATGCAGAAAGATACTTTGCATTGCTAAAAGTTAACAAAATTAATTTTGACGAGCCAGAAAAAGGAAGAAATAAAATAGCATTTGATAATTTGACACCATTATATCCAAATGAAAGAATCAAATTAGAAGTAGAAACAACTAAAGTTGAAAAAAAACCTGACAACACAGCAAGATTGATCGACCTAGTTAGTCCAATCGGAAAAGGACAAAGATCTCTAATTGTTTCACCTCCTCGAGCTGGTAAAACAATAATCCTACAAAATATTGCCCAATCAATTACTGCAAATCATCCAGAGTGTTATCTGATGGTTTTACTTATAGATGAAAGACCAGAGGAAGTCACTGATATGCAAAGATCGGTAAAAGGTGAGGTTGTTGCATCAACATTTGACGAACCTGCTTCAAGGCATGTTGCGGTGGCAGAAATGGTTATTGAGAAGGCAAAAAGATTGGTAGAACACAAAAAGGATGTTGTAATATTACTAGACTCTATAACTCGGTTAGGTAGAGCGTATAATGCTGTTATACCAAGTTCTGGAAAGGTTTTAACGGGAGGTGTTGATGCTAACGCTTTACAGAGACCAAAAAGATTTTTCGGAGCCGCTAGAAATGTTGAAGAGGGTGGATCTTTAACAATTATTTCTACTGCTTTAATAGACACTGGTAGTAGAATGGATGAAGTAATCTTTGAAGAATTTAAGGGTACGGGAAATTCAGAGTTAATTCTTGACAGAAAAGTTGCAGATAAAAGAATTTACCCAGCTCTTGATATAACAAGATCAGGCACAAGAAGGGAAGAACTCCTTTTTGCTAAGGACGAACTCTCTAAAATGAATGTATTAAGAAGAATTATTAGTCCTATGGGTACAATGGATGGTATAGAATTTTTGATCTCCAAGCTAAAGAATACAAAAAATAATTCTGATTTCTTCGACTCTATGAATAAAACTGCAAACTAACCGTCTACTGAAGAGTTTTATTATCAAAGTTTAAATCGTGTATATAAAAACTCATTATACTATCTAAAGCTTCTATTTTGTCTTCGATTGTTAACGCCTCTAGTAATTTTTGTTTTTCCTCATTAGTAACCGGTGAAATCATTGATAAAGTATTAATCTTTTGAGTTTCGTCAAGCTTTTCGAATTCCTTCCAGTTTAAAAGCAATCCATTTTTCCTAAAAAAAATTTTTGCTTTTTCAATAAGACTACCCGTTTCTAAAACTTTGTTTATTTCGTTTAGGTCTAAATTGTAATTATTATAATCCACTTTAAACTCTCGATATAGTTTATCGTTATTTATTTCCTCTAATATTTTAAATCTTGTAATACCAGTCAGGTTTATTAAAACTCTGCCGTCTTTCATCTTTCTAAAATCGCTAATTTTTCCTAAACATCCAACTTTATATAGCTCTCTACCTTGTCTTTGTGATTGTATCATACCCATTAGTTTATCTTTTTTATATGTATCATTAACAAGATCCAAGTATCTTTGCTCAAAAATATTTAAAGGAAGATTTGTTTTAGGAAAGTAAATCACCCCGCTTAAAGGGAATACTGGAATTATTTTTGGTAATATTTTCATTTGAGAAGTATAATAAAATTTTTTAGTTACTGATAGCGACATTTTATTTGTATTGACCGCTCTGAGGACCCTATATTATAATTGTTTAAATTGCGGGCATAGCTCAGTGGTAGAGCGTCTCGTTGCCAACGAGAAGGTCGAGGGTTCAAGTCCCTTTGCCCGCTCCAAACTTAAAACAAATATGACTGATTTAGTTAATAAAAAATGCATTCCTTGTGAAGGAAATATTCCTCCTTTTGATAAAAGTGAAATTCATAAGTATTTGAAAAAAGTAGACGGATGGGATGTAAAAGCTGACATAGATAAAAACTTTTACTTAGTAAAAGAATTTAAATTTAAAGATTTTGCAGAAAGCCAAATCTTTGTTAACAAAATAGGTGATCTAGCTGAAAAGGAAAATCATCATCCCGATATCTCTTTTGGTTGGGGATACTGTACTATTAAAATTTTTACACATGCAATAAAAGGTCTTGCCGAAAGTGATTTTATATTGGCAGCAAAAATTGACAATATCTAGTTAGTGATAAAAATTTCTTGTACCAGTAAATAACATTCTTATTTTTGCTTTATTTGCGTAATTGATTATTTCTTTATCTTTTATTGAGCCACCAGGTTGTACTATTGTTCTGACACCTGCTCTAACTAATAATTCTAAACCATCTACAAAAGGAAAGAAAGCATCCGAGGCTGCGATTGAATTCTTAATTTTTTCAGGCTGAAATTTTTTAGCTTTTTGGATAGCTAACTTGCAACTGTCTACTCTGCTTGGTTGGCCGCTGCCGATACCAATTGTAGAAGAGTTGTTACAAAGCACTATTGCATTAGATTTTACATATTTACAGAAATTAAATGCTAATTCTATTTCAGTAATTTCTTTTTTACTTGGCTTTAATTTGGTTACACATTTCAACTCTCTCATTTTAACAATCTTGTCGTTTCTATTTTGAACTAAGAATGATCCGCTGAAAGATTTAATATACATATTATTTTTAAATTTAAATTTAGATATATCAATAATTCTGATGTTTTTTCTTCTTTTAAGGATTTTGAGAGACTCCTTATCAAAACCTTTTGCTAAAACAACTTCTAAAAAAATTTTTGATAATTCAATAGCAATTTTTTTGTTAATTTTAAAATTACAAGCAACTACTCCTCCGAATGCACTCAGAGGATCGCAACTCAAAGCATGTTTTAAACTAATTATCGGTATTTTATTAACTGATATTCCACAAGGATTTGCGTGTTTTATAACTACAGTAACATTTTTACCTTTAAGAGACTCTAAAATTTCTAGTCCTGTAAATAAATCGTTATAATTGTTGTAACTTAATTCTTTACCGTGAATTTGTTTAAGTCCAAGATTTTTATCATCGTAGTCATTAATATAAATAGAGCTTTCTTGATGTGGATTCTCCCCATATCTAAGTTGTTTAAATTTCTTGCCAAAAATAGTCTTTCTATCAGGAAATTCTATTTTTAAACTTTTATTAAACCAATTAGCTATCATGGCATCATAGTACGATGTTAGCCCAAACGCTTTTGCCGACATATGCTCTCTAAAATTTAAGCTGGTTTTTCCTTTATTAGAGTTTAATTCGTGTGCCAAATCTTTATAGTCATTCTTACTTGTTATTATGGTTACATTTTTAAAATTTTTGGCTGCAGCTCTAACCAAAGTAGGACCACCTATATCAATATTTTCTATGATATTTTTTGGATTTTTAGATCTCATAACTATATTTTGAAATGGATAGAAATTGACTATTATTAGATCTAATGATGGAAATTTCTCTGTTGACATCTCAGTTTTGTGTTTTTTATTATTTCTATCATGCAAAATACCAGCGTGTATTTTAGGATGGAGAGTTTTAACTCTACCATCTAACATTTCTTTAAATCCGGTATATTTAGACAATTCTAAGCAATTATACCCTTGTTTTTTTATATATTTGTAAGTTCCGCCAGTACTTATTATTTTTACTTTAAATTTCTTAAATACCTTCAACAAAGAAGTTAATTTTTCTTTGTCTGAAACCGAAATTAAAGCATTCTTAATTTTTAAATTCATAATTAAATCTTTTTTTTTATTTCCCAAGCGAAAGATTTATCTTGATTAACTAAATTACCAGATACAGATATACAAGTATTTTCTAATATTTTTTTACCCCCTAAGTATATACTTTTTTCAATTTCGATATTTTCACCCTTAATAGTAAAGATTAATGATTTATTTTTAGAAATTTGAATGAGCGCACTATTTCCGCCCCTTGTTTTGACGGCTGTGAGCCCTGGGCTTAGATGAAATCGAAAGACATACCTAACAGGTATTCCATCTTTTTTCTTAAAAACATGATCAATTCCAAATAGTTTATTACTTTGATGATCTAAATAAATTTCTCTTTTATGTTTACAACTAAAATTTCTTTCATAACCATGGTGAACGACAGAACATCCAACCAGATTTTTATCATTTTTAATATTTAGCTCACTAGTCTTAAAAGTATTTTTTATTGAATTACCAAAAACTCTATTAATAACTTTATTTCTCTCAAATTTGGTAACACTAGTGTCGTTGATAGTCAGTGTAGATTGACTAGCCGTGAGTCTACTTATTAACTCAGCCTTTTGCGAAATATTTTTACCAAAACCGCAATTGGTAATAATTTTTTCACCCTCTAAAAAATATTCAAATGATAAAGGGCCTGATTGGTAATTTTTAGAATGATTTTTACTTGGTGGACTTCCGATATCAAAGTAAAACATTTGCTGTTTTGATTTTGCATAAAATATTCCCCCAAAAGTATCTCTCCTATCCTTTTTGCCAATCTTTAAATTATCTAAATATTTTTCAAGATTATTTAAATTACTTTCATAACCACCATTGAAAAAGGGAATATGATCGTTAGGTGTTTTAATAGACTTAATACAAATTAAACTTTTTCGAATAATATCATTTAAAAAATCAGGAACATGGCTTTGGGCATCTCTAATACACTCACTGTACAACAACATATACTTTGTGAAATGTATTAAATCATTTGGATTTCTGCTAAGAGGAAAACCCTCTTCATCAAAGTAGTTATTTATAAATTTTTCTAGTTGTTTGACCCCTGACTTAAAATTGTCTTCGTATTCCTTAAATACCATCCCCGGTAAAGATAATGCCACTATCATCTCTATCTTTTTTATTGGGTCTTTTTCAAATTTTATATTTCTTTTTAAATGATTACATTGCGAAATAATATTTTGAAAAAAGTTTCTTTTAAAATCAAATGTAGCATTATTTATAATAATATCGATATTAAGTACCCAACTAATTACTCTAGAGCTTAAAGTAGAGTTTTCCCAGATTTTTCTTTTAAAGGATGAATATTTTAACATCCAAAGATAAATTATTTTTTGAATATTTTTTCTATCTATTTTTCTATCAATTAAATTAAGCCATAAAAAACTGTGTTGATCTAAAATACTTTTATTTGCATTTTCAATCCAAAAATCATTAACATTGATTTCGCTAATTTTAAAAGAATATTTTTTGTATGGAGAAATTAATGCTAACAAAAATGGATTAGGTGGGAATAATATTTGTGCCGGAATTTTAGATTTTAAAGATCTATTGTAATGGCTAGTAGTGAAATATATCTTTTTTAAAAATTTTATTATTGTGATTTGAATAGCAACTAAATAATAATACGCAGCTTTTAAGCCAAACATTTATTAATTTTTTCTTAAAATTTCTATGTTTTTTTTAAGATCACCATTATTTTCTTTGAAGACAGTTGAGCCGGAAACTAGGATATTTGCGCCCGCTTTTTTGGCTACTGAGCAATTTTCAAAATTTATTCCTCCATCTATCTCTATATCTACCTTTAAATTTTTTTTCTTTATTATTTCTTTTATTTCTTTTGTTTTATTTAAAACTTCAGGGATAAACTTTTGTCCCCCAAATCCCGGTTCTACACTCATGATTAATACTAAATCGATTTTCTCAAGATGGTTTTTTACTAATTCAATGCCTGAATTAGGTTTTAGTGAAATGCCTACTTTTTTGTTTTCTTTTCTGATTAATTTAATTGTTTTTTCAGTATTTTGAGTTGCTTCTGGGTGAAAAGTTATTATATCTGCTCCAGCTTTAGAGAATTCCTTAATAAAATTGTCTACCGGTGATATCATTAAGTGAACATCGAAAATTTTTTTTGTTAATGGTCTTAATTTTCTTATTACATCAGGACCAATTGTAAGATTTGGAACGAAGTGCCCGTCCATAACGTCTATATGAATATAATCGGCTCCAGCTTTTTCTAATGAGACCACCTCACTACCTAATTTACTAAAATCAGCCGATAAAATTGAAGGAGATATTTTGATCAAATTATCCATACTTTACTTATATTTTAATCCAAAACTTTGTCAAAAAATAAGGTTAATTAAACAGTTGATATAATTGTCTTGAAAAATCACTTTCTAATGGAAATGCAAGCATTCCCCATACGTCATAACCAAGTATCCAAGGCATTGCATAGAAACGAAATAGATAAAAGAACCATGCCACGTATAAAGCAATAAATGGTCCAAATAAAAAGCTTGGTGTAATAAATTTGAATAAATTGATTATCGGATTGGTAGTTTTTACGAATATCCTCATGAAAAAAAAAGTAGAGTCCTCTTTTTGAAAAATATTCATAAATGCGCGACCAATTAAAGTCCACATTATAGTACCCAATGTGTAATCCAAAATAATTGCCCATGTTGGTATCATTTTTCTAAACTATCATGATTCAGGTAAAAAAAAAGGGGCGAAAAAATCGCCCCTTTTAATTTTAAATATTTATTAATTAGTGTTGCTTACCAAGAATAGCCTTACCTGTTGGTATTCTTGTATCGTCTACTAATTTTTGTGTAGCTGCACTAGGCTCTTTAGTCATTAAACTGACTACCACCATTACAACTAAACAAATTGGTGCTCCAATTAAACCAAATCTTAAGTGGTCAATACCTAAGAATGGAGTATTTACACCGCCCCATATTGGAACTGAGAATTTAGGGAACACCCACGTTAAGTAAACTGTTCCTGAAATAATTCCCGCCAATATACCAGCGATTGCACCTTCTCTAGTAGCTCTCTTCCACCATACACCAAGTACAAGTGGGAAGAATAAACCTGACATTGCAAAGTCGAATGCCCAAGCAACCGAACCTAAGATACTTGTTAGCCTGAAAGAGGCTATGTAAGCACCAGCAGCTCCGATTATTACTAGAAGTGTACGAGCAACTAATAGTCTTTTAGCAGTTTCCGCTTTTGGATTAATGATCTTGTAATAAATGTCGTGTGATAACGCATTTGAGATCGCAAGAACTAATCCATCGGCAGTTGACATGGCAGCAGCCATACCTCCAGCAAACACAAGTCCTGAGATTACGAACGGTAGACCCGCTACTTCTGGAGTAGCTAATACTACAACGTCACCTCTCATGAACCATTCGTTTAACTGAAGTATTCCGTCACCATTAAAGTCTGCGATAAATACTTGTTTAACTTCAGACCATCTTTGTACCCATTCTATCGACTTAACTTCAGAAATAGATTTTCCGATAATTCCAGTTGGTAGATTTGGATCCATCAATGCTAATTTAGACAATGTCGCTAACATAGGCGCTGAAGAGTAAAGTAAGAAAATAAAGAATAGCGACCAAGCTACTGATTTTCTTGCTGCTCTTACTGTAGGAGTTGTAAAGTATCTCATTAAGATATGAGGTAACGATGCAGTTCCTACCATCATACAAATCGCTAACGATAAGTATTTCCAGACAGCCATTCCACCTTCAGGTACTCCAGAGTGAGTTCCAGAGATATATTTCAATCCTCCTGGTACCCCAGCTGCTTTCATATCTGCGGCGCTGTTTTTAACTAGTCCAAATTGTTGTTCAAGTTCACCAAGTCTTGCAACTTCATCACCTAGCATTAAGTGAGGGAAAATTCCTCCACCTACGTTAGAACTAATCCAGAATACTGGTATTAAGTATGCGATGATTAATACAATGTACTGAGCAACCTGTGTCCAAGTTACGGCTCTCATTCCACCAAGCATTGAACAGATAAGGATACTTATTAATCCTACCCACACACCTGCTTCGAACGGAATTCCAAGAGCTCTTGAAGCAATTGTTCCCGTAGCATTAATTTGTGCTGTTACATAAGTAAATGATGCTATGAAAAGCACGAATACAGAGCAAGCTCTTACGAGGTTACCACCGTATCGTGTTCCGATAAAATCAGGAACTGTGTAACATCCAAACTTTCTTAGGTACGGAGCCATTAAAGTTGCAACAAGTACGTATCCACCTGTCCAACCTACTAAGAAGGCCATGTAAGTATAGCCACCAAAGTAAACTCCACCCGCTAAAGCTACGAATGATGCACCTGACATCCAGTCAGCTGCTGTTGCCATCCCGTTAAATACGGTTGGCACTTGTCTTCCTGCAACATAGTAGGCATCTACTTGAACGGTTCTTGATAAATAACCAATTAAGGCATAAATCAATACCGTGAAAGCTACGAACATCACTCCGATGTTTTTAGCTGACACACCTGCTTGCTCTGCTAATGCCATCAAAATGATGAACACTAAAAAGCCACCAGTGTAGGTACCGTATATTTTAGGAAGGTTTTGTATAAAATCTCCTTTAAACATTAGTCATCCTCTCTTTCTGAGAAACCATGTTCTTCGTCGATTTTTTCTTGTTTATTTGCAGTCCAAAACAAAATTATAACGAATGCAAGAAGTGAACCTTGCGCTGTCATGTAATATGCTAATGGATAGCCAAGAAAAGACATCGTGTTCAGTTCAGAACCAAACATGAAGATCACTAATGAGAAGAAAGCCCAAAGAACCAACGTTACTATCATATGGTTTTTGGTCTTATTCCAATATGCGTCTTTATTTGACATATTTCCCCCTGTTTATTTTTTTAACTTTTTACGTAAAAAGTACTCTTATTGCTGGGGAGCATACTCATTATGAGTTGAATTAAAAGAGAAAAAAGGACCCCAAAACCAAATTGAAATGCTATAAGACAAGTAAATAAAGGGTTTTTTAAATACAACGTGAAATTGAATCTAGATAAATTGCGAAACACTCTTAGAACAACTCTAATTGACATTTGGGAGTATGTAATTCCTATTTGGAAAATTTCAGGACTTTTTAAAAGTATAAAATCAAAAAAAGATTTGCAAAATTTTATTCAAGAGAGATCTGCTCATGTATCTCAAACAACTCTATATGGTTATTTGAAAACAAGAATCGGAGTTAAGTATATTGCCATGATGGAAGACGAAGTTTTTTTAAAATCTATAAATATTGCAAAATGGAATATCTATGTGGTCGCCTTAGCTGATTGCGCTTTCTATGTTTTCTCTTATCTTATTGCAGAAAAAAACCTTAAAGAAAATGATTGTAAGGAAATTTTTTTAGAAATATTAGAAAATGAGAAAAAAAATGGTTTAAGCAATGAAATTTTTGATCGAGGTAAAAAAAATTTTTTAGATAGAATAGATAAGGTAAATTTTTCAAACTATTATTTAAACGATCCTTTCAAGGAGAGTGGCAACGCTCTATACTATTGGTCACCAATCGCTGATGAACTGAAATCGCTTGATAAAAAAATTGTTTTAAATTCTATACATTTAAAATGGGGATTGATGAAAGATGAGTTTAAAAAATTAACCAAAAATTTAAAATTTAATTAACCTTTATTTTGTCTATTCTCTACAAGAGAGGCAACAACGCTTGGATCAGCCAAAGTTGTTGTATCTCCTAAATTATCAGGATCGTTAGCAGCAATTTTTCTTAAAATTCTTCTCATAATTTTTCCTGATCTTGTTTTAGGAAGTCCTGGTGCGAATTGAATTACGTCCGGGGTAGCAATTGGCCCAATTTGTTTTCTGACCCATAATTTTAGATCTCTTTCTAAATCTCCAGTGGATTTTTCACCTGCATTAAGTGTAACATAACAGTATAAACCATTTCCCTTAATACTATGCGGAAATCCAACAACAGCAGCTTCAGCAACCTTAGGATGCGCTACAAAAGCACTTTCTATTTCTGCAGTCCCAAGATTATGTCCTGATACAATTATCACATCATCAACTCTTCCTGTAATCCAGTAGTATCCATCTTTATCTCTTCTACACCCATCACCAGAAAAATATTTGCCATCGAATTGAGAAAAATAGGTATCAATAAATCTTTGATGGTCACCATAAACCGTTCTCATTTGTCCCGGCCATGAGCTTGCCATACATAATCTTCCTTTTCCCTCTCCTTTTACAACTTTACCATCTTTATCCACTAATACAGGCTTAATTCCGTAAAATGGCTTTGTTGCTGAACCAGGTTTTAAATCGATTGCTCCAGGTTGGGGTGCTATGAGAATGCCACCAGTCTCAGTTTGCCACCAGGTGTCAACAATCGGACATCTAGAGTCTCCAACTGTTCTATAATACCACATCCAAGCTTCCGGATTGATAGGTTCTCCTACTGTGCCCAATAGTTTTAGTGTTTTTCTGCTAGTTTTTTTAACAGGCGCATCCCCCTCTCTCATTAAAGCTCTTATTGCAGTTGGCGCAGTATAAAATATATTTACTTTATGTTTATCGACAATTTGCCACCAACGTGAACTATCAGGGTAATTTGGAACTCCTTCAAACATAATAGTTGTAGCACCATTAGATAACGGACCATAAATAATATAACTGTGTCCAGTTACCCAACCAATATCAGCAGTACACCAGTAAATGTCGTTTGGTTTGTAATCAAAAATGTACTGGTGAGTCATAGAAGCGTAAACCATGTAGCCGCCAGTTGTGTGCAATACCCCTTTTGGTTTTCCAGTTGATCCTGAAGTATAAAGTATAAATAACGGGTCTTCCGCACCCATTTCTTCCGGCTCGCACTTCGCTGGAACCGAAGATATAAGTTCCTTGTAAGAAATATCTCTTTCATTATTCCAATTAACTTGATTACCAGTTCTCTCTACCACCACACATTTTTTTACATTTGGACACTGGTCTAAGGCTTCATCAGCAATTTTCTTTAAAGGTATAATTTTTCCCCCCCTAACCCCCTCATCTGCAGTAATTAAGTATTCTGACTCACAGTCACTAATTCTTGTTGCTATAGAGTCTGGAGAAAAACCACCAAATATAATTGAATGTACTGCACCTATTCTAGCACATGCTAACATAATATAAGCTAACTCGGGTATCATAGTAAGATAAATAGTGACTCTATCCCCTTTCTGAACCCCTATACTTTTGAGTCCGTTTGCAGCTTTACAGACATTTTTATGTAACTCCTTAAAAGATATTTTTTTCGTATCTGCGGGATCATCACCAACCCAAATAATCGCAGTTTTGTTTGGATTCTTTTTAAGATGTCTATCAATACAATTCGCAGAAGCGTTTAACGTACCATCGTAATACCACTTAATTTTTACTTCATCTTTACTATATTTTACGTCTTTAATTTTAGTGTATTTTTTAATCCAACTAATTCTTTTACCTTCTTTAGCCCAAAACTTGTCGTTCTCTTTAATAGAAAGTTTATACTTTTTTTTGTATTTAGAGTCGTTCACATAAGCTTGATTGGCCCAACTGTCCGATACTTTAATTAATGAGTTTCCGTCGCTATCTTTAGATATGTTTAGTGCTTTTGAATTAAATCTTTTTGTACTTCTTTTCGACTTTTTTTTTGCTTTTTTAGATTTTCTTTTAGGTTTTCTTAACTTTCTAACTTTTCGCCTAGTTTTTGATTGCCTAATCTTTTTTTTCTTTTTTTTCTTTTTTTTAGCCACAAATCCCTCTTTTTTTCTATATCTTACCCATGTTAGAAATAATTTTCCAGCTTTTATAATCAATAGGCATTACAGATAGTCTACTTTGTTTTATTAAGGGTAAATGAGAAATTTTCTTGTTTTTTTTAATTTTTTCCAGAGAAATTGGTACTTTCAATTTTTTTACAAACCTAACTTGAACGGCTACAAACCTATTTTTACTATCGGTTTTATCAACAAACGAAGTTTTGATCACTTTAACAACCCCTACAATCTCTTTTCCAATGTTTGAATGATAAAAAAAGCACAAGTCACCTAAATTCATTTTTTTTAAATTATTTGCAGCTTGGTAATTTCTGACTCCATCCCAAACAGCACCTTTTATTCCAGCTTTTTTTTGTTGATCTATTGACCAAACATCTGGTTCTGATTTAAGTAGCCAGTATTTTCTCATAACTTTAAACCTGGTCCTTTCATATAAGGTGCACTCTCATCTAAAGGCCATCTAGATTTAGCTTCAATATTAATTTTATCTAATAACCTTTTTTTGTATCTTTTAATCCCAGCCCACGCAATCATTGCTGCATTATCACTACAAAACTTAACATCTGGATAAATAGTTCTACATTTCATCTCATCTGATAATTTTGTTAAATTTTCTCTTATTGTTTTATTAGCTGCTACTCCTCCAGCCACAACTAATTTCACATTTTCAATTTGAGTTTTTTTTTTAAACATTTCTATCGCTATTTTAGTTTTTTTATAAAGGATGCTATTGATTGTATTTTGAAAAGAGGCTGCAAGATTATATTTCATCTGATTATCACCTTTAATTTTTTTCGACTCTCTCAAAACCGCAGTCTTAAGACCTGCAAAGGATAAGTTACAACCAGATTTATTTATTATTGGTTCAGGAAGCTTAAAAAATTTTTTATCTCCTAATTTAGAAAACTTTTCTACATTCGGACCACCAGGATAACCCAATCCAAGCATTTTTGCAGTTTTATCAAAAGCTTCACCTAACGCATCATCAATAGTAGTTCCTAGCTGCTCATATTGATTTACGTCTTTTACGATTAAAAATTGAGTATGTCCCCCAGAAATTAATAAAAGTAAATATGGAAATTCAATTTTAGTTTCCAGTCCCGGGCTTAGTGCATGACCTTCTAAATGATTCACACCTATCAAAGGCTTATTTGCAAATGCAGCTATCGACTTACCAATGTTGAGACCAATTGTTAAACATACTATTAAACCTGGACCAGCCGTTGCAGCTACTCCGTCTATTTCATCTAAAGATATTTTACTTTCTGCCAGAGCAGTTTTAATAATGTAGTCAATATTTTCTAGATGAGCTCTCGCAGCCAATTCAGGTACTACACCTCCAAATTTTTTATGTTCTGAAATTTGACTAGAGACAACATTGGATAAGATTTCGGCTGCTCCTCTTTCGTTCTCTCTAATCACAGCAGCAGCAGTTTCATCGCAGCTAGTTTCAATTCCTAGAAAAGTAATCTTTTTTTTCATCTCTGATTTAATTAATAGTATAAAATAGTTCTATCAAATATATAATCAATTTATGATGAAAATTACAATTGGAGCTCGGGGAAGCAAACTCTCATTGGCATACGTATCTAAAGTTAAAGAGCTTTTATTAAAAAAAGACAAAAATCTTAAAGACTACAATATAAATTTTAAATCAATAAAAACTTCGGGTGATTTAAACTCAGATAAAAAAATCTCCGAAATAGGTGGAAAAAATTTATTTTGTAAAGAAATTGAGGAAAGTTTAATCAAAAAAGAAATAGATATTGCCGTTCATTCTCTCAAAGACATGGAAGCTACTGAAAATAGCAATCTTTTAATTGGCGCCTATATAAAAAGAAACGACTTTCGAGATGTGATAATTAGTGAAAATATAAAAAGTATTTCTGACCTTAAAGATGGAGTTAAAATCGGTTCAAGCTCAAGAAGAAGAGAGCTTCAATTAAAAAAGATTAATGATAAAGTTTCAATAATCAATATTCGTGGAAACATAGATACAAGAATAAATAAACTTAGTGAAAAAAAGCTTGATGGAATCATTCTTGCTGCCGCTGGAGTAAAATCGTTAAAACTTGAAAAAAAAATTAGTTTTATTTTTAATACTGAACATATTTTACCTGCAGTCGGTCAGGGGATTATTGCTGTCCAGTGCAGAAAAGACGATAAGATTAAACACTTGATAAAAAAAATTAATGATATTGAAACTAGTCTTTGTGCAAAAGCTGAAAGAAAGTTACTTCAAACAATCGGAGGTGATTGTAATACTGCAATTGGAGGATTGGCCGAAATTAAAAATAAAAATCTAAAACTAAAAGCTCAATTATTTTCTGATAATGGCAAAGAAAGTTTTGAGCATGAACTTACAGGTAGAGAGGTAGATGCATCCTTCATTGGAAAAAGTGTTGCAGAAAAATTATTAAATATGGCTGGGAAAAAATTTAAAAAAAAATGAATATTTTAATAACTAGACCCCTTATTGATACTGAGGATTTAATGTCAAAGTTATTTTCTCTTGGTCATAAAATTATTCATGTTCCTACATTGAAAATTTCCTCTGCTGGACTTAAGCCAATTAATCCAGAAAAATATAACGCATTTATTTTTACAAGTGCAAACGCAATTAGAAACCTTAAGTTATCGAGAAAAGATAATAAAAAGTTATGTTTTTGCGTAGGTGCAATTACAGAAAAGATTGTAAGGCAGCAAGGTTATAACAATACAATTTCAGCAGGAGGAACAGTCAATGCTTTAAAAAATATTATAATTAACTCTGATAACTTGGATAAAAAAAAGATTTTAGCATATGTATGCGGAGACAATATAACCTCAAACTTAGATCAAGAATTACTAAAAGAAGGTTTTCAAGTAGAGAAGATTATTAATTATACTTCAAAAAAAATAGAAGATATGAACGAAGAGACTAATAAACTAATCATGAGTCATCCTCCTGACATAATTCTTGTTTATTCAATAAGAAGTGCAGAAAGCTTTATTGAATTAACAAAAAAATACTCTCTTAATGGGCTGATGACAGGATCAAGAGTTATGTGTATAAGTGAAAAAGTTTTAAATGTTTTCAAAGAAGCTGGATGGAAAAAACTAGAAACCTTCGAAGCTGGAGATGAATTAATAAAAATTGGTAATTAGATGGAAATATTAGAAAATTTTAAGATATTGTTTTTAGATGTTTGGAACAAAGGTATTTCAGGAGTTAACATATCGGAAATTGTTATCGCTTTAACAATTTTTCTATTTTTTCTTTTTTTAAGAGGAATATTTTCAAAATTTGTAATTAAAAGATTAGAGAATTACGTATCAAAAACTACAAATAATTTTGACAATTCTCTAGTCAGGTCAATGGAAGGGCCAGCTAAATTTTTCCCGATTGTTTTAGGATTTTTCGTTGCTACAAGTTACCTAACTGTTGAAACTCAGGCTGCAAAATTTTTAGAGACAATTAATCGCTCTTTAATAACAATACTTATATTTTGGACCTTTCACCAAATTATTGGGCCTTTTTCAACCATTGTAAAATCTGTCAGTGATTTACTTTCGAGAGATTTGGTTAA
Organism: uncultured Pelagibacteraceae bacterium; assembly: GCA_902628815.1. Lineage (GTDB taxonomy): Bacteria > Pseudomonadota > Alphaproteobacteria > Pelagibacterales > Pelagibacteraceae > Pelagilacustribacter. Next base: position 15,255 of record CACOOK010000006.1, read on the forward strand.
TTGGATAATTAAGGCTCTCAAGATATTGATTATAATTTTAGGTCTAGCAGCTGTTCTAGAACTTTGGGGAATTAAAATTGGACCAATTATTGCTGGTTTAGGACTATTTGGTGTTGCTGTTGCACTTGGAGCACAAGATTTATTTAAAAATTTAATTTCAGGAATATTGGTTTTAGTTGAGAAAAGATTCAAAGTAGGAGACTGGATATATGTTGAAGATGTCATCGAAGGTACAGTTGAGTCTATAGGTTTTAGATCTACAGTTGTAAGAAGGTTTGATAAATCTCTAGCAACAATCCCTAATTTTCAGTTTGCTGAAAAAGCCGTAATAAATAATTCTCAAATTACTAATAGAAGGATTAATTGGATTATAGGCTTAGAGTATAGAACAACAAGTAAACAATTAACTGATATCAAACAGCAGATAGAAAATTTTATAAAGAACAGTGAATTGTTTACAAAATCAGAAGATACAATGCTCTCAGTGAAGATTGATCAATTTGCTGCAAGCTCAATTGATATAAAGTTAATTTGTTTTACTAAAACTGCCAAATATTTAGAATGGATGAAAGTTAAAGATCTTTTGGCTTTGGAGATAAAAAATATAGTAGAGAAAAATAATGCCTCTTTTGCTTTTCCAAGCACATCAGTTTACGTGGAGAAAAATTAATGAAATCTGTATTGATTTTATTTGACAATTTAGTGAGTCTTTACATATGGATACTTATAATCCATGTGATATTTAGCTGGTTAGTCGCTTTCAATGTTTTAAATACTAGCAACAGATTTGTGTACTCTATTTTAGATATTTCCTACAAACTTACAGCACCGCCTTTGAATTTTATTAGAAGATTTTTACCTAATTTTGGTTCTATCGATATTTCACCAGTTATTTTAATTTTAGGTTTAATGTTTATGAGAAATTTAGTTTTTGAAATGTTCGCGCCAGGATTATTTTTAAGATGATTATTGACGGTAAAAAAGAGGCTCAGATTATTCGAAGTGAAATTAAGAAAGAAATTCTAATTTTAAAAAAAAAAACAAATAAGATACCAAGCTTAACAGTTATTTTAATAGGGGATTATGTTCCAAGTCAAATCTACGTTAAAAATAAAGAAAAAAGTGCTAGAGAAGTTGGGATACATTCTAAAATAATCAAATATCCAAAAAATGTAAGCGAAAAAGAAGTATTAAAAAAAATTGATGAACTAAATAATAATATGGATATATCTGGAATATTAGTTCAGCTTCCATTGCCCGATCAGGTAAGTAAGGAAAAAATTATAAATGCTATTCACCCCTCAAAAGATGTAGATGGATTTAATCCTGTAAATGTTGGAAGACTTTCCTCAGGATATAAATCTATTATTCCTTGCACTCCTTTAGGATGCTTATTATTAATTAAAAAAATTGAACCAGATTTATCAGGAAGACGTGCTGTTATTATAGGAAGATCTAATCTAAATGGTAAACCTATGGCGCAATTACTGCTAAAAGAAAATTGCACCGTGACTGTTGCTCATTCAAAAACTAATAATTTACAAAATGAATGTCTTAAAGCAGATATTCTTATTGCAGCTGCAGGCGTCCCTAATTTGGTTAAGGAGAGTTGGATAAAAAAAGATGCAATAGTAATTGATGTTGGTATTAATAAAGTAGGTGAAAAAATTGTCGGAGACGTAAATTTTGAAGAATTAAAAGATAAAGCCAAAGCAATTACACCAGTGCCAGGAGGAGTAGGCCCAATGACGATAGCATGTTTGTTAAAAAATACTTTAGAGTGTTTTAAAGCTCGCTTGACCTAGACTTTTCGATTTTCAAATACTTACTGTTTCTAAATCTTATAATTACTGTAGCTATTGAAACTATTAAAATAGCTAATGAAATATAGATCAGGTTGGATGGATCACTTTCTTTATCTTGTAGAATTATAAATCGAGCTAATGCTGTTATAGCTATGATTAGAGGATATGTTATTCTTACTGATTGTGTTTCCCAATAAGATCTGACCAGACCAATTACTTCAATGTAAATAAACATTAAAAGCAAATCTGCTAAGGTTATATCTTTATTATCGTACATTTCTTTCATCTCAAGAAAAAAAGCGATAATAGTCGATACCAGTACGACTATGACTGCAACTAACTGAATATTTCGAATCGAACTGTTCATTAAAAATAATCTATCAAAAATTTAAGCTTTATTTAACTGTTTAGAGTGAAATTTTATAAAATTTTCAACTTTTCTCTTATTAAATGTTTTATTTTCCTCAAAAGAAACTTTTTTCATTGAATAAGCTTTATTTTTTGTTCTTCTTGAGAGGATTGTTATGTTGCCTTTGTACAAACCTAAAACAATGTCACCAGACACTTGGTTTCTTTTTTTATCAATTATTTTCTGTAATTTTAATCTTTTTTTAGAAAACCAATATCCATTGTAAACTAGTTCAGCGTATACTGGCATTATCCTCTCTTTTTCATGAGCCGTTTGTTTATCGAGAGTCACTGACTCTATAGCTCTATGTGCTTTATAAAGCAAAGTACCTCCTGGAGTTTCGTAAATACCTCTTGACTTTATTCCGATAAATCTATTTTCAACCAAATCAACTCTTCCAATCCCATTTTTTCCGGCCAAATAATTTAATTTATTTAAAAGTTTTTCTGGTCCTAATCTTTTTCCATTAATTGCAACAGGATCACTATTTTTAAAAGTAATTTTTACTTTAGAAAATTTGTTCGGAGCTTTTTGCGGTGAAATGGTTCTTTGGTGAATAAACTCGGGAGCAGAATTTCTAGGATTTTCTAAAACTTTTCCTTCAGTTGAGGTATGAAAAATATTATCATCTACCGAGAAAGGAGAAGCTCCCTTTTTATCCTTTGGAATTGAAATGTTATTTTTTTTGGCATATTTAATTAAATCTTCTCTTGATTGTAATTTCCACTCTCTCCAAGGAGCAATAGTTTTGATCTTATTTTTTCCAAAATATGCGTAACCCAGCTCAAATCTTACTTGATCGTTACCTTTTCCGGTTGCTCCATGTGAGACTGCAAATGCTTTAAACTTTTTTGCAACAGCAATCTGTCTTTTGGCAATTAATGGTCTAGCTATTGATGTGCCTAATAAATATACTCCCTCATACTTAGCGTGAGCTCTTATCATTGGAAAAACGTAATCTTTTACAAAAATGTCTTTCAGGTCCTCGATAATTATTTTTTTAACACCTAATTTTTTAGCATTTTTAATAATTTTTTTTTTATCAATCTTTTGCCCAATGTCAGAGGTGTAGGCAATTACTTCAGCTTTATAATTTTCTTGTAACCATCTTAAAATAATAGATGTATCTAAACCGCCTGAGTAGGCTAAAACAATTTTTTTCATTTAGCTGCAAGTCTTTTTCGCGGTATTGTATGCCTTTGTAAAACCCATCATTGAATAGTGATCAGTTGTCTCCGCTCCTTTTGCGGTTCTAGCCTTAACAATTATGTCAGTAGCTTTTTTCATTAGTTGAATAAACTTTTTTTCTTCTTGATCATCTAACAACCAAGCGAAATCTTTTTGAGAAAAAAATGAGTATCTTCTTTTTCCAGAGCTAGCAGTTACGCTTGATGCCTTATAATCATGCCCACTTGTCAAACTAACTTCGTCTTTAATTTCTTCTGAAGGTCTAAAAGTTACAAACAATTTTGACTTATTTCTTTTTACTGCTGCAGGAGCTCTTTTTGTTGGAACAGTCTGAGCAAAGCAAATTTTACCTTTATCAGTCTCCGCTACAAAGCTTTCCCAATTTTTATATTTTCCTGTTGATCTAGGCGTAGCTGCGAATGAATTCGTACAAAATAAAATTATTATTAGTGAAATAAAAATTTTTTTAAAAGACATTCTTAACTTTTATACTAAAAATTATCTATTTCAATGCTTTGAATTATGGAGATGGATTAGGATTATTATTATGGATCTTATCAATTTTATCTACAATTTCCTTAGTCAGTTCAATATTTACACTATCTATATTTTCCTTCAATTGATCCATTGTAGTAGCACCTATAATATTACTAGTTACGAAAGGTCTAGAATTAACAAAGGATTGTGCTAGCTGAGCCATTGAAATATTATTCTCCTTTGCTAGCTTATAATATTCTTCATATGCTCTCAAAGCTAGAGGGTTCAAGTGTCTTTCCCATCCTTTGAATAAAGCTTGTCTAGAATTTTTTGGCATTTGTCCATTTCTATACTTTCCAGATAAAGCCCCAGTTGCAAGTGGGTAGTAAACTAGAAGACCGCATTTTTCTCTTATTGAAATTTCAGACATGCCAATCTCATATGTCCTATTAACTAGATTATACGGATTTTGAACGGACATCATTCTTGGTAACTTTTTACTTTTTGATAACTCAATATATTTTGATAATCCATAAGGAGTTTCATTTGACATCCCGATATATCTGATTTTTCCAGAATTTATATATTTTTTTAGGGCTTCTAAAATACTTTCAAAGCTATTCCACTCACCCTCATCACTATCAATTGTATAATCTCTTCTTCCAAAGTAATTTGTAGATCGTTCAGGCCAATGTAATTGATATAAATCTATGTAGTCTGTTTTAAGCCTTTTTAAACTTCCATCGATCGCTTCCCCAAGAGTTCTCTCATCAAAATTATTTTTTCCTCCTCTTATCCAGTTACAACCTGGGCCTGCTACTTTTGTTGCTAGAATTACTTTTTCCCGATTTTTTCTTTTTTCAAACCAATTTCCAATTATAACTTCAGTTTTGCCGTAAGAGTCCGAATTAGGGGGTACAGAGTAAAGCTCTGCAGTATCAAAAAAGTTAACCCCTTTCCCCAGAGAATAATCCATTTGTTCAAATGCATCCCTCTCAGTATTTTGAGTACCCCATGTCATAGTTCCAAGACATATTAAACTAACGTCCAAATCTGTATTGCCTAGTTTTTTAAATTTCATAAATCCTAATATTTATATAAGTTTTTTAGGTCAATTTTTGCCTATTGAAAAGTCTTTAAAAAAACTTATATATTCAATCAATGGAAATAAATAAACAAAGATCTACAATTCGATCGTCTGCTTCCGAAGCAATAATAGATCAAGGTCTGAGATCTTACATGTTAAAGGTCTATAATTATATGGCTTCGGGCGTGCTGTTGACCGGTTTTATTGCTTTACTATTTTTTAAGATGGCCGTTATAACTTCATCAGAGGGACAAATAATTGGATTAACGAATTTTGGGAACACGATATATGCCTCAGGATTGAAGTGGGTAATAATGTTAGCCCCCCTTGCTATTGTATTCTATATGAGTTTTGGAATAGCAAAAATGTCTGCAGCTAAAGCTCAAACAACTTTTTGGGTTTTTGCCGCTTTGATGGGCGCTTCGCTGTCATCAATTTTTTTAATTTACACAGGAGCTAGTATTACAAGAGTGTTCTTTATCACCGCTGGCACTTTCGGAGCAATGAGTATTTACGGCTATACGACAAAAAGAGATCTTACTAAATTAGGTTCATTTTTAATGATGGGTCTATTCGGAATAATAATTGCATCTCTAGTAAATATTTTTATGAAATCTTCTATGATGTATTTTATTATTTCAATTATAGGCGTCTTAGTCTTTGTGGGTTTAACTGCTTATGATACTCAAAAAATCAAAAATATGTATCTCGTAAGTGATAGTGGCGAACTTATAGGTAAAAAAGCAGTTATGGGAGCTTTGACTTTATATTTAGACTTCATCAATCTTTTCATAATGCTTCTAAGGTTGTTCGGTCAAAGAAGATAATCACTTTATTAATCTAAGTTTATTCCAACTAGTTTTGTTAATAAGTTGATCAAGGTTTTGCGATTTTTTTATTACGTTCCCGTCTTTATCTTTGATAAAAAATTTCTCATTAAAATAGTTAGGCTTTAAATTCTTTGCAATTTTAAGCACGGGTCTTTCCGAGGCTCTTTGGTAAACGTTAAAAGAAACTTCTTTATTTCCAGAAGAAAAAGAATAATCTTTCCATGAACCATTGGAAACCATTTTTGCATAAAGATTCAAAATACATTGTAATTCTGTTTTGATAAAGAATTTACTTTTGTTTTTTTCTTTGAAATTATTATTAACTATAAGATGAAATTTTTTCATAATTTATATTTATTAATTAGTGGTACTTGAAAAGCAGTAAAAATAAAAGTAATGGGTAGTATTCCCCAAACTTTAAAATTCACCCATGTAGCCTCTGGTTGTGTTCTCCAGACAATTTCATTAAGAAGTGCAAGAAAAATAAAAAAACAAGCCCATCTAAAGTTAAGTTTATCCCAACCCCGCTCATTTAGTTGAAAAGCACTTTGTAAAAAAACCTTTAAAAAATTTTTTTTAAATAAAAAGTTACTCGTAATTAGAATAATCGCAAAAATTAGATTAACTATTGTTGGCTTCATATAAATAAAAATAGGATTATCGAAGTATAAAGTTAAACCCCCAAACAATGTTATTATTATTCCTCCAATTAGAGGAACATAAGGTATTTTTTTTTCCACAAAATATACTAAAGCGATAGCTATAATCGTAGCAATTATTAGAGGCGGAATAGCAACAGATAGATTTTTTCCACTTTTATAATAAATAATGAAAAAAATTAATAAAGGTCCGAAGTCAGTGACAAACTTTAAAAATGACTTATTCACAGTATTAAAGAGTAACACATATTAAAAATATTATAAATTAGTTATTGATTTTAATGAAAAAGATATTAACTATCTTGTATGACCATAAGCAATAACGCGAAGTTTTCCATTGGTGAAGTTGTAAAACACCGTCACTTTGACTTCAGGGGTGTTATCTACGACGTAGACTTTGAATTTAATAATTCAGAGGAATGGTACGAATCAATTCCAAAAGAAGTACGTCCCAGAAAGGATCAGCCATTTTATCATTTATTAGCAGAAAGTAACGACGTGACTTATGAGGCATACGTTTCTGAGCAAAATTTATTATTAGACAATTCCAAAAAACCAGTGAAGCATCCACTAATTGATGAAATTTTTACGGGTAAAAAAGGCTCTAGTTACCTCAAAATCTCCAATTAAGCATTAATCGCCTAAAATTAAACATTATTTCTTCAAACCTGGGACAAATAAATTGAGTATTAATTAATTGTTATAGCCCAATTAAGAATATACTTCTTATATTACTCCCTCCCATTCTTAGTTGGGCTCAAAATGAAACTTCACAAAAAAAAAATATTATAGTAGTTAAATCTAATGATAAAGTTTTTTAATAATAGTAATATATTTTTCTGGATTGAAAAGTTTACAAATTTTATTAATTCAATATTTTTTGTTTTATTAATAGTGGCAATTTCATTTGCATTAATATTTTCTCCACCTGATTATTTACAAGGTGATAGTGTTAGAATAATGTATGTTCACGTACCAGCTGCATGGATAGGGTTAGCTTCTTTTACGCTTATTGCTTTTTTGTCAATTTTGAACTTTATATTTAAAATTAAAAATTTGTTTTTAATCTCAAAAAGTATTGCTCCTATTGGACTTATGTTTACTTGTCTTGCAATCGTAACTGGAGCTTTATGGGGCCAACCAACATGGGGAACTTTTTGGGCCTGGGATGCTAGAATTACCTCGATGTTAATTTTAGGAATTTTTTATCTTTTATTTATTTTTGTTAACAAATATGTTTTAGATCAACATAGGGCAAATAAAATTTCAAGTTTAATAGCTATTTTGGGTGCTGTTAACATACCTATAATTAAATATTCAGTAGAATGGTGGAATACACTTCACCAACCTGCAAGCATCAAAATAGCTGGAGCAAGCACTATTCACTCCTCAATGATAGTCCCCTTATTACTCATGTTTTTTGTATTAATTCTTTATTGTGCGCTAATTTTTCTAATGAAATATAAGACAGAAATCATTAGAATAAAGAAGAAAAATTTAAAACGATTATGATAGAAAGTTTAATTTACATGAATGGCTATGGAGTTTTTGTTTGGTCATCTTTTGCAATAACCGCTCTAACTTGCTTGATTGTTTATTTTAAGACATTAAAAACACTGAGAAAATACGAAAAAGAATTTGCAAAGGAGATAGAAGAACTTTCTACTAAAAAAAGAAAAACACTTTTAGAAAGTTCTAAAATTGCTTCACAAGTTGTTTCCTCATACAATAAAACCATCTGAAGCATTTAATGCTGACTTTTAAAGTTAAAAAAAGAGCATCTTTTTTAACTTTAATTCTAATACTTACAGTTTTTGCAGTCTTTCTTATTCTAAAGTCACTCAGCGATAATATTTTATACTTTAAATCACCGACAGATATAAAAACGAGCGAGGATTTAATCTTTAATAAAAAAATTAGAGTAGGCGGTATGGTAAAAAAAAATTCTCTAAAGATTAATAGCGATGAAATAAAATTCGTTATCACAGATTTTAAAAATGAACTAAACGTGAGTTACAGTGGCACTGTACCAAATTTATTTACAGAGGAAAAAGGAGTAGTAGCTGAGGGTAAACTTCAAGATAAAAAATTCTTTGTTGCTGATAGAATTTTAGCAAAACATGATGAGAATTATATGCCTCCTGAATTAAAAGGAATCAAAAAAAAAGATGCTAAGTAATTTAGGCAATATACTATTATTTTCTAAAGTATTATTAAGTTTAACTATAATTTATTTTTCTTACCAATGTATTAAATCTTCACGCGAGATCATTTTTAAAAAAATTTATCAAATAAGTTTGTTACAAAGCACATTAGTTTTAGGTTGTTTTTTTACTCTTATTGCTGCTTATGTCGTTTCAGATTTTTCTTTAATTAATGTTTACCAAAATTCTCATACAGCAAAGCCATTATTCTACAAAATCTCAGGCACTTGGGGAAATCATGAAGGAAGTTTATTACTGTGGATTATTATCCTGACCCTTTTTTCGTTTTTATTTTTGATATACAACAATAATCATCCAAAAAATTATAGACTTTATACTTTAATTATTCAGAACATTTTAATACTAGGTTTTTTGTTTTTTATATTATTTAATTCGAATCCTTTTTTATCTTTATCACCAATACCTAAAGAGGGATTAGGTCTTAATCCAATTTTACAAGATCCTGCATTAGCCATACATCCACCACTACTTTATTTAGGTTTTGTTGGGTCATCTATATACTTTTCAGCTGCTATAGCATCATTAATAACAAACTACTCTGAAAAATCATTTGCGTTTTCAATAAAAAATTGGGTTTTAATTTCTTGGGGCTTTCAAACTTTAGGCATACTAGTTGGTTCGATATGGGCTTACTATGAATTAGGATGGGGCGGCTTCTGGTTTTGGGATCCAGTCGAAAATGCATCATTATTACCTTGGTTTGCGATGACTGCTCTCCTTCATTCATTGCTTGTTTTAGAAAAAAGAAATTTACTTTATTTTTGGGTAATAGTCTTATGTTTAATTACTTTTACTTTGAGTGTTACAGGTACTTTTCTAGTAAGATCTGGAATATTAAATTCTGTCCACACGTTTGCTAGCGACCCCAGTAGAGGAATTTATATTTTATCTTTTTTAAGCGTAATGATTTTTGGATCACTTTTTTTGCTATTAAACAAATATAGAAAAGAGAACAAACTAATATATTCTAATAGTAAAGAAACGTTTGTGCTAATTAATAATTGGTTTATGATGTTTTATTTACTAACAGTGTTAGTTGGTACACTTTATCCAATTTTTACAGACGTTCTTACAAATAATAAAATTTCTGTTGGACCACCATTTTATAATACTGTTATTTTGCCAGTCGTAGTTATATTTCTATTTTTTATGGCAATAGGCCCAAAAGCAAAATGGGTTAAAAATAGATTTGATAACCTAGGGTATTTTGCTTTATTATTGTTTCTAGCTTTAGTGGTAAATTTCTCTATTATTTATTTTTTTAAAAGTTCCACGATTTTATCAAACCTAGTGATCATTTCTTCTTTATTTCTAATACTTTCATCCTTTTTTGATTTAGTAAATTCTATTTTAAAGTCTAGATTTGATTTAGCTAGAACGATATCACACATTTCTTTTGGCTTTCTCGTTTTGTTTATTGGTCTAAACCACAACTTTTCAATAGAGAAAGATTTTAATATGAAAGTTGGTGAAGTAAAAAGTTTTGATAATTATGAAATTCAATTACAAAATTTAGAATTAAAAACTTACAATAATTATAAAGCAATAATAGGCAATCTAAAGATTAAGAATATACTTTTAAAAGAGGAAAGAACTCTTAATCCAGAAATTAGAATTTATGATAATCCAGAAACATTGACTTACGAAGCAGCGATCAAAACTAACTTAATTAAAGATTATTATTTAACAATGAGTAATATTGATAGATCAGAATTTTATAACATTAAATTTCAGAAAAAACCCTTAATGATTTGGATCTGGATATCAGTTGCGATGTTAGTTTTTGGAGGTTTCCTTAGAATTTTTAAAAATGCAAAAATTAATTAAATCAATAATTACAATAATTTTTATATTTATAATTATGATCTTTTATATAAGCTTGGGTAAAGATAATAGCTACGATACAGTTAATTTGGTTGGAAAAAAATTAGATAGTATTGAAATCCAAAGTTTTAATAACGAAAAGTTTGTTAATACTAAAAGTTTTAAAGATAATAGTTTTACATTAATAAATTTTTGGGCATCCTGGTGCGGACCTTGTAGAGCTGAACATCCAATATTAATGAATTTAAAAGAGTCAAAGTCATTAATTTTGGTTGGAGTTAATTTTAAAGATAAAAAAAAAAATGCTAAAAACTTTTTGGAGGATTTAGGAAATCCTTACGGTATTCTTTTAAAAGATGAAAGCGGAAAAAAAAGTATAAATTTCGGCATTTACGGTATACCAGAGAGTATACTTTTAAATAAAGAATTAGTAATCATTGAAAAATTTGTTGGGCCACTAGTTGAAGAAGATTATGAGAAAATTTTGGAGGAAATTGGTGAAAAATAATTTATTTTTTTTAATTTTTGTAATTTTTTTTACTTCATTAAGCGCTCAAGAAAAATCAATGGAAAAAAATAAAATTTTTAAAAACTTAAGATGTTTAGTTTGTCAAGGTCAGTCTATTTCTGACTCCAATTCAGATTTTGCCCAAACTGTAAAACTTGTAGTTAATGATTTGATTGAAGAAGGGAAAACAGAAGAGGAAATTTATTCTTTTATGGCAGAAAAGTATGGGGATTGGATTATTTACAAACCACAACTCAACAGACAAAATTTTATGCTTTGGTTCTTACCATACGCTTTTTTAATTGGTGGAGGATTAATAATTTTCTATTTAATTAGAAAAAAAAGAGAAAAAACATAAAAGTATCTGTACATATTCTTCATTTAATTGTATTTTTTTTACATGAAAAAATTTTATTTATCTTGGATTGTTTTAAGCATAGGTTTCTTTGCAACGCTTTACGCAGATGAGGTAAATAAGGAAATGTCCTTTTATACAGGTACATTTGACGTAATAGATAAAGAAGGTGATGATCAAACAACTTTGTTTGGTATTGAGCACAAAAACCCAGATTTATTCAGAGATACTTTTCTTGGAAAGTTTAAGCCTATCACGGGCGGATTTATTACTGGAGACAGTTCAGTCTATCTATATACTGGAGTGGAGGGACAGTATGGTTTAGGCCCAATAAAAATTTTACCTAGTTTTTCACCGGGCTATTATGAAAAAGGTGATGGAAAAGACTTAGGAAGCGTTTTAGAATTTAAAAGTGAGATAAAATTAGGATTTGATATTTTTGAAAATTCTAAATTAAGCTATAGCTATAGTCATATATCAAATAATAATTGGGGCGATACTAACCCAGGAACTGACAATCAGCAAATAACCTTTTCTAAAAATTTTTAATAACAATGAATTTAAATGATTGTTATAATTTTGATGATTTTAGAAAACTAGCCAAAAAAAATTTACCTGCTCCAATTTTTCACTATATTGATGGCGGAGCTGATGACGAAACAACTCTTAAAAGAAACACTGAGTCTTTTTTAAAATGCGATTTGGTTCCAAATATATTAGCTAGTGTTGGGGAGCCAGATCTTTCCACTAATGTTTTTGGACAAAAGATTGATTTACCTATATTCCTTTCCCCAACTGCAATGCAAAGACTTTACCATCACGATGGCGACAAAGCTTCAGCAAGAGCAGCAGAAAAATTTGGAACATTTTATAGTATGTCAACAATGGCAACTTCCTCTATAGAGGAAATTGCTAACATATCAGGTGGTCCTAAATTATTTCAGCTTTATATACATAAAGATCAGGGGTTAACTGATAATTTAATTGATAGGTGTAAAAGTTCTGGTTTTAAAGCCATGTGTTTGACAGTCGATACAGTCGTTGCTGGAAATCGAGAAAGAGATCATAGATGGGGATTTACTACTCCACCAAAATTAACAGCTAAAAGTATTTTAAGTTTTATGATGCATCCTAAATGGGCTTTTAATTACTTAACCAATAAAAAATTTGAATTAGCTAATGTCTCTCATTGGACAAAAAAAGGATCAAGTATTGCTAAAGGTGTTATGGATTACATAAATGAGCAATATGATCCGGCAATGAGCTGGAAAGATGCAGAGTATGTAGTCAAGAAGTGGGGAGGGCCTTTTGCTCTAAAAGGAGTAATGTCAGTTGAAGATGCTAAAAGAGCAGTTGATATTGGTGCATCTGCTATCATGCTTTCTAATCATGGTGGAAGACAACTTGACGGATCAAGATCTCCTTTTGATCAATTACCTGAGATAGCTGATGCGGTTGGAGGAAAAATAGAAATTATTTTAGATGGTGGAATAAGAAGAGGAACACATGTTCTTAAAGCTCTATCTCTTGGAGCAACAGCTTGCAGTTTTGGAAAAGGCTTTTTGTTTGCATTGGGAGCCGGAGGTCAAAAAGGGGTAGAGCAAATTCTAAAGAGAATGAGAGATGAAATCAGAAGAGATATGATTTTATTAGGATGTAAAAGCATTAAAGACCTAAATAAAACAAAAATTGCATATAGGTGATGCAAAAAAACTAGTTTTCAAAAGTGATAATAAATATTAGGTTAAAGTATGAAATTAGCGAAAAATTTAGATAGACTTGGAACTGAAACAGCTTTTAGTGTTCTAGCAGAAGCAAAAAAACTTGAGGCTCAAGGCAAAGAAATGATTCACCTAGGTTTAGGTCAGCCAGATTTTATGACACCTAAACATATTATGGATGCAGCAAAAAAAGCTATTGACGATGGACATCATGGATATGTCTTAGCTAACGGAATTGCAGAATGTAGGCAAGCAGTTTCTAGAAAAATAAAAAAATTATATAAAAAAGAAATTAGTCCAGAAAGAATTATGATTATGCCAGGCGGTAAACCTACAATGTACTTTGCAATTCAAATGATTGGAGAGCCTGGAGCAGAGATAGTCCATCCAACACCAGGTTTTCCAATTTATGAGTCAATGATTAACTACACAGGAGCTAAAGCAGTTCCTTATGATTTAACAAAAGAAAAAGATTTAAAATTCGACCCGGAGAAAATTTTATCTTTGATAACAGATAAAACTCGTCTTGTTATTTTAATAAATCCAAATAATCCAACTGGAAGTTTTGTTGAAAAACCTGCAATTGATTTTCTTGCTGAAGGTTTAAAGAAACATCCTCATGTAACTATACTTAGTGATGAAATTTATAGTAGACAAATTTTTGATGGAAAAGAAATGCCAACTTTTTTTAATTACCCTGATTTACAAAATAGATTAATAGTTTTAGATGGATGGAGTAAAGCTTACTCCATGACTGGGTGGAGAATGGGTTGGAGTGTGTGGCCGGAAAATTTAATTCCTCATGTTACTAAACTAGCAATTAATAGTTTTTCATGTGTAAACGCACCATCTCAGTTTGCTGGAATTGCAGCGCTAGATGGACCTGATGACTCTATTCACCACATGATGGAAAAATTTGATCAAAGAAGAAAACTAATACATAAAGGATTAAATGATTTACCTGGTGTGGAATGTAGTATGCCTGGTGGCGCGTTTTATGCTTTTCCAAATGTAAAAGGAACAGGGATGAGTGGAAGCGAATTTTCAAAAAAATGTATGCATGAAGCTGGTGTGGCAATTGTACCTGGAACTGCTTTTGGCAAAACATCAACAGATTACGTTCGTTTTAGCTTTGCCGCATCGAGGGATAACATTCAAAAAGCACTAGAAAAAATTTCAAAAATGCTTAAGTAGGATTGATTATGAGCTCTTTACAAATGCCAAAAGTTGATGATGCAATTATGTCTAATAAAGATAAAATCGCATCAGATCTTCGTGGAATTATAAATTCTAAAAACGTTCTTTCTAATCAAGACGAATTGCGACCTTTCGAAACCGATGGCCTGACTGCTTATAGACAGATGCCCCTTTTAGTGGTTATGCCTGAGACTGTTAAGGAAGTTAGTCAAATTTTAAAATACTGTAACGAGAATAAAATTAAAGTAGTTCCAAGAGGAGCTGGAACAGGTTTATCAGGTGGTTCAATGCCTTTAAAGGATTGTGTTTTAATGGCAATGGGCAAATTTAACAAGATTATTGAAATTGATTATGTAAACAGATGTGTAGTTACTCAACCATGTGTTACAAATTTAGCAATTACACATGCAGTTCAAGATAAAGGTTTTTATTATGCTCCGGACCCATCGAGCCAAATTGCATGTTCCATAGGCGGAAATGTTGCAGAAAATTCTGGTGGTGTTCACTCACTTAAATATGGAGCTACCACTAATAACCTTTTGGGCATCGAAGTAGTCTTAATGGATGGAACTATAACTAAATTTGGTGGTAAAGCTATGGACTCCGAGGGTTACGATTTCCTTGGTTTGATGACTGGTTCGGAGGGTTTGCTTGGTGTAATTACAGAGGTTACTGTAAAAATTTTAAAATCTCCAGAAGTTGTGAAAGCAGCTCTAGTGGGCTTTCCATCAATAGAAGATGCAGGAAACTGTGTTGCAGAAATAATCGCAGAAGGATGTATACCAGCTGGGATGGAAATTATGGATAAAGCTCTAACGAGAGCAACTAACAATTATTCTAAAGCAGGTTATCCTACTGATGCTGAAGCAATGATGATTGTAGAATTTGACGGAACAGAGCACGAAGTTGAAGCTTACATTCAAAAGACAAAAGAAATTGCTGAAAAAAATAATTCGTCTAGTTTAAAAATTAGTAAATCAAATCAGGAAAGATTGAAGTTTTGGGCTGGTAGGAAAGCAGCTTTTCCAGCTTGCGGAGTGCTAGCACCCGATTATATGTGTATGGATGGTTCAATTCCTAGAGGAAAACTTGCTGAGGTTTTAAATGAAATATCAAGACTGTCTAAAAAATATGATTTGCCAGTAGCTAATGCATTTCATGCAGGAGATGGAAATCTTCACCCTTTAATAATGTTTGACGCAAATGATAAAGAGTCACTTCGAAAATGTGAGGAATTTGGTGCGGATATTCTTAAGTATTGCGTAAAAGTTGGCGGTGCACTTACCGGTGAACACGGAGTAGGGATAGAGAAAAGAGAGTTAATGTGTGAAGCTTTCAATGATAAAGATATCCAACAGCAATTAACTATTAAAGTAGCATTAGATCCAAATTCTTTATTAAATCCTGGAAAAGTTTATCCAATACTTAGAAAATGTGCTGAGGAAGGGAGAGTTCATGTCCATGGAGGAAAAACAAAATTCCCAGACATCCCTAGATTTTAATCAAAATATTTATAAACCGATTTCTAGAGAGGAAATAGTCGATATAGTTAAAAATTGTTATAAAAAAAATATACCTCTAGAAATTAATGGATTAAAATCAAAAAATAAAATTGGTAGAAACTTTCAGTCTGAAAAAACTTTAGATCTATCAGATTATAAAGGTATAATTGATTATAAACCTGAAGAGCTTTACATCAAAGTTAAAGCTGGCACACCGTTAAAAGAAATAATAGAGGAGCTAGATAAAAATAATCAACAATTAGCATTTGAACCAAATGATTTTGGTTATCTATTTTCAGGCGAAAGCAACAGCGGTTCTATTGGTGGAGTTGTATCATGTAATTTTGCTGGGTCACGAAGATTTAAAGTTGGCAGTGTTCGAGATCATATACTTGGATTTCAAGGGATCAATGGAAAAGGCGAAACTATTAAATCAGGAGGAACCGTAGTTAAAAATGTAACTGGCTATGATTTAAGTAAATTGATATCGGGATCTTTTGGCACGCTTACAATACTAACTGAGCTTTCAATAAAAGTTTTACCAAAACCAGAAACAAGTAAAACTTTAGTGATAAAGAATCCCCATATTAAAAAAGCATTAGATTTTCTTGGAAAAGCATTGTCATCTTCAACAGATCCATCTGGCGGTGTGTTTTATCCAGACTATTTTGGAAAAAATTTTGTTTTAAATGATCTAACACACGACGGAGGCTTAACTGCTATTAGGATTGAGGGCCCAATAAATTCTGTAGATCAAAGATTAAACAGATTGTCCAAAGAATTAAGTCTCTTGGATCAAGAGCTTTCTATTTTAGACAATGCACAAAGTAATATTTTTTGGAGCAGGACAAAAAATTTGGAGGTTTTTAAAAGTTTAAAAAGTAATTTATTGAGGGTGGTTCTCCCAATTAGTGAAACTTTACAAGTCATTCAAAAACTTAAAGATTTTGAGATAAAATATTTTATTGATTGGGGGGGGCAGTCTAATCTGGGCCTCATTCGATCAATTGAATACAAAAATTCTAAGTGAAATAAAGGATATAGTAAAAAAACATGAAGGTTATATCACATTGATCAAAGTTGAAGAGGATCTAAAAGCTTCTGCTGATATTTTTACAATAGATCCAATTAAGTATAAAATAAGTGAAAAAATTAAAAGGAGTTTTGACCCTAAAAGAATTTTTAATCCGGGAAAAATGTATACAGGAATTTAAATGCAGACATCTTTTACTAACAAACAGCTTCAAGACAAAGATAACAAAACGAGTGAAACAATAATAAGGAAATGTGTTCACTGTGGAATGTGTAACGCCACTTGCCCTACTTACGGAATTAATGGAGAAGAATTAGAGGGACCTCGAGGAAGAATATATCTCATTAAAGATATGTTGGAGAATAAGAAACCAGCTACAAAAGAAATAGCAAAACATATAGACAGTTGTTTATCATGTTACTCCTGTATGACTACTTGCCCTTCAGGAGTGAACTATATGCATTTGATTGATCATGGTAGAAATTATGTTGAAGAAACTTATAAAAGACCTTTTTTAGATAGAGTATTTAGAAATATACTTTCATTTGTATTACCAAGACCAAAAGTGTTTTTGTTAATGGCTTTATCTTCTAAATTAATAAAACCATTTAGTTTTTTACTTCCAAAATTTTTCAGGAATGCATTAAATTTAATGCCAGATAAAATCCCAGGAAAAAAGTTAAAAGAACAGAAAGTTTACGAAGTTAACAAAGGTAAGAAAGTTTCAAGAGTAGCTTTATTAACTGGATGCGTTCAAAGAGTTATTTCACCTGAAATAAATGAGGCGACTATAAGACTTTTAAATAGGCACAATGTTGAAGTTGTCGTGATGCCAGACATTAATTGCTGTGGATCTTTAAACCATCATTTGGGTAAACAAAAATTAGCGCACGAGTCGTTTAAGAATAATATTGAAAGTTGGCATGAAGAATATCTTAAAAATGGATTGGACGCGATAATAAGTAATACATCTGGATGTGGAACAACTTTGAAAGACTATGGTCATATTTTTAAAAATGATAAAGACTTTAAAAAGAAAGCAAAAAAAATTTCAGAATTGACTAAAGACATTACCGAGTATCTCCATGAAAATTTAAAATTAAATATAAATTTAAACTCAGAAAAAAGATATAGAATAGCTTATCATTCAGCATGCTCAATGCAACACGGTCAGAAAGTTCATGATCAACCAAAAGATTTAATTTCTAAAACTGGTAACGAAGTATTGGATATTCCCGAGGGGCATTTGTGCTGTGGTTCTGCTGGTACTTACAATATTTTACATCAAAAGATGGCCAAATCACTTTTAAAAAATAAAGTAAACAACATAGAAAAAATTTCACCTGATTTTATTTCAACAGGTAATATTGGTTGTATGACACAAATTTCAGCAGGCACTAGAATACCAATTATACATACTGTAGAATTATTAGATTGGTTTACCGGAGGCCCTAAGCCATATAAATTGAATAATTTTTAAAATGAAAAAAAAGATATTTGTTACTAGAAGACTCCTGAAAGAAAATGAGGAGAAACTTAAAGAATTGTTTGAAGTAAATTTAAATAAAGACGACAAGATTTATAAACCTCAAGAAATAATAGATGGTTCAAAAAATTTTGACGGAATATTAAGTTCTGTTTCAGATCCTATTAATGCTGATACTATCTCTAAACTTTCGAGCTCGATAAAAATTATTGCTAATGGCGCAGTTGGTTTTGGAAATATAGATATTAAAGCTGCAAAAGAAAAGAATATTATAGTCACAAACACCCCTGATGTTTTAACAGATGCCACAGCAGATATTCAGATTCTTCTTTTATTAGGCGCTTCTAGAAAGGCTTATGAAGGTCGTTTAGCTGCTGAAACTCAAAGTTGGAAATGGTCATGGGACTTCTTGTTAGGAAAACAAATGTCTAACAAAAGACTAGGTATACTTGGAATGGGTAGAATAGGAAGAGCAGTTGCTAAAAGGGCAAAAGCATTTAATATGGAAATTCACTATCATAATAGAACTAAACTTTCACCTGACTTAGAAGATGGTGCAACTTATCATAAAGATTTAAAAAGTCTTTTTAAGCAGAGCGAATTTTTGTCAATCAATTGTCCTGCAACTCCTGAAACAACGAAACTTATAAACAAAGAAACTCTAAGTTATTTGGATGAAAATACTGTTGTAGGTAACGCAGCCAGAGGAGATATAGTTGATGATGATGCTATGATTGAAGCATTAAAAAACGGAAAAGTATTTGCTTACGGTTTAGATGTTTACAATGGCGAGCCTAAAATTCATCCAGAATATTTGAAGTTAAAAAATATTTTTTTACTCCCTCATTTAGGAAGTGCTACAAAAAGAACTAGGTGGGATATGGCATTTAGAGCTACAAAAAATTTAGAAGACTTTTTTTCCGGTAAGAAACCTAGAGATAAGGTAAATTAGTACACCTAGAGATTGAATCTGCAATTTAAAATAATTCTAAAAATATCGAGACTCTGATTTGAGTTTATGTTTAAATCTCAAAGTTAATTAACAAACGGAGGACATATGTCAAAAATAAAAAAAGGAGTAAAAACTCCATCAAGACGTAAGTTCTTTAAAGCAGCAGCAGCTACGGGTGCTGCAGCAGCAGCAACAGTTGCAATGCCTAACGTTGCATTTGGTGCTCCGCAAACTTTAAAGATGCAAGCGGCTTGGCCGTCAGGAGCTAACATTTTCTTTGAAATGGCTGGCGACTACGCAAAAATGGTAGGCGACATGTCTGGAGGTGAATTAAAAATTGATCTTCAGCCAGTTGGAGCTGTAGTTAAGACTTCGGAAATCGGACAAGCAGTAAGTTCAGGTGTACTTGATATGGGACACTGGGTAACAGCTTACTGGTATGGAAAAAATCCAGCAGCTTCTTTATTTGGTACTGGTCCGTCATACGGAATGTCATCTCAAGAAATTATGGGATGGATAGAGTATGGTGGAGGTAGAAAACTTTACGATGAAACACTTGCAAAAGTTGGTTTCGATTATATTGGTTTCTTCCATATGCCAATGCCTGCACAGCCTTTTGGATGGTTCAAAAAGAACGTCACAAAAGTTGCTGATGTAAAAGGTATGAAGTACAGAACAGTAGGATTAGCTACTAACGTATTAACAGCAATGGGAATGGTTGTAAGACAATTACCTGGTGGTGAAATTCAGCCTGCAATGAAGACAGGTTTGATTGAAGCTGCTGAGTTTAACAACCCAACTTCAGACTCTCAGTTTGGTATGCAAGATGTTTCTAAGCATTATCACTTAGGAAGCTTCCACCAATCTCAAGAGATGTTTGAAATTCCAGTAAATAAGAAAACATTTAATGGATTATCGCCTAAACATCAGGCTATCCTAAAAAATGCTGCTTATGCTGCGAACAGTGATAACTACTTTAAAGCATTAGTAAGATACTCAGCTGACTTATCTAAATTGATGAACCAGCATAAAGTAAATGTGTATCAAACTTCAGATGCGATCTTAGCTCAACAATTAAAAGGTTGGGATAAAGTAATCGGTGATTTCAATAAGAAAGATCCATTCTTTAAAAAGATTGTAGATTCACAAAAGAAATACGCTAAAAGAGTTATGAAATACTTACTCATGAACCAACCTAATTATAAGTTGGCTTACGAGAACGAGTTCGGCTCAATAGCAAAAGTAAAAATTTAATTATATTTTAAACATAAAAGGGGGCGTTTTTACGCCCCCTTTTTTTATGGAAATTATAAAAAAATTAGAATAGTTTAAAAATTCATGAGGGGATTTATTCATTTTGCAGATCAATTATCAACTTCGGTTGGAAAAGCATTCTCATGGCTAATTGTAATTTTAATGGGTGGAACATGTTACGAAGTTGTGATGGCTTATGCTTTTAATTCACCAACTTTATGGAATTTTGATTTTAGTTTACAGATGTATGGGGCAATTTTTATGATGGCAGGAGCTTACACTCTTTCTACCGAAGCACATGTTAGAGGAGATGTAATTTACAGATTATTCAAACCAAAGACACAAGCTTATATTGATCTTGTTTTATATTTTATCTTTTTCTTTCCTGGAGTGTTAGCCTTAGCTTTTTATGGTTATGAGTACGCATCTTTAGCCTGGAAAATTAAAGAGACAAGCTGGAATAGTCCAGCACAAATTCAAATTTACATGGCAAAATCCTTAATACCCGCTGCAGGAATTTTGTTAATTATTCAAGGCATCAGTGAAGTATTAAGGTCTATTATTTGTATTCAAACTGGCCATTGGCCTTCACGAATGGTAGTAGCTGAGGAAACAGAAAAAATTTTAATGAGAACCTCTCAGGAGGAGGATCAAAAAGATGTTATTTAGTTTAACAAATCCAGAAATAGCAATTTTAATGATGGGAATATTTTTATTTGCTGTTCTTCTTGGTTTTCCTATAGCATTTACACTAATGGCAATGGGAGTAGGCTTTGGTTATTACGCTTACTTTGATCCTACAAGAATGGAACACATTTTTGACAACAGGATTTTTCAATTATTTGTCCAAAATACTTATACTGTAATGGATAATACTGTTTTGACCGCCGTCCCGCTTTTTTTATTTATGGGATACCTAGTCGAAAGAGCAGGTATAGTTTCAAGATTATTTTTTGCTATTAGGTTAGCTTCGCATGGTTTACCAGCATCGATGGCTGTTGCTGCATTAATTACATGCGCATTATTTTCAACAGCCACAGGAATTATAGGAGCTGTTGTAACTTTAATGGGATTATTAGCTTGGCCAGCTATGATCAAAGCTGGATATGATAAGAAATTTGCATCTGGCGTTATTTGTTCAGGAGGTTGTTTAGGAATACTTATACCGCCAAGCATAATGCTAATTGTTTACTCAGTAATAGCTCAACTTTCGCCACTAAGATTATTTGCAGCTGCAATATTTCCTGGATTATTATTAGCTGGTTTATATATCGGTTATGCAATTACGATGGCATATTTTAATCCATCAATTGCGCCTAAGCCTCCAAAAGAAGAGATACCTCCCCGATCAGTTATAATTAGAGAGGTTTTAGTATCTTTCCTACCGCTTTTCTCATTAATAATTTTAGTTCTTGGAACAATATTAGGAGGACTCGCAACACCTGCAGAGGCTGCAGCAGTTGGAGCAGCTGGAGCATTAGTGCTTTCATATTTCTACAAGACACTTAAATGGAAAAATTTTAAGGAGTCAGTTTTTTTAACAGCCAAAACTACGGCAATGATAATGTGGTTATTTATAGGATCCTGGACATTTGCGTCTGTTTTCTCATATCTAGGAGGACACGAGGTATTTGAACATTTCTTTAAATCAATGAATTTACAACCTTGGCAATTCTTAGTAATAACACAAATAATTATTTTCTTATTAGGGTGGCCATTAGAGTGGACGGAGATATTAATTATATTCGTTCCAATATTTTTACCTTTGGTGGCTTTCTTTGAGGTAAATCCTTATTTTTTTGCAATGCTTATAGCTTTAAATTTACAAACTTCATTTTTAACACCCCCCATGGCTATGTCAGCCTACTACTTAAAAGGTGTTCAAGCAAAGAATGTTGAATTAATGGAAATTTTTAGGGGCATAATGCCTTTCCTAGCAATAGTTATACTTGCAATGTTTTTGATGTATATGTTTCCAGGCATTGCGTTGTGGTTACCTGATCTCTTATTTGCAAACTAAGAAAAAAAAATGATTGATGTTTCTAATTTCACAGCTAATGAGTTAGCGTCAAAATTAAGATCTGGAGAAATATCATCAGTTGATCTTTGTAATAGATATCTTGAAAGAATAAAAAAATTTGAGCCAGAGGTTAAGGCATGGGCACATTTAGATAAAAAGCTGCTTTTGGAAAAAGCAGAAGAAGCTGACAATCATAGAAAATCAGGAAAACCACTAGGGCCTCTTCATGGAATGCCTGTAGCAATCAAAGACATAATTGGTACTTACGATATGCCCACTGAGTGTGGAACTGTTTTTAGAAAAAAAATGTCAAGTTCTCAGGACTCAGAAATAGTAAATCTTCTAAAAAATTCTGGTGCTATTATTATGGGCAAGACCGCAACAACTGAGCTAGCATATATTCATCCTTGCAAAACTACAAATCCTCATGATTATACAAGAACTCCTGGAGGTTCCTCAAGCGGATCAGCAGCAGTAATAGCTTCGCATATGGCTCATCTTTCAATAGGTTCCCAGACAGCAGGCTCAACAATAAGACCAGCGTCCTATTGTGGAGTTGTGGGCTACAAACCATCTTATGGATTAATATCCAGGTCTGGAGTTTTAAAAGTCTCAGACAAATTAGATACAATTGGATTATTTGGTAAAACAGTAAAAGATGTAGCTTTATTGGCGAAATGTTTAATAAAAAAAGATTTATACGACCCCGCTACCGTATATTTTTCAGCGGAGGATATGGTAGATGCATGTGATAAAGGACCGTTATTTGAGCCAAAATTTATATTCTATAAAACTGATAAATGGAAAGATATTAACAAAAAATCTCAACAAGCTTTTGAATTTTTGATAAAGAATTTCAAAAAAAATATTGAAGTATTTGATACCCCCTCCTATTTCAAAGATATTCCAAAGTATGTACAAATAATTCACGAGACCGATATGGCTAATAATTTTCAAATTTATTATAAAAAAGATAAAACTAAACTTTCTAAAGAAATGAGAGATGCAATAGGCAGAGGTTTGAAATACTCTGCAAAAGAATATGCTGATGCATCAGATTTCATGCGGCAAAGTTATGATTCATATAGCGAAGTATTTGAAGATTATCATGGAGTAATTACTCCCTCAACAAGCGGTGTCGCTGATAAAGGTCTTAAATCAACAGGAAGTTCAGACTTTCAAAAAAATTGGACTTATATGGGTCTTCCGGCAATTTCATTACCTTTACTTACCGGAGAAAATGACTTACCATTGGGAGTTCAATTAGTAGGTAACAAACTTGATGATCTTCGATTTCTGGGAACCGCTAATTGGCTAGAAAAAAATTGTAAAGATGAAGGATAAACTAACAATTATTGTCGGTGTCGCTATTTGCACAGCCTTTTTATTAGGTCTTGCAACAACTTTGACAAGATCCATGATGATTGGTTTTTTTGATGTGCTACCTGTTTATATATTAATGGGAATAGTAATTGTGATGATGTTTTATGAAGCCTTCTTCGATAACAAAAAGTAATTATTTCCCATATCTCCTATTATTTATTCAGCCTATCTTTATGGCTACAAATACAATTGTTGCAAGAGGAGGAGTTGAGTCAGTACCTCCAGTTTCACTAGCGTTTTGGAGATGGTTTACGGTATTCGTTATACTATTTCCATTTTTTTTTGATGAAATTTTAAAAAATAAGAAAGAGTTTAATAAAGAGTTTTTTAAACTCTTTTTCTTAGGTTCTATGGGTTGTGGTATATGTGGAGCTTTTCCAAATCTTGCAGGCATGACAACAACCATGGCAAATATTGGTATAATTTATACGTCTTCACCAGTAATAATAATTTTTTTATCAATTTTATTTTTTAAAGAAAAAATTAATTTTTTTAGGATATTAGGATTACTAATTTGCATTGCGGGTGTTTTCACAATTATATCCAAAGGTAATTTAGATTTTTTAATTAACTTTAATTTTACAATAGGTGATTTATGGGTTTTGGGAGCAGCTTTAGGCTGGGCTCTTTACTCGATCTATTTATTGAACTGGAAATCAAAATTTAGTTTAATGGCCCGCTTTACGCTGATTGCAATGTTTGGATTTATATCACTTTTCCCTTTTTTCATTTTAGAAAATATTTACTTTGCTAAGACAAACTATAATCAGACTTTTCTTTTCTGGATTATATTTGCAGCTATTTCTCCAAGTATCATAGCTTTCTCACTATATACCAAATTACAAAAATACGTCGGAGCTTCCTTTGCCGGATTTACTTTATATTTATTTGCAGTTTACGGATCTATCTTTGGAATTATTATCTTTGAAGAATCACTCCTTGGTTTTCATTATTTAGGTGGCTTACTGGTCTTTACTGGAGTTTATTTTGCTAGGAAAAAAGCATGAAGTATCTTTATTTAGCTTTATCGTCAATTATATTAGCTTACATAATAATTGTACTTTTCACTTATTTATACCAAAGAAAATTGCTTTATCATCCAAGTGAAAATAATTATACGGGAGATGAAATTCAATTTGAATATAAAGAAGTTTTTATTGAAGTTGATAAAGGTATAAAACTTAGATCATGGTTTTTGAAAAAAGAGTTAAAAAAAGATAAAACAATTCTGTATTTTCATGGTAACGCAGGTGATCTAACTAATAGAATTCATAAGCTTAATGAATTAAATAAATTAGATGTAAACATTCTTATAATTTCGTGGAGAGGATTTAGTGGCAATCTGGGTAAACCAACAGAGAAAAATTTATATAATGATGCTAGAAAATCAGTCAAGTGGCTTAATAATTTTGGAATTAAAAACAAAAATATAATTTTATATGGAGAGTCATTAGGTACTGGTGTAGCTGTAGAATTAGGACAGGATAATTCTTTTGCAGGAATTATTTTAGAGTCACCTTTCACTTCAATTGCTGATGCGGCAAAAATTTATTATCCTTATTTACCAATCGATTTATTAATAAAAGATAGATACGATACTTTAAAAAAGATTAAAAATATAAAAATTCCTATTTTAATTATGCACGGTAAAAAAGATGATGTTGTCCCATTCAAAATGGGGGTAGAATTATTTGATAAAGCCAATAAACCAAAATTTAGTTATTTTTCCGAGAACGATGATCACATGATGGAATTCAATGATCAACTAATGAATTCTTTAAAAAAGTTTTTAGGGTTCAATACCTAATAAAGCTTTTGAAAAATATTCAGCATTGAAAGGTTGTAAGTCATCTTCTTTTTCTCCCATCCCAATCGCTACTATAGGCAAATTATATCTTTTACAAATAGCAAGGACCACCCCTCCTTTTGCTGTACTATCAAGTTTTGTAATTATGAGACCTGTGAGATTATGAATTTTGCTAAATTCTTCAACTTGATTTAATGCATTTTGACCAGTAGTTGCATCAAGGACAAGAATTACTTCGTTTGGAAAAGATGTATCAATTTTTTTTAATACATTAATTATTTTTTTGTATTCTTCCATTAAATTTTTTTTATTTTGCAGCCTTCCTGCGGTGTCTATCAAGGCAACATCAATTTCATTTTTTTTTGCAAATTCAGCAGTTTTAAAAGCTACGGAGGCAGGGTCACTATTTATTTCTGATTTGATGATATCTACTTTTACTTTTGCTGCCCAAACTTGCAGCTGATCTATAGCTGCTGCTCTAAAAGTATCTGCAGCTCCAAAAACAACGGATCTATTATTATCTTTAAAATACTTCCCAAGTTTTCCAATACTAGTTGTTTTTCCAACTCCATTTACTCCAGATACCACAATCACAGCAGATTTTGCATTTCCCATGAGACTTAAATCTTTTTCGTACTTTTGAAGTTTTATTGCTAATTTATCTGCTAGCATTTTTAAAATTTCTTTATGATCATCTAATTTTTTATCAATCTTTAGGTTTTCAAAATCTTTCCGAAGCTCTTTAGCTACATCAGCACCAGCATCAGATGAAATAATTAATTCTTCAAACTCTTCGAGAATATTTGAGTCAATTTTTTTTTGCGAAAAAATATTTTTAAAGCCCAAAGATAGTTCATCTGAACTTTTACCTAACCCAATCTTAAATTTATCAAATAAACCCATTTAGATTTCAAGTTTAGTATGTTTTATTCCTGAAACTGGACCTCTCATAAATATATTAAGACTTGTATCAATTTTAATATTTAAAGTTCCTTCTTCAAATTTAATATTGATATCATTTTTAGTTAATTTTTTTATTAATGCTGCTACAGCAGTAGCACAAGCAGCTGTTCCACATGCTTTTGTTAATCCTGCGCCACGTTCCCAAACGTTTACTGTAATATTGTTTTCATTATCTACTTGAGCAAATGTAACGTTTGTTCTTTCCGGAAATAATTTATGATTCTCTATTTTAGGTCCTAATATTTTTAAATCATAATCAAAACAATCTTTTACAAAAAAAATTATATGAGGATTTCCCACATTAAGGCTAAATCCATCAGTGAATTCTTTACCATCAATATTCAGAGTTATATTTTTGTGATCTAATTTCTCTTTTAATGGAATTTTACGCCATTCAAATTCAGGCTTCCCCATTTCTAGTTGAACATCAGATTCTCCAATAATTTTCGCATTAATCAATCTATTTTTTGTTTTTAACTTAATTTCTTTATTGTTTAAATGCTTACTTAATAAGTAAGCCACACACCTACTTCCATTTCCACATGCACTTACCTCACCACCGTCTGAATTAAAGATAGTTATTGGAAATACGTTATTAATTTCTTTTTCAATAAATATCATTTGGTCAAATTCAATATTTCGGTGAAAAGACTTGAGATTTCCTAAATGAATTATTTTTTCTTTAGGTATATGTATTGTGTTTTCTCTTCTATCTATGATAATAAACCTATTACCTAGACCGTCCATTCTAAACGCATTAATCAAAGGCATAATACTAGATTAGTATATTTATTCATTGACTTTTAAAACCCCAAATTGTAGTTTCCACAAACTTTCCGCAAATACACATGTTTTTGCGGTGCTCTTGAAAGCAAGAGTGTCGACACTAGTCAGCGAAGGTTCGCCCACTAGTGCGATAGGTGTTGGACGTTATAAAAATGTTTGAAAATTTAACAAATAAATTAGAAAGTATTTTTTCTAAGCTAAAAAGTGCTCCATCATTGAATGAAGAGCAAGTTGACTCTGGCTTAAAAGAGATTCGATTAGCTTTATTAGAGGCCGACGTAGCTCTTCCAGTCACTAAAGAATTTATAGCTAATGTAAAACCAAAAGCTATTGGTAAAGAAATTATAAAATCAACATCAGCTGGCCAGATGATAGTTAAAATTGTTTACGATGAACTAGTAAATATTTTAGGCTCACAAAATGAAGAACTTAACTTGAAAGCTGTTCCGCCAGTTTCTCTTTTATTGGTTGGATTACAGGGCTCAGGTAAAACAACTTCTGCAGCCAAGTTAGCAAAAAACATAGAGAAGAATCATAAAAAAAAAGTGATGGTAGTTAGTTTAGACGTTTATAGACCAGCTGCTCAAGAACAACTTAAATTACTTGCCGAAGCAAATGAAATTCAATGCTTGCCGGTAGTTGAAAAGCAACAACCAATTGATATTGCTAAAAGAGCATTGAATGCTGCTAGTCTTAATGGCTCAGATATTATTATATTTGATACCGCAGGTAGGACTCAAATAGATTTACCAATGATGTCTGAAATTAAAGAGATTAAAGAAATTACAAAACCATCTGAAACAATCTTGGTCGCTGACTCTCTAACAGGGCAAATAGCTGTAAATGTAGCTAAAGAATTTGATGATGCAGTAAGTCTATCTGGAATAATTCTTACTAGGGTTGATGGCGATGCAAGAGGTGGAGCAGCGTTAAGCATGAAACATGTTACTGGCAAACCAATTAAATATATTGGAGTTGGAGAAAAAATCACAGATCTTGAAATTTTCCACCCGGACAGATTAGCTAACAGAATTTTAGGGATGGGTGATATAGTAAGTTTAGTAGAGAAAGCTCAGCAAGACTTAAGTGAAGAAAAAATAAAAGAGAAAGAAGACGAATTAAAAAAAGGAATTTTTACCATGGACTCTTATCTCTCTCAACTAAGACAAATGAAAAAAATGGGAGGCATGGAAGGAGTTATGTCCATGTTGCCAGGAGTAAATAAAATGAAATCAAAAATGGATCAAGCAAATATTGACGAAAAAATGCTAGTTGAAAATGAAGCTATAATATTATCTATGACCAAAAATGAGAGAGAGAATCCAAAAATTATAAGCGGCTCTAGGCGTAAAAGAATTTCAAAAGGAGCAGGTGTAGATGTTTCAAAAATTAATAAACTTTTAAAACAATTTAAAATGATGTCAGACATGATGAAAAAAATGTCTCAAGGTAAAAAAATTCCATCTGGGATCATCCCAGATGAAATGCTCAATCAACTAAAATGAAAGGTATAATATGTTAAGAATAAGACTATCAATGGGTGGTG
>CACOOK010000007.1 GCA_902628815.1 uncultured Pelagibacteraceae bacterium
AAAAAGCTGTAGCTGCTAAATTAGGTGGTGGATATGACACTATTCTTACTTTAGGAGCTGGTCTTGCAGGAGAAGCTGCTCTAAAAGCATTAGAGTCTGCTGGTAAAGTTGGAAGCGTTAAACTTGGTACATTTGATATGTCGCCAGGTATGCTAAAAGCTGCTGCTGCTGGAAAAGTTGAGTTCTTAATTGACCAACAACAGTATCTACAAGGTTATTTACCTATAGCTATCTTTTCTCAATATATGAGATATGGAACAATGCCAGCTGGCGTTGTTATGACAGGACCTGGTTTTGTTACTCCTAACAATGCGAAGGACGTAATAAAATGGGCTGCTCAAGGTTATAGATAAGAACAATATTGAAAAGGCCTAGTGATTATTCACTAGGCCTTTTTTTTTAAGTTTTTTTTATATGTCTACAAAGTCTAAAAGTATTGAAACAAAAACTGATTTCAATCAGGATGAAAGACTCAAAAAAGTTTCCAAATTAAGATTATTGTTAAATAGACCCGAACTTGGTGCTTTAGGTGGAGCAATACTAGTTTTCATATTCTTTGGTATCGTTGCCGGAGATACGGGGATGTTCAGTGCTTACGGAGTTTTAAATTTTTTAGATGTTTCTGCAAATCTTGGAATAATAGCTATTGCAGCTGCAATGTTAATGATAGGTGGAGAATTTGATCTATCAATTGGATCGATGATAGGATTTGCAGGCATTTGTATAGCTATTCCAGCAATTTATTGGGGATGGCCATTATGGATGAGTATAATTTTTGCATTTTCAATGGCAGTTCTTGTTGGATATTTTAACGGAATATTAGTGGTAAGGACAGGTCTACCATCATTTATTGTAACTCTTGCAATGCTTTTTATTTTAAGAGGAGCAACTTTAGCTATAACAAGATTGATTACTGGTCGAACTCAAGTTCCGGGCCTTAGAGTTTTAATAGAAGATGATCCATTAGCATGGATATTTGCAACTGATACATTTAAATGGGTTTTTACTTGGTTAGGTTCGATGAATCTGATTGCATTGAGAACTGATGGAACTCCACTTGCCACAGGAATTCCACCGTCTGTAATATGGTTCATAGCCTTAGCAATTATTACAACATGGATTTTAATGAAAACAAGATACGGAAATTGGATATTTGCATCTGGAGGGGATAAAAATGGCGCTAACAATGTTGGAGTACCAGTTGGTAGAGTAAAAATAAGTTTATTTATAGGTACTGCAGTTGCAGCAACCATTTTTGCTACTATTCAAGTTTTAGACGCTGGTTCAGCTGATACAATGCGTGGAACTTTAAAGGAGTTAGAAGCTATTGCGGCTGCAGTTGTTGGTGGTTGTTTATTAACTGGTGGATATGGTTCAGCTATAGGTGCAGCATTTGGAGCCTTGATATTTGGTACGGTTTCAATGGGAATATTTTATACCGATGTAGACACAGACTGGTTTAAAGTTTTTTTAGGAGCAATGATGTTGATTGCTGTAATCTTTAATAATTATATAAGAAGGAAGGTAACAGAGAGCAAATAATGTCTGACTATTTAGTTCAATTTAATAATATTAGTAAATTTTTTGGAAAGGTTATTGCTTTGAAAGATGTAACAATGAAATTAAAAAAGGGTGAAATTATGTGTCTTCTTGGTGACAATGGTGCAGGCAAATCAACCTTGATAAAAACTTTGGCTGGAGTGTACAGACCCGATGAAGGTGAAATTATTGTCGAGGGGAAAAAAACAATATTTGATAGCCCAAAAGATGCATTGGATATGGGAATAGCTACTGTGTATCAAGATCTAGCTTTAGTTTCTTTAATGAGTGTAACAAGAAATTTTTTTATGGGAAGAGAACCCATGAAAGGTCCACCATTTTTTAAAACATTTGATATAGAAAAAGCAAATAAAATAGCAGCCGAGAGAATGGGGCAGATAGGTATTGATGTTAGAGATCCATCTCAGGCAGTCGGAACAATGTCGGGTGGCGAAAGACAGTGTTTAGCAATAAGTAGGGCTATATACTTTGGAGCAAAAGTTCTTGTTTTAGATGAGCCTACTTCTGCTCTAGGAGTTCACCAAGCTTCAGTTGTTTTAAAATATATAGTTAAAGCTGCTTCTCAGGGATTAGCAGTAATTTTAATAACACATAACGTTCATCATGCCTATCCAGTTGGAAATAGTTTTACAGTATTAAATAGGGGAAAAAGTTTAGGCACATATGAAAAAAAAGATATTTCTAGAGAAAAACTTTTAAGTATGATGGCAGGTGGAGAAGAATTAAATAAATTAGAGGTAGAGCTTCGAGAAATGAATAGATCTCCAACTAATTAATGCAAATAGGAATTGATTTAGGCGCAACTAAAGTAGAGTACGTTCTTCTAGATAATGATAATATAGAATTAAAAAGAGACAGAGTTCAAACACCTAAAGATTATGAAAAGACAATAATTACAATAACTGAAATCGTAAAGAAATTAGAAAAAAATTCGGGTAAATTTAATGTAGGTATATGTCATCCTGGAGCAGTAGATAAGACGACAGGGTTAATTAAAAATGCACATAATTCTCAGTGGTTAAATAAAAGAAATCTAATAAAAGATTTGAAATTAAAAATGGATAATAATTTTTTTTCCGAGAATGATGCCAATTGTTTTTGTCTATCAGAGGCTTTTGATGGATCAGCTAGCCATTATGAAACTGTATTTGGCATTATATTGGGATCAGGGTGTGGTGGTGGATTAGTAATAAATAAAAAGATAATATCTGGGGCAAATGGTTTAGGAGGAGAATGGAGCTTAAATCAAATGCCACTTACAAATACACCAAACTTAAAATCAAATAAAATATTAGATTTTTCAAATAGATTAGAAGGTTATCTATCTGGCAAATCAATAGAAAAAAGATTTAATGAAAAATTTAATGAGAACATTTCAGCAAAAGAAATTTTTAGCAGATATAGAAAAAAGGATTCAAACTCCATTTTATTTATAAATGAGTATAAGGATATTTTAGCAAGATGCTTGGTATTAATAGTAACAACTCTTGATCCAGATGCAATTGTTTTTGGTGGTGGAATTTCTAATGAAATAGATTTTTTAGATCAAATTAAAAAAAAAACATCATCATTTATAAATGAGCCTAATCTTAAAACAGTATTTTTAAAACCAAAGTACGGAGACGCAAGTGGAGTAAGGGGTGCTGCTATTTTGAGTAGGCAAAGTTCTATTTAAGTATTGAATTAATCTCTTTATTTGAAAATGGCTTTGGTTTTTCACATTTAATAGAAATTCTTTGTTTTTTATTGTTTCTTGCAGACAAATGAATTGCCTCTATAATATTTAGCACATGAAGAGATAAATTTCCGTTACATCTATGTGTTTTCTTGTTTTGGATTGAATATATCATCTCCGATAATCCAACACCTCTATAATTTGCGTTAGTAGGGGACTCATTTGCTCTAGAACTTTGGGTTCTTATATTAATCTTTCCTAATGACATTTTGTTTGTTTGATGGTCCTTCCATGAACTACCTAATTTTTTACTGATTAAAACTGATCCACCAAACATATTTGGATCTGGGACTATCATAGAACCATTGTCTCCGTAAAGCTCTATGTGGTTCCTTAGATGAGAAATAACATCAAAAGATAAAGTTAATCTAATTATTGTGCCATTATGAAATTTTATAGTAGAAAAGTAAGTTGTAGGACACTCCACTTTAAATTTTTTACCCTTTTTTGGTCCTATACCGATAGTTCGATTGTTTACCCCTTTTGAGCTTATACTTGTAACTTCTTTAGCTGGACCTAATAAATTTACTAAAGCAGTTAAATAATACGGACCCATATCTATAACTGGTCCTCCTCCTTTTTTAGCAAACCAAGGCTCTGGGTTAGGATGATAGGATTGTATTCCTGGATAGGCAAATATTCCTGTACCAAACTTCACTTTACCTATTACTTTTTTGTCTAAAAGTTCTCTTGCTTTTTGATTGCCTCCACCTAAAAAAGTATCAGGAGCATTCCCTATAAAAAGTTTTTTTCTTTTTGCTATTTTTATAAGTTCTTTCCCATCTTTAAATGAAACTGCTAATGGCTTTTCAGAATAAACGTGTTTACCATTAAGTAATGATTTTTTAGCTATTAAATAATGTGCATTAGGTATCGTTAAGTTTAGAATAACTTGAATTTCTTTATCTTTAAGTAATTCATTAACCGATGCTGAACTTATCTTATAAGTTTTTGCACACTTTTGAGCTGCAAATTTGTTAATATCAGCACATTTAATTATCTTAAAATTATTGAAATATTTATGTGCCCTAAAATAAGTTTCAGCTATATGACCGCAGCCAATTAGGCCGACTTTATAAACTTTTCCCATTAAAAAGTTTATACACCTTTTCTTTGTTTTTTCTTCCCTTCTAGGTGTTCTTTTAGGGCTCTTTTATTTTCTGTAGTTGTTGGCAATGAAAGAGTGGGGCTTTCCCAATATGCAGAGCCTTCTAGCCATTGATAACCATCTGTATGAATACTTATAACATATGTTTTTTTTGATTTTTTTGCTCTTTTAAAAGCCTCTTCCAATTCAGATATTGAATTAACTTGTTCTCCATCTGCTCCCA
The DNA here is from genome assembly GCA_902628815.1 of uncultured Pelagibacteraceae bacterium. Taxonomy (GTDB): domain Bacteria; phylum Pseudomonadota; class Alphaproteobacteria; order Pelagibacterales; family Pelagibacteraceae; genus Pelagilacustribacter. The sequence goes on from CACOOK010000007.1 coordinate 4,627, forward strand.
TACTTTTTGCGTGTGACGCAAAATCAACTGGAACAAGATTAGGTGTTTTTGAACTTTTTAATAAACAATTAAATTCTTTTCCACCTTTATACAATTGAAGTCGATTAATGACTGCATGACCTCCATTATCGCAAACTATTATAATTAATTTATTATTAGTAATTACCGAGCTGTATATATCTGAGTTATAAAGCAGGTATGAACCATCCCCTACAAAAGCTATAATTTCTTTATTTGGATTTGCCATTTTTATTCCTAACGCTCCCGAAATTTCATAGCTCATACAACTAAAACCCCATTCAGTTTCATGGGTATTTAATTCTCTAGGTCTCCAAACTTGTAATACCTCACCAACTAAACCACCCGCAGCAGTCACTGCTATATCCGATGGATCAGAATTTCTATAAATTGCACCAACTGCGTGAGCATAACTTGGTAATTTTTGATTGGTTGGACCGCTTTCTTTGTCAACATATTCATTCCAACTTTTTAATTCTGATTGAGCTTTTTTATTCCAACTATCATCTACTTTCCAACTTCCGAGAGCTAGAGATAGTTCTGATAATGAAACTTTTGCATCACCAACTATAGCCTGGGCCATATGTTTATTTGCATCAAATCTTGATGCATTTATAGAAACGAGCTTGAAGTTTGGGTTCTCAAAATTTGCCCAGGATCCTGTAGTGAAATCTGCTAGTTTTGTTCCTACAGCAATTGCTAAATCTGTTTTTTTTGCCATGTTATTTGCTGCTTTTCCACCAAGACCACCAATTGGACCTAAAAAATGAGAATGATCTCTTTTCATAGTAGAATACCCCATAACAGTTTGTGTTACAGGTATATTATGTTTTTTTGCAAAGTCAGATAATTCATCCATTGCATCAGAGTAAAAAACTCCACCTCCAGAAATTATTATTGGATTTTTAGAAGATTTAATAACTTCTACCGCTTTTTTTATTTGATAATCATCTGGTCGTGGTCGCCTAATTGAATGTATTCTCTCCTTGAAAAAATCCTCTGGATAATCAAATACTTCACCTTGAACATCTTGGCTTAAAGAAATACAGGCAGGACCACAATCTGCAGGATCAAGCATTACTTCGATTGCTTGTGGTAAAGTAGAAATTATTTGTTCAGGACGAGTAATTCTATCAAAATATCTAACAACAGGTTTAAATCCGTCATTTTGTGTTACGCCAGGATTATTAAAATGTTCAACTTGTTGTAATACTGGATCAGGCATTCTATTTGCAAATGTATCTCCAGGTAAAAATAATATTGGAAGTCTATTGCTCATTGCTACTGCTGCGGCTGTAATCATATTTGTAGAACCAGGTCCAACTGAGCTGGTTGCAATAAAGATTTGCTTTCTTCTTTTCGCTCTTGAATAAGCTATTCCTGTAAGAGCCATATTTTGTTCATGGTGACCTCTCCAAGTTGGTAGGTCTTTTTGATTTTCTTGAAGGGCTTGACCTAAGCATGCTACATTTCCATGTCCAAAAATTCCAAACGCACCTGGAAATAATGCTTCTTTCTTTCCATTGATTAAAATTTTTTGTTTTGTAAGGAATTTAACTAATGCGTGAGCACAAGTAAGTTGAATGTTTTTCATAAATTCTTTATAAGATAGATAATTAACTTAATATATTCAATATTTATATATAATTTATGTACGAGAAATTTGGTCAGTTTATTGACGGTAAATGGCAACAATCATCAAGTGGAGAAACTTATAAAGTAATAAATCCTGCCACCGAAGAAATTATCGGTAAAGCGTCGAAGGCAAATAGTAAAGATATTCAAAAAGCTCTGAAGTCTGCAGAAAAAGGTTTAGAAATTTGGAGAAACACTTCGCCTTGGGAAAGATCAAAAATAATAAGAAAAATTTCTGAATTAATGAGAAAAAAAGTAGATACGTTATCGAAATGGCTTACACTAGAAGTCGGGAAGCCTTTATCTGAAGGTGCTGGAGAAGTTGGCGGAGCAGCTGATATATTTGAATGGAACTCAGAAGAAACAAAAAGAATTTTTGGTGAAATAAATCAAAGTCGATTTCCAAATACAAAAATACATGTAATTTATCAGCCTGTTGGTGTGGTAGCTGCATTAGTCCCATGGAATTTTCCAGTTATTTTGGCATCAAGAAAGATTTCTACTGCTTTAGCTGCTGGATGTTCAGTTATAGTAAAACCCGACGTAATTACCCCAGGAAGTGTAATGGAGATAGTTGACATATGTAAAGAGGCGGGTGTTCCACCAGGTGTTGTAAATTTATTATCAGGAGATCCAGCAGCAATTTCATCTGAGTTAATTCAATCAGATATTATAAAAAAAATATCTATTACTGGGTCAACCAGAGTTGGTAAGCTTATTTTAAAGCAAGCTGCGGATAAAGTACAAAGAGTAACAATGGAATTAAGTGGTCACTCTCCATTCATTGTTTTTGATGACGTTGATTTAAATAAAGTAACAGATATGGCTATAACAGCTAAATTTAGAAATAATGGTCAAGTTTGTATATCACCAAACAGATTTTATATTCATGAGAAGAAAAAAGATGAATTTGCTGACTTAATGGTACAAAAAACAAAAAAATTAAAAATGGGCAACGGTATGGATAAAGATACTTTACTTGGACCTTTGTGTACAAAAGAAAGGCTAGAGGGCGTTGAAAAATTAGTTGAAACGACAAAAAAGGAAGGTGGAAAAGTTCTCTTAGGAGGCAAAAGAGCTGCTAACTTCAATAAAGGTTATTACTACGAACCAACTATTTTTGATAATATTCAAGATAATTTTACAGTCATGAAAGAGGAACCATTTGGTCCAATAGTTCCTATTTTATCTTTTAAAGATTTTGATGAAGTAATGAAGAGAGCTAATGATAACGACTTAGGTCTAGCAAGCTACGTGTATACAACTGATTTAAAAAAAGCAAATCAAGCATCAGAAAAATTAGAAACCGGCTGTGTCGCTGTTAATACCCCGGTTGTGGCAGTAGCAGAGGCCCCATTTGGAGGAATTAAACAAACAGGTTACGGAAGAGAAGGTGGGTCTATGGCTATTAAAGATTATTTGAATATAAAATATACTCACTTTGGTATTTCATACGAATGAGAAAGAATAGATTAAAAGAGATTTTCAAATCTGGTAAATCTGCTGTTAATGGGTGGCTTCAAATACCGAATTCATTTACAGCAGAATTAATGGCTAATCAAAATTGGGATTCTTTAACTTTAGATATGCAACATGGTGTTATTGATTATCCTAATGCAGTAGGAATGCTTCAAGCAATATCTACAACTGAGGTAGTTCCAATGGCTAGAGTTAACTGGAATGAGCCAGGACAAATTATGAAAATTCTTGATGCAGGTGCATATGGTATTATTTGTCCGATGGTAAGTAACAAAAAAGAAGCAGAAAACTTTGTAAAGGCATGTATGTACCCACCTAAAGGGTATAGAAGTTATGGACCTATAAGAGGTTTAGTTTATGGAGGGTCTGACTATGCAGATGAAGCTAATAATGAAATTTTAAAATTTGCCATGATTGAAACAAAAGAATCTTTAGAAAATTTAGATGAAATTATGAAAACACCTGGTCTTGATGGAATTTATATTGGTCCTGCTGACTTAAGTTTAGCTATAGGACAGAAACCTAGTTTCGATAAACCAGAGGGAGATCCTGTTTATGATGTAATAATGAAGATTTTAGAGCACGCTAAAAAAAATAATATAGTGGCAGGTATTCAAAATGGAAAACCTGAATATGCGGAAAAAATGATTAACAAAGGATTTCAGCTAGTAACTATCGGTTCTGATCAAAGGTATATGACGGCTGCAGCCAAAGAGGCCCTGAGTAAGTTAAAAAAGGATCAAACAAAAGATTCTGGAAAAGGTTATTGATCAAAATTGATGAATTACTATGTTTATATGCTCAAATCCAAGGGCTATAAATCAGTTACATATGTCGGATGTACTAATAATATGGATATAAGATTAAAACTTCATAATAGCGGTAAAGGAGCAAAATTTACACGAGGCAGAAGGTGGAAAATAATTTATAAAGAAAGATTTAAATCAAAAAAAGAGGCATTATCAAGAGAATATTATATAAAACATAATAAAACTGAGAGAAACAAAATAAAGAAAAGATATTCATGAAAATAGGAATTTTATTACCATACAAAGAAAATTTTTCACCTGATTATCCCGGTGCTGTTTCTCTATTTGTTTATGAAACATCTATTAATAGTAAATTTAGAAAAAATATAATTGTATTCGGGAATACAAATTTAAAAAAAAAATTCAATTTAAAATATAAAAATATTGAACTTTTTAAAAGTCCTTTCAAAAGTCAAACTAAATCTTATATTAATAAATTTATTAATCTCCAAAATAAATATAAATTTTCAATCATAGAAGTTCACAATAGACCTAATTATATTAATTTGTTAAAAAAAAAAATAAAAGATAAAGTTTTTTCAATTTATTTTCATAATGATCCATTATCAATGGATGGCTCTAAAACTATAGAAGATAGAAAACAATTACTAAGAAACTGCTATAAAATAAACTTTATAAGTAATTGGGTAAAAAAAAGATTTTTAGAAGGATTAGATAATAAATTTGTTAACAGTGAAAAATTAGTTGTTTTTTTTCACTCAGCTAAAAAAAATCAAATTACAACTTTAAAGAAAAAAAAGAAATGGATAACTTTTGTGGGTAAATTAAATAGTGCAAAGGGTTATGATATTTTTGCTAAATCAATAAAAAAAATTCTTAATAGGTATCCAGACTGGAAAGCAAAGATTATAGGAGATGAAAAAAGAGAGAAGATTAATTTAATTCATAAAAATGCTGATATACTGGGATTTTTAAATCACAAAAGCGTTCTTAATATTTTTAAAAAATCTAGCATAGCAGTAGCTTGTTCCCGATGGGAAGAGCCGTTCGGTAGAACTGGACTTGAAGCATCTGCAAATGGTTGTGCGGTAATAATAACTAAAAAAGGTGGTCTTCCAGAAACAGTCACAAATGCAAAAATTTTAAACACTCTTAACATTAAAAATTTAGAAAAAACCCTTAGATTGTTAATAGAGAACAATAATCTAAGAAAGAAATTGCAAACGCTATCTATAAAGAATTTTTATCTTACTCATGAATTTATAACCAAAAATATTGATAAACATCGATCAGAAAAATTACAAAAGATAAATATTTTTTCTACAAAAAAAAATCAAAGTCATTTAAGAATACTACACATAACAAATTTCAACGAGAGATTAGATGGCAGATTGTTTTTCAATACAGGTAGAAGAATTAATAATGGTTTTATTAGATTAGGTCATAGTGTTTTGGGTTTTAGCGACAGAGATATTCAAAAATATTACAAATCATACAAGGATTTAAAAGGAGCAAAAAATTTAAACGATAAATTAAAAAAAACGTGTTATAATTATAAACCTGATCTCATTGTGCTAGGACACGCAGATTTAATTTCACCTGATTTAATTTCAGAACTTAGGGAGGATTATCCCAATGCAAGATTTGGACAATGGTTTCTCGATCCATTAAATAAAAAAGGTCCAGATTATGAAAGAAACAAAAAAAGAATTCTAGATAAGTATAAAGTAGTTGACTCAACATTTTTAACTACTAGTCCCGACGTATTAAGTTTTATTAATAAAGATAAAAGTTTTTTTATGCCAAATCCATCTGATAAATCATTTGAAATCTTAAATAATTTTGACAAGCCATGTAATGTTGATGTTTTTTTTGCATTAAGTCATGGTGTGCATAGAGGTGTATTAAAATCTGGTAAAACAGATGATAGAATTATTTTTCTGAAAAAACTTATGGAAAAGAGTCCAGATGTTAAATTTGATTTATACGGAGTGGATAAAATACAACCTATTTGGGCAGACCATTATATTAAAACAGTATCTAATGCGAAAATGGGCCTTAATCTAAGTAGAGGTGAAGCGATTAAATACTACAGTAGTGATAGAATAACTCAAATTGTAGGCAATGGTTTAGTGTGTTTGATAGATGAAAAAACTCAATATAGAAATTTTTTTAATGATAAAGAAATGGTTTTTTATAATAATGTAAATGATTTATCAGCAAAAATTGAAAAACTTACTAATGATGACAAATTAAGAAGAAAAATTGCTAAAAATGGTAAAGAAAAGTATATGAAATACTTTAATTCAGATCTAGTGGCAAAATATATTATAGAAAAATCTTTAGATATTAAAAATAAAAAGAAATATCTCTGGGAAAAATAATGTTTTCCATCATTTTACCTACCTTTAATAATCTTAATTATTTAAAGCTATGCCTCAAAAGTATAAAAAAAAACTCTAAATACGAACATGAAATAATAATTCATATAAATGAGGGTACGGATGGAACAATAGAATTTTTAAAAGATAAGAATTACAAAATTTCTTATAGTGAAAAGAATGCAGGAGTTTGTGTGGCTTTTAATGAAGCAGTTAAGAAATCTACAAGAGATTATATTATTTTAGCGCATGACGATATGTATTTTTGCCCGAATTGGGACTCGGTATTTGCAGATGAAATAAAAGAATATCATGCAGATAAAGATTTTTTTATATCTGGTACTATGGTTCAACCTTTTGAGTCTTATCTAGAATTTGATTGTGGAAAAACATTAGAAGATTTTGATGAGGAAAAATTACTCAAAAATGTTAATCAACTAAAATTCGAGGATTTTCAAGGCACACATTGGCAACCTTCATTAGTGCCAAAAACCACTTGGGATAAAGCAGGGGGCTTTAGTGAAGAATTTAGCCCTGGTTTAGGATCTGATCCAGATTTTAATATGAAATTATGGAATATGGGGGTCAGATTATTTAAAGGTTTAGGCAAAAGTAGGGTTTATCATTTCTCTTCCGTATCACTTAGAAAAAAAGCTTGGAATAACGGTGCTAAAATATTTTTGCTTAAATGGGGTATGAGTATTAAATTTTTCAAAAAATATTATCTTAAATCCGATACTCCATTTAAAGGTCCATTAACTGAGCCTGAAAAAAACCTTAATTATTATTTTGATTTAATAAAATGTAAATTAGCTTACGTTTTTCACTCAATTTTATCTAAAAGAAATGCTTAAATTTTTTAAAGTTTTTTTAAAGTCATTAACTCATAAAAAAATATCGTATTCTTATGGTGGAATAGATTTACTTATTTTAAACATTTTCAAAAATCAAAAAAATGGTTTTTATTTAGATATAGGTTGTGGTCATCCTATAAAAAACAATAATACATACTTATTAAATAAAAAGGGTTGGAGCGGTATAAATATAGACTTAGACAATGAAAATATTGATTTATTTAATTCCTATCGAAAAAAAGATGTTAATATAGCAACTGCAGTTTCTGATAAAGAAGGGGAGGCAGATTTATTTTTTTACCACAGTAAATCAGCATTAAATACAATTAATAAGGAAAATGCAAATTTTCAGAAAGCTAAAGTCTCTGCAATTAAAAAAATTAAAACTCAAACGATTAACAAGATTTTAGAAAATTCTCCATTTAAAGACAAAAAAATTGATTTTTTATCTGTAGATGTAGAGGGTTCAGAGTTGTCTGTATTAAAGAATTTTGATTTTAAAAAATATTCACCCAAAGTTATTGTTGTCGAGTATTTAGATTTATCATTGAAAAAATTAGAAATTAAAAATTTGAATATTAATAATATTATCAAATCAGAAATATGTAAACTTATTGAGTCAAACAATTATACTTTGGCAAATATACTTCACTCTGATTTAGTATTTATTAATAATAATTTAAGAGATTAAATTTTATTATTTATAATTTAACTTTATTTAATGCATTATTTTTAAATATATTTGCTTCTTTTATATAACGTCTTACCATTTGCGTAGTTTTATGACCTGTCATCGCCATAATACTTCTTTCGTCTGCCCCAGCTTCTGCAGCCACTGTTGCAAAACCTGATCTTAAACTGTGACCTGAAAAATTTTTATTTTCTATACCTGCTAATTTCAAACAATCCTTGATTATTAGAACCACTGATTGATCTGTTAATCTATTACTAGTTAGCATTGATCCTTTTGCAAATCTTCTAAAAATTGGTCCTGTTTTTATTTTAGAAAGATTTATCCAATTTTTTAAACTTATAACTGGGCAATACTTTTCATTGGTAAAGTAGGGTATTCCTTTGATTAATCCCTCTCCAAACTGGTCTGTTTTAGATCTTCTTAGAGTTATTTTTAAACCTTCTTCAACAAAATCTAAATCTTCATAATCAATAGAAATTAATTCTGTCCGTCTAAAACCTCCACCAAAGCCTATGAGTATAAGAGTTCTATTTCTTAATTTTTTAATTTTTTCTATTTTTTGATTGTCTATTACATTAATTATTTCTTTTAAGTGATTGATTAATATAGGTTTTTTACCAATTTGAATGTTACCTTTTTTTCTTTTTATACCCATTAAGTTTTCAATTATAACTGGATGTTTAGTATCTAAATAATGACCTTTTAACTTATGTACTACTCCTATAGATACTAATCTTCGTCTTAAAGTGCTTATTTTTGAGTTAGCTGATAAGTGTGTAAGATATAACGATACAACCTTGGGTTCACTGGGCATTGAACTAAAACCATGTTTTACACAAAAAGCGCCGAAATCTTTAAAGTCAGATTTATACGCCCTCAGCGTGTTATTAGCTTTAGAACTTTTGAGATTCTCAAGAGTTTCCTCGTGAAGTTTTTTTACATCTGTTAATAACTCATTCATATCATTACTAGTGATAACAATTAATTATCATTAGTAATATATTAAGTGATTTTAGATGTCAATAGATATAATTTTAAATCTAATGATTAAATTTATTCTACCCATAGCAGCATTTATAGCTGTAGTTTACGGTATCTCCTATTTCTGGAATAATTCAAGTGCTAAAGGCAAAAAAATGATAGCTTTAGGCCTGATAACAGCACTTTTAGCAGGCATATCTCTTACAATTTATTTAATATTTTACTAATGAAGCTTAATGGCACTAAATTTCAGGTAAAAGTCTGGGCTTATTTGAGTAAAATACCCCGAGGTAGTGTTAAAACGTATTCTCAGGTAGCAAAAGCCATAGGAAAGCCGCTTGCTGTTCGTGCTGTAGCCAATGCAATAGGAAAAAACCCATACCCACACAAAATACCTTGTCATAGAGTGATTAAATCGGATGGATCCCTTGGGGGCTATTCAGGCAAAGGAGGTCTAAAAACAAAGGTATTATTGCTTAAAAAAGAGGGTATAACGCTCTAGAATTGTTATTTGACGGGCGATCGGGTGTATTCTCCCCTATTTTACTGTTTTTTTTATCCACACAACAGTGAGTTGTACCTTAAAATCACAAATTACAAAAAAAACACCCTCTAAGGGCTTTTAAACACTATATTCAGTAATTGCATTGCTCCAAAAATATTGATTCCTAATTGTTTTAGAGTGTTCTAAATAGCTCTATTTTACTACTTTTTTTTGTTTGGTGGTGGCTCGATTTAGCTTATTTTACCAATATTAATCTCTTACTTTTAATTTTTTAATATTTTTTCTTACTTAAATAACCCTTATTTATTAATACTTATCTCAATTTTCATTCATATATATAAATAATACTTACCTATTAATTAAATTATTACTTTAAGAATATTACGTAAGTGACTGTTTTTATTGGAAAAATTTAAGACTTATAAAAACAACTATTGGAATAGTAATAAAAGACATAATAGTCGAAGTTACAATAACACTTGCAATACTATCAACTACCCTTTTTTCTGAGTACATGGATCCAACCAAATAAGTTAAAATGGCACTCGGCATTGCAGATTGAATAAGAAGCACGCCTGCAGCTAACCCGCTTAAATTTAAATACTTTATTAAACCAAAACCAATCACTGGGCCAATAACAATTCTTACAACGCTTAAAATGGAGGCATTCAACCATGAGACTACTTTTAGTTTAGTCAGAGCTATCCCCAAAGACATGAGAACCAAAAAAATGGTAGCGTATGTCAATAGAAAAGTAGTATTTACAACAAAACCAGGAACTTCCCAATTAAAATATAAAACTAAAACAGCTGCTATTATTCCGTAAATAGGCATATTTGTAATTAGGATTTTTATAGAAAAACTTTTTTTAGCTAAAAGGACGCCTAATGTAAAGTGAAGTAAGATAATTACAGATGCTATTGCTGAGGCTACACCTAGACCCTCTGTGCCGTATGCAAATAAGCAAATAGGTATACCCATATTACCAGTATTTGGTAATATTAAAGGAGGTAGTTCGCTTAGTACGTCCTTTTTCATTAAAGCAAGAACGATTAAACCTATTGCTGCAAAGCCTCCAATGATAATCAAAGCGTAAATAAAATATTCTATAAAAATTTCTAAAGTTACACCTGTTGAGGTAATGGTATAAAAAATCATAGCTGGAGTCCCAATATTGCCAGCTAAGGTAGTTATAAAATCTGTATTAAAATTAGGATCTTTTTTTCCAAGATAATATCCTATACCTATTATAAAAAATACTGGAAGTATAACGTCAATCAGCTTGATGTAGAGTTCCATTAAACTCTTACATCAGATTTTTGAGGTTTTCTCAACTTATTAGTATTATAATTTATAGCAGTTTCAAACTCCATTAAACGCTTATGTATTGATCTTAATTCAGTAATCCTTGTCCAATTATATAAAAAAACAGAAAAAGCGTCCTTTACCTCTCCAAATGCGTTTACTACTTGCATCATCACACCCAAAGTGAACGCTGCAGTAAATAAACCTGGTGCCATTATCAGGAATGGAACTATCACAAACAATTGTCTGTACCATATAGCCCAAAGATCGAAATAACCATAATGTAAAAATAATTTATGATAATTAAATTTTATACCTGTAAATAATTGTAAAATAGTTGGAGCTTGAACATAATTCTTTCTATCATCCTCACCATAAACTAATTCTTTTCTAAATGCAGCCTCAACTTTTTGATTATTATATTCCAGACCAGGTAATTTTATTCCGACTAACCAACTGATAAGTATTCCACCGATACTAAGAGTAAGTGCTACCCATACTAAAGATCCAGATACATTGTTTAAAAAAGGAACATTAACGTTTGAAGAAAGCACCCATAAAATTGGAATAAATGCTATTAATGTCATGATAGCTTTAACAACCTGTAATCCAATAGACTCAACAATTTTTGCAAAGTTCATACAGTCTTCTTGAATTCTTTGGGAAGAACCCTCTACTTTTGCCTCAGTAGCTCTCCAATAAGGCATATAAGAAAAGGTCATGGCCTCTCTCCATCTAAATGCCCACAATCTTGTGAACCAGTTTGTAAAAGCAAAAAGTGTTACATAAGGTAAAGCTATGTATAAAAATCTTTTTATTGACTCCCAAAATTCAGATATCTCACGTTTCTCAGCTGTTTGAAGAATGTCATAGAAATCCTTATACCAACTATTGAAGAGGACATCCAAATAGGTTTGCAAAACTAGTAAAGTGATAATAAAAAATCCTCCTCCGTAGGACCAATAAAACCACTTTTTATCTCTAAAAAAACTTCTCCACATATTTAATCTTTAAGAAAATTATCTGCGTAGGATTTAATTACAAATTCTTTCTTATTAGGCTCAACAATATTGTAAGATATATTGTTTTTTTCAGCATATTCTATGGCTTTTTTTTTCGATGGAAATTTTAGAACAACTTCTTCAAGGGTATCCGATGATGTCTCCCAGCCCATTAAAGGATTTATCGAAGTATCTTTTGTTTTAAATTCTAACACCCAACTTTTAAGTTTACCCCTACCCGATTGCATAGCAGTTTTAGCAGGAATATAAATTTTCGCTTTTTTCATATTTTTAATGGTCGGGGCGGCAGGATTTGAACCTGCGACCCTCTGGTCCCAAACCAGATGCGCTACCAGGCTGCGCTACGCCCCGAACGTATGTTTTTATAGGTTAATTAAGTGATTTTGGCAATTGAAAGATAGTCTCTATAGAAGTAAATAATACCAATGATCCAGCATATTACAAAACCGTTTAGATATTTTTTTAAACTAGAGGCAGCTTCAGGGCTAGTTTTGTTGTTTGCCGCAATACTTGCGCTTATAATAAGTAATGGTGGCTTCAGTGAAATCTATTTCTCTACCTTAGAAAAATATATTACTCTTGGTACAAAAGAATTTGGTTTAAAACTAAGTGTTCTTCATTGGATCAATGACGTTTTGATGGCCATTTTTTTCTTTTTTGTTTCATTGGAAATCAAAAGAGAATTTCTCCAAGGCGAATTGTCTAATCCAAAACAAGCTATGTTGCCTATTATTGGTGCAGTTGGAGGAATGGCTGTTCCCGCATTATTTTATATTATGGTAAATTTTTCGAATAGCACAACATTAAACGGTTGGGCTATACCGTCTGCTACAGATATTGCATTCTCTCTAGGAGTTTTATCACTGCTAGGTAAAAGAGTTCCTATTTCTCTTAAAGTTTTTTTAACAGCGCTAGCAATTATAGATGACTTAGGTGCAATAGTTATAATTGCTTTTTTTTACTCTGGTAATATTGAGATTAAATATTTAGTTATGATGTTGGTGTCTTTAATAGTTCTAATAGGATTAAATAAGTATAATATAAAAAGTTTCATACCTTTTTTGATTGTTGGAATATTTTTATGGGATTTCACTCACCAATCAGGAATACATGCTACAATAGCAGGTGTTATATTAGCTCTTACAATCCCTCATGATACAAATAACGGCAAAGAGTCAATGCTACTTAAATTAGAACATGGTTTGTCTCCGTACGTGGCCTTTGGAATAATGCCAATTTTTGCTTTTGCTAATGCAGGCGTGTCTTTAGAGGGACTAACTTTTTCATCTTTACTTAATCCTGTGCCTCTTGGAATTGTTTTAGGATTATTTTTTGGTAAACAAATTGGTGTCTTCGCGCTCTCTTATATATCTGTAAAACTTAAATTTGCTGACAAACCATCTGGTTCAACGTGGACAGCTTTATATGCAGTTTCTATACTGACAGGTATTGGATTTACAATGAGTTTATTCGTTGGAAATCTTGCTTTTGCAAATAACCTTGAATACATGGATGGAGTTAAAATCGGAGTTTTAACTGGCTCACTTCTTTCTACGCTGTTCGGATATTTTTTATTACTATTTTCAACAAAAAAATGATTAATAACGAAATAATAAAATTGGCATCTAACACTACAAACGTTGGTTTGAAAAATAAGTACTCACATAAAATATCATTAAAAAATACAACTTGCGGTGATAAAATTACTTTAGAATTAATTGCTGATAAAAAAAAGATTAGCTCTATGAAGTATGAAACAATATCTTGTGTTTATTGTGAGGCTTCAGCAAGTCTTATATCTAGAAAGATAAAAAATATAAATCTGACTGATCTTAAAAATGATTTTACTATTCTAAAAAGGATATCTTACAAAAAAAATATAGAAATTCCTGAAAGATTATCTGATTTCAAAAAATTATTAAATAGCGACAATTTTAATAGATTTAAGTGTATATTTTTACCTATTGATGCAGTACTAAAAGCTCTTAAATTATGAAGAAAATATTAATTATTCTTATTATGTTTAGTTTCTTTACAAAAACAGTAGCGGGCGATAATGGTACCGCTTATGATTATGAGTTTAACAGCATAAATGGAGACTTAATTAAACTTAATCAGTACAAAGGCAAAGTGATTGTAGTTGTAAATGTGGCGAGTAGATGTGGTTATACACCTCAATATGAAGATCTTCAATCGCTGTGGTCAAAATACAAAGATAAAAATCTAGTAGTTTTAGGCATACCAACTAATAATTTTAGACAAGAACCAGGTAATAATAAACAGATCAAAGATTTTTGTGAAATAAATTTTGGAATTACATTTCCGATGAGTGAAAAGACTGATGTCATAGGTAGTAATTCTCATCCATTTTACCAGTGGGCAAGAAAAGATTATGGAATTGGCGCTATTCCAAAGTGGAATTTTCACAAAATTATCATAGGCAAAAACGGCAAAGTTGTTGAGACTTTTTCCTCAATAACCAATCCGTCGTCAAAGAAATTTACAAAAACAATAGAAAATTTAATTAAAAGCTAAAACTTAATCCATCATAAGCAGGAAATACATTTTTTGGTAATTTACTTTTCAATTTAAAATAATCTATATCTGTGTGTAAATTAGTTAAAATAGCATTTTTTGGTCTAAGTAAATTTATCAAATCCATTGCAGAAATAAAATCTAAATGAGATGGATGTTTTTTAAATTTTAAACAATCTATTATTAAAAAATTCAAGTTCGATAAGTAAAACAAATTTTTTTTTGGTATTTTCTTACAATCACTAATATAAGCTATTTTTTCCATAACATATGCAGTGGAGTTGATCATCCCATGATTTACGTCAAAAGCTTCAAAATTAATTTTATTTTTTTTTTTACTTATTGAAAATTTATTATTAATTATATTAGCTCTCATTATAGGTTTATAACCATTCTTATTGATAAAGCAGAAATCGTATTTACTTTTTAATTCTTTAATTGTTCTCCTACTCCCGTAAACTGGAATTTTTTTTTTATTTTTCCAAAAAAATGGACGCATTTCGAAAATTCCTGATGTTTGATCTGAATGTTCATGAGTATAAATAATTGCATCTAAAGATGTAATTTTGTTTAATAAAAATTGATTTTTTATGTCTGGAGACGTGTCTATTAAAATAGATAAATTTCCTTTCTGAATATGTGCACAGCACCTTGTTCTTAAATTTTTTTTGTTTCTTTTTAACTTACCATTAAAACTTGTTATCCACGGTGATCCTAAAGAACTTCCACATCCTAGTATTGTAAATTTTTTTTTCAATTTAATTTACCAAATAAGTTAAAAAAGTTATTTGTTGTTATATTAGAGAATTCCTCAAAAGATAATTTTTTAAGATTAGATAAAAACTTTACTGTATGTATTATGTAACTTGGTTCATTAGGTTTACCCCTTAAAGGTACAGGTGCAAGATATGGTGCATCAGTTTCAACTAAAATTTTCTCATTTGGTATATCCTTGAAAGTATTAGCTAATTCTCGAGATTTATTAAAAGTTACAACACCGCTAGCTGAGATAAAAGCCCCTAAATCTAATAATTTAAAAGCAAATTGTCTTGTTCCTGTAAAACAATGAATAAGTATTTTTGTATCTTTTTTTTTTGAATTTTTTTCTAATATTTGTAACGTTTCATTTTCTGCAGATCTTGTGTGAACAATTAGCGGTAAATTTTTTTCTTGTGCAGCTTCAATATGTTCTTCAAACGAGTTAATTTGGTCTTTTTTTTCAGAATGATTGTAATAAAAATCTAATCCTGTTTCACCAATACCAATAATTTTTTTGTTTTGACTCACTTTATTAATTATTTCATCGCTTTTAATATTTTGATGAGATTTTGCTTCATGAGGGTGAATACCATAGGTTCCATAAACATTTTTATGTTCGTTTACTATTTTAATAATATTATCATAACTTTTATCCTCTGTAGAAATTGTGAGTATATATTTAACACCATCTCTATTTGCCCTATTTATAGTTTCTTTTAAGGTTTTTGACATCGGCTCGTAAGTTAAATGGCAATGTGAATCAATTATCATTTTCAATCTTTTTAAACAAAATATTTAAATCTTTTAATTCAGAATTATAGTCTAAATTGTTATCTTTCAAAATATTATTTATAGAAATCTCTTTATCTGATAGATTAATTGTATCTAAAACTTTTTTGGTTGCTATAGGCATGATTGGATTTAATAAAATAGAAATATTTTTAATTTGCTCTACAATTGTATGAAGAATTGCATGCATTCTTTTAGGATCTTTTTTTTTCAATGCCCAAGGCTCTGAGTCATTAAAATATTTGTTAGCTTCAAAAGAAAAATTTACTACCATTTTAACATACTCATTCAAATTTTGTTTATTTATATGGTCAATTAATTTAGGGATGTTTTCTTTAATATTTTCTATTAGTTTAATATCACCATCTTTCAAATTGTTCCTTGCCGGTATCTTATTATCACAATTTTTTTTTATGAATGAAAAAACTCTTTGGCATAAATTACCATAATTATTAGCCAAATCATTATTGATACAGTTTTTAAGATTTTCCATTGAAATACTTCCGTCATTTCCTAAAGAAACTTCTTTTATAAGATAATATCTAAGTTGATCAATTCCATAGTCTTTAATTACTTGAATTGGATCTAGAATATTACCAAGAGATTTTGACATTTTTTTTTCATTTGAAAGAATCCAACCATGTCCGAATATTTTTTTTGGAAGCGGTAAGTTGGCGGCAAATAAAAAAGCTGGCCAATAAACTGCATGGAATCTCAAAATATCTTTTCCTATTATATGAACATCTGCAGGCCAAAAAGATTTATATTTTTCATCTTTTGTATTAGGAAAATTAAGAGCACTTAAGTAATTAGTAAGTGCGTCGAGCCAAACATAAATTACATGTTTTTTATTTTCAGGAACAGGTATACCCCAAGAGAAAGATGTTCTGCTAATCGATAAGTCTTTTAAACCTTTTTCCACAAACTTCACAACTTCATTTTTTCTAGAATGTGGAAGGATAAAATCTTCATTTTTTTTATAATGATCAAGTAATTTTTTTTGAAACGCAGATAACTTAAAAAAATAAGATTCTTCTTCTACCCATTCAACAGATGAACCAGAAGTTTTCGATATTTTTTTTCCATTTTGTTCTTCAATCTCATCTTTATCGTAGTAAGCTTCATCAGAAACAGAATACCATCCGCTATATTTATCTAAATAAATATCACCAGATTTTATAAGTCGCTTCCAAATCTCGTTAACAGATTTAGAATGTCTAATCTCTGTTGTTCTAATAAAGTCATTGTTTGTTAAATTAAGTATCTTGGTTAATGATCTAAAAGTCTCAGAAATCTCATCACAAAATTTTTTGGGGTCTTTATTATTTTTCTCTGCTTCTTTTTGAATTTTTTGACCATGTTCGTCTGTTCCTGTTAGAAATAGAACATTACAACCCTCTAATCTTTTAAAACGAGCAAAAATATCTGCAACTATACTTGAGTAAGCATGGCCCATATGCGGTTTGCCAGATGGATAATAAATTGGTGTTGTTATATAAAAATTTTTACTCATTAAATATTTTTTTTTCTAAGGAGTTGAACAAAGAATTTTGACTTAAGTTAAAAACAAAAAAATCATTAATCTTTTTTTTAATACTTAACTGATTTGAAACGAAGTCTTTACTTGATATCGAGTCTTTTTCTTTAAAATTATAAAGATAATAATCAGTAAAAAAATATATTAATTCTTTATAAAAAATATTTTTTTCTTTTTTGTAAATATTCAATAAAATCTTAAGATTTTTCAAATAATTTTGGTCTAAATTTAAGGCGTGTTTTTCAATAATAAAATTATATTTTATTAAGTTACCCGGTGTAATTGATAATTTATCAATATCAAAATGAATTTTTTGGTCAAATTTTTTTGATAATTTGCTTACTATTTCTTTTCTGGAAATATTATTGATGAAAATCTTAATCTCAATACATCTGGATTTTAATGTATCAATAAGATTGTTATTATTATTAATTAATATGAAATAGTTATAATCGCTAGGCTCTTCGATAATTCTTAATAAAGCATTTAGGCTTTGTGTATTAAAGAGACCAACATCATCGAATATAATAAATCTTTTATTATTATTTATAGGTGTTTGTAATAGTTTATTTTTGATCATTCGAATATCACTGATCTTAACATTAGAATATTCTGACCCAGACAAGAAAATTGTATTAGGAAAAACATTGTCTAGAAATTGCATATGAAATTTACTTTCTTTTCTTATCTTTTTAGATTTTAAATCATAATTATCTTTATCGTAGTAAAAATGTACTAAGTGGTTTACTAATGTTGACTTACCAAGACCTTTATCACCTGAAATTAAGAGAACTTTAGGAAAATTACCTTTTATTATCAAATTTTTCAAATTATCAAAATAATGGTTAAGATTGAATAGTTCTAATGAATTTTTGGGATTAAATTTATCAATTAAACTCATCTATATATATTTTCTTACGATATTTACAATTTGTGTTTCTAGTAATTTATCATTTTTTGATGAGTCTAAAACATAGTAATTTTTTTTGTTTTTTGCAATTTTTAGAAAAGATCTTTGGACTTTACTATAAAAAGATTTAGAAAATTTGTCGTACCTATTTTTAACTCTCCTTTTTGAAAGTCTTAATCTAGATGAAGCTTGTGAAACCTTTAATACAAATGTTAGATTGGGTCTTAGTTTATCTAAAATGATTTTATGTATATCATTTATAAATTTTAAATTTACCTTTTTACCATGTACCTGATACGCTATAGTCGAATCGGTAAATCGATCACAAATAACGACTTTTTTTTTCTTAAGTGATGGCAAAATTATATTTTTTACATGCTCATTTCTAGCTGCAAGATACAACAAAGTATCAGTATACTTATCGAATTTTTCTTTACTCTTTTTATTAAAATAATCTTTGAGAATTAAGTTTCTAATCATTTCAGCGCTTTTAGTGCCTCCAGGTTCTCTAGTTAATACTACAGGGATTTTTCTTTTTTTAAGATAATTGAATAGTTTTTTACTTTGATAAGACTTGCCGCAGCCCTCAACACCTTCAAAAACTATAAAAAAAGATTTTTTTTTATACATCTCCCCAAATCAAATAATTAATTGAGGTGATTAAACTTCTAAAAAAGTTTACTTTTTTTAAATCTTCCGAAGAATAAAGTGTAAGTGATTTAATAATCTCATCTTTGTTTTTTATTAATAATTTTCCTACTTCTTGATTTTCTGAAACTGGAGCAACTATCGGACCTTCATATTGAATTATTACTTTTAAATTTCTTATATCTTTTTTATTAATTGTCAGATAATAATCTTCTTTAGTGATAGCTCTAATTTTATCTTTTCTTCCTAACCAAGTCTCTAACTCAAAAAATGTTTCATTTTTTTTTGAAATTTCAAAGGTATTTGTATTTCTAAAACCCCAATTTAATAGCTTTAAAGACTCTGAGCTTCTTAAATTTTTTGTTTGAAAGCCTGAAGCTACGGCAATTACTCTTCTGTCATTTTTTATCATAGAGCTAGCTAATGAATATTTTTCTACAGCCAAGTAACCTGTTTTGACGCCATCGACACCAACATTTTTATAAAGAAGTGGATTACGGTTTCCTTGTTTAATTGGATCTCCTCCAGTCCTATCCCAAGTAAAGTTTTTAACCTTAAAAAGTTCATAATAATTAGGATAGTTTCTTATTAGATACTTTGACATTATTGCTATATCTCTAACTGTGGAAATATTATTTGGGTCATTTATTCCAGATGAGTTAGTAAAATTTGTATTAGTCATTCCTATTTCTAAGGCTTTTTCAGTCATCATTTGTGCAAAATTTTCTTCTGATCCAGCAATACCTTCAGCTAAAGCAACACAAGCGTCGTTTCCAGAGGCTATTATTATACCTTTAAGTAAATCTTCAACTGAAACCTCATCATTGACCATGATAAACATTGAAGAATAACCAGCTTGGGACAATCTCCATGCATTTTCAGAGATAATAAACTCATCATCTAAAGATAGTTTACCTTTTTTTATCAAATCAAATGCAATAATCGATGTCATTATTTTTGTCATTGATGCTGGATAAATAGTGGCATCTGGATCAAGTTCATATAAAACTTTATCTGAATGATAATCTACAAGTATTCCAGTTCTCGCATTAATATTTGGATTAGCAAAAACAGTATTAATTAAAGTAAAATAAAATATAACAAAAATAAAAAATTTATTCATATGTAATAATATCTAATTCTTCAAATCCAAATTTTTTCAGTAGAATGTAATCATTTTTCATAAAATTGATAGTATTATAAGGTCCTGAAATTAGGTCAGTTTGTTTATTACTTTTTTTTCGAATTTGCAATTTTTTGACGTCATAATCAGGTATTTCTTTAATGATTCTTTTTTTTAAAAATTTAGCAGTATCATTGGTATAAAAAGTCCCAATTAATATAACAAACTTATCTTTTGTATTGGTCCTATCTGTTTTTTTATTTTTTGATATATTGGATATTTTAACGGAGGTGATAGGTGCATTTGAAGAAATTTTTTTTTCTTCGTTATATATCTTTGCCTTTTTTGCAATAAAAGATTTATTTTTTTTAATTTCTAGAATTTCAATAAGGGGTAAGTCGCTTTGAATATTCAATTTTTCGGCGACTTTTTTTGTTATTAAAATTTTATAGAAATCTGGATATTCAATTCTTTTAAAGTTTCTTATAGTTAGAGAATCATTAGTTTTAGGGTTAATTATTTTAATTAAAGCATTGTTTTTCAAAGAAGCATGTGACACCTGTAAAAGTGAATTGTTTAATTTACCTTTTATTATGTTATTTTTATAATCTTCATCATTATAAATATATGCAAAACCTTTTGAATTATAAGGTGCCCTATTTTCAAGTTTTGTAGAATTCATTGTACAAGAACATAAAAATAAAGCTATAATTATTATTTTATATTTCATTTTTAAAATTATCTTTCAATGTGCAAACTGCTAAAGCAAATCTTAAAGATCTATTCCAACTCAAAATTTTTTCATAATTATCAAAGATTATAAAAGCTGGAGAATATGTTTCAGACCCAGGAATAATATCTTTATCTGGTATAATGATCGCTGCTCTTAAATTATTTTTGATTTTAAGATCTTCGAAATTCATAATATATTTTTTAAAGAAAATGACACTTTTTTTATTTTTTATAGATCTAGCTGAAGAATTAAGATATTTTTTTGGTATTTTGTTGTTTAAATCTATCTTAAAAAAACAAGGCTGATTTTTTTTCCACCCTATTTTCTTCAAATAATTTGCAGCAGAAGCGAAAGAGTCTTCTGTTTTTTTTAATTCAATAGTTTTGTTTTCGTTAAAATCTATCGCATAGTTTCTTATTGTTCTGGGCATAAATTGAAAATTACCAAAAGCTCCAGCCCAAGATCCATAAAGTATTTCTTTATTAATTATTCTATTGTCAACTAATTTAAGTAAAATTAATAATTCTTTAGTAAAAAATTCACTTCTTCTTTTATCAAAACTTAATGTTGCCAAGGAAGATACAATATCCATTTTTCCTAAATATTTTCCAAAATTTGTTTCGATTCCCATCAAAGCTAGAAGCAGTTCTTTTTCTACTTGAAATACGTTTTCTACTTTATCAATAATAACTTTTTTTTTTTTATAAAGTTTTATTCCTTCTTTTACCTTTCTTTTCGACGACCTCTTTTTAATGTAAGTAAAAGTATCTTCATAAAATTCAGGTTGATAGCGATCGTATTCAATTACTTTTGGCAGAAATTTAGCATCATTCATCACATCGTTTACAACTTTTTTTGATATACCTTCAGAAATTGCTTTTTTTTTAAAATTGTTTAACCATGTTTCAAAATTATTTTCACTTGCAAAACTACATGAAGTAAAAACTAAGCTTAAACTCAAGATAAATTTGATAATTTTTGTCATTTTTTTAATTATCATATTTGATATTTATTAACTAGCATAAGAAATACCCATACTTAATTATTGTTATTTATTTACTTTGATAGTAATAAATAATGACTTTTATCACCTGGAGAGGTGGCTGAGCGGTTGAAAGCACTGGTCTTGAAAACCAGCAACGGGGCAACTCGTTCGTGGGTTCGAATCCCACCCTCTCCGCCATTAAACTTTATATTTTTTAAATATTTGTGAAATCATATTCTTATCAATATTTTGCTCTTTAATATCAAAATTATAAAAATTAAGGATTGTCTCATCCTCAAATTCTAAAAATTTTTCAAGCTCTATCAATAAATTGCTGTCAAACTTATCTATATGATTCTTTACAAAAGAAGTTAACAATATATCCATCTCTTTAGTACCTCTATAAGAAGCTCTGTATAAAAGTTTTTTTTTAAAGATTTCTAATTTTTCTGACATTAAAATATAATATATATAATATTTAATGAATTTACTAAAAAAAGAATTTTTTTTTCAAGATGTAAATAAATTAAAAGGAGTAGGAATACAGCTATCTAAATATCTGAAAAAGAAAAGGATAGAAAAGATTAAAGATATTATTCTTAACTTTCCTTATTCTGAAACGAACAGATCAAATTTATCTAAGTTAAATAACCTAGAAATTGGAAAAATTCAAACTATCAAAGTTCTTGTTAAAAAACTTTATTTTCCAAGAATAAGAAATTTACCTAACAAAATATTATGTCAAGATGAAACTGGAAATATAGATATAGTTTATTTTAATAGTCGTGAAGGTTATTTAAGAAAAATTTTTCCATTGAACGAATGGGTGATTATTAGTGGCAAGGTAAATTTTTTTAGAAATAAATATCAGATTTCTAATCCAGACTACGTAACTTCATTACAAAATCAAGATTATGTTGTTAAAAACATACCTAAATATAGTCTCACTAAAGGTATTAATGAAAAAAAATACAGGTATATATGTGATCAGGTTACAAAAAATCTTCCAAAGATTGAAGATTGGTTAAGTGAAGATTTTATCAAAAAAAATAATTTATTGAATTGGAATATAGCTATCAAAGAATTACATAATTCTATAAATAGCAATAACAATTCTCCAAGTTATAGACGAATTGTCTTCGACGAAATATGTGCAAATTTACTTACACTTTCAAAAAATAGAAAAAGGATAAAAAAAAATAAAACAAATAAAGAATTTTTAGAGAGTATTTCAAATAAGATAGTTAATACGTTAGATTTTAAACTTACTAATGATCAAAAAAGAGTTCTTAAAGAAATTAATTTTGATTTAAGCAGTAATAAAAGGATGTTTAGAATTTTACAGGGAGATGTTGGTTCAGGAAAAACTATTGTTTCACTACTGACTATATCTAATGTTGTCGAAAGTGGTTATCAATGCGCTTTAATGGGGCCAACAGAAATATTAGCACTTCAACATTATAAACTTGCAAAAAGAATTTTTAAAGACACTAATATAAATATAGTTTTTTTAACCGGTAAGACAGAAAGTAAAGAAAAAAAAAAAATTTTAAAAGATTTGGAGACAGGAAAAATTGATATAATAATTGGAACACATTCTTTATTTCAAAAAAAGATTAAATTTAAAAATTTGGGTTATATAGTCATTGATGAACAACACAAATTCGGTGTTAATCAAAGATCTGATTTAGCAAAAAAAGGCGGTCCTGATTGTGATTTGCTATTAATGTCCGCAACGCCAATTCCTAGAACTATGATGATGTCATTATACGGTGACATGGATTTATCAAAAATTATAGAAAAACCAGCACTGAGAAAAAAGATTATCACAATTAGCAAACCAGAAAAAAAAATTAAAGAAATCTGGACTTTCTTGAAAAAAAATATTGCTAAAAAAAATCAAATTTTTTGGGTTTGTCCATTAATTGATGAGTCAAAATTTTTAGACTTTTCTTCAGCTAAAAAAAAATTTAATGAAATTAATAAAATTTTTCCAAATTCTGTCGGCTTATTACACGGTGGTCTTGAAAAAGAAGAAAAGAATAAAGTTTTAAAAGAATTTCTAAAAAAAAAAATTTCTATACTCGTATCCACAACTGTAATAGAGGTCGGAATAGATTTTCCTGATGCAAACGTAATCATTATTGAAAATGCAAATAAATTCGGCTTAGCACAGCTGCACCAATTGAGAGGTAGAGTTGGCCGAGGAGACAAGCAAGCTACTTGTATTTTGTTATTTAAAGATGGTTTGAGTAAAAATGCTATAAAAAGAATTAAGATTCTTAAAAGTTCTGATGATGGTTTTTTTATAGCTGATGAAGATTTGAAGCTACGTGGTTTTGGTGACCTTACGGGGTATCAACAAAGTGGAATGAAAAATTTTAGGTTTGCTGACCCTATAATACATAAAGATTTGTTTGAATTGGCAGAAAAATTTATTTTAGATACCCAAGAGAAAGTCAATCAAGAAAAATACATGTTTTTACTAAAATTATTTGATAAAGCTGAAATCATTAATATCAATGAAATTTAGTTTATATTTGTTGTTCCAGCAGATACTATAAATTTTGAAGCTTGTTCAAAAGTAATATCTAAATAAATCAAATCTTTCTTTGGCACCATCAATAGAAAACCACTTGTTGGATTTGGTGTCGTAGGAACAAAAACATTTATTAGATCTTCTTTAACTGCATCTTTAATAATTCCAGTGTTTTCTTTAGTCGCAAATCCTACGGCCCATACACCCTTTCTTGGATACTCTAAAAGAACTACACTTTTTTGTTTATTATCAGTTTTTGTAAAACTTTCTGTCATCTGACCAATAGCAGAATAAATTGTTCTAAGTATTGGAATCTTTTTTAAAATATTATTAAATAAATCAAAAAATTTTTTTCCTAAAAAGGAAAGTGACAACCAGCCGATAAAGGTAATAAATAACAAAGCTATTAAAATTTCTAACCCTGGTATATCAAAAGGTAAGTAATTGTTTGGATTAATTTCTTTTGGAATTAACTTGCTGGATACTCTTATAACAAATAGAGTTAAATATAATGTGATACCGATAGGAATAGAAACTACAATACCTGCGATAAAATTATTTCTAATACGCGAAAATATAGACTTTTTAATATTATTTTTTGACATTTATTAGGTGTAACTAGAATAAATTATAAATATTAAGATTAATATAAAAATTGCAATTAATAATTTATTATTTAAAATCATGAATCTACAAATGTATAACATAAACAGAAGAAAATTTCTTGGCTTATTTGGTTGCGGTTGCTGCTCATTATTGCTTCCATCTTGCTCTACCGTTCCAATTACTGAAAGAAAACAATTGAGCATTATACCTGAAGCACGTATCAACAGACAGGCAGCTGCAGCATACGAAAATTTTAGAAAAAAAACTAAATTGATTAATAGCGGTTCTCAATTAAATGAGATTAGAGAAATTGGCAAAAAGATTGAAATTGCTGTTAGTGCTTTTTTCGATAATCAAAATAAAGAAGATCCTACCAAATATTTTGAATGGGACTATGTTTTAGTTGATAATGATAAAATTGTTAATGCGTGGTGTATGCCTGGAGGCAAAATTGCAGTTTACACTGGTCTGCTTAAAGTCACAAAAAATACTAACGCTTTATCTATTGTCATGGGTCACGAAATAGCTCATGCTGTAGCAAGACATTCTGTAGAGAGAATGAGTCATGCAATGACGCTTAATCTTGGCACAGCTGTTGCTGACATTTTTTTAGGTGGAGCTATAAATCGAACTAGAAATACTGTTGGACAAAATACTGGTTTAGATATATTTCAACTTGGAGTATTAAATCCTTTCGGTAGAAAACAAGAAACCGAGGCCGATTATTTAGGATTAATTTTTTCCTCTCTTTCTGGATATGACATAAGAGAGTCAATCAATTTATGGAAAAGAATGTATGAAAAAAACAAAGGTAAAGAACCTCCTGTGTTTTTAAGTACACATCCTAGTAGTACAAAAAGAATTGAAAATTTGAAAAGTTGGATAAATGAAGTTATTGTTGAATATCCACCAATAAAAATCTAATTTCATAAATTAAATTTTATTGGTGAGCCCTGTTGGACTCGAACCAACGACACCCTCCTTAAAAGGGAGGTGCTCTACCAACTGAGCTAAGGGCCCTAAAGACGATCTTTTATATATTAATTACCAAAATTTCAAATATTTAATCAAAAAATTTTATATATTTTTTATAAAACTCTTTAAATTTGCCATCTTTGATACTTTTTCTAATTTCATCCATAAACTGTTGATAAAAGTATATATTGTGCAAAGAAATCAACATTGATGCAAGCATTTCATCAGATTTTATTAAATGATTTAAATAACTTTTAGAGTAATTATTTAGATCTCTAATGTCGCACGTCTTGTCTAAAGGAGTTAAATCTTTTTGAAATTTGGAATTTTTGAGATTTATTTTTCCGTCCCAAGTAAAAGCTAGACCTGTTCTTCCAGACCTGGTGGGCATTACACAGTCAAACATGTCGATTCCCTCTTTGACAGCACCTAGAATATCTGATGGAGTTCCTACTCCCATTAAATATCTTGGTTTCTTTTTTGGTAAATAATTAACCGTTTCATTTAAAATTTGAAACATATCAGATTGTTTTTCGCCTACAGCTAACCCACCCATTGCATACCCATCAAAATTTAATTCTGTCAGTTTTTCGATACTTTCCATTCTAAGATCTTTATAAAGACCGCCCTGAGTAATTCCAAATAAAGCTTTTGATTTATCGTTTCCAAATTCAATTTTACATCTTTTAGCCCAATTTGTAGAAGTATCAATTGCTTTCGACAAAATCTTTTTATCTCTAGTTAACTTAGGACATTCATCTAAGACCATAATAATATCTGAATTAATTATTTTTTGAACTTGGATACTCTTCTCAGGACTAAGTATTATTTTTTTTCCATCTAAATGAGATTTAAAAATAGCACCTATTTTGGGATCTATTTTATTTAATTTTGATAAGGACATAATTTGGTAGCCTCCAGAGTCAGTTAGAATAGGTTTCTTCCAATTCATAAATTGGTGTAGACCTCCAAATTTTTCTAGAATTTCTACTCCAGGTCTTAATAATAAATGATATGTGTTTCCTAAAATGATATCTGTTTTAGTTTTTAATATATCATCAACGAAAACTCCTTTTACTGTTCCTTGAGTTCCTACGGGCATGAATGCAGGTGTATTTATAATACCTTTGGGTGTTTTTATTTTACCAAGCCTAGCATTTTCATCTTGAGTTATGAGCTCAAAAGAAAATTCATTTAACATTCGATTATTTTGATTTTAGTGAAATAATTTTATCAGGCTGTGGAACTGATCCAGAGGCGGGATCACCTTTTTTAATTTTGTCAACAAATTCCATACCTTTAATAACTTGTCCAAATACAGAGTATTGTCTGTCGAGGTGAGGAGCTGAGTCAAAACATATAAAAAATTGACTATTTGCACTGTTAGGGTCTGCTGATCTCGCAGCAGATAACGTACCTCTTAAATGAGGTAAATCTGAAAATTCAGACTTTAAGTTAGGCAAATTTGATCCACCGGTACCAGCTAAAGACAAATTAAATTCGGGGCTATTTGAATTACCAAATTTTACATCTCCAGTCTGTGCCATAAATCCATCAATTACTCTATGAAATACAACTCCATCATATTTTCCATTATCTGATAATTCTATAAATCTTTTCACATGATTTGGGGCTTTTTCTGGATATAGCTCAATCTCAACCTTTCCATATTTTAATTCTAATATCATAATATTATTCGCCATTAATTTAGGAGTTACTAAACTAAAAAATAGGATAAATAAATAGATAAATTTTTTCATAAATATTTATTTTTTAACATTTTAGAAGCATATTTAGTAACAAATCTGTTTATATCACCATTTAAATTAGCAATTTCTTTTACAAATTTAGATGATATTATTTGATTTTCAACATCTGACATCAAAAACATTGTTTCAATTTTTGAGTTTAATTTTTTATTCATGCCAGCTAATTGAAATTCATACTCAAAATCTGATACGGCTCTTAATCCTCTTATAATTACAGAGGCATTGTATTTTTTACATAATTGTATTGTTAAATTATTAAACGATATAACCTTAATTTTTTTTTTATCAAATTTTAAATCTTTAAATAATGAATTATTAATAATGTCTAGTCTTTCCTCTATGGAAAAGAAATATTCTTTATCTGTATTGTCGGTTGTAGCAACAATCAGTTTATCAAAAAGTTTTAAAGATTTTTTAATAACGTCAATATGTCCATAAGTGATAGGGTCAAATGTACCTGGGTAAACAGCAGTTTTCATTTTATTGTATGTTATCTTCAATTTTAATTACTGAAACAACTTTTTCCTCACCAGATAACTTTTTTATTCTTACTCCTTGAGTATTTCTCCCAGCAATTCTAATCTCTTTAACAGCGCATCTCATTATACTTCCTTTATCTGTGGACAAAAGTATTTCATCACTTTCACTTACCACTAAAGATGATGCTATATTACCATTTCTTGATGAATTGATAATTCCTATAATACCTTTACCACCCCTATTTGTGACCCTGTAGTCAAGATAAGATGATCTTTTGCCGTAACCTTTTTCCGAAACTGACAGTATGTATCTGTCAACAGCGTTTTTGACTTTTTTGTTTTTTTCCAAAACATCTGACTTAATTTGAGTATTATCTAGGATAGACACAGATATTACCTTATCGCCGTCCTTTAATTGAATACCTTTAATACCTTTTGATGATCTACCTTTGAATAATCTTAATTTTTTTGATTTAAATCTTATACACTTGCCATATCTTGTGCTTAATAAAATATCTTGATCATCATTACAAATTTTAACTCCAATAATTTTATCATCCTCATCTAGTTTCATTGCAATTTTTCCACTATTATTTATGTTGATAAAATCTTCCAATGTATTTTTTCTTACATTTCCTTTCTCTGTAGCAAAAATCACTTTTAAATTTTTCCAAACTGTTTCGTCTTCAGGTAAAGGCATAATTGAACTAATAGAGTGATGGCTTTTAAGCGGTAAAATATTAAATATAGATTTTCCTTTTGACGAAGTAGTTCCCTCTGGTATTTTATGAGCTTTAATTTTGTAAGCTAAACCCTGAGTAGAAAAAAACAATACTGGTGTATGTGTATTTGCTGTAAAGATTTGAACAACAAAATCATCCTCTCTAGTAGAAATGCCGGTTTTACCTTTTCCTCCTCTTTTTTGTGTTTTTAAAGAGCTTAAAGGACCTCTCTTGATATAACCTTGGTTAGTAATATTAATAACTACTGACTCTTTTTGAATAGTTTCTTCGATGTTATAATTTAATACTGCATCAATTATTTTTGTTTTTCGAGGAGTAGCAAACTTATCTTTAATTTTCTCTAATTCTTCGATAATTAAATTATAAAGTATTTTTTTAGAATTTAAAATTTTATTATATTCAATGATAAGTTTTGATAATTTAGAAATCTCAGACTCAATTTCGCCTATACCATAGGCGGTTAATTTTTGAAGTTTAAGATCTAATATTGCATCAACTTGATTTAATGTTAATTGGTAATTAACAAAATTTTTTTTCTCAATTGATTTAATTAATTTTGCACTTTTTTTAATTTTCCATTTTTTGGACAAAAGATTTTTTTTTGCTAAATTTGTATCTTTTGAATTCTTAATTATCTTTATTGTTTCATCTATATTTTCTACTGCAACTGCTAAACCTATTAAGATACTTGCACGTTCTTGTGCTTTTCTTAAGTCATAATTAACTCTTTTTGTAACTGTTTCTTCTCTGAATTTTAGAAACTCAGAAATGAACTCTTTTAAATTTAAAATTTTAGGTTTATTTTTAACAATAGCTAAGGTATTGAAACCAAATGAACTCTCGATATTTGTAAATTTAAAAAGTTGGCGTCTTACAGTCTCGGGTTCAACATTTTTTCTTAGTTCAATTACAACTCTAATCCCCTCTCTATTAGATTCATCTCTTAAATCTCTGATTCCCTCAATCTTTTTATCTCTTACTAGTTGGGCAATTTTTTCAATCAAAATTGATTTATTGACCTGATATGGTATTGATTTTATAACCAGTATTTCACGTCCACCTTTTTTTTCCTCAAATTCAATTTCCCCTCGAATTTTAAAAGATCCTCTACCTTTATTATAACCCTGCTTTATTATATCTTTACCAATTATAACTCCGCCAGTCGGAAAATCGGGACCTGGAACAAATTTCATTAATTGAGAGATAGTTATCTGATTATTGTTAATCAATGCAATAGTAGCATTAATTACTTCACCTAAATTGTGTGGAGGGATGCTAGTTGCCATTCCTACAGCTATACCACCTGCTCCATTAACTAAAATATTTGGATATTGTGATGGTAAAACTTCAGGTTCTTTTTCTGTTTCATCATAATTGCTTCTAAAATTCACAGTATCTTTCTCGAGATCTTCCGTTAAAAATTGAGCAATTCTACCCAATTTAGTCTCGGTATATCTCATTGCTGCGGGAGGATCTCCATCTATGGAACCAAAATTTCCTTGACCAGAAATAAGGGGAAGTCTCATTGAAAAATCTTGAACTAATCGTACTAAAGCATCATAAACAGATTGATCCCCGTGAGGATGATATTTACCAATTACATCTCCAACTATTCTGGCGGATTTTCTAAATGGTTTTGACCAATCGTAACCCCCTTTATACATTGCATAGATTATTCTTCTATGAACCGGTTTCAAACCATCCCTAACATCTGGTAAAGCCCTACTTACAATTACGCTCATTGCATAAGATAAATAGGAGGATTTCATCTCATCTTGAACTAAAATAGGTTTAAAGGATTTATCTTTATCTATAGCTTTTTTTTCCATTAATTTTTAAAAAGGAATTTCATCATCAAGATCAGAACTATCTTGATTTAAATTATCATTAGGTAACGAACTCTTATTTTCTGATACTAAATTTGAGTTGTTTCCGTTACCACGACTATCAAGCATAGTTAAACTTGAATTATAACCTTGTAAGACCACCTCAGTAGAATACTTATCTTGACCTGTGGCTTCGTCTTTCCACTTTCTAGTACTCAATTGACCTTCAATATAAACGTTAGCACCTTTTTTAACATATTGTTGTACAACATTAACTAATCCCTCATTAAATATTACAACTCTATGCCACTCTGTTTTCTCTTTTCGCTCTCCAGTAGATTTGTCTTTCCATGATTGGCTTGTGGCTAAACTTAATCTAGCTACGCTTTTACCATTGACCATTTGCTTAATTTCTGGATCTGCGCCTAAACGACCTATTAATTGTACTTTATTTAAACTTCCAGCCATAATATTTTGAGTTTATTTTGATTTTTTGTTGTTTATACACGTTATTTTATATCATATTTAATAAGTAAATATAAGGTGATAATTATTTGTAGGAAAAAAAATGGTGAAAAAAATCGTTGTAAAAGGCGCTAAAGAACATAACTTAAAAAATATTTCTCTTGAAATTCCTAAAGAGAAATTAATTGTTATTACAGGCCTGTCTGGATCAGGGAAATCATCACTAGCATTTGATACTATTTATGCTGAGGGACAAAGAAGATACGTGGAAAGTTTATCTTCTTATGCAAGACAGTTTTTAGACAAAATGAAAAAACCCAATGTGGATTTTATTGAGGGTCTGAGTCCTGCTATTTCAATTGAGCAAAAAAATACTTCTAAAAACCCTAGATCAACAGTAGCTACCGTAACAGAAATTTATGATTATATGCGAGTTTTATTTGCCAGAGTTGGAGTACCGTATTCTCCATTCACAGGTAAACCAATTGTTTCACAGTCAATTAGTGAAATGGTAGATAAAATATCAAAGCTTCCGAAAAATAATACAATTTATATTTTGGCACCTATAGTAAGAGGTAGAAAAGGTGAATATAAGAAAGAAATATTAAATTACAAAAAAAGAGGTTTTTCAAAAATCAAAGTAGATGGAAAATACTTAAATATAGATGAGTTTCCTGACCTGAATAAGAAAATTAAACACGACATTTCAATTATAGTTGACAGAATTATACTAAATTCCAAACTTGGAAACAGGCTCGCTGACAGTGTTGAGACAGCAATAAACTTATCCGATGGGTTACTTATAGTAGAATATGAAAATGAGACATTGCCTAAAAAACTAAGGAAAAAAGAGAGCATTACTTTTTCATCGAAATTTTCTTGTCCGGAAAGCGGTTTTACAATAGAGGAAGTTGAACCAAGACTATTCTCTTTTAATTCCCCTTATGGTGCATGTGAAGAGTGTGAAGGAATTGGACATAACTTGAATGTCGATCCCAATTTAGTGGTTACGGATCCAAAAAAGAGTTTACAGGACGGTGTCATAGAACCATGGTCAAAATCTACCTCCCTATATTATGCACAAACTTTAGCGTCAATAGCAAAACATTATAAAATTTCATTAAGCGAACAATGGAAAAAAATTCCAAAAAAAATACAAGATATCATTTTATATGGATCAGATGAAGAAGAAATAAAATTTTCTTATGATGACGGTTATGAGTCCTACACTACAAAAAAAACTTTTGAGGGAGTAATTAATAATTTGGAAAGACGTTATTTAGAAACAGATAGCGAGTGGAAAAGAGAAGAAATTTCACAATATCAAAGTGAAAGTAATTGTGAAAAATGCAATGGAATGAGATTAAAAGATGAAGCCTTATGTGTTAAAATTAATTTATTAAATATTAGCGAAGTTACAAATAAATCAATAGATGAAGCTCAAAAATGGTTTTCTAATTTAGAAAATATTCTAACTGAAAGAGAGAATAAAATCGCTCAACATATCTTAAAAGAAATCAATGAGAGATTAAACTTTCTTTTAAATGTAGGGCTTAATTATTTAACTCTATCAAGAGAGTCAGGTACATTGTCTGGCGGAGAAGCTCAAAGAATAAGATTGGCTTCGCAAATTGGTTCTGGTCTTACTGGTGTCTTATATGTATTAGATGAACCTTCAATAGGTTTACATCAAAGGGATAATAAAAAATTAATTACTGCTTTGAAGAAATTAAGAGATTTAGGAAATACCGTTATAGTTGTAGAACATGATATTGAAACAATGGAAAGTTCAGATCATATAATTGATATCGGTCCTGAAGCCGGACTTAAGGGTGGGCAAATAGTTGCTGAAGGAGAAGTAAAAAGAATAATTGAAAATGATAAAAGTATTACTGGAAATTATTTATCTGGAAAAAAATATATACCTGTTCCTAAAAAAAGACGTTCTGCAAAGAATGGGAGATATATTGAGATAAGTGGTGCAAGCGGAAATAATTTAAAAAAAGTAAATTTAAAAATACCTGTAGGAACCTTTACTTGTGTAACAGGTGTGTCTGGTAGTGGAAAGTCTACTTTAATATTACATACACTCTACAATGCCTTTAATTTAATTTTAAATAAAAATAAGAGTAGAAAAGTTCCAAAAGCATTTACAGGTTTTAAAGGCACTGAATTAATTGATAAAATTATTGATATTGATCAATCGCCAATTGGCAGAACACCTAGATCCAATCCAGCAACTTACACAGGTGCATTTGGACCTATAAGAGAGTGGTTTGCAAGTCTTCCAGAGTCTAAAGCAAGAGGATATAAAGTTGGAAGATATTCTTTTAATGTTAAAGGCGGTAGATGTGAAACATGTGAAGGAGATGGTGTTTTAACATATGAAATGCATTTTCTTCCGGATGTATTTATTCCTTGTGATACTTGCAAAGGAGCTCGATATAATCGTGAAACACTAGAAATAAGATTTAAAGGTAAAAATATAGCTGACATATTGGATATGACTGTTGATGAAGGATGCGAATTTTTTGAAAATATTAATAATATAAAGTCTAAACTAATTACATTAAAACATGTTGGCCTTGGGTATATGAAAATTGGTCAACAAGCGACAACTTTATCTGGAGGTGAAGCTCAAAGAATAAAATTAGCAAAAGAATTATCTAAAAGACCAACAGGAAGAACTTTATACATATTAGATGAACCAACCACTGGATTACATTCACATGATATAAAAAAATTATTAGAAATTTTACAAGCGTTTGCTAACACAGGTAACACGGTTGTGGTTATAGAACATAATTTAGATGTAATCAAAACTGCTGATCATATAATTGATATGGGGCCTGAAGGTGGTGTTAATGGTGGTAAAATAATAGCTGAAGGCACGCCTGAAAAAATATCAACAGTCAAAGAGAGTTTTACGGGCAAATTTATCAGGGATATTATAGGTAATGGATCAATGAAAAAAACTGCATAAAATCCTTATTCGTGTTATAAATAATTATGACAAATATTCTTCAATCACTATCCAAAACCGTTCACCTGTCTCTAGGTATAGCTATTCTTTTATTAGTAGGATTACACTTTTTTGGAGACGGTTTTGTCTTTGACAGATACTTCTTTAGTTGGTTGTTTAGGTATTTGCATGTGTTGGCTGGTATTATGTGGATAGGTTTGTTGTGGTACTTTAATTTTGTACAAATACCTTCGATGCCAAATATTCCAGATGATCAAAAACCTGCAATAGGAAAGGTAATTGCGCCTAAAGCTTTATTTTGGTTTAGATGGGCAGCTGTTGGTACAATTATAACTGGTTTAATAGTTTCATACCTACAAGGATATGTTCACAAAGCAATGATTTTAGGAATTGGAAGCGGAGATCCGAAAACTACGGCTATAGGAATTGGAATGTGGTTAGGGATAATAATGGCTTATAATGTTTGGTTTGTTATTTGGCCTAATCAAAAAATGGCTTTAGGAATGATAGATTGTCAGCCAGATGAAAAAGCTAAAGCAGCGAAAAAGGCTATGTTATTTTCTAGGACAAACACTTTACTCTCATTCCCAATGTTGCTCTCAATGGTGGCAGCACAAAATCTTTATTAATTAAGGTACAATTTTCTCCTCTTTTTTTTCTAAGGTTTGCGAACTTACTTTGAGAAATTTCAATATTGGAGAAGCAACAAAAATTGATGAGTAAGTTCCTATTAATACACCTAAAATCATAGCAAAAGAGAATCCTCTTAAAATTTCACCACCTAGTATATAAATGGAGAGTAGTGCAAGTAAAGTAGTTACAGAAGTTATAATAGTTCTAGATAAAGTTTCATTAATTGATAAGTTGGCAATATCACTGATACTAACTCTGTTATATTTCAACAAATTTTCTCGTACTCGATCATAGATTACGACTGTATCGTTCATAGAATATCCCACTATTGTAAGAACTGCAGCAATAATTGATAAATTAATTTCTAATGATAAAAGTGAAAAAATACCAATTGTTATAACAACATCGTGAAATAGTGCTATTATCGAACCTACACTAAATTGCCATTCAAATCTTATCCAAATATAAAAAAGCATTGCCATTAATGCCAACGAAATAGCTATGACTGAAGACTCTAAAAGTTCTGCACTAACTTTAGGACCGACATTTTCTACTCGTCTAAAGTCTATTTTGGTATTCAAATTTTTTGATAATCTTTCTTTTATTTCTGGAATTAAATTATTGTCATTAGAATTTATCTGTTCAACTTTTATTAAATAATCTCTATCTTTACCAAATTTTTTTACATTAATATCTCCAAGATCCATTGTATTAAGAGAGTCCCTAATTGATGTTTCATTGATATCATTTTCAGCTCTTAATTCTATTAAAGTGCCGCCCTTAAAGTCTATTCCGTAATTTAATCCTTTAAATATCATGAAAAAAATACTTAAGATAAATAATGTTATAGAAATTAGATTTGCTTTTTTAAAATTTGATGCAAAATTGATATTACTTGTTATCATATCTTTATCTCTTTATTATTATTTTTTAAAACTATCAAAGACGTAAGATGTCTTGCTAAAAAATATGCAGTAAATAATGTTGTAATTATTCCAATACCCAAAGTTATGGCAAAACCCTTTACTGGTCCTGAGCCAAAAGCAAATAATATTATAGCAGCTATAAGTGTAGTAATATTAGCGTCCAAAACTGTTATTTTGGCTTTTGAATAACCAAGATCAAAAGCGAGTATGGAAGACTTCTCAGTTTTTAATTCTTCTTTTATCCTCTCAAAAATTAAAACATTTGCATCAACAGCCATTCCTACTGTTAAAATTATTCCTGCAATACCTGGTAAGGTGAGTGTAGCTTCCAATATTGTTAAAATACCAACTAACATCAATAAATTAGCAATTAAAGCAAGATTAGCAATCAAACCAAATATTCTATATTTATAAAACATAAATATTATTACTAAAATAAACCCAATTATTAATGATGTTAATCCAGACTTAATAGAGTCCTCTCCTAAATCTGGCCCTACTGTTCTTTCTTCAACAACATTTAATGGCGTGGGCAATGCACCCGACCTTAGCAACAAAGCTAAATCAGTAGCCTCTTGAAAAGTAAAATTTCCTGAAATCATACCGTTTCCAGAAGTAATTGGTTCGTTAATATTAGGTGCACTTATTATATTTCCATCAAGGACAATAGCTAACCTTTTTCCAACATTATCAGTTGTAGCTCTGCCAAATTTTTGTGCTCCAAGTCTATCAAGTGTAAAGGATACTGTTGGTTCACCTCTTTGATTTTGAATACTGGGTTGAGCATCAACTAAATTTTCCCCACTCATAATAATTCTTTTACTTATCATTAGTTTTTCACCAGTCTCAGAAATCAACTCATCAACTCCAAACTCTTTATTTTCTGCAACTAATCTAAAATTTAATTTTGCAGTTTTGCCTAGCAATTTCTTAATTCTTTCAGGGTCTTTTAACCCTGGTAATTCTACAAGTATCCGCTTTTCTCCTCTTTGTAATATCGTAGGTTCTTTAGTTCCCACATCATCAATTCTTCTTCTTACAATTTCTATTGATTGTTTTAATGCAGAATTATTAATTGTTAGTAAACCAAATTTAGAAAATAGAATTTCAATATAATTATTTTCTAGTTCAGTAAAATCGAGTTCAAAAGATCTATAATTTTCAATGTAAGGATTAACTGAATTATTTTTTTTGGAAAGAAAAATTACTTCAAATTTATCTTTATCATCAATTTTAAATAATAATTTCTTATTCTTTATCTGAAAATCTGAATAATTCAAATTATTTTCTCTAAGTAATTTCTTAATTGGAATAACCTTAGATTGAATTTTTTCTTTCACAAGGGAATCTGAATTAATTTCTAACAATAGATAAGATCCGCCTTGCAAATCTAGACCAAGATTAACTTTTTTATCTAAATATATGTTATCTCTTTTTTGAAAATTTAAAATTGAAAATGT
Source organism: uncultured Pelagibacteraceae bacterium (assembly GCA_902628815.1). Classification (GTDB taxonomy): domain Bacteria; phylum Pseudomonadota; class Alphaproteobacteria; order Pelagibacterales; family Pelagibacteraceae; genus Pelagilacustribacter. The sequence goes on from CACOOK010000007.1 coordinate 41,694, forward strand.
AGATATTATTAAAAATATTAGGTAAATGATTACAACATTTATTTTAGTAAAATTTAACACAAAAAAGAATTATTTTTTAACTTCTTCTTTTTTTAATAAACTTGTTATAGTTGATCTGATGATTTGAACTTTAGTGTTTTCCCCTATAACTACTTCTATCCTATCGTCTTCCATCACTCTATCCACTATCCCGATAATACCGCCTGAAGTAATAATTTCATCTCCCCTTTTTAAAGATTGAACCATGGCTTTATGATCTTTTACTCTCTTTTGTTGAGGACGTATTAAAAAGAAATAAAAAATTACAAAAATTAAAATAAGAGGTATAAATTGTGCTATTCCTTGTCCACTCATCATCAGACAATTATAATAAAAGAATTAAATTAACAAGTTAAATTTTATCAAATTTTGTCCAAATTATTCATATATTTTTTTAAAGAATTTGGAATAGTTACAGATCCATCCTTGTTTTGATAATTCTCCAATATTGCTATGATTAGTCTTCCCACAGCTAGTCCTGAACCATTTAAAGTTCCTACAAAATCATTACCATTTTCAGTTTTATATTTAGCGCTCATCCTTCTAGCTTGAAACAAACCACAAGAAGAGCAACTAGAAATCTCTCTGTATTTATTTTCAGATGGTATCCATACTTCGATATCATATGTCATTTCGGCGCTAAATCCCATATCTCCTGTCGATAATTGAATTATTTGATACGGTAATTCAAGTTTATCTAGTATAGATTTTGCACAACTCAACATTCTATCTAATTCTGACATACAGTTTTTAGGCTCAACAACACTTACTAATTCTACTTTGTAAAATTGGTGTTGTCTGATCATGCCTTTAGTATCTTTTCCATAACTTCCAGCCTCTTTTCGAAAACATGGTGTTGAAGCAACAAATCTTAAAGGTAATTGATTTTTATCTAATATAGAATTTCTTACTAAATTTGTTAAAACAACTTCTGATGTTGGAATTAAAAATTTTCTATCATCTGAATTTTCTAATTTTATCTCAAATTGATCTTCCTCAAATTTTGGTAGTTGACCAGTTCCAAACATATTATTTTCTTTAACAATTAATGGTGGGGAAATTTCTGTGTATTTAAATTCTTTCGTATGGGTATCAAGCATAAAATTAATAAGTGCCCTTTCAAGTAAAGCAATATTATTTTTAAGGACGACAAATCTGGAGCCAGATAATTTTACTGAAGTATCAAAATCCATAGCATTTTCTTTTGAACCTATTTCAATATGGGATTTTACTCTAAAATTTAAATCTTTTTTTTTTCCGTGTTGACTAATTATCTTATTAGATTTTTCATCTTTACCTATTGGTACATCATCCAAAGCTATATTTGGAATAACGTGAAGGAGTTCGTTAAGTTTATTTTCTGCATAGAATTGTTTTTCAGCAGCTTTGGAGATTATTTCAGAAAGTTTTTTTGATTTTTCAAAGTTTGATTTATCTTTTGATTTAGATAAGGTTTTTTTTTCCTGTTCTAAATTTTCTTTTTCAGTAATTAATTTCCTGTTTTCATTGTCTAACTTCTTAAATTGATCTATGTCAAAATCAAAATTTCTAACACTCAATTTTTTTTATCATTTGAAACTTTAGGATCTAGTACTAGTTTACCAATACAGC
>CACOOK010000008.1 GCA_902628815.1 uncultured Pelagibacteraceae bacterium
AAATTCAATGGGATAAAGAGGCTCGTGAGCAAGACAAAAGAAGATTAGACGAGCTCAAAAAACAAGAGCTAGAAACCGCACAAACTGTACCTGATCAGACGGCATAAAATAGTTTTAATAAATCTTTAAATATTGACTTTTGTAAATTCAGTGTTAATTTACGGCATTTTTGAATGTTAGAAGTGAGGCATTTAAAGCCTTAAACACTAACCAAATTTCTGGGCTTTCTCATATTTCTCTTTCAAAAATATTATTATGCCAACTATAAACCAGTTGATAAAAAAAAGTCGTGTAAAACCAGTGGCTAGAAATAAAGTTCCAGCCTTAGAAAAACAACCTTTGAAGCGAGGTGTTTGTGTTAAGGTTTATACTACAACACCTAAGAAACCCAATTCCGCTCTAAGAAAAGTTGCTAGAGTAAGACTTTCAAATGGTTTTGAGGTAACAGCTTATATTCCCGGAGAAGGACACAATTTGCAGGAACATTCAGTAGTTTTACTAAGAGGCGGTAGAGTGAAAGATTTGCCGGGTGTAAGGTACCATATTTTAAGAGGTAATTTAGATACACAGGGAGTGGCGAATAGAAAACAAAGAAGATCACTGTACGGTGCAAAAAAACCAAAATAAAACATGTCTAGAAAAAGAAAAGCTCCAATAAGAAAAGTTTATCCTGACCCTAGATTTCATTCTGAGGTTATCTCAAAATTTATCAATTCTATAATGTATGACGGAAAAAGAACTACTGCAGAAAAAATTTTATATGATGCTTTAGAGAAAATTAAAAGTAAAAACAATGAAGATCCATTAAAGGTTTTTAATACGGCTATAAGTAATGTCAAACCAAATCTAGAATGTAGGTCAAGAAGAGTAGGTGGAGCTACGTATCAAGTACCAGTAGAAGTAAAATCTAAAAGAGCACAAGCTTTGGCTTTAAGATGGATTTTAGATGCAACAAGAAAAAGAAAAAATAAAACTATGGCTGAAAAACTTTATGCAGAGATTATTGATGCTTCACAAAATAAAGGATCAGCGATTAAAAAAAGAGAGGATACACATAAGATGGCAGAGTCAAATAAGGCTTTTGCTCATTTTAGATGGTAAAAGTTTATGGCCAAATATACTTTAGATAAATATAGAAACATTGGTATTATGGCTCACATCGATGCAGGCAAAACCACAACAACTGAAAGAATTTTATACTATACAGGCAAAAGTCATAAAATTGGAGAAGTACATGATGGTGCAGCTACAATGGATTGGATGGAACAAGAACAAGAAAGAGGAATCACAATAACTTCTGCCGCAACAACATGTTTCTGGAGAGATCATAGAATTAATATTATAGATACACCCGGCCACGTTGACTTTACTATAGAAGTAGAACGATCTTTAAAAGTACTTGATGGTGCTGTCGCAGTTTTTGATGGCGTAGCAGGCGTAGAGCCTCAATCCGAGACTGTTTGGAGGCAAGCAGACAAATATAAAGTTCCAAGAATTTGTTTTGTCAACAAATTAGATCGGACTGGAGCTGATTTTTATAGATGTGTCGACATGATAAAAGAGAGACTAGGTTGTAAACCTTTGCCACTGCAATTACCCATTGGTTCGGAAGCAGATTTAAAAGGGGTAATTGATTTAGTAAAAATGAAAGGTATCGTTTGGCAAAACGAAGATTTGGGAGCTAAATTTGAATATGTGGAAATTCCAGAAGATCTTAAAGAAAAAGCAAATAATTACAGAAAAGAATTAGTAGAAACAGCCGTTGAGCAAGATGAAAAAATAATGGAAGTGTATTTAGATGGAAAAGAACCAACAGAAGAAGACCTGATTAAATGTATAAGAAAAGGTACTTTATCATTTGACTTTGTACCTATCATAACTGGTTCAGCCTTTAAAAATAAAGGTGTTCAACCTTTATTGGATGCTGTTATTGACTATTTACCAAGCCCGAAAGATCTTAACTCGATAGACGGAACTAAAGTGGGAAGTGATGAAAAAGTTGAAATGAAATTTGATGAAAAAGAAAATTTTTCTGCTCTAGCTTTCAAAGTAGCAAATGATCCATTTGTTGGGTCGCTTACTTTTATAAGAATATATTCTGGTACTCTTAATGCGGGAACGTCAATTTTGAATTCTTCAAAAGATAAAGATGAAAGAATTGGTAGAATGCTTTTAATGCACGCTAATAGCAGGGAAGACATCAAATCTGCATCTGCAGGAGATATAGTGGCATTAGCGGGTTTAAAACATACTATTACAGGCCACACGTTGTGTGACTCAAAAAACCCGGTTTTACTTGAACCTATGGAGTTCCCTGACCCTGTTATCGAGATCGCGGTAGAACCAAAAACAAAAGGAGACCAGGAGAAAATGGGAGAAGCCTTAGCAAGATTAGCAAAAGAAGATCCATCTTTTCGAGTTTCATCTGACGAGGAGTCTGGTCAAACAATAATTAAAGGAATGGGTGAATTACACCTAGATATAATTGTTGACAGAATGAAACGAGAATTCAAAGTCGAAGCAAATATTGGTGCACCACAAGTAGCTTATCGGGAAACTATACTTGGTTCTGCAGAAATGGAGTATATTCATAAAAAACAAAGTGGAGGAGCAGGACAGTTTGCAAAAGTAAAATTAAGTGTGGAACCATTAGAGGCAGGCAAAGGAAGAGAAGTAGAAAACTTAATTAAAGGTGGAGCAATACCAAAAGAATTTATACCTGGTGTAGAAAAAGGTGTTGAAAGTGTATCCGAAAGTGGAATTTTAGCAGGCTTCCCTATAATTGATTACAAAGTAAAAATATTAGATGGTTTACACCACGACGTCGACTCTAGTGTTTTGGCATTTGAAATAGCAAGTAGAACTTGTTTTAAAGAAGCTTGTCAAAAAGCGACATTAAAACTTTTAGAACCCATGATGAAAGTTGAAGTAGTAACTCCAGAGGAGTTTATGGGGGATGTTATTGGAGATTTAAACAGCAGAAGAGGACAAGTTGGATCCACAGAGGCAAGAGGTAATGCAACAGCTATAAATGCTGTTGTTCCTTTAGCAAATATGTTTGGTTATATTAATAATCTTAGATCATCAACTCAAGGCAGAGCCCAATACACAATGCAATTTAGTCATTATGATAAAGTGCCTCAAAATGTGCAAGATGAGGTTACAAAAAAATTAGCTTAATTTAAATTTATGGAAAATCAAAATATTAGAATACATTTAAAAGCTTACGACAATAAGATATTAGATTTGTCGACTGAGGAAATAGTTAATACAGCCAAAAGGACTGGAGCTCAAGTTAAAGGACCAATTCCTTTGCCGACAAGGATAGAGAGATATACAGTTTTGAGATCACCACACATTGATAAAAAAAGTAGAGAGCAATTCGAGTCAAGAACACATAAAAGACTTATTGATATAATTGAACCAACACCACAAACAGTAGAAGCCCTAATGAAACTAGACTTAGCTTCCGGAGTGGATATAGAAATAAAGATATAAATTTATGAGTATTGGATTAATAGGAACAAAGCTTGGGATGACTAGGGAGTTTTTAGAAACAGGCCAGTCAGTTCCAGTAACAGTTATAAAAGTTGAAAAGGGTAGGGTATTAGACGTAATTTCAAAAGAAAAATCCGGCTATAATGCGATTAAGATTGGCTTCTTTAAATTGAAGAATTCAAAACTAACAAAACAAATGAAAGGTTATTTTGCCAAAAAAAATACTGAACCAAAAAAAATTCTTAAAGAATTTAGAGTTGAAAATAATAGCAACTATAAAGAAGGTAACGAAATAGGTTTAGAAATATTTAAAGACACAAAATTTTTAGACGCTAAGTCAAAGACAATAGGTAAAGGGTTCGCTGGAGTTATGAAACGTTGGAACTTTGGAGGTTTAAGGGCTTCTCACGGTGTTTCAGTATCTCATAGATCTCATGGGTCAACTGGACAACGGCAAGATCCTGGTAAAGTTTTTAAGGGAAAAAAAATGGCTGGTCACATGGGAGATAAATCTAGAACAATGTTAAATCTTGAAATAATCAAATCAGATCTAGAAAATAATTTAATTTATTTAAAAGGTTCTATTCCAGGATCAAAAAACGCAACCGTCTACTTAAGAAAATCAATTAAAAATGTTTCAAGAAAAACAATTAAAGAAAAGCATGAAGCAAAAGTGAAGGCAGCTGCAGCCAAGAAAGGAAAAAAATAAATGAAAATTCCTTTATTAAATATTGAAGGCTCATCTTCAAACTCTATTGAAATTTCAGATAAATTAATAGGGTTAAAAGTAAATCACAAGTTGATTAAATATGTTATTGATTGGCAGCTAAATCATTCAAAAATAAGAACGGCAAAAACTAAACAAAGAAATCAAATTAGAGGCTCTACAAAAAAAATTATCGCTCAAAAAGGTAGTGGAGGAGCTAGGCATGCGAGTAAAAAGGCCCCAATATTTGTTGGTGGAGGTATAGCGCATGGACCAAAAGGCTCAGTTTACAAAATTAAAAAAATAAATAAAAAAGTTAGGAAAGCAGCTTTGGCACAAACACTATCCAAGAAAAACTTAGACAAAAATCTTTTTTTCATCGAGGATGTAAAGAAAGAAATCAAGAAAACAAAAGATTTCTATAAATTTATAATAAAAAACAAATTATCAAACTCATTAATAATTTCAGACGCAGAATCTATCAAAAATATAAATAAGTCAGCAAGAAATATAAAAGATATAAAAATTATCAAACACGAAGGTGCTAATATTTACGATATTTTTAAATATAAGAATTTAATAATTACATCTACTTCAGCTAAAAAAATTCAAGAAAAGGTTCTCAATGAAAAAAATTAACTATATAGACTCGATAAGAAATCCGATCATAACTGAGAAAGCTACTGTTTTATCTGAACAAAATAAAACAGTATTTAAGGTTCACAATAAAGCTAACAAACATTCTATCAAAAAAAATATTGAGAAAATATTTAAAGTAAATGTTGTAAAAGTAAATATTATCAATCAGAAATCTAAATTAAAAATGAAGCAAGGGAAAAAAACTTATAAAAGTGGTTACAAAAAAGCTATTGTAACATTAAAAAAAGGTCAAAGTATTGATCTAACAACCGGTATATAACTTATGGCATTAAAAACTTTTAAACCATACACTAAATCCACAAGAGGCACTGTAGTTATTGACAGAAGTAAGTTGTGGAAGGGTGCGCCATATAAGCCACTAACAAAAGGACAAAATTTTACAGGTGGAAGGAATAACAACGGAAGAATTACCTCTAGACATATTGGAGGTGGCTCAAAACATAAATATAGAATAGTCGACTTTTATAGAAAAAAGAAAAATGTTGAGGGAACAGTCGAGAGAATTGAGTACGATCCTAATAGGACAGCTTATATTGCATTAATTAATTATCTTGATAAGGAAAAGTCATACATAATATGCCCTCATGGTCTTAAAGTTGGTGATAAAATTTTATCAGGAAAAGAAGTTGAAATTAAAGTTGGAAATGCGTTGATGCTAAAAGATATCCCACCAGGAACATCAATACATAATGTTGAATTGATTCCTGGTAACGGTGCAAAATTAGCTAGATCAGCTGGCTCCTCTGTTTCTTTGTCTGGTTATGATGGTGAATACGCAATTTTAAAGCTTTCATCTGGAGAGATGAGAAAAGTGAGTAGTTCTTGTCAAGCAACTATCGGAGTTGTTTCAAATTCTGATCAAAAAAATATTAAAATTGGAAAAGCTGGAAGAAATAGATGGAGAGGAAAAAGACCTCAAACAAGAGGAGTTGCAATGAATCCAGTCGATCATCCTCATGGAGGAGGTGAAGGTAAAACATCAGGAGGAAGAAGTCCTGTTTCCCCTTGGGGGCAATCTGCAAAAGGTCTTAAAACAAGAAAACCAAAAAGAAGTGACAAATTTATAATTATGAGAAGGAAGAAAAGGAATAAATAATGACAAGATCAATTTGGAAAGGACCATTTGTACACCCAAGTTTACTTAAAAAAATAGATAAACTAAAGGATACACCAAATAAAAAACCTATTAAAACTTGGTCAAGAAATTCTACTATAATTCCAGACTTTGTTGGACATAGTTTTATGATACATAATGGAAAAACTTTTATTCCAATTACAATTTCTGAAGAAATGGTTGGACATAAACTTGGAGAATTTGCTCCGACAAGAACATTTAAGGGTCATACCCCAGCAGATAAAAAAGCTGCAGCTACAGCAGCAGCAGAGTCTAAGCCAACTGCAGGAGATAAAAAATAATGGAAAAAGATAATTTAACAGTAAAAGCTATAAATAAAAACGTTCGGACAAGCCCAAGAAAACTTGCCTTAGTATGTAATTTTATAAAAGGAAAAAAGGCAGATATAGCTTTAAGAGATTTAGAGTTCACGAGAAAAAAAGTTGCTATTGATGTCAGCAAGACAGTAAAATCAGCAATTTCAAATGCAGAAAATAACAATCAATTTGACATAGATAATCTATTTGTCAAAGAAGCATATGTTGGTAAATCACTAGTAATGAAAAGATTCAGACCAAGGGCTAAAGGAAGAGCTAGTCCTATCAAAAAACCTTTTAGTAGAATAACAATAGTTTTAGAAGAAAAGAAAACAAAGAAAGTGAGTAAATAATGGGACAGAAAATAAATCCTATTGGGCTTAGACTGGGCATTAATAGAGGATGGGACTCAACTTGGTTTGCAAAAAAAAAAGATTTTGGAAAATACTTAATTGAAGATTTCAAAATACGTAAATATATCAAAAAGAATATTATTAATTCTGGAGTGTCAGAGATTATCATCGAAAGATCATCCAAAAAATGTACTGTTTCAATACATACCTCTAGACCAGGTTTCGTCATTGGAAAAAAAGGGGCTGATATTGAAAAGATTAAAAAAAACGTAATGAAAATTACAGACAGTGACGTTAATATTAATATTAAAGAAATTAAAAAACCTGAATTAAACTCTAACTTAGTTGCAGAAAATATTGCTCAACAATTGGTTAAACGTGTAGCTTATAGACGAGCGATGAAAAGGGCAATGCAATCAGCAATGAGATTAAATGCTAAAGGTATCAAAGTTATGGTAAGTGGAAGACTAGCTGGTAACGAGATAGCTCGTACTGAATGGTTAAGAGAAGGAAGTATACCTTCACATACTTTGAGAGCTGATCTCGATTATGGATTTGCAGAAGCATTAACAACTTATGGAATAATTGGTGTAAAGGTTTGGATTTATAAAGGTGAATTAATGGCAAAAGATGTTGAAAAAGAGAAAAAGGAAAGGGTGAAAAGTGCTACAGCCGGTAAGAACTAAATATAGAAAAGCCTTTAAAGGCAGAATACATGGCAATGCTTCAAGAGCGGTGAAGCTTAACTATGGACAGTTTGGTTTAAAAGCAACTCAACCAGATAGAATAATTGGTAAACAAATTGAGGCAGCAAGAGTGGCTTTGACAAGATATATGAAAAGAACTGGTAAAGTTTGGACAAGAATTTTTCCAAATATTCCTGTATCTAAAAAACCTACTGAAGTTCGAATGGGAAAAGGAAAAGGATCTCCAGAGTATTATGCATGTAGAGTAAAACCAGGAAGAATAATTTTTGAAATTGATGGAGTTTCAGAGGAAGTAGCTAGAGAGGCTTTGTATAAAGCATCTGCTAAATTACCAGTAAAAACTAAATTTATTAAAAGATAGAATGAGTAAAAAAAAAATAGATAAAAAATTAACTTCAAACGAAGCTGAAAAAAAAATTCAGGCTTTAAAAAAAGATTTATTTAACCTTAGATTTAAAAAGGTAAATAATCAAATTAACAATCCAGCTCAATTTAATCTTATTAGAAAAAGCATAGCTAGATTGTATACAACGATAAAGAATACAAAATGACAAAAAAAATTTTAAAAGGGACGGTAACTAGTGCTAAAAATAATAAGACAATTGTAGTTCAAGTTACAAGAAAATTTAAACATCCATTTTATGAGAAAATTATTAAAAGGTCAAAAAAATATCATGCCCATGATGAAAAAAATAAGTTTAAAGAAGGGCAAACTGTTTCAATTCAAGAATGCAAACCAATCTCAAAAAAGAAAACATGGCAGGTAATTGAGTAATGATACAAATACAAACAGAATTAACAGTAGCAGATAACACTGGAGCAAAAAGGGTCGAGTGTATCAAAGTTTTGGGCGGGTCTAAAAGAAGATATGCGTCCGTTGGAGATCTTATCGTTATAAGTGTTAAAGATGCCATACCAAAAGGTAAGGTTAAAAAAGGAGCAGTACACAAAGCTGTAGTAGTGAGAACAAGAAAAGAAATTTATAGAAACGACGGATCAAAAGTACAATTTGATAAAAATGCTGTCGTTTTAACTGATGATAAAGGAGAACCAATAGGTACAAGAATATTTGGACCAGTCACAAGAGAATTGCGGACAAAAGGTCATACAAAGATTATTTCTTTAGCGCCCGAGGTACTATAACTTATGATTAAAAAAGGAACTCAAGTGGAAGTCATTTCAGGCAAAGATAAAGGTAAAACTGGAGAAATATTAGAGATAAATAGAAAGCTTGGCAGGATAAAAATTAAATCAATAAACATGATTAAAAAACATTTAAAACCTACTAAGGAAAATAAAGGTGGCATAATATCTAAAGAGAATTTTATTGACTTGTCTAATGTTAAAAATGTTGACGAGAAGAAAAAAGAAAAAAAAATTAAAGGCAAAAAATGATACCTCGATTAAAAACAACCTATGAAAAAGAGATAGTATCTAAACTAATGACTAAGCTCTCTCTGAAAAATAAACATGAGGTTCCAAAAATTCAAAAAATCATATTAAATATGGGTTTAGGAGAAGATGCCTCAGATAACAAAAAACTAAAATCTTGTAGTGATGATATGGCTTTAATTACCGGGCAAAAACCTGTAGTTACAAAATTCAAAAAATCAATTTCAAATTTTAAAACAAGAAAAGACTCAAACGCTGGAATAAAAGTAACTCTGAGATCGTATCGTATGTATGAGTTTATCGATAGGTTGGTAAATATAGCGCTACCTCGAATTAAGGATTTTAGAGGATTATCGTCTAAAGGTATTGATAATTCTTTTAATTACTCGTTTGGTATTAAAGAACATATTGTTTTTCCAGAAGTAAATTTTGATAAAGTCGAAAAAATAAGAGGGTTAGACATAACAATAGTTACAACCAGTAAAAGTAAAGAGGGAACTTTAGAACTTTTAAAAGAATTTAATTTTCCATTAATAATTAACAAAAAAAACTGAGGATAAAATGGCAAAAAAAAGCGCAATACAAAAGAATTTAAGAAGAATTAAACTTGTTAAAAAGTTCGCAAAAAAAAGAGCTGAACTAAAGAAAATTATAAACAACAAAAAATTGGAGCTATCAGAAAGATTCGAAGCGCAATTAAAATTAAATAAATTACCGAAGAATTCTGCAAAAATCAGGATCAGAAATAGATGTGAGGTCTCTGGGAGGCCTCATGGAGTTTATAGAAAATTGAAGATATCTCGAATTGCATTAAGAGATATGGCTTCATCTGGAAAAATTCCAGGGATAACCAAATCAAGCTGGTAGGAGGACTATGACATTTACAGACCCAATAGGAGATATGTTTTCTAGAATTAGGAATGGACAACTAAGATCTTTGAATTCTATTGAGATACCATCATCAAATTTTAGAAAGAACATACTTGAGATTTTAAAAAGAGAGGGATACATCAATGATTTTTTCATTGAAAAAAATGACAAAAATAAAATTAGCTTAAAAATTACGCTGAAATATTATGAAGGTGATCCAGTGATAAAAGAAATTAAAAGAATTTCAAAACCAGGTAGAAGAGTTTACTCAAGAGCTACTAGCATTCCAAAAGTTATGAATGGTTTAGGACTAGCAATTCTTTCAACACCTAAAGGTGTTATGAGCGACACAGATGCTAGAAAAAATAATGTTGGTGGAGAAATTATTTGTAGGGTGTTTTAATGTCAAAATTAGGAAAAAAAAATATAACGTTACCAAAAGACTCCTCAATTAAAGTTGAGGGATCTAACTTAACTATTACAGGACCTAAAGGTACAAAAATATTGTCAATTAACGACAAAATATTCGCGTCTAAAGTAAATGAAAATGAATTTCAAATTTTACCACTACAGAAAAAAATAGATAAGAAAACCTCTATAATGTGGGGCACTTATAGAAGCTTGATAAATAATGCTGTAAAAGGTGTTACAGAAGGTCATGAAAAAATTTTAGAGTTAAGTGGTGTAGGTTTCAGAGCTAATTTAAAAGGCCAAATACTAAATTTACAAATTGGCTTCAGTCACGAAGTAAATTTTGATATTCCTAAAGAAATAAAGATAATTGTTGAGAAACAAACCACTATAAAAATTAACGGTGTTGACAAGGAGTTGGTCTCTAAAATTGCAGCAGATATTAAAAATTTGAAACCCGTAGAACCTTATAAGGCAAAAGGAATTAGAGAAAAGGGACAATTTATTTTACGTAAAGAGGGAAAGAAAAAATAATGAAAAAGTCGAGTAAAATTAAGAGAAAATTAAGAAACAGAAAAAAATTAAAAGACGTGAGCGTCAATAGGTTTAGAGTTTCGGTTTCAAAATCTTTGAATAACTTATCTGCACAAATAATCGATGATAAGCAAAAGAAAACTTTAGTTTCTGCTTCATCTATTGAAAAAGAAATAAAATCAAAAAAAGTAAAAAAAATGGAAAAATCAAATTTAATCGGTGAGATATTAGCTAAAAGAGCAAAGGAAAAAAATATTAGTGAAGTGTATTTTGACAGGGGAGCTCACAAGTATCATGGCAGAATTAAAGTTTTTGCTGAAACACTTAGAAAAAATGGATTGAAATTTTAATGCCTGAAAATAAAAAAATTGAGAGCGATATAAAAGAAAAACTTGTTGCCATTAACAGAATTACAAAAGTTGTTAAAGGAGGAAGAAGATTTGGTTTTGCGGCATTAGTTGTTGTAGGTAATCAAAAGGGATCTATTGGAATAGGACAAGGTAAATCTAAACAAGTGCCTGATGCAATTAAAAAAGCAACAGAAGTAGCAAAAAGAAGTTTAATTCAAATTCCTTTAAAAGAAGGAAGAACACTTCATCATGATGTTAAAGGAAAAAATGGATCTGGCAAAGTTTTTTTAAGAGCAGCGCCATCTGGAACCGGAATAATTGCTGGTGGTGCTATTCGATCAGTTTGTGAAGTTTTGGGTATACAAGATGTAGTGGCGAAATCTTTAGGCTCTGCAAATCCTCATAACGTATTAAAGGCTTGCATAAATGGTCTTAAATCGCAAAAATCTCCTAAAACCTTATCTGCAATTAGAGGAAAAAAAATATCTGAAATAGTTGTTCAAAGAGAGGCTAAATAATGGAATTAAATAATTTACTAAAAATAAATAAAAAAAAAATAAGAGTAGGAAGAGGGATCGGTTCCGGAAAAGGCAAAACTTCATCCAGAGGACATAAAGGTCAAAAATCAAGATCAGGCGTTGCAATAAAAAGTTTTGAGGGTGGACAAATGCCTTTGTACAGAAGATTACCGAAACGAGGTTTTAAATCAATAAAAATTGAAAATATCGCAATACTTAACTTATCAAGAATACAAAAAATTATTGATAAAAAACAAAATGAATTAAAGAACGATTTAAACTTAAAAATTTTAAAAGAAAAAAAACTTGTAAATCAAAAATATTTAAAATTAAAAATTTTGGGCTCTGGACAAATCAAAACCAACATTAATATAACTGCAAATTTTGCCTCGAAACAAGCTTTACAAAAAGTTGAAAAAGCTGGTGGTAAATTAACTTTAATAAAAAAATAAATTAAATGTCGAGCGAAACTCTAAATACTGCCGGTGCATTTAGTCAAGCCAAAGATCTGAGAAATAGAATTTTTTTTACAATCGTCATTTTAATGGTTTATAGGTTGGGTACTTATGTACCACTTGCAGGCATCGATCCATCTGCTTTAAAAGAAATCATGGCTTCAAGTCAAAAAGGCTTGTTAGGTATGTTTAATATGTTTTCTGGTGGTGCCGTAACAAGGATGGCAATTTTTGCACTGGGGATTATGCCGTATATTTCATCATCAATTATTGTTCAATTATTAACTGGTGTTTCTGATTACTTTAAAAATTTAAAAGAACAAGGTGAAATTGGTAGAAAGAAAATTACGCAGATTACAAGATATGGAACAGTTTTAATTGCGTGCCTTCAAGGTTATGGTGTATCAGTAGGATTAGAAAATGCTGGTAACTTAGTAACAGAGCCAGGATTATCATTTAGAATCATTACAACTATCTCTTTAGTAGCAGGAACGACTTTTTTAATGTGGTTGGGGGAACAAATTACTCTTAGAGGAGTTGGTAACGGTATTTCTTTAATAATTTTTTCAGGAATTGTCGCTGAAATACCTAGAGCATTAGCGTCTACATTTGAATTAGGTAGGACAGGTGCTCTATCTGCTTTGATGATAGTTGGTATTTTTATCTTAGTTATATTAACAGTTTTATTTATTGTGTTTTTTGAGAGAGCAATGAGAAAGATTTTAATTAATTATCCCAAACGTCAAGTAGGAAATAAAATGTACGGTGGTGAGTCTTCACATCTCCCATTAAAAATTAATACCGCTGGTGTTATCCCAGCAATATTTGCATCGGCATTATTGCTTCTTCCAATAACAATATCAAATTTTGGATTTGCTGAATCTGATACTTTTATAAATATTTCATCTTTGTTTACACAAGGGCAGCCTCTATATATGTTGCTCTATGCATCTGGTATAATTTTTTTCTCTTTTTTTTACACCTCTATAGTTTTTAATCCTAAAGAAACGGCTGAAAATTTGAGAAAATATGGTGGATACGTCCCCGGAATTAGACCAGGCGAGAGAACAGCTGAATATATAGACGCAATATTAATGAGATTAACAACTGTAGGGGCTTTATACTTAACCTTTGTTTGTTTAATGCCAGAATTTTTAATTGCTAAGTACCCAATACCCTTTTATTTAGGGGGTACCTCTATTTTGATTGTAGTAGTAGTTGCAATGGATACTGTAACACAAGTTCAAACTAGATTAATGAGTTCTCAGTACGAGTCATTAATCAAAAAAACAAAGTTCGGTAAATAAAAAATAAATGAATATAGTAATTTTCGGCCCACCAGGAGCAGGAAAAGGAACTCAATCCAAATTTATTGTAGATAAATATAAATTATATCAATTATCTACAGGCGATCTTTTGCGTAAGGAAATTAAAGATAAAACTGAAATAGGAAAAGAAATTTCATCAATTATAAATTCAGGGGAACTTGTTTCTGATGAAATCGTTAAAAACTTAATTGAAAAATTTGTTTCAAACGATAATTATAAAAATAAGATCATCTTTGATGGTTTTCCAAGAACAATAAATCAGGCAGAAGATTTAGATAGACTATTAAAAAAACACAACCAAAAAATAGACATTGTTTTGAAGTTGTCTGTAAGTATGGAAACAGTAAAAAAAAGAATATCAGAGAGACAAGCCCAAGAAAAAAGAACAGATGATAGCGAGGAAATAGCAATTAAAAGATATAAAACTTATGAAAAATCTTCTGAACCAGTTTTAGATTATTACAAGAGATCTAATTTACTTAAAGTTATAAATGGAGAGGCCAAAATACCAGAAATAAATATTGAAATTAGCGGCATAATAGAGGCTATGAAGGGTTGACTTTAAATGATTACACAATATAAATACGCAGGAAAACAACACTCATTAATTTTATGGCTCGAATAGCAGGAATTAACATTCCACAAAATAAAATAGTTAGTATCGCCTTAACTTATATTCATGGCATTGGCCCACATTCATCAAAAAAGATTTGTGAAAAATTGGATATTCCTTCATCAAAAAGAGTTAACGAATTATCAGAGGAACAAGTATTAAAAATAAGAGAGTATATTGATGCTAATCATAAGGTTGAAGGGGATCTAAGAAGAGAGGTATCAGTTAATATCAAAAGATTAGTTGATTTGGCTTGTTATAGAGGCACTAGACATAAAAAAAAATTACCAGTGAGGGGTCAACGAACACAATGTAATGCTAGAACCAGAAAAGGTAAAGCAATAGCCATAGCTGGAAAAAAACTTACTCCTCTAAAAAAATAAATATGAATAAAAAAAAAGAAAAGACAGATACTAAAAAAGTCGAAAAAATCGAGGTTAAGAAAAGTGTTGCACCCAAAAAAAAGAAAATTAAAAAAAATATTTCCTCTGGAATTGCCTACGTGTATTCAACTTTTAACAATACTATTGTTTCCATTGCTGATGAAAGTGGAAATGTTATTTCATGGTCGTCTGCTGGAGCGAAAGGATTTAAGGGTTCTAGAAAATCTACACCATACGCAGCTCAAGTAGCTGCAGACGATGCTGGAGCGAAAGCTTACGAACAAGGTTTAAGAACTTTGACTGTGCAAGTCAAAGGCCCTGGTTCAGGTAGAGAGACAGCTTTAAGATCTTTACAATCAAGAGGATTTAAGATTTTATCAATTAAAGATACTACACCCATGCCTCATAACGGAGCAAGACCACCAAAAAGAAGGAGAGTATAATGCAAACAACATCAAATGTTTTAGATAAAAATTGGAAAGCTTTAATCAAGCCTAATAAATTAAATATAACAAGCAACGAGGACAAAAGTGTTGCTAAAGTAGTAGCAGAACCTCTCGAAAAAGGATTTGGACAAACTATAGGTAACTCATTGAGAAGAATACTTCTTTCCTCAATACAAGGTGCAGCCGTAACAGCCATTCAAATAGACGGTGTATTACATGAGTTTTCATCAATTAAAGGAGTTAGAGAAGATGTGACAGACATAGTTTTAAACGTTAAAAATTTAGCAATCAAGTCTTCTACCTCTAACACAAAAAAAATTGTTTTAGATATTAAAGGTCCTAAAGAGGTGAAAGCGAGTGATATTAGTTTAGTACCTGAAATAGAAATACTAAATCCAGATCAAACAATTTGTAATTTAGACGAAAAAACAAATTTTCACATGGAATTAATGGTAAGTACTGGAAAAGGCTATGTTCAAGCTCCTAAAAATAAATCAGAGGAAAGTCCTTTAGGACTAATATCTATTGACTCTCTATTTAGCCCAGTAAAAAAAGTTTCCTATTCTGTAGAGAATACAAGAGCCGGAAGTGCTTTAGATTATGATAAACTAGTTATGACTGTAGAGACTAATGGCACTGTAGATGCCGAAGATGCTATTGCATACTCAGCAAGAATATTTCAAGATCAATTATCTATGTTTGTGAATTTTGAGGATCCTCAGGAAGTTATAAAGGAAGTTAAATCTAGTGAACCAGAATTTAATAGAAATTTGCTTAAAAGAGTTGAAGAATTGGAGCTTTCTGTAAGATCTATGAACTGTTTAAAAAATGATAATATAATATATATTGGTGACCTAGTTCAAAAAACTGAACCTGAGATGCTAAGAACACCTAATTTTGGAAGGAAATCTCTTAATGAAATTAAAGAAGTATTAAACACTATGTCTTTATATCTAGGTATGGAAATTCCTAATTGGCCACCAGATAATATTGCTGAATTATCAAAGAAATTGGATGAAAACAATTACTAATGAGACACGGAATAGGCTATAGAAAATTAAATAAAACAGGAGAGCACAGAAAAGCATTATTTAAGAATATGCTTAACTCTTTAATAAAATATGAACAAATTATTACTACACTACCGAAAGCTAAGGAACTAAAGCCACAAATAGATAAAGTAATAACTATTGGTAAAAAAAATATCTTAAGTAACAAAAAAAGACTTTTTTCAAAGTTACAAGATAAAAAATCGGTAACCAAGGTTTTTGATGAACTTTCAAAAAGATATAGTTCAAGGAAAGGTGGTTATTCAAGGGTTTTGAAAGCTGGGTTTAGAGTTGGAGACGATGCTCCAATGGCTGTAATTGAATTAGTGGATAGAAATACTGATGCGAAAAAAGCTGATAAGCCTAAAAAAGTTGATACTAAAGATAAAACAAAAATTTCTAAAACTGAGACAAAAACTGCTAAAAAGTAAATTAAGCTTCAATGCCTAAAACTTTTACTGTAGAAAACGACTATCAAAACTCTCGTTTTGATAAATGGTTTAAAAATAAAGTAGTAAATATTCCTCATTCATTAATAGAAAAGATAATTAGGCAAAATAAAGTTAAGGTTAATAAAAAAAAAACAAAATCATCATATAGGGTTCAAACAGGTGATATTATTGATGTTTACGAACTATCAAAATTTAAACCTCAAAAAAAAGATTTTTCAAATAAATATAAACCCAAAAAAAAAGAATTAGGAAGATATAGTGATTATATAATTGAAGATAACGAAAATTATCTAGTTGTTAATAAACCCTCTGGTATTCCTGTTCAATCAGGCACTAAATCTTTTAAGAACTTAATTGATATTTTGAAAGATACAAAATATTTTCTTAATTCAAAGCCCTACGTAGTTCACAGAATAGACAAAGAAACATCTGGGATTTTAATAATTGCAAAAAATAGGAAATTTGCTCAATTATTTACGACATTATTTAGAATTAGAAAAATTCACAAAACCTATTTAGCGATTGTGTATGGTAAGGTTAATAAATCATTTAAAACTATGAAAGACGAACTAATTTCTTATGAAAATAATAAAAAAATTATTCAAAATGCCATAACAAATCTTAAAATTATTAGGTCTAACGACCGTTATTCTCTATTAGAATTAAACCCAATTACTGGAAGGAAACATCAATTACGTAAACAATTATTAAATTTAGGATGCCCAATAGTCGGTGACGATAAATATTTTTTAAATAATTTAAAAAAAATTAAAACAAGAAATCTTTTTTTACACGCTTATAAGATTAAATTTATGATTAATAATGTTCAATATAATTTTAAGGCTAGGTATAATAATATATTTGAGGATTTTTTAAGAAAAAATATTTAAATTTTGCAAATATTTTTTATAAAGATTTCGGCTAATTTTTTTTCATAATTTTTAGGATTAATTTTTTTCTCTTTAAATACCGAAGTAACCAGTCTATTATTCAAACCGCAAGGTACAATTTTCTTATATTGTTTTAGATTATTTGACATATTTATTGAACATCCATGATAAGCGATCCATCTTGATACTCTTATACCAATGGCAGCAATTTTATTATAATTGACCCAAATACCAATATTTTTTTTATCTTTTTTTGATTTTATTTTATAAGTTCTTAAAAATTGTATGACGCTATTTTCAATAGCATTAATAAACTTTCTTATATCTTTTTTTCTATTATTGAGATTAATAACAAAATAAATAATTTTTTGACCAGGGTTGTGAAGAGTGACTTTACCTCCTCTGTTAGTTTTAATAATTCTTATTTTTTTATCTAATATTTCTTTATGATTGAATCTTACTCCAGCCGTGTAAGTAGTTGGGTGTTCTAAGATCCATAATAATTCGCTGTTATTACCACTTTTCACTTCCTCTACTCTTTTATTAAGCAAAAGCATCGCTTTTTTGTAGGATATTGGTTTTTTGCTTATTTTAACTTCTATACTCATTTAAATTGAATTTTATCATTTTATAGACTAATAGTCTCAAAAAAACTTTGAGAGGTATTTATGGCTTTACCAAAAACAGAAGAAAGAAAAAAAGTCAACTTAGATTTTAATAAAGAATTTATAAGCACTTTCACTCATAATATCGAGAGAGGAAATGTAGAATTTATCAATCAAACACTCAAAGATCTTCATGAAGCTGATGTGGCAAATCTAATTGAAAACCTGAATCCAGATGCTAGGACAAAACTTATAGAAATAGAATCTTTTAATATTGATCCAGAAATATTTATCGAATTGAATGAGTCCATTCAAAGCGAAGTTTTACAATTACTTTCAATAGAGTCATTAATAAAAATTATAAAAAGACTAGAGTCTGACAATGCGATTAAAATTCTTGAAAATTTATCAAAAGAAATAAAAGAAAAAGTCTTAGAAAAACTTCCACCTAAAGATAAGTTCCTTCTACAAGAAGGGCTTAGTTATCCTGAGGACTCTGCTGCAAGAATAATGCAAAGAGAATTTACTGCAGTTCCAAGCAATTGGACGGTAGGACAAACCATAGATTATCTTAGAGAAGAAAAAGATCTTCCAGAGGAATTTTTAGAAATATTTATTGTAGATAATGATTTTAAACCTATCGGAACAGTTCCATCTTCAAGAGTTTTAAGAACATCAAGAGATTTAAAAATGAATTCAATAATGACAGAGATGCCGGTGTTAATCTCAGTAAATATGGATAAAGAGGAAGTTGGTTTAACATTTGAAAATTACAATTTAGTATCGGCTGGAGTCGTAAATAAAGAAAACAAATTAGTTGGTATGATCACCGCTGATGATGTAGTTACTGTCGTGCAAGAGGAAGCAGAAGAAGATGCATTACGTTTAGCCGGTGTTGGCGATGAAGAAATAACTGACAGTGTAATGTTAAAAACAAAAAGAAGGTTTAATTGGTTACTTTTAAATTTATTTACTGCATTGCTAGCTACGTGGGTCATAAGTTTTTTTGGAGCTTCAATAGAACAAATGGTGGCTTTAGCTTTCTTAATGCCAATTGTCGCGTCAATGGGTGGTAATGCAGGAATGCAAACTTTAGCTGTAACAATTAGAGCTATCGCAACAAAGGAGTTATCTAAAAGTAATTTTAATCGAGTAGTTTTGAAAGAATTTTTAATAGGTATATTAAATGGAATTATTTTTGCAATTATCACAGCTTTGATAGTACAGCTCTGGTTCAAAGAGATTAATCTGTCTTTGTTAATTGGAATTTCAATGATTTTAAATATGATTGTAGCAGGATTATTTGGAATTCTAGTGCCTGTTTCATTAAAAAAATTTAATATTGACCCGGCATTAGCCTCGAGTGTTTTCGTCACAACAATTACCGATGTAATTGGTTTTTTATCTTTTTTAGGTCTAGGATCGTATTATTTCTTAAATTAGATATTATCAATTAACCGTGTGTTGTTAATATAGTACGCAAAGAATAAATTGAATTTTTTATTTGGTTTTTTAATTTTTTTAAAACTTTCAATATTATAATTTTCTAAATAATCTACTTTACTTGCACCTAAATTTATTAAATCTTTTTTAATTATATTTATATTAAATAAATTGTAATTTTTTTTAATTTTTTTCTTCAATTTAGTTAGATAATTAAAGATATAAGAGGCAACTTTCTTTTGTTTTTTATTAAGATTTGAATTTCTTGATGAGCAAGCTATACCATTATCTTCTCTTATAGTTTTGCATTCAATTACCTTAGATTTAATTTTTTTTTTTTCGATGTGTTTTTTAATAAGATACAGTTGTTGGTAATCTTTTTTCCCTAAAAATATATATCTTGGTTTAATTATTTCTATAAACCTATTTACTACATTTAAAACTCCTTCAAAATGACCCTTCCTAAATTTGCCACATAATTTTTTTGAAAATTTATCTAAGTAAACTTTATTTTTAGGTTTAAATCCGTATATATCTTTGTATGTTGGGATATATAAGTAATCAATATTTAATTTTTTCAGCTGTTTTATGTCTCTTCTTGTATTTCTTGGGTAAGACCTAAAATCTACTTTTTTATTAAATTGTTTAGGATTTACAAAAATTGAGACTAGAGTTTTTAATTTAGATTTCTTAGATTTTTTGATTAATGAAATATGCCCTTTATGCAATCCACCCATTGTAGGTACAAATGATATCCCTTTATTTTTTAAAATCTCTTTCTGAAGGGTATGTTTGTCTTTAAATATTTTCATTTCTATAAAGCAATGGTAATAACTATTATAAGAATCATATGATAAAACAAGCAATTATTCCATTAGCAGGACTAGGTACTAGAATGCTACCATTGACAAGTGTAATGCCAAAAGAGTTAATGCCAATCAATGGTAAACCGAATTTACAATATATACTAGATGAATGTATTGAAGCAGGTGTAAAGGAATTTATATTTATAATCTCAAAAAAAAAACTTTCTATTAAAAAATATTTTTTTAATGATAATTTTTATAAAAAAATATTAAAAAAAAAGAAAGATAAAAGATTACTTGAAGAGTATAGAAAAATAAAAAGATATCAAAAAATGATAAAATTTGTTTATCAAAATAAACCAAAAGGAACAGGTGATGCAGTTTTAAAATGCAAAAAATTTATAAAAAGTAAATATTTTTTAATGCTTTTACCTGACGACCTAATAATAAGAAACAATTGTTCTAAAGAAATGATACGATTACATAAAAAAACTAATGGATCTATAATTGCCACAAAAAGAGTAGAAAGAAAATCAGTATCGAGATGGGGAATTTTATCAATTAAAAATAAAAAAAAAAGACATTTTCAAATTAAAGATGTAGTAGAGAAACCTAGTACCAAAAAAGCGCCATCAAATTTCGCAATTATTGGAAGATATATATTGCCAACAAAAATTTTTGGTGAAATTAAAAAATTAAAACCCGGTCAAGGTGGAGAGATACATATTACTGACGCAATTAGGGAATTAATTAAAAAAGAGAGTAAATTTTATGGAAACATTTTTACGGGTAAATATTTAGATTGTGGAACCTTAAGTGGATATATTAATTCAGGAATTCAAATATCTAAGAGGAAATAAATGAAATTATGTATGATAGGAACTGGTTATGTTGGATTAGTAAGCGGGGTCTGCTTTGCTGACATAGGTAACCAGGTAGTTTGCGTTGATAAAGATAAAAACAAAATTGATAAGCTTAATTCTGGTATTTCCCCAATTTATGAACCAGGATTAGATGAATTAATAAAAAAAAATTTTATAGCTAAACGTCTTACATTCACTACAAATATTGATAGAGCCATAAGCACATCAGATATAATTTTTATATGTGTGGGAACTCCTACAAGAAAAGGATCAATTAAAGTTGATTTATCTTTCGTTTATAAATGTACAAAAGAAATATTGAAATATTCAAAAAGAAAAAAAATTATTGTAACAAAGTCTACTGTTCCAGTGGGAACCGGCGATGAGATCGAAAAAATTGTAAAAAAAAACAAAAAACTTTTTACAGTAGTCTCGAATCCCGAATTTTTACGAGAAGGTGAAGCAATACGTGACTTTAGATTTCCTGATAGAATCGTAATAGGGTCTAACGAAAAAAAAGCCTTTAATATTATGAGAAAACTTTATGCACCATTAACTAACAAAGGTTCAAAATTTTTTACGACATCAAGAAGAGGAGCTGAGCTAATCAAGTATGCATCAAATGCTTTTCTCGCAACCAAAATTACTTTTATTAATGAACTAGCTAATTTATGTGAAAAGTCTGGAGTAAATATTGAAGATATTTCATTAGGTATGGGCTCTGATAGTAGAATAGGCGGAAGGTTTTTACGTGCTGGCCCTGCTTATGGAGGATCATGTTTTCCAAAGGATACTAAAGGCCTGGTATCAGCTGCAGAGAAATATCAAATAAATTTATCAGTTGTAAAATCAGTTATAAAATCTAATCAAGAAAGAGTAAATTTACTCACAAAAAGAGTTCATAAAATTTTAGGATCAAATTTAAAGAATAAAAAAATTTCTTTTTTAGGTGTTACATTTAAACCTAACACTGATGATATGAGAGATTCTACTAGTCTCAAAATGATACCTTATTTATGCAAAAAAGGAGCTAAAGTTAATTACTATGATCCTTCTGGAGAAAAAAAAGAATTTAAAAAAATCAAAAACTGCAATTACTCAAGCGATATAAAATCTAATTGTAAAGGGGCAGATTTAGTAATTTTACTGACTGAATGGGACGAATTTAAATCAATAGATTTCAAAAAAATTGTTAAAAATAGTAAATTTAAAGTATTCGATTTAAGAAATCTTTATTCTGCAGAGGAAATGAAAAAAAATAAGATCAAATACTTTTCTATTGGCAGACCCAACATCAATTAAGCTCAAAAATAGCATCAATTTCTACCGCAACTCCTAAAGGCAAACTATTCACACTCACAGCTGCACGTGTATGCTCCCCTTTTTTGTCAAAAATCTTTGCTATAATATCTGAAGCACCGTTTATAATTTTTGGTTGATCTTTAAAATCATCGGTTGAATTGACGTAACCAGTTAATTTTATACAAGATTTAACCTTATTTAAATCTCCCTCACAAGCATTTTTAACATGCGCAATAATGTTTAAACCACATCTTTCAGCAGCTTTATAACCTTTATCTAAATCTAAATCTTTTCCAATCTTACCTGTTATAAGTTTTGCATTTTCATCAGTAGATATTTGACCAGAGATATATAATAGCTTTCCAATAATCTTTGTTGCAACATACGCTCCTACTGGTGCTTTTGGTTCAGGTAATTTTATATTTAAACTTTTAATTTTTTTTTCTATATCGCTCATTTTTTTTTACCTTTTTTTTTTGTTTTATCGTATTCTTTTCTTTTTTCAATTAATATAAGCGCTTCTTCCATAGTAAGTTCATTTGGATCCTTTTCTTCAGGGATAGTTGCATTTAGCGACTTGTACTTAATATAAGGACCATATTGTCCTTTCATAATTCTAACAGGTTTTTTATCTTCAGGATGTTCTCCGAGATCTTTAATCAGTGAAGAAGAAATCCTTCCAGGTTTTGCTTCAGCAATTAATGTTATAGCTCGATTAATTCCAATAGAAAAAAGATCCTCAACATTTTCAAGTCTTGCAGATTTATTTTCACATTTTAGGTATGGACCAAATCTTCCAGAATTTAAAGTTATATCTTGTCCATTGTCAGGATGCTGTCCTAATATTCTAGGGAGAGAACACAAATATTTTGCTTTATCTAAATCAACACTTTCAACATCGATACCTTTTGGAATTGAAACATTTTTGAGGTTTTCATTCTCATTTTTTTTCTTTCTTCCTTTTTTCTTTTTTATTTCTAACTCTTCTTTTTCTTTTTCATATTGCAAGTAGGGACCAAACCTACCATTTTTTAAATATATATCTTTGCCTTTTTCATTTTGACCCAGTAATTTTGGTTCTGCTAAATTGTATTGAGCTGCAGCTTTAGCTTTAGATAAAGGTCTAGTAAATTTACATTCTGGGTAATTTGAACATCCTATAAAAGCTCCGCCTCTGAAACTATTCTTAAGACTTAGCTCTCCATTGGAACATAATTTGCACTTTCGATCTATAGCGTCTTTATCATCTCTTTCAAATATTAGAGCTCCTAAACTTTCATTTAATAAGTCTAATACTTCTCTTGTTCTCTTTTCTTTAACTTTTCCAACATTTTCGTAGAAATCTTTCCAAAAATTATCTAAAACTTGAACCCATTCAATTTTACCACTAGTGATTTCATCTAGCTGATTTTCTAAATCTGCAGTGAAATTATAATCCACATATTTAGAGAACAATTTTTCCAAAAAAGCTGAAATTAGTTTACCTCTGTCAGTTGGATTAAATCTTTTATTAATTAATTCGACATAATTTCTCGTTGATAATACTGAAATAATGCTAGCATAAGTGGAAGGTCTACCTATACCTAATTCCTCCATCTTTTTCACTAAACTAGCTTCAGAATATCTTGGTGGTGGATCTGTAAAGTGTTGCTCATCGTTTAGCTTAAGAATACTTATTTCTTCTCCCACTTTGACTTCAGGCAAAATATTCTTAGCATCTTCGTCAGTTTCCTGAACTTGATACACTTTGAGAAACCCATCAAATTTTACTACAGAACCGCTAGCTCTAAAGTTAATTTTATTATCATTTGAAGAAATAATTATCGTATTTCTATCAAACTCTGCTGGTGTCATTTGAGATGATAAGGCTCTACTCCAAATTAATTCATAGAGTTTAAATTGATCTGCATTCACATATTTTTTTATATCCAAAGGTTTTCTACTTATATTAGTAGGTCTGATTGCCTCATGAGCTTCTTGAGCGTTCTTTGCTTTTTTTCCTGTATAACTATTAGCTACATCTGGTAAATATTTATCACCATAACCATCAGTAATGAATTTTCTAAAATCATCAATTGCCTCTTTCGATATATTAGTTCCATCAGTTCTCATATAAGTAATTAATCCGGTAGTTTCACCCT
Organism: uncultured Pelagibacteraceae bacterium; assembly: GCA_902628815.1. Lineage (GTDB taxonomy): Bacteria > Pseudomonadota > Alphaproteobacteria > Pelagibacterales > Pelagibacteraceae > Pelagilacustribacter. The sequence continues at coordinate 24,207 of CACOOK010000008.1, forward strand.
CAATATCTACTCCTTGATACAGTCGTTGTGCTATTTGCATTGTTCTGGAAGCTCCAAACCCAAATCGTCCTGAAGCAGTTTGTTGCAAAGTTGAAGTTGTAAAAGGGGCTAGCGGGTTACGCCTAAATACTTTTGTGTTCACATCCGTAATTTTAAATTTTGTTTTATTGATAACATCAAGAGCTTTTTGTATTTCATCTTTATTTTTGAAAGAAAATTTTTCAATTTTTTCTCCATTAAATAAACTTAACTTTGAAAAAATATTTCTATTATCTTTGTTCGTAAAATCTGAAGTAAGAGTCCAATATTCTTCTGGTTTAAATAACTCTATTTCCTTTTCTCTTTCAGTTATAAGTTTTAAGGCTACAGATTGAACTCTTCCTGCTGACTTTGATCCAGGAAGTTTAGTCCAAAGAATTGGAGAAATATTAAATCCAACAAGATAATCTAATGCTCGTCTAGCTAAGTAAGCCTCAACTAAAGGTAGATGAATTTGTCTTGGATTTTTTATAGCATCAAGTATTGCTTTCTTAGTAATTTCATTGAAGACAACTCTTTCCAAATTTTTATCTTTGAGTAATTTCTTTTTCTCTAGAACCTCTTTTACATGCCAAGCGATAGCTTCACCTTCTCGGTCTGGATCCGTTGCTAGTATAATCTTGTCAGAGTCTTCCGCAGCATTTGTAATTTCTTTTAAATATTTTTTTGAAAAAGAGTCAATTTCCCATTCCATTTGAAATTTATTCTCAGGATCTACTGATCCATTTTTTGAAGGCAAATCTCTTATATGACCATAACTTGCTAAAACTAAATAATCTTTTCCTAAATATTTATTTATAGTTTTTGCTTTAGCTGGACTTTCAACAATTACTAAGTTCATTAATTGTTTATTTTCAAAATTAAACGAGTTTGTCAAATTTATTATTGAAAAACTAGAAAAGACAGTATTTATAACTTAATTTTATTTTCTGTAGAACTTTTAAGTCTTAAAATATTTTCTTTGTGAGTAAAAAGAATCATCACAAAAAAAATAAAAAGTATCAGAATATTGTTACCTATTTCAAAAAAATAAGCATAGAGAAAAACTATTAACGTAGAAATTATTGAAGACAATGACGCATATCTAAATAATAATGATAAACAAATCCATGATACGCTAAAAATTAAAAAAAATTTATAAGATAAAGCTAAAATTACTCCAAGGTAAGTTGCTACACCTTTTCCTCCTTTAAATTTTAACCAAATAGGAAAAATATGTCCAATGAAACAAATTAATGCAGATAAAGAGGTGAGACTTTCAAAATAAAATATTGTTATATAAACTGAAATATATCCCTTTAATAAATCAAGAGCTAATGTACCCATTGCAAGAAATTTATTTCCGGTCCTAAGTACATTTGTAGTTCCGATATTTCCAGAGCCAACAGTTCTGATATCTTTTTTTAGAAATATTTTAGTTAGCACTAATCCAAATGGTATTGATCCCAAAAAGTATGAATAAATTACTACAATAATTAAATTTGTATCCATTAGATTGCGAATGCTATTTCGCCCTGAAGTAAAGTCATTTTTACTTTACCTTGTAACTTTCTATTTTCAATAGCGGTATTTTTTGATTTTGATTTTAACTCTTCAGCTTTAACCACCCATGGTTTTTCTAAGTCAAATATACAAATATCTGCGTCCGATCCCTCTTTAAGAGTTCCTTTGTTTATCTTTAGTATTTTAGCTGGATTAATTGTTAAACATCTGATTATTTTCTCTAAAGGTAATGACTCATTATGGTAATGCTCTAAAGATAGAGATAGCAATGTCTCAATACCGATCGAACCGGTTGCCGCTTGTGCAAACGGAAGCCTTTTACTTTCCTCATCTTCAGGTATGTGGTCTGATACAATTACATCTATGAGATCATTTTTGATACCTTCTATTAATGAAAGCCTATCTTCCTCACTTCTAAGAGGAGGAGATAGTTTTAAAAAAGTTCTAAATTCTCCGATGTCATTTTGATTCAATGATAAATTATTTATAGAAACACCTGTACTGAATTTTATTCCATTAGATTTATTTTTTTTAATAACATTTAGAGAATTTTTTGAGGAAATTTGATTAATATGATATCTGCAAGGAAATTCACTTAACAAAGATAAGTCCCTTTCAATAATAATCTTTTCAGCAATATCTGAAACACCTTGTAAACCTAATCTTGTTGCTACTTCACCTTGATTAATGCACGAATTTTTAGCCAATTCATAATCCTCAACATGTTGCATTATTAAAACATCAATATCTGAAGCATAATTCATTATTCTAGACATCAATTCAGTATTTTGAATAGTTTTATTAACGTCACTAAATCCGATAATTCCCCTTGCCTTTAATAATCCAAATTCGGTCATTTGATTACCTTCCTTCTGTCTGGTAATCGAAGCACATGGAAAAAGATTTACCTTAGCTTTGTCCCTGCCTCTTCTAATAATAAAGTCTACCATAGATACATTGTCTATAATTGGCTTAGTATTTGGCATTGTTACGATTGAAGTTACTCCACCAGCTAAAGCTGCTTGGCTTAGCGTTCTAAAATTTTCTTTATATTCAAAGCCAGGTTCACCAACAAAAGCCTTCATATCAACTAATCCAGGAATAGCTATCAAGCCTTTCAAATCGATTTTTTCTGCTGACTTTGATGTACCAGATTTTTTTCCGATTGATTTTATTTTCCCTTTTTCATCAATGACTATATTTCCTATCTCGTCCATCTTTTGAGATGGGTCGATAATTCTTACATTTGTTAAAATTTTTTCTTTCATTTATTTACAGTATAATTTTAAACAAGCCATCCTGACAGCCACACCTAATTCAACTTGTTCTTTTACTAGACTGACATTTATGTCATCAGCTAGCTTAGTATCAATTTCAACACCTCTGTTCATCGGGCCAGGATGCATTATCAAAGCATTTTTTTTTGCAAACTTTAGTTTTTCAGGAGTCAGCCCAAAAAATTCATAATATTCTCGCTTTGAAGGAAGAAATGATCCTTGCATTCTTTCATTTTGTAATCTCAACATCATAACAATATCACATCCATCTAATCCTTTTTTCATATCTGTAAATGACTTTACACCTAAGTTATCTATTCCCTTAGGCATTAAAGTTTTTGGTGCAATTACATTTACTTCTGCACCTAACATATTCATTAAATAGATATTAGACCTAGCAACTCTTGAATGAAGAATATCGCCACATATTGCAATTTTTAATCCTTCAATGTTACCTTTTCTATTAATAATTGTTAAAGCATCAAGTAAGGCTTGTGTGGGGTGTTCTCTTCTTCCATCACCAGCATTTATGACTGTACAATTAACTTTCTGTGAAAGAAGATTCGGCGCACCTGAGTCTTGATGTCTTATAACAATTATATCAGGATGCATTGCATTTAATGTCATGGCAGTGTCAATCAATGTTTCACCTTTTTTTAGTGCAGAGTTATTCATATTCATCGTCATTACGTCTGCACCTAGCCTTTTTCCAGCTAAGTCAAAAGAACTCTGTGTCCTTGTAGAAGGTTCAAAGAATAAGTTAATTTGAGTTTTTCCTCTTAGGACATCTAGTTTTTTAGAACTTCCTCTGTTTAGTTTTATGAAAGATTTTGCCTCGGTTAAAATCTCTTTTGCTTCGAGAACCGTTAAATTTTGAATACCTAATAGATGTTTGGGAGTTTTTTTAATAGCTGAAACTTTTTTTGCAGTTGCCATTAAAATCAACTCTATAGGCCTTTTACTGTATTATATCAAGTATTTTTTTTATGATAATAATCAAGCACCCCTTGAAGTATAAATTGAGCAGAATTCTCGTCTAATTTCTTCACTTTTTGTGATGAATTTATTGCTAAATCATTAGATAGATTAAAAGCTCCCCGGCTAGATAGTCTCTCATCCCATAAAGTGATATTTTCTGTAATATCTTTTGAGAGATTTTTAGCTAGATCTTTTGCTGATTGTGAAGAGGGTCCTTCCGTTCCATCCATATTAATTGGATTACCTATGACTATTCCATCTATGTCATACTCCTTAACAATTTTCTGAATTTGATCGACTAAGTCTTTATAATTTTCTTTAATAATCGTAGTGTATGGCGTAGCTACAATTTTATTTTCATCTGATAGAGCTATTCCAATTCTCTTACCGCCAGGATCAATACCGATTAATCTTGATTTTTTCTTAGTTTTTCCAATAAATACGTCAATATCGAGCATGAAATTTACCTAATTTATGATAAAACACATTAAAATTAACTTAATGCACAAATGTCCTTAGATAAAGAGAAAATTAAACATGTAGCTAAATTAGCTCGAATTTCAGTTGATGAAGCCAAAGTAGATAGTCTAACTAAAGATTTAAACTCAATCTTTAAATTTATCGAGCAATTAAATGAGTTAAAAACAGAAAAAGTTGAACCATTAACTTCTATACTTAATCAGTCATTAAGATCAAGAAAAGATGAAATCAGTGACGGCAAAATAAGAGAAAAAATTCTGAAAAATTCCCCTAAAGAAAATAAGGAATTTTTTGTAGTACCTAAGGTGGTTGAATAATGACTGATATTACAAATCAAAGTCTAAATGAAATTATAAAAAAAGTTAAAACAAAGAAAATCTCCTCAACAGATTTAACTAAAGCGTATATAAAAAATATTGAAAGTGCTAAAAAGTTAAACGCATTTGTTACAACCACATTTGATCAAGCTTTAGATAAAGCTAAACAATTCGATAATAAACCAAATTTTGATCAATTGCTTCCAGGAATACCTTTGGCTGTAAAAGATTTATTTTGTACTGAAAATATAAAAACAACTGCCGGAAGTAACATTTTAAATAATTTTATTCCATCTTATGAATCAACTGTTACAAAAAACTTGTGGAACAACGGATCATTTCTTTTAGGAAAGTTAAATTGTGATGAATTTGCAATGGGATCTTCTAATGAGACAAGTCATTATGGAAATGTAATTAATCCTGTAGGAGATCAATTAGTACCTGGAGGCTCATCTGGAGGATCCTCATCTGCTTTAGCTGCAGACTTAACTCCAGCTACAATTGGAACAGATACAGGTGGATCTATAAGACAACCAGCTTCTTTCACTGGTACTGTAGGTTTAAAGCCAACTTATGGTCTATGTTCCAGATGGGGTATTGTAGCTTTTGCATCTTCTTTAGATCAGGCCGGCCCAATGACAAAAACAATTAAAGATTGCGCAATAATGTTGGAGTCGATGTCTGGGTTTGATGAAAAAGACTCTACTTCAATAAATAAAAAGAAAGAACAATATTCAAAAAATTTAAAAGATAATATTAAAGGTTTAAAAATTGGAATTCCAAAAGAATATCGTGTTGACAATATGCCTAAGGAAATTGATGAGCTTTGGGAAAAAGGTAAAAAGATATTAAAAAATCTAGGAGCAAAATTAATTGATATTTCTTTGCCTCATACAAAGTATGCTTTACCTACTTATTATATAGTTGCTCCAGCTGAAGCTTCATCTAATTTAGCTAGATATGATGGAGTTAGATATGGTTATAGATCAAAACAAGGAAAAGATTTAATTGAGATGTATGAAAAAACTCGGTCTGAAGGTTTTGGAGATGAGGTCAAACGTAGAATATTAATTGGAACCTACGTTCTTTCATCAGGTTATTATGATGCTTATTATCTCAAGGCGCAAAAAGTGAGACAACTAATTAAAAAAGATTTTGATGATAGCTTTACGAAAATAGATGCAATTTTAACACCATCAACACCAAGTTCTGCTTTTAAAATAGGTGAAAAAACTAATGATCCTGTTTCAATGTATTTAAATGATATTTTTACTGTGCCAGTAAACTTAGCAGGTATACCAGCTTTATCATTGCCCGCTGGCGTTGATAAGCAAGGCTATCCTTTAGGTTTGCAACTTATTGGTAAAGCTTTAGATGAGCAAAAAATTCTTAATATTGGTCACGCAATTGAAAAAAATTGTGGTTTTAAAAATGAAATTAAAAAGTGGTGGGCATGAGTAAAGAAAAATTTGATTATTTTATAATGGGGGATAAAGGGAAATATGAAGTTGTGATAGGTCTTGAAGTTCATGCTCAAGTTTTATCAAAATCTAAACTTTTCTCCGGGTCTCCTACTAAATTTGGTGCTGCTCCTAATAACCAAGTAAGTTTGATAGATTCTGCTTTTCCAGGAATGCTACCGGTTATCAATGAGGAATGTATTAAGCAGGCAGTAAGAACTGGTCTTGGTTTAAATGCTAAAATAAATAATTACTCAGTTTTTGACAGAAAAAATTATTTCTATGCAGATTTACCTCAAGGTTACCAAATATCCCAATATAAAAACCCCATTGTAGGAGAAGGCAAGATTTTATTAGATATGCCTTATGGGTCAAAAGAGATCGGTATAGAGAGACTTCATCTTGAGCAAGATGCAGGTAAAAGCATTCATGATATGGATCCATCCAATACTTACGTTGATTTAAATCGTTCAGGAATAGCTTTAATGGAAATAGTTAGTAAACCAGATCTTAGATCACCAGAAGAGGTTAATGCTTACATAAAAAAATTAAGATCCATTATGAGATATTTGGGAACCTGTGATGGAAATATGCAAGAGGGATCACTTAGAGCTGATGTTAATGTTTCAGTAAGAAAAGAAGGTGATAAAAAATTTGGAACGCGTTGTGAAATCAAAAACGTAAATTCTATAAAATTTATGCAGATGGCAATAGAATATGAGGCAGCAAGACAAGTTGAATTAATAGAAAACGGTAAAGAAATAGATCAAGAAACAAGGCTTTTCGACACCAAAAAAAATGAGACAAGATCAATGAGATCAAAAGAGGATGCACATGATTATAGATATTTTCCTGATCCAGACCTTTTACCTTTAAAGTTAGAACAAAAATTAATTGAAGATTTAAAAAATTCTCTTCCAGAACTTCCAGATAAAAAAAAGGAAAGATTTATAAAAGAGTATGGACTAAATGCATATGAAGCAAATGTTTTAGTCTCTGAAAAAGAAATATCTGACTATTACGAAGAAGTTGCAAAATTATCTGATAAAAAACTTGCAGCTACTTGGATGATGGGGGATTTATTTGCAATGTTAAATGACAAGGGACTTGATATATCAAAATCTCCTATATCAGCTAAGCATTTTGCAGAATTAGTTCAATCAATTAAATCTGGAGAAATTTCTGGAAGAATAGCAAAAGAAGTTTTTGAAATTATGGTTGAAAGTGGAGATAATCCAAAAAAGATTATAGAGTCAAAAGGGATGAAGCAGCAAAGCGATCCTAAAGAATTGGAAAAAATGATTAATGAGATACTATCTAAAAATAAAGATAAAGTTGATCAATACAAAGCTGGAAAAGAAAAATTATTTGGTTTTTTTGTAGGACAGGTTATGAAATTATCTGGTGGAAAAGCAAACCCTCAATTAACAAATGAAATTCTAAAAAAACTTTTAAAAGGCTAATTATGCCTAAATCAATAGATTTAACAGATAATCTCGAAAAGTATATCATTGACCATTCTGAATATTTAACTGAAATTCAAAAAGAAATCTTAGATTACAATTTAAGTCTTGGAGATCAAAAGAAATTACAAATATCTATTTCACAAGCACAATTCCTTCAAACATTAATTGAGATATCTGATATTAAAAAAGTTTTAGAAATTGGAAGTTTTACAGGTTTTAGTGCTTTATCAATGGCATTATCATTACCTAACGATGGAACTTTAATTAGCTTAGACAAAAACTCTAAATTTAGCAAAAAAGCAAAATCCTTTTACGATAAAGCTAATATAAACAAGATTACACAAATTATAAAGCCAGCACTTGAGAGTTTAAAAGAATTAGAAAATTCTAAACAAAAATTTGATCTAGTTTTTATTGATGCAGATAAAGAAAATTATGTAAATTATTATGAAAAAAGCATTCAATTGATTGATAAAAATGGACTTATTATAATTGATAATGTTTTGTGGCATGGAGAGGTAGCTGATAAATCAAAAAACGATGAATTTACAAATATTATCAGAGATTTCAATAAACATATTAAAAACGATAATAGAGTGACAAAAAATATTCTTCCTATAGGTGATGGATTAACAATTTGTATTAAAAAATAATGTTTACTGTTTTTGGATTTTATAAGTTTAAAAAAATTAAATCTTTAAAGAAATTTAGATCTTTATTCCAATCAGAATTCCTTAATAATAAAGTCAGAGGATCTTTAATACTTTCCCCAGAGGGTATTAATGGGACGATTGCAGGACGAAAAAAATCGATTTTGAAAATAAAAAACATATTAAAAAAAAGATTAAAGTTTATTAAGTTTGATAGCAACAATCATTCCGTAAGTAGGTTTCAACCATTTCATCAAGGAAAAGTTAAGATAAAAAAAGAAGTTGTACCCATTGGTTTAAAGATTGATAAAAAGAGTAAAAAGCAAAATAAATATCTATCAGGTAAATCATGGAACAAATTAATATCCAATAAAGAAACCTTAGTTGTCGATGCAAGAAAGCCATTCGAATTTAAAGTAGGTACTTTTAAAAAAGCTATTAATCCAAATATTACCCACTTTAGGGATTTTCCAAAATATTTAAAAAAGATAAACAAAGAAAAACCAGTTGCTATGTTTTGTACAGGCGGTATTAGATGTGAAAAAGCATCTGTATATTTAAAACAAAAAGGTTTTAATAATGTTTTTCAATTAAAAGGTGGTATCCTCAATTATTTAGGTAAAGTTAAGAAGAAAAATAGCTTGTGGAAAGGAGAATGCTTCGTATTCGATAACAGAGTTTCAGTTAAACATGGATTAAAACAAGGCTCTTTCTCGGTATGTGGCGGTTGTAGAACACCTATCTCAACTTTGGATAAGAGATCAAAGATGTATGAAAAAGGTGTTTCTTGTCATAATTGTTATAAAAATCTCACAGAAAGTCAAAAGACCAGATTTAGAATGAGACAGAAACAAATTAATAATGCTAAAAGCAAAGGTATCAAGCATATGTTTCAGAAAGAGTATACGGTATGAAATCAATAAATTTAGTTGGTGAACCAATTATAGATTTACTTAAAAAAATCGCAATACCTGCGAGCACAGGAACACTTTTTCAAACTCTTTATAATATTGTAGATACTTTTTTTGCAGGAAAGATATCTGCAAATGCATTAGCAGCTATAGCTAAATCTTTTCCTTTATATTTTATTATTATTGCTACAGGAGTAGGTATCGTTTCAGCCTCAAATGCTCTAATAAGTAATTCACTCGGCGCAAAAGATGATCGTACCGCTTCTCTTTATGTAGCTCAATCACTTCTTTATTCTGTTATTGTTTCAATTTTAGTTACTATTGTTGGCTTATCCTTTTCGGATGATCTTTTAAGATTTATGGGTTCTGATCAAGAAACAATTAGATTAGCTACAGATTATTTGGACATTATATTTTTTGCTACTTTTATTTTTTTAATTCAGATTTCTTTAAATGGAGCACTAAATGCTCAAGGTGATACTAGAAGTTATAGAAATGTTTTAATAGTTAGTTTTTTCTTAAATATTGGACTTAATCCCTTATTTATATTTGGTTTAGGACCTATTCCTGCTTTTGGAATTGCAGGTCTAGCAATTGCAACAGTAATCGCTCAGTTTTTAGGATTAATTTATTTAGCTTACAAGGTTTACTGTTGTGAACTGAAACAGTATTTAAGCCCACCATGTTTTCTTCCAAAAATTAATTTAATTAAAAATCTTACTAATCAGTCTGTACCAATGATGATGAACATGTTTATGATTGGATTAGGAATTTATAATATTTTATTTTTTGTTAGTAAATTTGGATACCTTGCTGCAGCCGGTTATGGATCTGCTCTTAGAATTGAACAAATTCTTTTATTACCAGTAATTGGTCTTAACACAGCCGTTCTAACAATTGCAGGTCAAAATTTCGGGGCTAAGCTTTTTGATAGAGTTGATGAGTCTTACACTAAAGCAATTATGGTTGGATCATCATTTATGATTTTAGCAGGTATTATTGTTTTTTTATTAGCTGATAATATCGTTTCAATATTTACTGATAATCAGGAAGTGATAGATTTTGGAGCTGATTACTTAAAAGTAGCAGCCTTTATTGGGCCTGTATATCCAGTTTTTTTTATCACTAATGCTTTATTTCAGGCAATTAAAAAGCCAATTTACACAGTAATAATTACTTTCTCAAGACTGGTATTGTTGCCGTTCTCTACAATGTCAGTTGTAGTATTTGTTTTAAACGGAAGTTTCAAAGATTTATTTTTAGGTTTATTTTTTATAAATTGGTCATTTGGAATTTTAGTATTTTTATTTTCAAAGTATTATATGAAAAAACTTTTTAGTAATATTGCAAAAGCTTGAAAATTATTTGTACTTTAGTCTATTTTCTAATTTTCTAACAAAATATGAGACAACTAGAATTAGAATTAAGTACTCTAATATTAAAAATGTGTAGATTTCTAAAGGTCGGTAAGTTGTTGTAACAAGTTCATTTGCTTTTCTTGTTAAGTCACCTATTCCTATAATTGAAACCAAAGAAGACATCTTTAAAACATATACAAATTGATTTCCCATTGCCGGCAATACAACTTTTATGGCTTGTGGTAATATGACCAATCTCATTTTTCTCCAGAAATCCATCCCAAGAGATTCAGAAACTTCGTGCTGCCCTTTAGAAATAGAATTTATGCCAGCTCTAAAAATTTCTGCTTGAAAAGCACTTTCGCTTATAGTCAGCGCAATAATACCTGATACAAAAGGTGAGAAACTAATACCTAACATGATTGGTAGGCCGTAATAAATCCACAGAATTAAAACCAACAAAGGTATTGCTCTAACAATTTCTACATAAGTTATATTGAAATAACTTAAAAATTTATTATTAGATAGAGAAGGAAGGGCGACTACTAATCCGATGATCATTGCTAAAATTATTGATACTACTGAAATATAAATTGTTGTTGTAATACCACTTATTAAAAATTTTAGATTAGTAAGACCGTCTATATTATCTGGGCTTAATATGTACCATCCCCATTCATAATTAGAGCCACATCCTTGAAGCAAAAATAGAATAGAAAATAATTTTAAAAATTTCACTAATTTACTATATTTGTAATCTTATGGTATTTAAACTTAAATTATAAGCTTTTTAAATTATACTTAGATAGTAATCGTGTGAAAAAACCTGATGCTTGTTTCTTTTTAATCCAATTACTTACATAATTGTTCCAAACTTCATCTCCTTTTGGAACCATCATAGCGAGGAATGCTGGATTTTTTCCTCCATCTGGAACTATTGCTAATTGAGGATATTTAATTACTAATTTGTTCGCTTCTGTCGAACTTGTGATATTTCCATCAGCTCTTCCTGCTAAAACTTCTTGGAAATCTCTAGCAGGAGCTTCAACTGATTGTAATTTTGATTTTGGAAAAAATTCTTTTGCTTTTTCTTCTTGCGAAGTGCCTAATGTAGTGGCTATTTTTACGTTACTATTATTTAACGACTCCCAAGTAGGAAATTTTTTTAAATTCTTTTTTAAAACAAGTGGTACTGTTGCATACTTATAATATGTAGCGGTAAAACCTGCTACTTCTGCTCTCTTAGGAGTTTTTGTTACACTTGTAGAAATATCGTAACGATCAGCTGTTATACCTGCAACTATCGTTTTCCATTCAGCTGGTACAAATTTTACCTTAACGCCTAAATCTTTTGCTAATTCCTTCGCAACATCAATATCAAATCCCTTATATTTGTTAGTTGCAGGGTCTTTCATTGACATTGGATCCCAGTCTCCTGTTGTGCCAACTCTTAACTCACCACTTTTCTTGATTGAATCTAACTTGGATGCAGCTTGAACAGTTGTTGTTAAAAGTAATACAAATAATATTGAAAATATTTTCTTAATCACATGAAGTTAATAGCTAATCTCCCTCTTTTTTTCGATTTGCAATTTGACCCACTTTAATAATCTTTTGAAAGGGGGTTGACTGAAAGGCAGTTTATCAGCTATAAAGAACAAAACAAGAACATTTATGAAGCTAACAATACCTTATTATTTGCACAAAGTAGGAGCTGGCTTTCCTTCTCCAGCAACTGATTATATCGAAGACGATATAGATTTAAACTCTCATCTAATAACTAATGCACCAGCTACTTTTATCATAAGAGTGCAGGGTAAATCTATGACTAATGTCGGTATATATGATGGCGATCTATTAATAGTAGACAAAAGCTTAAACCCAAAAAATTTTTCCACTGTTATAGCAAATATTAATGAAGAACTTGTAGTCAAAACTCTGGTCAAAAGTAAGGGCAACAACTACTTAACATCAGGTTCAAAAAATACATCAGATCGAATTAATTTAACAGACAATCCAGAAATAATAATTTGGGGAGTAGTAACATATGTCATACACAAACAACAGTAAAAAAAAAGTTGCATTAATTGATTGTAATTCATTTTATGTTTCATGCGAAAGATTATTCAATCCCAAAATACAAAATGTACCGGTTGTTGTATTATCTAATAATGATGGATGTGTTATATCAAGATCTACTGAAGCAAAAAAACTTGGAATAAGAATGGGAGAACCATATTTTAAAGTTAAAGATTTAGTTAAAAAGAACAATGTTCAAATATTTTCTTCAAACTACGCATTGTATGGAGATCTCTCTAGACGAGTGATGAAAGTTTTAAAAGGTTTCACTGATAAAATTGAAATCTATTCTATAGATGAAGCATTTCTAGATTTATCACATATTAAGGACAAACAAGTCGAAGAATATGGAAAACAAATAAGAGAAAGAGTTTTAAAATGGACAGGAATACCAACAAGCGTGGGAATTTCAGATACAAAAACTTTAAGCAAAATTGCCAATCACATAGCTAAAAAAAATAAAGCAGGAGTAATATTTCTAAAAGAAAACATTGATAATATATTGAAAAATTTTGATATTGCAGATGTATGGGGAGTAGGGAGACAATTATCGAAACTATATACTAAAAACGGAATAAACAATGCTTATAAATTAAAGAATATTTCAAACACATGGGTTAAGAAAAGCACAAATGTTTTAGGTGCAAAAACAGTAATGGAGTTAAGAGGAATTCCTTGTATAGATTTAGAAACCGAACAAACAAGAAGAAAAAGCTGTTGCGTATCAAGATCGTTTGGAAAAAAAGTAGAAAGTTTAGATAAACTAAAGGAGTCCGTGACTACTCATTGCTTAAATGCAGCAGAAAAAATAAGAACAGATAAACAAACTACAAGAGCTGTTACGATATTTATAAGAACAAGTCCATTTGATAAAAATAGAAAATATTATTCAAATTCCATTACTATCGAATTACCAGTGGCAACTAATAACAGTATTGAACTTGTAAAAACTGCTATTAGCGGGCTTAGAAAGATTTACAAATATGGCTATTTCTACCAAAAAGCTGGAGTCATTTTATCGAAGCTTAGAGACGCTTCTGAAAAAGAGCTAAATTTATTAGCACCAATTTTAGAGAATAAATCTCAACCATTAATGAAAGCAATTGATTTTACTAATGCAAAATATGGTCGAAATGCAATCAGCATAGCTCAAGCTGGTATAAGTAACGATTGGAAGATGAGAAGAGAACACTCATCTAGAATAGATACAGCTTCATTTGACTTCTTGCCTAAAATAAATATATAGTTTGTATAAGGGGTGTCATAAAGACTGAGATCATACCCAAAGAACCTGACCGGTAATTCAGTGAGGGATACATGAAAGATATATACTTATCAACACAAACAACACTAATTATTACTCTAGTGGTAGGAGCTTTTTTTATCGCTTTAGGTTATATAAATTTTAAAAAAACTTCAGATAATAAAAGTCACATAATTGGTGATAGAAACGAGAGTATTTTTTCATTAACAACGAGTTTATCTGCGTCTGCTTTAGGAGCCTGGATATTATTTGGCCCAGCTTCAGCAGCTACCTGGGGAGGAATTGGGGCAGTAATTGGATATGCCTTAGGTACGGCTGCACCTATGTTATTTTTATTAAATTTTGGACCAAAAATAAGAAGGGAATTTCCTAATGGGATGTCTTTAACTGAGTTTGTAAAAAGAAGATTTGGGACTGGAATTTTAAAGATAATAATAATTTTAATTTTATTTTATTTAACAATTTTCTTGATAGCCGAGGTCACAGCAATAGCTTTTTTATTAAATTTAATCTCAAAAACACCCTTTTGGATAACATCTGGATTAACTTTAATCATATGTCTTTTATATATATTAAGAGGTGGGTTTAAGCTTTCAATTATTACAGATAAATATCAATTTGTAATAGTCTTAAGCATAATATTATTTTCTATATTTTTAATTTTAGGAAATTTAGAAATAAATAGTTATGAATTAATCAAAAAAAATTCTGAGAAACTTATTAGTAAAAATTATATCCCAAATTACACTGCTGGACTGACATTTTTTATTGCTGTAGCAGCAACAAATTTATTTCACCAGGGTAATTGGCAACGTGTATTTGCTGCAAAAAACAACCTTATTTTAAGAAAAAGTTTAATTTATTCATCAATTATTTCTTTTTTGATTGTTGTATGGATGGGCTACACAGGTCTTATATCTTTTTCAATTGACCCTGAAATAATACCTGATTTAGCTTTTTTTAAATTAATGTTACTAAATAATAATCTTTTAATAATTGTTTCTATTTTAGTTTTAGCCCTAGCTTTAACATTGAGTACGCTTGATACATTAATAAACGCTATTTCAAGTCTTATAATTATTAATGGAAAAGAAATTAATAAATTTTTAGGTGGTAAAGATATTAAAGATAAAAGCAATAAATTAATTTTATTACTATGCGTAATTGTTTTTGTTTTTGCCTCTAAAGGCTATAGCATCTTATATCTATTTTTATTTGCTGATCTCCTATGTTGCGCAGCTGTTGTAACGATATTTCATGGTTTTTTTATTAAAAAAATTAATATTAGATTATCTATAATATCAATAATCCTTGGTTTAAGTTCGGGGTTATTATTTTTTCCAAGTCAGAATTTTCAGTCAAGTTTACTAGTAGGTAATATTATGTCTATAGAAAATTTTAGTCCAATTGTCTTATCAAACTTACTATTTATTTCATTTATTTTAGCTATAATCGTACCACTTGTTATAATTACTATTTACTCTTTACGTAATTCATTAAGATAAATAAATACAGCTATCCAAATTATTACGAATCCAAAAAACTTTTCAAAGGTTAGAACCTCGTCAAAATAGGTTATTCCTAAAAGAAATTGTGATGTTGGAGTTAAAAATAAAATCATACTAGCTGGACCGATACCAATAATCTTAAAACCTAAAGTATATAAAAATAGGGGCACCAGAGTCATAAAGCCAGACCAAAACAAATAAAAAGATAAAAGAGGTTCTTTATATGAAAAAATATTTAAGTTTAAATTTACTAAATAGATAAATAACACAATAGCAATAGGAGAAATTAGCAATGTTTCAATTAACAGGCCTATATCTGATGAAACTTTAATTTTTTTTCTTATTAGTCCATAAATACTAAAAGTTATTGCTACAGTTAAACCAATCCAAGGTAATTCACCTAATTTTAGTAAAAAATAAAATAAAGAAATTATAACCAACATCACAGCTATAAATTGATATCTATTAAGTCTCTCTTTTAAAAATACTCTTCCTAAAAAGACGCTTATTATCGGATAGATATAATAACCCAAACTCGAGTCTAACAATTTATTTACACTGACGGCATAAAGCCAGGTTCCCCAATTTATACTAACCAATAAACCTGATAAAAAAAGTAATAATTGATTTTTTCTCTTTTTGAAAATTTTAATAAATTCTGGCCATTTTTTATAAAAACTTGTTGTGAGAATTAAAAGAACTGCAGTCCAAATAGTTCTATGAACAGTCAATTCAATAAATGATGCAAAAGATACAAATTTAAAAAAAATTGTGCCCACAACACCCCACCAAAGAGATGCAAAAGCAGCATAAAAAATTCCTGATAATTGTTTTTGTTGCATTACAAATTTGATGCAATATAAGTTAATTTTCTTTATAAAGATACGTAAAGCTTACGGTGAGATGGGTGAGTTGGTTTAAACCAGGAGTTTGCTAAACTTCCGTAGTATTTAACTATGCTACCG
>CACOOK010000009.1 GCA_902628815.1 uncultured Pelagibacteraceae bacterium
TCTTTTTTTTCTAAACACTTTTGAACATATGATTTTTTCTTTTTTTCATTTGGATTTAATAAGTTCCATCTCTCAGTTTCCATACCGTCTTTTCTTAATTCATTGAAGCTGGTTACACTCCATACATCAGAGTCTACACCATAATCTTTTGATAAAATTTCTGCAGCAGCAATAATTTCTCTTAAAATTGTCCCTGATCCTAAAAGCTGCACCTTAGTTTTATTCTTGTTGTTATTCTCTTTAAATAAATACATTCCCTTAAGAATTCCCTCATCTGAACCTTTTGGCTTTTCTGGGTGAGAATAATTTTCATTCATTGCAGTTATGTAGTAGAAAATATTCTCTTTTTTTTCATGCATTCTTTTAAGTCCATCTCTTAATATTACAGCCATTTCATAAGCAAACGTAGGATCATAACTTATACAGTTTGGAATATTTGATGCTAGTAAATGACTATGACCATCTTGGTGTTGAAGCCCTTCACCTGCTAAAGTCGTTCTACCAGCAGTAGCTCCGATTAAAAAACCTCTTGCTTGGGAATCTCCAGCGGCCCACGCTAAGTCCCCAACTCTTTGAAAACCGAACATAGAGTAAAAAATATAAATCGGTATCATCTCTAAATCATGATTGGTATAGGAGGTTCCTGCTGCTATCCAAGATGACATTGCTCCAGACTCATTTATTCCTTCTTCTAATACTTGGCCGCTTTTATCTTCTCTATAAGAGCTTAATTGTTCTGCATCAACCGGCTCATATTTTTGCCCTTCATGAGCGTATATTCCTATTTTTTGGAAAAAACCCTCCATTCCAAAAGTTCTTGCTTCATCTGGAATGATAGGAACTAACCTTGGTGATATATTTTTATCTCTAAGTAATGCAGTTAGCATTCTTACTAATGCCATGGTAGTCGACATTTCTTTATCTCCTGTAGATTTCATAAAGTTATCGAAAATTTCTTTAGGAGGAGCTTTTACTTGTTTTGCAAAGGAAGATCTTTCTGGAATAAAGCCTCCTAGCTTCATTCTTTGATCTTTTAGATATTTGATTTCTTCAGAGTTTTCATCAGGTTTGTAATACTCAATATTTTTTACCTGTTTATCAGTAAGAGGCACACCGAACCGATCTCTATAATAAAGCAAATCCTCTTCATCCAATTTTTTTTGTTGGTGGGTTGTATTTATACTTTCACCAGATTTCCCCATACCGTAACCTTTTATGGTTTTGGCAAGAATGACCGTAGGAGAACCAGTATGTTGCATCGCTGAATGGTAGGCAGCGTAAACTTTATGCGGATCATGACCTCCTCTATTTAATCTCCAAATATCTTTATCAGTCATTGTAGATACCATCTCTTTTAATTCAGGATATTTTCCAAAGAATTTTTCCCTCACGTATAAACCATCCTTTGCTTTAAAAGCTTGATACTCTCCATCTACACATTCATTCATTCTTTTTACCAATAGACCAGACTTGTCTTTTATTAGAAGCTTATCCCAATAAGATCCCCAAATAACTTTGATCACATTCCAACCAGTCCCTCTAAAACTACCTTCGAGTTCTTGAATAATTTTTCCATTTCCTCTGACTGGCCCATCAAGTCTTTGAAGGTTACAATTAATTACAAATATCAAATTATCTAATTTTTCTCTTGCAGCTAAGCCAATCGCCCCCATAGACTCTGGCTCATCCATTTCTCCATCTCCTAAGAATACCCAAATTTTTCTACCTTCATCTTTAACTAAACCTCTATTGATTAAGTATTTTAAGAAACGAGCTTGATAAATTGCCATGATAGGACCAAGGCCCATCGATACAGTTGGAAACTGCCAAAAGTTAGGCATCAACCAAGGGTGAGGATAAGAGGAAAGTCCATCTTTACCAACTTCTTGTCTGAATCCATCTAGCTGTTTTGCTGAAAGTCTTCCTTCCAAAAAAGCTCTCGCGTACATACCTGGAGCCGAGTGACCTTGAAAATAAATTAAGTCTCCACCAAACTTATTATTTTTTGCTCTCCAAAAATGATTCATACCAACGTCATATAACGTTGCGGCTGACGCAAAAGTTCCTATGTGACCGCCTAGTTCAGAACTTTTCTTATTTGCCTTAACCACCATGGCAGCGGCATTCCATCTAATAATCGCTCTTAATTTCTTTTCAATATTTTGGTCACCTGGAGATTTAACCTCTGCTTCTGGTGGGATAGTGTTTATGTATGGAGTTGTTCTAGTATCAGGTAAAACCAAACCAGATTTATAAGCTTGATCAATAACCTTGTTTAAAAGATAACTTGCTCTTGGTGCACCATCAGATTCAATTACAGAATTTAATGACTCTATCCATTCATTTGTTTCTATTGGATCAATATCATCTTTTGAGGCTGGCTCTGCAAATACTTTTCTAACTTGTTTTATAGGTTTCAAGTTGCCATTTGTTTTTGGAGCTTCTTTAATTGTCTCTTCTTTAACAACTTCTTTTTTTATTTCTTGTATTGGTGCAGAAGCTGCTTGACCATTTTCAATAGTAGCCAATAAACTCCCTTCAGATACTTTATCTCCAATTTTTACTTTCAAATCTTTTATTTGACCTGCAGATGGAGATGGAATTTCTACACTTGATTTATCACTCTCAATTGTAACGATTGGATCGTTTTTATTTATTTGATCGCCAGGTTTGACTAGAATTTCTATTACCTCAACATCTTTAAAATCACCTATATCCGGAACTGAAATATTTTGAGCCATAATTAGCTATTATAAACTGGGTGCAACATATTAAAAAATAAATAATTAATAAACATTAAAGAATAGGGCAAATAGTCGGATAAGATCAATTTTCGTCACATTTTCCGCTTTTTTTCGTCAATTAGTTTTATTTATAATGTGACATGCGTTGGCTAATAAATTTTTTATTTAAAAAAAGAGATATTAAAACAAATAGGGCAGTTTTAGTTCAGAAAATTATTCTTAAAAAATATCTATTAAGATAAAAAAATAAAAGCTAAGCTAGCTTTTATGCAAAAGTTTTTGTGGGAACCCTCTATCAAAAGGAAAGAAGAGTCTCTTCTTGAAGATTTCTCAAAATTTATAAATCATAAATCAAATTACAATTTTAAAACTTTGTGGAAATGGTCGGTAGATCATCCTGAAGAATTTTGGTCAAAGTTTTGGGATTATTCAAAGATTATAGGAGACAAAGGAAAAGAAATAATTAAATTTAATAAATTATTTAATAAGACCAAATTTTTTCCGGACTCAAAATTAAATTATGCCGAAAATATTTTAAAAAAAAGGTCAACCGATCCTGCAATAAGTTTTTTATCTGAGAAAGGTTTTGAAGAGGAGATTTCTTGGGAACAACTTTACAATAAAGTTTGTAAATTTTCTAATTACTTAAAATCCATTGGTTTAAAAAAAGGAGACCGCGTTGCAGCTTATGTTCCAAATAAAATTGAGTCTATTATAAGTTTTTTAGCTTGTGCAAAAAATGGAATTATCTGGTCATCGTGTTCTCCAGACTTTGGGATCAAAGGAGTTGTAGATAGATTTAAACAAATTGAACCTAGTATTTTAATTACTAGTAATCATTATTTTTATAATGGAAAAAAAATAAATATTCTTGAAAAAGTTGAGGATATTTTAAAGGAAATTCCTTCAATAAAAAAAACTTTAGTATTTGCTTACAATAATAAAGAAGATATGAAACTTCAAAATTATATAAACTTTGATGAGGTTTTAAATCACACAGAAGTAGATGAAAGCTTTGAACGGTTTGAGTTTAATCATCCTATTTATATTTTATTTTCTAGTGGTACAACTGGAAAACCTAAATGTATAACACATGGAGCTGGGAATGTTTTAATTGAACATAACAAAGAATTCATACTTCATTGCGATATCAGAGATGATGAAAAATTATTTTACTATACTACTACTGGCTGGATGATGTGGAATTGGTTAGTTGGAGGATTAGCGACAGGCTCGTCTATATTTTTATTCGATGGGGCACCTGTTTATCCAAAAATAGATGTTCTTTTAGAGTATTGTCAAAACAAGAAAATTAATCTTTTTGGAGTAAGCGCTAAATACATCGATCATTTAAAGAATGAAAACTATAATAGTAAAAACCTAGATCTAAGCTCAATAAAAATAATAACTTCAACAGGCTCTCCTTTAGCTGAGGAAAGTTTCAAGTATGTATACGACAGTATAAAAAAAGATGTTCATCTCGCATCTATTGCTGGTGGAACAGATTTAGTTGGTTGTTTAGTTTTAGGAAACCTTTACTCAAATGTATACATGGGAGAAATCCAAGGCCAGAGCCTAGGTATTGATGTTGATGTTTTTACGGATAAAGGAAAAAGCGTAAAAGATGGAGAGAAAGGGGAGCTGGTAGTTAAAAAACCTTTTCCATCCATGCCAATAAAATTCTGGGGTGATGATGACGGACAAAAATATCATAAAGCTTATTTTACTCGATTTGAAAATATTTGGCATCATGGTGATTTCATCGAGCGAACTAAAAATAACGGATTTATTATGCGTGGAAGGTCTGATGCCACTCTTAATCCTGGGGGCGTAAGAATAGGGACAGCAGAAATTTATCAGCAAGTTGAGGACATTGATTTTATCACAGAAGGTTTAGTTATCGGTCAAGATTACAATAACGATGTAAGAGTAATCCTATTTGTAACAACAAAAAATGATGAGGAATTGAACGATGAAAAAATTAAATCAATTAAATCTAGAATAAGAAAAAACTGTTCACCAAAACATGTTCCTTCAATAATCATTAAAGTTCCAGAAATCCCAAGAACCAAAAGCGGGAAGATCGTGGAGTTAGCCGTAAGACAGGTAGTTAATGGAGAAAAGATTAATAATAAAGAAGCTATAGCGAATCCTGAAGCTTTGAAGTTTTATGAAAATTTGCCACAACTCAATTCCTAGTAAAATTTAGAAATGAAAAAAATGATTATATTTTATATCAATATAATTTTTTTTATGATGATCGGTGTTGTGTTTGCCGATGTTGTATCTAAAAATCCAAACTATTTAAAAAGGGGTAAGATTGAAAAGGTTCATATAGCTAATTATTTAAAAAAAGAATTACGTAAACATAATTATACTATAATCAAAGATCCTACAGGTACATCACCTTTTAAATTAATTGAAAACTTTAGCCCTAGAAAAGGTGATTGTGGAACAGCAGGCCATTTTTGGAAAGAAAATAAAGTCAAAATAGGAACTGGGACTACTGATTGTAATAGCAATAGATTAAGACTTGAAGTTGCTTCAAGCGGAGATTTAAAAATAGGTAAGAAAGCAAAAGAAATATGGGTAGGATACTATTTTTATGTGCCTAACACACCTGAAAATTTTAAAGACAAACTTTTACAACCTTACATAACACAATTTTATGGCGTTAATCGCAGAGGCGGTCAAACTATAGGCGGTTATGCACCTCAATTTTCTGCTTCTATATACAACGGAAAACTTTCTATTGAAGGTAATCATGTGATTGATGAAAAAAATCTAAAAGGTAAATGGCACAAAGTTGAGTTTAATATTAGATACTCAAAAGATTATGATGGTTTTATCAAAGTTTATATTAATGATGAATTAAAAGTTAAAAGATCAGGATTTAAAACAGCTTCCCACGATTATGTTGATATTAAATATGGCACATATTCTCACCCTGAATATGGTGGTGCCGCTTATCCTGAAGGATATCAATTCCCATCTCATACGATATACTTTGCTGGGTTTAGTATGCATAAAAATAGAAGTAAGTTATTAACAAGTAAAAATTATAAATATTAGAAAATTTAAATAATTTTTGCGCAATTTTTGTGTAACATTGAGTGAAGTTCAATAAGTTTTTCAAAACTCTTATTATAACCACCACCTAAAACTCCACATAAAGGAATACTTTTTGAATAAAAATTTTCTATTACTATTTGATCCCTTTTATTGATTCCTTCATCAGTAATTTTAAGCTTACCTAAACGATCCTCAAAATGAATATCAACTCCCGCTACATAAAATACAAAATCGTATACATTTTTGTTAAGCTCTTTTAAATTTTTATTTAGAATATTTAAATACTCCTCATCCTCCATTTGATCTTTAAGTTCGATATCTACGTCACTTGTTGATTTCTTCGCAGGATAATTAGAAGCACAGTGCATGCTAAATGTTAGAACGTCTTTATCATTTTTAAATATTTCCGAATTGCCATTTCCTTGATGAACATCTAGATCGAGTATAAGTATTTTTTTAGCGTATCCTTTATTTTTTAAGTAATTGGCTGCTACTGCTACATCATTAAAAACACAATAACCTGCTCCGCAATCAAATGTAGCATGGTGACTACCACCAGCAGTATTGCACGCTAATTTTGAATCTAAGGCTAATTTACTTGCTAAAACTGTTCCTCCAGTTGCAACAAAAGATCTTTTTACCACGCTATCATTAATTGGAAATCCTATTTTCTTTTGAGCTTTGATGTCCAAAGTTTTATTCCTTATGTGATTAATGTACTCTATCGAATGAGATGTTTTTAGAGTTTTAAAAGAGCATTCTTTAGGAATATAGAATTTTTTGACTACACTTTTTTCTAAAAGGTGTTTGGCTAGTGCACCAAATTTTTTAATGGGAAATTTGTTATCATCATTTATTTTTGCTACATAATCAGGATGATTTATTACAGGAAGTTCCATATTTTTAACCTATAATAAAATTAAAAATTTTAAAGAGGACAAATGATAAAAAAGTATAAATGGAAATGTAGGATATTATTGATTAAAACCCCGAATTATAAACATCCTCAGTATATAAAAACCAAATATCTTTATCAAAAAGAAATTAAGCAATTTCATAAAAGATTTATAAAATTGATATCTAAGATTACTAGAAATCAGTTTTCTATTGACTTGATAGGTTTTGATGGAAATAAAAAAGAAACCTTCAAATCGCTAGAATGCAGGAAACTATTCAAGATTATTGATAAAATGCCAATGTCTAAAAAAGTAAACCCAATAAATTTATCCTTATTTTCAGACTATAATCCAAAAACAACCACTTTTGGATTAGGATTTAAAGATAAAGAAAAAGCATTGTACACTATCAAGACCATTAAAAATAGAGAGTTAAAATATCAAGTGAATGTAGTGGCAACGATGCTGGGTAGAGCTAGGAAACACCCTCACAAAACTAAAAACATGGATGAGGCAATTAAAGTTTTTAGTTTATGGATGAAAAACTACAAAAAAAAATTTTCTAAATTTAAGTAGTCTGTTCAAGGCAAACATCTTTAATAATAGGAACAGTAGTACAATCTAAACATTTGTTCTCTTTTACTAAACAACCTTCACCGACAATTTTGATATCAACAACCCTATCGCATTGTGAGCATGTAATAGGAACCGTTAAACCACATTTTTTACAGCTATAAGTTTTCATAGTTGTAGATTAATTCTTATTAATATTAATTCAATAACTATGATTGGTACTGAAAATCATTATCATTAAAAATTAAACAAAAAACTTTTAATGATAATCATTATCAAAAAAAATTAATAGTAAGCCAGATATATTGAAATAATTACAACCCAAAAAAAAGCATAGTAAAGGATGTAGCCTTTTACTGTGAAAGGCATTTTTTTTATTTTCCTTTTCCCTTTTCCTTTATATGGTTTAGAAATTTCCATTATCTTTCAATACACATTGCTATACCCATGCCTCCACCTATACAAAGTGTGGCTAGACCCTTTTTAACATCTCGTTTAATCATTTCATGTATTAATGTAACAAGTATTCTTGTACCAGATGCACCAATTGGATGCCCCAGAGCTATCGCGCCACCATTAACATTTACCTTCTCTTCAGGTATAGATAATGTTTTTAAAACAGCTAAACTTTGAGCAGCAAAAGCTTCATTAATTTCAAACAAGTCCACATCTTTCACAGACCAACCAGCTAAATCTAATGCTTTTTTCGACGATGGAATGGGACCGGTACCCATTAAAGAGGGCTCAACACCACAACTCGCCCAAGATTTTATTGTTACTAATTTTTGAACTCCTCTTTTTTCAGCTTCAACATCTGACATAATTGTGACTGCCGCAGCGCCATCGTTTATTCCTGAAGCATTTCCAGCAGTAACTGTTCCATCTTTTTTAAAAACTGGTTTTAATCTTTTGAGCGTGTCCAAATTTATGCCCTCTCTTGGGTGCTCATCTTTATTAAAATTAATCTCAGCCTTCTTAGATTTAATTTTAAAATTAACAATCTCATCTTTAAACTTATTTTCTTTTTGGGCTTTTATTGCTTTTTCTTGAGACTTTACAGCAAACTTATCCTGTTCGTCTCTGGTTACCTGAAATTTTTCAGCAACATTTTCAGCTGTGA
The DNA here is from genome assembly GCA_902628815.1 of uncultured Pelagibacteraceae bacterium. Classification (GTDB taxonomy): domain Bacteria; phylum Pseudomonadota; class Alphaproteobacteria; order Pelagibacterales; family Pelagibacteraceae; genus Pelagilacustribacter. Next base: position 8,406 of record CACOOK010000009.1, read on the forward strand.
TACCCATATGATATCCATGGAAGGCATCCCACAATCCGTCTTTAATCATAGTATCTGTTAACTCTGTATCTCCTAATTTTTTTCCATCTCTTAAATGTATTGCATGCGGAGCAAGAGACATGCTTTCTTGACCGCCAGCTATCACTATTTTTGAGTCACCGGATTTTACACTTTGAAAGCCTGAAGCAACAGACCTTATACCCGATCCACACACTTGATTAACTATGTAAGCTGGTTTTTCTTTAGGAATTCCAGATTTTATAGATGCTTGTCTAGCAGGATTTTGACCGGCCCCACCTGTTAGAACTTGGCCAAAAATGATTTCATCTATATCTTTAACATTTAAATTTGATTTTTTGATTGCTTCAATAATTACATTTGATCCTAACTCATAACCTGGAACATTCTTCAAGGTTTTATTTAGTGATCCAACCGCAGTTCTGCTCGCAGAAGTAATTATTACATTTTTCATAGATTTAATTTATATCTTTAAGATTTATTTTCAATTGAATTGTTTTTTCTACATATAGCTATTAAAATACCAAATATTAAAAAAAGATAGGTTGTATTGCTCGTAGTAAAAAAACTTCCAGTACTTTTGAAAGGAAAGATCTCAGCAATAAATAAAAAGATAAATGGTATAATCATGTTGTTATCATTAAGTGGAGATTTAGAAAAATATTTTTTATAAAAAGATAAATATAAAGCGGTTATAAAAATAGATAGGATTAAAATAAATCCAATTACCCCAGTTTCAGTTAAAATTTCTAAATAATAGTTATGAGGATGCATGTTGCAAATGAAACCCTCTTTAGCATGTATACCTGGCTCACGATGATGGCAATACCACCTAAAATTCTTAATGCCACCACCTATGTATTTATTCATTAACCATGTATCATAAAAAGTTACAAACTCTTTTAAATATTGCGGACTGTTAGGATTTGAAAAATCTCTTTTGACTATTAATTCTGTAATTAAGTAAGCTCTTTCATAAAAATTATGAAAGTTATTTTTTATTTTTTCATTTGTGTTGTAAATTAAGCTAAAAAAAATTGTTGTTAGAATTAAAAAAGTAATAAAATATTTTCTCACTTGCTTTTGAAATAAAAATATTATGCTAATTAAAAATATAAATATAACGAAGGGCATTCGATTACCTGACAAAATTATTCCTACAAAATAGATTATAAATAAAATTGGAATTAATAATTTTAGAAAAGTTTTTTGGTTTTTAAAATATAGAGGTATTAAAAAAAAAGAAAATAAAAAGTATCTTTGTATGTATCCACCAGCTATTAATTCATCACCAAAAGGACCACCTAGCTTTCTTACGCCCTCTATTGGTTCATATCCAAAAATATCAACTCCAAATTTAAACTGATAAAAAATATCTAAGCACACAAATAAAGTAAAAAATGAACATGTGATAAAAAAGAACTTTAGACTCACTAAAGTATTTTCAATTAAAAACCTTAAAACTAAATAAAGAAGTAAATATTTTAGGAAAAAAATAGATTTAATAGTAGTGTTAATGCCTTTTGGATAAAGGTCGTAAACGTAAAATTTTACATCATTGTAAACCCCTGTAAAAATTACAAAAATAAAAAAAATAATTATTAGCTTATCTAGCTTATAATATTTAATTTCAAAAGATTTTTTTCCATAAAATAGCAAAGTAGAAACTATAAGGAGAATTATATTAAGATTAATTATAGTATTTCCTGCTATAAAACTAATTGGAAACAAAGCTAATAGAAGATTTAAAAAATTATGCTTAGAAAAATTAAGATTATTAATTAAAGACATTTTTAATTAATATGATATTTATTAAAAAAATGAAACTAGATTTAAATTCTTTTATTAATGTTTTTTAAATATGCGCCTGTAGCTCAACTGGATAGAGCGCTTGGCTACGGACCAGGAGGTTCTGGGTTCAAATCCTAGCAGGCGCACCATAAGTATAATGAAAAAAATAAATTCTTTGAGCATAATTTTTCCAGTTTATAAGGACAAAAATACGGTTAAAAAAATGATAATTAACAGCCAGAACGCACTTAAAAAAACAAAAATAAAAAAAAATGAAATAATTGTAGTTGATGATGGATGTCCTGAAAAATCCGGGGAATACGCAAAAAAATTTTCTAAAAGAAAAAATATAAAGATAATTTTTCATAAACGTAATAAGGGTTATGGAGCTGCAATAAGAACTGGATTCAAAAACTGCTCCTCAGATTGGATCTTTCAAACTGATGGTGATGCTGAATATGATGTATTTGACTTATTAAAACTAATAAAAAAAACTAATAATTCTGACTTGGTTATTACTTATAGATTAAAAAAAAAATATAAAACGAATAGAATAATAATTTCTTGGATTTACAATAAAATCTTAAGGATACTATTTCATACTAATTTTAAAGACATCTCTACTGGCTCAAGACTGGTGAAAAAAAAACTTCTTAGAAAAATAAATTTAGTTTCTGATAGCCCTTTTTTGGGCGCAGAACTAGCAATTAAAACAAAATATCAAGGTTACAACGTTACCGAGGTAGGGATACACACCTATCCGAGAACATTTGGTAGCGGATCATCTGTAAGTTTAAAAAATATATTACTTACAATAAAAGAAATGTTAATACTATTTTTTAGGATAAAAATATAAATGGAATTAAATAATACTGAAAAAAAAGAGATTTGTTCATTTGATAAAAATATTGTAAGAAATATTTTAGTAGCTAAACCCGATAAATACAAACTTTTAGAAACCATATCACATAGAAATAGGGAAATTATAAACACAGGCTCAAGTCTTTCTTATAGCCCACTCAGTTTCGGCGAAGATATTATTTGTTTAGATTTTAAAAAATTTAATAGAATTTTAGATTTTAATAAGAATGAAAAAACTATTACTGTAGAAGCTGGCATCACATTAATTCAATTTCTAAATTTTACTTTAAAACATAATTTTTGGATACCTCAATTACCTGGATACCCCTCAATTACACTTGGAGGGGCTATAGCTACAAACGCACATGGTAAATCTTGTAGCACACATGGCACAATTAGAAATTCAATAAAAAGCATACTTTTATTTCATAAAATTAATGGATGGATGAATCTTTCAGAAAAAGAAAACAAAGAAATATTTGATTTGACAATCGGAGGCCTTGGTTTGACTGGTACCATTGTTAAGATAACCTTTAATTTAACAAACATTGAAAACACCTTATTTATAACAAAAAAAAAGAAAATTAAATCTGTTGAGGAATGCAACAAAGTAATTTCTAATTATAACAATTCCTCTTATTTTTATTCGTGGCATAAAGCAGATAATATTAAAAATTTTGGCGAAGGAATTATTTTTGAAAATATTATAGATAAAAAAAAAATCATTGATTTTAAAGGCTTTAAAGATAAAAATTATAAACTTAAGCCTTTCTTATTTCCTGTATGGAATAAGTTATCAATTAAACTTTGTAATTTATTATATCTATATTTGAATAGACTAAGCACCGAGGAAAAAACTGAAAGTTTCCTTAAAGTAATTTTTCCTTTTTACAGCAAAGAAAGTTATTTTAATTTTTTTGGAAATAATGGATTTACAGAAAGTCAATTATTAATTTCTGAGTCAAAAATAAACGACTTTATGTCTGAATTTAAAAATATCTTCAAGATACACAAACCAACAATAACACTTTTTTCTTTAAAAAAAATGAGCGGTGAGCAGAGTTATTTGAGATTTGAGGATAATAAAGTTTGTTTAACTTTTGATCTGATTAAAAATAATTCATCAAATAATTTTATGAATGAAATAGATAACTTATGTTTAAAATATCAGATTTTACCCTCAATTATTAAAGACTCTAGAATACCAAAAAATATATTTGATAAAACCTACAGATACGCAAATGATTTCAGAGAAAAACTTAATAAATTTGATAAAAAAAGGGTTTACAAATCTGAAGTTTCAAAGCGATTAGAATTATGAGCTATTTAATAATTGGAGCCTCATCTGGTTTAGGTCGTGCGCTTGCAGAAAAATTTGCTAAAGAAAAAAAAAACTTAATTATAGTTTCCAGAGACGAAAGAGATTTAACAGCCCTAAAAGCAGATATTGAAATTAAATACAATGTCAAAGTAGAAAAAATTCCACTAGATTTCTCCTCTTTCAATGAAATAAATCAAAAACTTCTCAAAGAAAAAATGTTTCAAAATCTCAGTGGAATTCTTTTTCCAGTTGGCTTTATGCATGAAAAAGATAATTTTGATATAAGTGAGGAAGATTTGAAAAAATTAACATTTACAAACTATCTGTCAATTGTTCATACCATAAATTATGCCAGAAAATGTTTAAACAAACAGAAGTTAAGTATTGTAGGTTTTGGATCAGTATCAGGCTTAATTGGAAGAAATTTAAATATGAATTATGCGGCAGCCAAAAGAAGCCTCGAGTCTTTTTTTGAAAGTATGTCCTTTGATGAAAAGTTGAAAGATATGAATATTCAATTTTATACATTAGGATATTTAGATACAAATCTCGCATTCGGTAAAGATTTAATTCTTCCAAAAGGCTCAACACAAAAACTTGCTAAGATTGTTTATCAAAATATTAATGTAAATTTAAAAAAAACTTTTTATCCTTATTTTTGGAACATAATTGCTGTCTTTCTAAAGTTGTTACCTTTTTTATTTTTGATCAAATTATATAAGATTTTAATTAAATGATAAAAATTCAGAATTATTTTCTGCCTATAATAATAATCCTGTCTATTATAGTAAGAGTTATATCTATTCTATTTTTTAGAGACTTAAATGTGAGTAATGAATGGGGAATAATACTAAACAATCTGGAAAATTATAATATTTTAAGCGTACATTCAGTTCAAGGAGTCCCAGTGCCAAATATTTTCATGCCGCCTTTGTATCCTTTTTTTCTTTTTGTAATAAAAAATTTTTTTGTTGATTTAGATCTTTTCTTATGGACTATTCAATTCATACAATTACTATTTGGAGTAATAAGTGTTTATTTAACTTATAAAATTCTCCTAAATCTTTTTTCTAAAAACTTAAGTTTAATAGGGACGTTTGTTTTTGCTATTTTTCCCCTTAATGTCTATGCAGTTTCTCAAATTTCTTCAATAACTATTCAAATATTTCTACTGAACTTATTTATATACTCCTTTTTAAAGATTTTTATGAAAATAAATTATAAACATATTATTTTATTTTCTTTATCTTCAGGTTTATTAATGCTTTTAAGGGGAGAATATTTTGTTTTTGTAATTTTATCTTTAATATATTTTTATATCAAAAATAAGAAATTAGGAACTGTAGTTGCGATAAGTTTGATAGTTATTCTTCTAATCTCCCCATACCTTTATAGAAATTATAAAATTTTTGGCGTCGTAACTATTACGAAGTCGAGTGGATACAATTTATTAAAAGGAAATCACCCTAGGACCAAAGTAGAGGGAACAGGCATGTTTTCAAATATAGATAAGGTAATTCCCGAAGTGAAACAGGAGTTGGATGAACTCAAATCTAAAGGACCTCAAAGTAAATATGATTTACTTCAGGATCAAATACTTATGGAGAAAGCTTTAAAGTTTATTAAAGAAGATCCCTCGAGGTATATAAAATTGTATTTTAAAAAATTTTTAGCTTTTATGTTTCTTGATTTAGATTCTAGTTATCCAAAGTATTATTCACCACTACACATAGTCCCAAAAATTATGATTTCCATTTTTAGTTTCTTGGGGGTCATAACAGCGTTTAGTATGCGTATAAATATTACAAATTACTTCATCTTTTTTTATCTTGCTAATTTAGGTTTGTTTTCAGTTTTTTTTATACTTCCTAGATATAGCTTATCATTATTGACAATTCAGATAATTTTGAGTTTATTTACAATTAAAAAAATTAGATCATTATTAAAGTTATGAAAAAATTAATAGATTTGTCGCTAAATAAAGCAGTAATTGTATTTTTTATTATCGTCTTAGTTTTTTTGATATTTCTGTCGGTTATATTATAGATAAGCGTAATAAAATATTACCATCGCTAAAACAATCCTGTAAATAACAAATATATTTAGACTAAATCTTTTTATATACTTTAAAAAATATTTGATTGTAATTATTGAAAACAAAAAGGATAGAATAATACAAATCAAGTTTAAGAAAGAAAAATTGATATCTTCACTAACTATTAAATCTTTAAAACCATAAATAGAAACCGCTCCAAGCGTGGGCACGGATAGTAGGAATGATATCTTTGCTGAATCGACTCTATTAAAATTTAGTAATCTTGCAGCTGTAATTGTTATTCCAGACCTACTTACTCCAGGAATTAAAGACAAAATTTGAAATAAACCTATAAGTAAAGCAGATTTATAATTAAAATCTTTATTAATATTTTTTTCAAGTTTAAATTTATCACTAACATATAATAATACACCAAAGGTTAACGTCATCCACCCAATAACTTCTATATTTCTTAATTTTTCAATTAAACCAGTTTGAATTGCAAAAAAACCAACTATCATTACGGGAATTGAGGATATTAAAATTTTGGTAAATAAATTTATGTTTTCAATTAAATTTATAAAATCTTTGTAGAAATAAGTTATTACTGCTAAAAATGATCCGATGTGCATACTAATGTCAATTGAAAGACTTTTTTCATCAAAACCAATTAAATTTGACAGTAAAATGAGATGCGATGATGAGCTTATAGGTAGAAATTCTGTAACTCCCTGCACAAAAGAAAGAATCAATATCTCAATCATTGATTGAGAGTTAAAACTTAAGCATGTTTTTTTAATGACAATTATAAATTCATAGCAGATATGCAAAAATTACTTACAAAATTAAAGGTTTTTATAATTTTAGGTCATTTATATTGACCTTTATTTCCTATTAATTTAAGCATTTTCTAACTATTTTGTCTGACTTATGAAAAAAAAAATGCTGCAATTCGTTGGTTTAGAACAAGAGGCACCTGAAAAAAGAGGTACTTCTGAAAGAAAAGGCGATTTTAACGAAATTTACAATGAATTTATAAAAGGTAAGGCAGGAGAGCAATCAAGTAGATGTTCACAGTGTGGAGTGCCCTTTTGTCAAATACACTGTCCACTTGGAAATAACATTCCTGATTGGTTGAAACTTACAGCAGAAGGAAGATTAAAAGAGGCCTACGAAACCTCTCAGAGCACAAACAATATGCCGGAAGTTTGCGGACGTATTTGCCCGCAGGACAGACTCTGTGAAGGTAATTGTGTTATAGAACAGTCTGGCCATGGAACTGTAACTATAGGGTCAATAGAAAAATATATTAACGATACAGCTTGGGAAAAAGGTTGGGTGAAACCGATTAAAGTAAAGAGAGAGCTAAAGCAATCAATAGGTATAATTGGTGCTGGTCCAGCGGGAATGGCTTGTGGAGAAGAGTTAAGGAAAAGCGGATATCAGGTAACTATATATGATAGATACGATCGACCTGGCGGTTTACTTATTTACGGTATACCAAATTTTAAACTGGAAAAATTTGTAGTTGAAAGACGAACAAACCTCTTAAAAGATAGCGGTATAAAATTTGTTCAGAATTTTGAAGTTGGAAAAGATAAAACTTTGAATGAACTCAAAAATAAACATGATGCAATTTTAATTGCAACAGGAGTTTATAAACCAAGAGAAATTGAAATACCAGGACACAACTTAAAAAATATTTATCCTGCAATGGAATTTTTAACAGCATCTAATAAAAAAGGTTTAGGAGACAAAGTAGAATTATTTGATAACGGAACTTTGAACGCAGAGGGTAAAAATGTAGTTGTTATTGGTGGTGGAGATACTGCGATGGATTGTGTTC
>CACOOK010000010.1 GCA_902628815.1 uncultured Pelagibacteraceae bacterium
ATTTATAAAAATAAGATTATCAAAATTTCCGACTCAAATATTATAAAAAAATTGAAACTTAAGATAAAAAAGTTTACTAAAAAAAAACAAAACTACTTGCAAAATACGAAAATTTTAAAAGAAATTACGAAAAATCCGGTTGAAAAAAATTTTCATGGCATTGCGATAGATAGCAGATTAATAAAAAAAGATAATATTTTTTTAACTATTAAAGGAAAAAAACGTCATGGAAAAAAATTTATTTCTCAGGCAATTAACAAGGGAGCTAAATTTGTAATTTCGTCTTATAAGACAAAAAAATATGGTAAAAAGTTAATTAGTGTAAAAAATGAATTACAGTTTTTAAATAAATTTGCCTCAAAAAAAAGAGACAGTTCTTTAGCAAAGATTTTAGCCATAACTGGTAGTGCGGGAAAAACTTCTTTGAAAAATTTAGCTTGTGAATTATTAAAAAATTTTGGAGCTACTTTAAGTTCACCTAAATCTTATAATAATAAATATGGTGTACCTATAAGCCTTTCTCTTCTCGAAACTAAACATAAATATGGAATTTTTGAAGTAGGAATGAGTAAAAAAGGCGAAATTGATAAGCTCACAAAACTTATAAAACCAGAAATTGCAATAATCACAAATATTGGTGAAGCTCACATTGAAAATTTTAAAAATTTAAAAGGCATAGCTTCAGCCAAAGGTGAAGTTATTAATAATATTAAAAAAAATGGGACGATAATTTTAAATCGTGATGATAAATATTTTGATTTTTTAATGAAAAAGGCGAAATTAAAAAAATTAAAAGTAGTCTCATTTGGTTTAAATAAAAAGGCAGACGTTTATCCTAGTAAGATACGTAAAAAAGGCCAAAACAATTTCATACTCATTAAAATAAGAGGTAAAACTTTTAGATTAGAATACAAAAATATTAATATTCACAATATTCTAGCTTCACTAAGTCTTTTAAACGAACTAAAATTAGATCTATCAAAGGTGAGTAAAAATTTTAGAAATTACTTACCTAGCGAAGGAAGAGGAAAAATACATAACATTAAGAGGTATAAAAAATTTTTTAAATTAGTTGACGAAAGTTATAATGCTAATCCTCTCTCAACTAAAAATGCCATAGAAACCTTCAATTCTATTAAGAAAGGAAAATTTAAAAAATACCTATTGCTCGGTGATATGCTTGAGCTTGGTAAAAATTCAGAATTTTTTCATAAAAATTTGTCAAAAGTTATTAACAACTCAGATATAGATAAAGTGTTTATTAAAGGCGTTAAATCTTTGATAACTTATAAAAACCTGATTAAGAGCAAGCGAGGAAACATTTTTCAGCAAGAAGAAGATATGGATTTTACTTTAAATAACATTATAGCTAATAACGATTATTTAATGATTAAAGGTTCAAACGCGACTGGTTTAAATAATTTTACCAGAAAAATGATTAGAGGTTATTAAATGTTATTTCATTTTTTTACATCACTTGTAGATCAATACTCTTTTCTTAATGTATTCAAATATTTAACATTTAGAACTGGCTTATCCGTCATGACTTCTCTGATAGTTGTTTTTATAATTGGGGCTCCTTTAATTAAAATTTTCTCAGAAAAAATGATCACCGGTCCAATAAGACAAGATGGGCCTATTGATCATATAGTAAAAAAATCTGGAACCCCTACAATGGGAGGGGTAATAATATTAATTGGAATAATTTTTAGCACTCTGCTTTGGGCAGATCTGAGAAATATTTATGTGTGGATATTGATTCTCGTATCCGTTGGTCTTGGGGGCCTAGGGTTAATAGATGATATCTTAAAAATAAAATATAAAAATTCGCGTGGTTTAAAATCAAGATACAAATTTACCGGTCAACTTCTCATAGGAGCAATTGTGTTATTTATCTTGATAAATTATTCTGATCATGAATATTTACACAATCTTTATTTTCCTTTTTTTAAAAATTTGATCCTTGACTTAGGATTATTTTTTGTACCTTTTGCTTTATTTGTTATTATTGGTGCATCTAATGCAGTAAATTTAACAGATGGACTTGATGGATTAGCAACAGTACCGGTAATGTTAGTTGCATTATCTTTCACTTTAATTTCCTATGTGGTTGGAAATACTATTTTCTCAGAATATCTACAAATTCAATACATACCAAACGTAGGTGAGCTGTCTATTTTTTGTGGTTCTATCGTTGGCGCGTGCTTGGGGTTTCTTTGGTATAATGCGCCTCCAGCAAAAATTTTTATGGGTGATACTGGCTCTCTCTCTTTAGGAGGTTCATTAGCAGCTATTGCAATAATCGTTAAACACGAAATAGTTTTAGCTATAATTGGTGGATTATTTGTTTTGGAAACAGTTTCAGTAATTATTCAGGTAATTTCATTCAAGCTTACTGGAAAAAGAATTTTCAAAATGGCTCCAATTCACCATCATTTTGAAAAAAAGGGATGGGCTGAGTCGACAATAGTTATCCGTTTTTGGATAATTGCCATTATTTTAGCACTTGTAGGTCTTGCTACTTTAAAATTAAGGTAAGAATGTTTTTAAATTCTAACTTAAATGAACGATCATTTTTAATTTACGGATTAGGCTTAACGGGTAAATCTGTTGTCAAATTTTTCAAAAGAAACAATATTAAAAACTATACAGTTTGGGATGATAAAACTAAAAATTTGTATAAGAGAAAAAGAGCTAAAAATTTAAAAAAGGAAATCAAAAAAGTGGACCATATAGTTTTAAGTCCAGGTATTAATATTTATAAATCAAAAAATAAAAAAATCTTAATCAAAAATAAAAATAAAATTATAACTGATATTGATTTAATTTTTTTACAAAAAAAAAAATTCAAGAGTATCGTTGTTACAGGTACCAATGGTAAGTCAACCACTTGTCAACTTATAAATCACGTACTAAAACAAAACGGATTTAAAACTTTTCTAGGAGGCAATATTGGAAAACCAGTTCTTGATATAAAATTAACAAATAACTCATTTTTAGTAATTGAAGCATCATCATTTCAACTTTCTCATTCCAAATTTATTAGTCCTGATTTTGCTTTTTTACTTAATATTGCTAACGATCATCTAGATTGGCACGGAAGTAAAAACAAATATATTAATGCGAAATTCAAAGTTTTCAAACTTCAAAAAAAAAACCAGTATGCCTTCCTAAATAAAGAATTAAAAAATAAATTTAAAAAAAGAAATCTCAGAGGTAGATTAATCATACCTAAATTACAAAATTATAAAAAATTAAAAACTAAAATTCAAAATTCATATTTAACATCTATAATTAATGACGAAAATATGAATAATGTTCTAGCTTTTTCAAATTTGATTAAAATAAAACACAAATCTTTTATTCAATCAGTAAACTCATTCAAAGGTTTGAAACATAGATATGAAATATTTCTAAAGAGAAAAAATTGTACTTTTATTAATGACTCAAAAGCTACTTCATTTCAATCAACTAAATTTGCACTTTCAAATAGTAAAAATATTTTTTGGATTGTTGGTGGCTTTCCCAAAAAGAACGATAAAATAATTTTGAAAAATTTACGTAATAACATTATCAAATGTTATATTATAGGAAAGCATATTAACTTTTTTAAAAAGCAAATAATTAACAAAATTGATTTTTATGTGGCAAAAACTTTGAAAAAGTCAATTATTAAAATATACAAAGATATTCGACTATTAAGACAAAAAGAAAATATTATATTACTTAGTCCGTCCGCAGCCTCTTATGACCAGTATTTAAATTTTGAAAAAAGAGGTGAAAATTTTAAAAAATTGGTAAATCAATATGCAAAAAAATTTATTTAAATCACAATTTTTAAATTATTGGAGGAATATTGATAAGAATATTTTTTTAAGTTTTTTACTACTTTTTTCTCTCGGTTTATTCTTTTCTTTTTCTTCAACTTCTTCTTTAGCTGGTGAAAGATTAAATAAAGATTATTATTTCTTTTTTTCAAAACATTTTACCTTTACGATTTTGTCTTTAGGTGTCATGATCATGATTTCTATTATTGAAACTTCATTATTAAAAAGAATAGTCGGACCTTTATTTATAGTCTCTTTAATTTGTCTAATTATGGTTCCATTTTTTGGGGTTGAGGTAAAAGGTGCAAAGAGATGGCTAGATCTTTATTTTTTTAGACTTCAACCTGTTGAATTATTAAAACCTTTTTTTATTTTAGCTACAGTAAAAATTTTAATTGAAGAGAAAATTTCTAATAATAACACAAAATACATATTAAGTTTTTTAATTTTGTCCTTTGTAATATTTCTTTTAATAAAACAACCAGACCTTGGCCAATCGATTTTACTTATTGGATGCTGGTTAGCTACAGTTTTCATATCCGGTATAAATTTACTTTTTATTTTTAGTTCCATAGTAATTTTTTTAGTATTAATAAGCTCTTTACTATTTTTAATGCCTGAAAAATTTGGTTATGTTACTAATCGGTTGTTATCATTTATTGACTCTGGATATGGAGATAAATTTCAATCTACTTCAGCCTTAGATGCAATTAAATTGGGAGGACTAAAGGGGCGTGGGATGGGAGAAGGTGTTTTGAAAGACAATGTACCCGAAGCACACACAGATTATATCATTTCAATAATTTCTGAGGAGTATGGATCGATAATTTCCTCCATGATAATTCTTATTTTTTTGTACATTGCTTTTAGAATAATTAAAAATTGTATAAAACAAGATGATCAATTAATTAAATTTTCTCTTTGCGGTCTTGCTTCACTTCTAATCTTTCAAACTTTTATACATGTTGCAGTTAACACAAATTTAATTCCCACAACGGGTATGACTTTACCTTTTTTGAGCTATGGAGGATCATCACTAATTGGTAGCTCCATATTAGCTGGAATTATATTAAACTTCACTAAAAATAGAACTTATCTTTATGAATAAAAAAATTAAAGTTACCATCGTAGCAGGTGGAACAGGCGGTCATGTATTACCAGGTTGTAACTTAGCTCAACATCTAGAAAAAAATAAGTTTGAAGTACAGGTAGTTACAGATAAAAGAGGGGCAAAATTTACGAAAAGTTTTCATAACTTAAATTTTTCTATACTTCCTTCTAAACCTATAATTTCAAAAAATATAATTACAATTTTTCTCTCTTTATCTCACGTGATTTATTCAATTTTTAGGTCTTTAGTATTTCTTTTTACAAAACGACCTTCAATAGTTTTTGGTATGGGTGGATATGCATCTTTTCCAATATGTATTGCTGCAAAATTACTTAATATTAGATTTATAATTTATGAAAACAATTTGATAGTAGGTAAAGCCAACAAATATCTAGCACCTTTTGCAGTTAAAATATTCGTTTCTTCTAAACAGCTTAAAGGTATACCATTAAAACACAAAAATAAAATTATAGAGATTGGAAATATTATTAAAAAAGATTTTATTACTTTTTCCGATAAAAACATACACAAAAAAAATGACAAAAAAATTTCACTATTAGTACTTGGAGGTAGTCAAGCAGCCGAAGTATTTGCAGAGATACTTCCAAAAATATTTATTAAATGTCATAAGGAGAAAATCCCTTTAAAAATTTTTCAGCAATGTTTACCAACACAAGATCAAAAACTTCAACTTTTATATAAAAATGCAAACTTAGATTTTGAAACTTTTAATTTTTCTAATAATTTAATTAGATATTTTTCGAAAGCGAACTTAGCGATCACTAGATCAGGTTCGTCAGTATTAGCAGAACTAACAAACTGCAATATACCATTTATCTCAATTCCACTACCTTCATCTGCAGATAACCATCAATTAGAAAATGCAATTTATTATGAAAAAAAAAATTTAGGTTTTTTACTAGAGGAGAAAGATATAGAAAAAAGTCTATTTTCTAGAATAAAATCTATCTATGAAAACAATTCTACCTTAAAAGGAATAGAAAAAAATCAAAGACAATATTCTGACAAAAATGTCTATGAAAATATAAATAAAGAATTAAGAGAAATAATTAATGAGCATTGATTTAGGAAAAAAAGACATAATTCATTTTATTGGTATTGGCGGGATAGGTATGAGTGGCCTAGCTCAAATAATGAAAAACATGGGTTTTAACGTCCAGGGCAGCGATCAAGGAAAAAGTAAAAACATAGCCAATTGTTCAAAGCTGGGTATAAAAGTATTTTATGGACAATCAAAAAAAAATCTAAAAAACGTTTCCATAATAGTAAAATCTTCAGCAATCAAAAATAATAATATTGAAATTCAACACGCAAAGAAGAAAAAATTACCGATTTATTCTAGAGCCGATATACTCGCAGATGTAGTTTCACTCAAAAAGAATATAGTAATTACCGGATCACATGGGAAAACTACCACAACGTCTCTAGTTTCAAAAATTTTATCTGATCAAAAACTTGACCCCACAATTATAAATGGTGGGGTAATTAATTCACTTAAAAATAACGCTAAACTTGGTAAAGGAGAGTGGGCTATTCTTGAAGCTGACGAGTCTGATGGAAGTTTTTTAAAATTACCTTTCAATTACTCTGTAGTTACTAATTTAGATTATGAACATATTGACTTTTACAAAAATTATAAAAATTTAGAAAAATCTTTTATTAAATTCATTGAAAAAACTCCACCAACAGGAAAAACAATCGTTTGCGCAAGTGATAATAAGTTAAAGAAAATTTTGAAAAAGATTAAAAATAAAAACCTAATTACTTATGGAGATGAAAAAGGATTAGATTATCAAATTACTAATATAAGATTTAAAATCGACTATTCAATTTTTGATCTGAATTATAAAAATAATAATAAAATAAAAAAAATCAAAAATATCTATGTTAAACTTTTAGGAAAACATAATATTTTTAATGCAACAGCAGCTATAGTGATATGTATAAATCTTGGAGTGCCACAAAATATAATTAAAAGATCCTTAAAAAGATTTACCGGCGTTCAAAGAAGAATGACCAAGCTCTTTACGAGAAATAAAAATGATTTTTATGATGATTATGCACACCACCCAACAGAGATAAAATCAATCCTTAATAGTGTTAAAAATGTTTATATTAATAGAAAGATCGTTGCTGTTTTTGAACCTCATAGGTATTCTAGAGTTTTATCTCTTGAAAAAGAATTTTCAAAATCATTTACTAAAGCAGATATAGTAGTTCTGTGTCCGCTTTATGCTGCAGGTGAGAAAAAAAATAAAAATTTTCATTTAACAAATTTTGGTAAATTAATTTCTAAAGGGTCAAAAACACAGGTAATTTTAGTAAAAAATCAAAATGATTTATCAAATTATTTTAAAAAAAATATTTTTAAAAATGAATTAATAATTGGAATGGGAGCAGGTTCAATTTCAAAATGGATGAATCAATTAAAAACAACTCTATAAATATGAAGGAAAAATTGATTAGCAAGTTTGATAAAAATATTTCAGAAAAAACAAAATTGTCTAATTATAGTTGGTTTAATTTGGGAGGATCTGCTGAGTATCTTTTTAAGCCAGAAAGTAAATTTCAATTGATTGAATTTTTAAAGGAGAATATAAAATACAA
>CACOOK010000011.1 GCA_902628815.1 uncultured Pelagibacteraceae bacterium
ATTTGAAATTGCTAGTGCAGAAAGATAAGCTTTTTTATCAATATTTTTTACAACGTGATGATTAATGCTAAAGGTATTGAATGCTATTTTTAAAATATTTTCAGGTGTTCTGTAAGAAGGTATTACAATAATTTTAAATTTATCTGGAGTAAATAGTGTCTTAACTTTGTTAAAAAGTTCATGAATTTGTTTTTCTGAATAATTATAATATTTGTTTGGTCCTCCGATAATAAATGCTACTAATTCCTTTTTCTTGTCTTTTTCTATTCCTAGATATTTTGAATTATCATTAATCTCTTTTTTTGTTAAGTAGTGAATAGCACCCTTTGTATTAATTATATTTTCGCCTTTTAACCGATCATGTTCAGGGCTTACTATAAGGTCAAAGTGTTCAAAAGAAACTTTGGGATCTTGTATGTGAATATTGAAAATTTGATTACCTAATCTTTTTTTTAAAGCTATTGATGGTATTACACTTTTTCTTCCACAAGATATGATGATTTTACAATCACATACGAATTTATTTTTTACCAAATTTTCTGATATTGGGCTGATTTTAGGAGGAATTAAATTCCAAAAAGATTTTAATTCAATTTTTTGGTGTTTATAACTTAGGCCCAAAGCTTTAGCTAATCCCTCTACTTGACTAACCATGCCATGCATACCTTGCGTTAAAAGAAGTGCTTTTAATTCTAACATTAGTTACTATATACCTCTACATAATGAATAATAAATCAACTAAACATACAAAAGTGTTAATTCTTGGATCTGGACCAGCTGGCTATACAGCAGCTATTTATGCGGCCAGAGCTATGCTTAAACCTATACTTGTTCATGGTTCTCAACCTGGAGGACAATTAACTACCACTACAGACGTTGAAAATTATCCTGGATACTCAAAAGTGATTCAAGGGCCATGGCTGATGGACGAAATGAAGGGCCAAGCTATGGCCGTAGGCACAGAAATGATACAGGATCATATAAGTAAAGTTGACTTAACAAAAAAACCTTTTACAGCAACAGGTGATAGTGGTCAAGTTTACACTGCAGACAGTTTTATAATTTCAACAGGAGCGCAAGCAAGATGGTTAAATCTAAAATCTGAACAAGAGTTTAGAGGATTTGGAGTTTCAGCATGCGCTACTTGTGACGGATTTTTCTTTAAAGAAAAAGAAGTAGCTGTAGTTGGTGGAGGAAATGCCGCTGTTGAAGAAGCAATGTTCCTCACTAAATTTGCCTCAAAGGTTTACTTAATACATAGGAGAAACGAACTTAGGGCAGAAAAAATGCTTCAAGCAAAATTAAAATCTAACAAGAAAATAGAAATTATTTGGGATACAGTCGTTGAAGATGTTATTGGCACTAAAGAGCCAAAAAATGTTAATGCGTTAAAAATAAAAAATGTAAAAAATAATAAAACTAAAGAACTTAAAGTTGATGGTTTGTTTATTGCAATCGGACATGATCCAGCTACATCTTTATTTAAAGATCAACTTAAAATGGACAAAGAAGGATATTTAATTACAAAACCTGACTCTACTGAAACAAATATTCCAGGAGTTTTTGCAGCAGGAGATGTAAAGGATAAAATTTTTAGACAAGCTGTTACCGCTGCTGGAATGGGTTGTATGTCAGCACTTGAAGCTGAAAAATATCTATCTGAATCTAACTAAGACTATCACAAAAAGTTTTAATTCTTTTCATTGCTTTCTTCAAATTTTCCATTGATGTAGCATAAGATATTCTAAAGTAACCGTCTAAACCAAAGGCAGAACCTTGAACTACAGCTACTTCAGCTTTCTCCAACAATTTTTCTACGAAGTCTTTATCAGTTTTAAGTTTTGTTTTCTTATTAAGTAATTTTTTACAATTTGGAAAAACATAAAAAGCTCCTTCAGGACTTAAACAACTTATTCCTTTTATGTTATTTAAATTATCAACAACAAAATTTCTTCTTTCTTTAAAAGAATTTGATCTTTCTAATATAAAGTCTTGTGTTCCATTTAAAGCTTCTACTGCAGCTGCTTGACTTATAGATGTAGGATTACTAGTTGATTGGGATTGAATTTTAGCCATCGCTTTAATAATTTCTTTTGGGCCTGCAGCATAACCTATCCTCCAGCCAGTCATTGAGTAAGATTTACTCACTCCATTCATAGTTAAAGTTCTACTTTTTAATTTTTCAATTTGCGCAATTGTAAAAAATTTAAAACCGTCATAAGTAATATGTTCGTATATATCGTCACTTAAAATATATAAATTTTTATATTTTATTAAAATCTTTGATAGAGCTATTAACTCCTCTTTGGTATAACCAGATCCAGTAGGGTTTGATGGTGAATTAATAATTATCCACTTAGTTTTCTTAGATATTGCTTTTTTTAATTTTTCAGGTGTTAATTTAAAATTATTTTTTTCATCGCACTTAACTATTTTAGGTTTGCCCCCAGCTAACAAAACTATGTCTGGGTATGAAACCCAGTAAGGAGCAGGAATTATTACTTCGTCACCTTTATTTATTGTAGCCATAAAGGCGTTATACAAAACTTGTTTTCCACCTGTTCCCACCGAAATTTGATCTAGATTGTAAGACAAATCATTTTCTCTGGAAAATTTTGCTTGAATAGCTTTTTTTAATGCTGGAGTGCCATCAACGGCCGTATATTTTGTATCCCCTTTTCTAATCGCATCGATCGCTGCCTCTTTAATGTTATCTGGAGTGTCAAAATCGGGCTCACCTGCCCCTAAACCAATCACATCCTTGCCTGCAGCTCTCATTTCCCTTGCTTTTGAGGTAACTGCTATGGTCGGTGACGGTTTTATACGTTTTAAACTATTGGAAACTATGCTCATTGAAATTTATAATATAATTAATTTATTATTAACACAAAATGCAAAATACTTATCAAGAAAAATTGGCTGACCTGGAAGTTAATAACTCTAAAAAAATAAAGAAGTTAGAGGGTGGTATAAATTTTAAAATCAAAAGTGACTTTCAACCTAGCGGTGACCAACCAGAGGCAATAAAAAAACTGCTCAAAAATCTAAAAGAAAACAAGCAAGAACAGGTTTTATTAGGAGTTACGGGTTCAGGTAAGACTTTTACGATGGCCAAAGTTATAGAAAAAGCAAATAGACCTGCATTAATTTT
The DNA here is from genome assembly GCA_902628815.1 of uncultured Pelagibacteraceae bacterium. Taxonomy (GTDB): domain Bacteria; phylum Pseudomonadota; class Alphaproteobacteria; order Pelagibacterales; family Pelagibacteraceae; genus Pelagilacustribacter. The sequence continues at coordinate 3,152 of CACOOK010000011.1, forward strand.
AGCACCTAACAAAACTTTAGCGGCACAATTATATGGTGAGTTTAAAAGTTTTTTTCCTGATAACGCTGTTGAGTATTTTGTGTCTTACTATGATTATTATACACCCGAAGCTTATGTCCCTAGATCTGATACTTATATAGAAAAAGAAGCATCAATTAATGAACAAATAGACCGTATGAGGCACTCAGCTACAAGATCTTTATTAGAAAGAGATGATGTAATTATAGTGGCAAGTGTTTCTTGTATTTATGGATTAGGATCAGTTGAGGCTTATTCAAAAATGACAATTACTTTAAAAAAAAACAATGAATACGAGCGTGATGAACTAATTAGAGCATTTATCAATTTACAATATAAAAGGAACGATCAAAATTTTTTCAGGGGAACTTTTAGAGTTAGGGGCGAAAATTTAGAAATCTTTCCTTCTCATTTAGAAGATAGAGCTTGGAGGATAAGTTTAAATTTAAATAAATTAGAAAAGATTGAAGAGTTTGATCCTCTGACTGGTGATAAAACAAACGACTACAATATAATTAAAATTTACGCTAATAGTCACTACATCACTCCCAAACCCACAATTGAGCAAGCAATTAGACAAATAAAATCTGAATTGGCTGAAACTTTAAAAAAACACAGAGAAAACAATAAGTTACTAGAGGAACAAAGACTGAGAGAGAGAACTAAATTTGATTTAGAAATGATCGAGGCGACTGGTACCTGTGCGGGAATTGAAAATTATTCAAGATTTTTATCTGGAAGAAAAGCTGGTGAGCCACCTCCTACTCTTTTTGAATATTTTCCGGACAATACAATTATATTTGTTGATGAGAGTCACGTAACTGTACCGCAACTTAATGGAATGTATAAAGGTGACCGAACGAGAAAAAGTACGTTAGCTGAATACGGTTTTAGATTACCATCATGTATGGATAATAGACCATTAAAATTTGAGGAATGGGATTTAATGAGAACTCAAACTGTTTTTGTATCGGCAACTCCAGGTCCATGGGAACTAAAGCAAACTAATAATGAATACATAGATCAAATTATAAGACCAACTGGTTTAATAGACCCGCCAGTAGAAATTAGACCAGCTAAGACTCAGGTAGATGATTTGATGCACGAGTCAAAAGAAATTGTTAAACGAGGTTATAGAGTTTTGGCAACCACTCTTACCAAAAAAATGGCTGAAGACCTTACAGAATATTTACACGAAAATGGTTTAAAGGTGAGATATATGCATTCTGATATAGATACTTTAGAAAGAATTGAAATCATTAGAGATCTTAGAATGGGTGTTTTTGATATTCTTGTTGGTATTAATTTATTACGTGAGGGTTTAGATATTCCTGAATGTGCATTAGTGGCAATTTTGGATGCTGATAAAGAAGGTTTTTTACGCTCAGAAACATCTCTTATTCAAACTATTGGTAGAGCGGCTAGAAATGTGGACGGAAAGGTAATCTTATATGCTGATAAAGTTACAAATAGTATTAAAAAAGCTCAAAAAGAAACTGAAAGAAGAAGAAATAGACAATTAGAATATAATAAAAAAAATAATATCACCGCTGAGTCAGTTAAGAAGGAAATAAGTGATATTTTGGAATCTGTTTACGAAAAAGATTACGTCAAAATAAGCGAGGGCTCTAATATTGGGGGTAATTTAAAAAAACATGTTAAAGCGCTTAATAGAAAAATGAAAGAAGCTGCAGCAGATTTAGAATTTGAGGAAGCTGCAAAAATAAGAGATGAAATAAGAAAACTAGAGGTAAGTGAACTTGAAATAAATGTAAATCCAAAAATTTCGCAATATAACTTAAAAAGTAAAGTTTATCCTAAAGGAAGATCTACTATGGGGATGCCCGGAACGAGACCTAAAAAGGGAATTAAAAAATGGAAGCCAAAAAAATAGTTATAACAGGTGGGGCAACTAGAATTGGAGCTGCAATAGCGAAGAGTCTTGCTGGATATGATACAAAAATTACTATTCATTATAATAAATCCAAAAAAAGTGCAGCCTTACTAAAGAAAGAATTGGAGGAACTGGGAAGTAAAGTGTTTTTAATAAAAGCTGATCTAAATAATTATGCTCAAACTAATAAATTGATGACGAATTCTTTTAAATTAATGAAAGGAGTAGATTGCTTAATAAATAATGCATCAATATTCGAAAATGACAATCTTTTAACTTTTAGTGATAAAAGTTTTTTAAAACATATAAATGTAAATCTTAAAAGTCCCTCGATTTTAATTCAAAAACTTAATAAATTGACTAAAAATTCAGGTGCATGTGTTATCAATTTAATAGACCAAAGAGTTGAGAAACTAACACCCTATTTTTTTTCATATACACTTAGTAAAACAGGCTTAGCTACTTTAACAAAAACCGCAGCAATGAAATTAGCTCCGCATAT
>CACOOK010000012.1 GCA_902628815.1 uncultured Pelagibacteraceae bacterium
AAGAAAAGTCGAACTAAAATGTCCTGCTGAAAATATACCTGATGAAATTGTGGTTGATTTAGCGGGTACAGATATAGGAACAAGTATTAAAATCTCATCTGTAAAATTACCAGAAAATGTTATTCCAACTATTACAGATCGAGATTTCGTTGTAGCTACAGTAGCAGCTCCAACTGTAATTAAAGAACCTGAAAAACCAGCTGAGGAGACTGCTACGGAAGGTGCGGAAGGAGAAGCTGCCACTGAAGGGGCAGAAGCAGCGTCCGTTAAAGAAGGTGAAACTGGTAAAAAAGATGACAAGGCGAAAGATGGTACAGCAGACAAGAAACCAGATGATAAAAAACCTGCTGAAAAAAAACCTGCTGAGAAAAAATAATTGATATGCTTTTACTTGTTGGATTAGGAAATCCAGGTTCAAATTATACTAATACAAGGCATAACATTGGTTTCAAGATTATAGACGCTATAAATTCTCATTTTAAACTTTCAAAACAAAAGCCTAAGTTTAAAGGTTTGCTTACAACTGGTAGTATCGATGAAAAAAAAATATATGCGATCAAACCTTTGACATTTATGAATAACTCAGGAACAGCAATTAAAGAATTAATTGACTACTTTAAAATAGATGCGAAAGATGTAATAGTTTTTCATGATGATATGGACATTGACTTTGGAAAAGTAAAAGCTAAATTTGGAGGCAGTAGCGCAGGTCATAATGGTATAGAGTCTATAGATAAATTTATTGGCAAGGATTATTCGAGAGTTAGAGTGGGCATAGGTCATCCCAAACAAAAAAAGAAGGTTAACAATCATGTATTGGAGGACTTCAAAGAAGATGAAGAGGAAAAAATTAAGGAAATAACAGAGAATATTGTTAAACAAATACCTACACTGATTGACAAAAAAATTGATCTTTTTTCTAGCAAAGTAAATCAAAATCTTAATGGGATTTAAATGTGGAATAGTAGGATTACCGAATGTTGGTAAATCAACTTTATTCAATGCTCTAACAGCCTCAAAAAACGCCGAAGCTGCAAACTTCCCTTTTTGTACTATAGACCCAAATATTGGTATCGTAGATGTTGTTGATGGAAGGCTCGATGAATTGGCGAAACTTTCAAATTCTAAGAAAAAAATTTATACAAATATTACTTTTGTTGATATTGCGGGTTTGGTAAAGGGTGCTTCAAAAGGAGAGGGATTAGGTAACAAATTTCTTTCCCATATTAGAGAAGTTGATGCAATTATTCATCTAGTAAGATGTTTTGAGTCTGAAAAAATTACTCATGTAAACTCCTCAATCAATCCCGCTGATGATCTTGAAACTATTAAAACTGAGATTATTCTCTCTGACTTAGACATAATCCAAAAAAGGCTTGAAAAAAGTAAAAAAAAGTTACTCGACGAGAGACAGATCAAAATTTTAAATGAGAAATTAAAAAGCCTTAATAAAGGTGAAGAAGTTAAAGTTAATGACTTAACAGAGGAAATTTTTCTGTCTAATATTGGATTGTTAAGTATTAAACCAAAAATCTTAGTATGCAATGTAGATGAAGAAAGTCTAGCTAAAGGTAATAAGTATACTGAGATGGTAAAAAAAAGATATCCAGAGGAAAAAATAATTAATATTTGTGCCGATATTGAAGATCAACTTTCTGGTCTTGAAAAAAGTGAAAAAGAGTCTTTTATGAAAGATATTGGTCTCCAAAAAACTGGTTTAAATCAACTTATCAAAGAGGGGTACGAACTTTTAAAACTTGATACTTTTTTCACATCTGGGCCAAAGGAAAGTAGAGCCTGGACAATAAAGAAAAATACTTTAGCTCCAAAAGCAGCAAGTGTTATTCATACAGATTTTGAAAAAAATTTTATAAGAGTCGAAGCAGTATCATGTGAAAATTTTATTAAATATGGAAGTGCTGAAAAGTGTAAAGAAAGTGGGAAATTAAGGATTGAAGGAAAAGACTATATTGTTAAGGACGGAGACGTCTTACACTTCAGAGTCAACCCTTGACCAAATTTTTTTCATACTTAAGTAAACTAGAATTGTTAAAAGCACTAAATAAATAATTACTTTTACTCCCGTCTTATGTCTTTCCTCAAGCTCTGGTTCAGCGGCCCAAGCTAAAAAAGTTGTTACATCCTTAGCCATCTGATCAACTGTAGACTCTGTGCCGTCTGCGTATTCGACTAAGCCGTCCATTAAATTATTTGGCATTTTAATCTTATTCCCAGCCATGTATTTATTATAATAAACACCGTCATCAAGGGTTACACCTGGAGGAGGATCTTCGTAACCAACAAGAACTGAATAAATATAATTAGCCCCGCCTTTTCTTGCTTTTACTAGAACTGACATATCAGGCGGATATGCTCCACCATTAGCAGCTGTTGCAGCTTGAACGTTTGGATACGGATTTTTAAATTTATCAGATGGTCTTCCCGGTCTAGTAAACATTTCTCCTTGTGCGTCAGGTCCATCTTCTATTTCAAAACTAGAAGCAATTGCCTTTACCTCTTGATCTGTAAATTCAGGTCCCCCTGGCTCCCCTAGATTTCTGTAACTTAGATATTGCATCGAGTGGCATGAAGCACAAACTTCTTTATAAACTTGAAAACCTCTCTGTAATGATGCTCTATCAAATGTACCTATTAAACCTTTAAAGCTCCAGTCCACTTTTATTGGATCAACCATTTCGGCGCTTTGTAGTGGTCTTAAAGTAATAATTAATAAAAAAGATAAAACGAATAGCTTGATATTAGACTTTATCATTCACCTTCCTGGCTATAGATGGTTCTGCTCCACCGCTTAATACTGGCTCAGAGATACTCATAGGGATTGGGTCAGTTTTTTCTAAATAGCCTACGACAGGCATAACTACTATAAAATGTAGAAAATAATAAATTGTTCCTACTCTAGCTAATACTAAGTAAACCCCTTCGGCTGGCATTGCACCAACGTAACCTAGCATTAGAACATCAATTACCAATATCCAAAAGAACTGTCTGTAAATCGGTCTAAAAACAGCCGATCTAACTTTTGATGTGTCTAACCATGGTAAAACAAATAAAATAAAAATAGCACTAAACATTAAAATTACTCCCCCTAACTTATCAGGAACAGATCTTAAAATTGCGTAAAATGGCAGTAAGTACCATTCAGGAACAATGTGAGCAGGAGTAACTAATGGATTGGCAGGAATATAATTGTCCGAGTGACCCAATACGTTAGGTGTAAAGAATACAAATCCAGCAAATATGATCATAAAAACTAAAAGCGCAAAAGCGTCTTTAATAGTAATGTAAGGGTGAAATGGAACTGTATCTTTTGATGGTTTCTTTATATCAATACCTACAGGATTATTATTTCCTGGAATATGTAATGCCCAAATATGTAATACTACTAAACCTAAAATTAAAAATGGAATTAAATAATGTAAACTAAAAAATCTGTTTAAAGTCGGATTATCAACTGAGTAGGCTCCCCACAACCAAGTTGTAATACTGTCACCAACTAATGGAATTGCACTAAAAAGATTAGTTATTACTGTCGCGCCCCAAAAACTCATTTGACCCCAAGGTAACACGTAACCCATAAATGCTGCAGCCATCATTAATAAATAAATCATTAGGCCAATAATCCAAATAACCTCTCTAGGAGATTTGTAAGATCCGTAAAACAAAGATCTAAAAATATGAATATAAACTGCTAAGAAAAACATTGAAGCACCATTGCTGTGAATGTATCTGATTAACCAACCGTAATTTACGTCTCTCATTATATGTTCAACGCTCGCGAAAGCTAAGTCTGCGTGCGCTACATAATGCATTGCTAAAACGATTCCAGTAACTATTTGGGTAATCAGACAAAAAGTTAAAATTCCTCCGAAAGTCCACCAATAATTCAAATTTTTTGGAGTCGGATAATCTGTAAGATGGGCTCCAAGTGTGAGCAATGGTAAACGGTCATTAAACCACTTTCCAGCTTTTGATTTCGGCGTATATTCGTGTTCGCTCATACTTTTATCCAATTTTAATTGTGTTGCTATCTACAAACTCAAACTTCGGTATTTCCATGTTAGTTGGTGCAGGTCCTTTTCGTATTCTTCCTGACACATCGTAATGTGAACCGTGACAAGGACAGAACCAACCGTTAAAGTCTCCTTTGTCTTTTAAAGGAACACACCCTAGGTGTGTACATACTCCTAACATGACTAACCATTCATCTTTACCTTCTTTTACCCTTTCCTCGTCCTTCTGAGGATCGGGCAAATCGTCCATATTTACGGCTCTGGCTTCAGCAATTTCCTCTTGGGTACGTCTTTTAAGGAAAACAGGTTTACCTCTCCATAATACAGTAATCGATTTACCAGGTTCAATGTTGCTGATATCGACCTCTGTAGTGGCTAAAGCTTGTTGAGCTTTATCAGGATTCATTTGATCAATCATTGGCCAAATAACAGCTCCCACTCCAACTGCCCCAACGGTATAACTAGCTGTAAATAAAAAATCTCTTCGATTAACTTTTTTTTCTTCTTTGCTCATTTATTTAAGTGCTTATAATGTAATTATTAAATAAAACCATATTTTAAAAATTCCAGGGTCAGAATGACACATAAATTAAGCTAAAATAATGCACATAGTCCTTTACAAACCTGATATCCCCCAAAACACTGCTGCAATTATTAGACTTAGCGCCTGCCTAAATTTAAAAATCCATTTAATAGAACCTTGCGGGTTTAATTTAAATGACAACAGGTTTAAAAGGGTCGTT
>CACOOK010000013.1 GCA_902628815.1 uncultured Pelagibacteraceae bacterium
ATGCCTCTGAAGTATTTGTTAGTTCAGATAATTTTTTATCAGAAAATCCTATAGACTTAATATAATTAAATTCATTGAAATTTTTAGGAAGACCTTTTTTCTTTAATATATTTTCATTATCTATGATGTCTTTTATTTGATTTAAAAACCAAGGATCAATTTTTGAAAGTTTATTTATATCTTTTAGATTTATATTTTTTCTTATAGCTTCACCAACAAGTAAAATCTTATTTGGTATATTTTCTTTTAGTTTTTTTTTAATTTCTTTTTTATTTAAATTGAAAATTTGGTCTAATCCCGAGAAACCTGTTTCTAAAGAAACCAAGGCTTTTTGAAGAGATTCTTTAAAGTTTCTTCCAATAGCCATTGCCTCTCCCACTGATTTCATTGACGTTCCTAAAACTGCAGCTGAAGATGAGAATTTTTCAAAAGTAAATCTTGGAATTTTAGTGACAACGTAGTCTATTGTGGGCTCAAAAGATGCAGGTGTTACTTTTGTAATTTCATTTTTTAATTCATCTAAAGTGTATCCTACAGCTAACTTTGCTGCTACTTTAGCTATTGGAAACCCTGTAGCTTTGGAAGCTAACGCTGACGATCTTGAAACCCTAGGGTTCATCTCAATAATTACCATTCTTCCATTTTTTGGATTTATGGCAAATTGAACATTTGATCCCCCAGTTTCTACACCAATTTTTCTCAAACAGGCTATAGAAGCATTTCTCATAACTTGATACTCTTTGTCGGTTAAAGTAAGCGCTGGGGCAATTGTAACTGAGTCTCCAGTATGAATACCCATGGGATCTAAATTTTCTATTGAGCAAATGATGATGCAATTATCATTCTTATCTCTGACAACTTCCATCTCAAATTCTTTCCAACCCTCTAAACATTCTTCTACCAAGACTTGATTGACAGGTGACTCATGAAGACCGTTTTTTATTATTTTAAAAAAATCTTTTTTATTTTTGGCTATACCACCTCCTAAACCACCTAGAGTAAAAGCAGGTCTTATTATTGCTGGTAATCCAATTTTTTTTAATACCTTTGAAGATTGTTTAAATTTATTTACTATTTTTGATTTAGGAAGATCTAAACCAATCTCAATCATATTCTTTCTAAATCTTTTTCTATCCTCCGCATTTAATATCGCTTTAGAGTTAGCGCCTATAAGCTCAATTTTGTATTTTTTTAGAATTCCTCTTTTTTCTGCCTCCATTGCTAAATTTAATGCAGTTTGACCACCCATAGTAGGCAAAATTGCATCAGGTTTTTCTTTGATAAGAATTTTTTCAAGAATCTCTATTGTAATAGGTTCAATATAAGTTTTATCAGCGATGTTTGGATCAGTCATAATTGTTGCTGGATTTGAATTTATTAGTATTACTTTGAACCCTTCATCTTTTAAAGCCTTGCAAGCTTGAGTGCCTGAATAATCAAACTCACAAGCCTGTCCAATAATAATTGGCCCCGCACCAACAACTAAAATTTTTTTAATATCTTTTCTTTTTGGCATTTTTTTTCATGGTCTTTATAAATTTTTCAAATAAATAAACGCTATCCTGAGGACCAGGGTTGGACTCAGGATGATATTGAACAGAGAAAACAGGTTTATTTTTTAATTCGATACCTTCAATACTGTTGTCAAATAAAGACTGGTGAGTAACTCTTATATTTTTAGGCAAACCTTTTTTTACAACTTCAAATCCGTGATTCTGACTTGTGATTTCAACATTACCTTCAATTAAATTTTTAACAGGATGATTAGCTCCTCTATGACCTAATTTCATTTTTTCAGTCTTAGCGCCAAGTGCTAAAGCTAGTATTTGATGACCTAAACAGATTCCAAATAACGGTATTTTTTTCTTAATTAATTCTTGAATTGTCGGTATAGCATATTTTCCAGTCGCCGCAGGGTCTCCAGGCCCATTTGATAAAAATATTCCATTAGGACTCAGTTTTAAAATATCTTTTACACTTGTCTTACATGGGACAATTGTAACTTTACAATTAAAATCTGAAAAATATCTTAAAATGTTCTTTTTAATTCCATAGTCTATAGCAACTACATGCAACAATTTTTTTTTATTTTTTAAATATCCACTTTCTTTTTTCCATGTTTTATAATCTTGCCACAAATAATTATTTTTCGTAGTGACCTGTTTTGCTAAATCTAAGTTTTTAAGACCACTCCATTTATTAGTTATTTTAATAAGTTTTTTTATATTTATTTTATTTTTGTTGTAAAAAGATATCGTCCCTTTAGGAGCGCCTCTATCCCTAATGAAATTAGTTAAATTTCTTGTATCAACTCCAGTTATACCAACTATTTTATTCTTTTTTAACCATTGATCTAAATGTTTTAAAGATCTGTAATTTGACGGATTAGTTATTTCTGTGTTTATTATTACTCCTTTAGCCCATATTTTGTCGGACTCGTGATCCTCTTTATTTGTTCCTACGTTTCCAACGTGAGGAAATGTAAAATTAATTATCTGATCAGCGTAGGAAGGATCAGAAATTATTTCTTGATAACCTGTGATTGAAGTATTAAAGCATACTTCACCAGTTGCAGTGCCTCTATAACCTAATCCTACACCTTTAAAAAATTTACCATTTTGAAGAACTAAAATAGCGGAAGAGTCGATCTTTTTAAGATTTTTTTTTGAGTTTATATTTTGAACAATCTTCTTCAAATACAACTCATGAGTTAAAGTAAAAAACTTATAAACATGATTTTGCGCAACATATGAAATAGAAACAAAATCGTCAAGAAAGTTCTTTTTATTTTTTATTAGAATTGTGATTAAAATATTAAATTCAATTATGTCTCTAAAAAAACAAATAAATGAGAAGCTAAATCAAGCCCTTAAAGCCAAAGATAAAAACACATATCCAACATTAAGACTAATTGTTTCAGCCATAAAAGACGCTGAAATAGCAGGCCGGTCAAAAGATCAGAAAGAAATTAAAGACAGTGACATTATTTCATTGCTCAAAAAAATGGTTAAACAGAGAAATGAGTCTTGTGAAGTTTATGAAAAAGCAGGACGAAATGAGCTGCTTGAAAATGAAAAAAAAGAGATAGAGGTGATCAACATATTTCTACCAAAACAACTTAGCGAGGAAGAAACAAAAAAAGTCTGTCAAGATACAATTAAATCTGTTGGAGCCACTTCCATGAAAGATATGGGTAAAATTATGGGTGCCTTAAAATCTAAACATGCCGATAATTTAGATTTTTCAAAAGTCAGCTTAATCTTAAAAGGACTTTTAAGTTGATGAAATATCCAAAAGAATATCTTGATGAAATAAAACTAAGACTGAAGGTATCACAGGTAGTTGGAAAATCAGTACAGTTAAAAAAAAGAGGGAAAGAGTTTATAGGATTATCTCCTTTTAAAAATGAAAAAACACCATCTTTTACTGTAAATGATGACAAAGAGTTTTATCATTGTTTTGCTACAGGGGAACACGGAAATATTTTTGATTTTTTGATGAAAACAAAATCAATTGGATTCGGTGAAGCTGTTAGAAATTTGGCTTCAGAAGCTGGTATGCAGCCGTATAGATTTTCAAATTTTGATAAAAAGAAAGATGAACGATTTCAAATTTACAAAAATATTTTTAGAGATTATTCTAAATTTTTTAACGAGCAATTATTTAATCCTAATAACAAAGAAGCATTAGAATATCTCAGCAAAAGAGGCTTAAAAAAAGAAACGATTGATGAATTTGAATTAGGTTATGTTCCATGGAAAAATGATTTTCATGAAAATCTTAAAAAAAAATTTTCTGAAGATGAAATAAATTCT
>CACOOK010000014.1 GCA_902628815.1 uncultured Pelagibacteraceae bacterium
CCCTTCTAAAAAAAATAAAATTATAATACTCGGGGGAGGCCCTAATAGAATTGGTCAGGGAATTGAGTTCGATTATTGTTGTTGCCAAGCAAGTTTTGCTCTTAAAGAGGCTAAATATGAAACTATCATGGTTAATTGTAATCCAGAAACTGTATCAACAGATTACGATACAAGTGACAGATTGTATTTTGAACCTTTAATAGATGAATATGTTTTCAATATAATAAAAAAAGAAAAATCAAAAGGTAATGTGAAAGGTGTAATTACTCAATTTGGAGGCCAAACTCCTATTAAACTTGCAAAATTTTTACACGAAAACAAGCTTCCGATTTTAGGAACTCAGTATTCATCAATCGATCTTGCTGAAGATAGAGACAGATTTAGAAATTTTTTAAATAAACTTAATTTAAAACAAGCTGAAAGTGGTATAGCTAGAACTTTTCCTCAAGCGATTAAAATTGCGGACAAGATCGGTTTGCCTTTAATGGTAAGGCCATCTTACGTATTAGGCGGAAGGGCAATGGAAATTGTTTATGAAAAAAACCAGCTTAAAGACTTTGTAAATGAAGCATTTAACGTAGCAGAAAAAAATCCGATCTTAATTGATAAGTTTATAGATAACGCAATGGAAGTAGATGTTGATGCAATATCGGATGGTAAAAATGTTTTTGTTGCTGGTGTTATGCAACATATTGAAGAGGCTGGAATACACTCTGGAGATTCGGCATGTAGTTTGCCTCCTGTATCAATAAAACCTTTTTTGATTAAAGAAATTGAAAATCAAACAAAAAAATTAGCTTTAGCTCTAAAGGTTAAAGGTTTCATGAATGTTCAATATGCAATTAAACAAGATCAAATTTATGTAATAGAGGTTAATCCAAGAGCCAGTAGAACTGTACCATTTGTCTCAAAGGCGAAAAATTTACCACTTGCTAAGATTGCTTCAAGAGTGATGGCAGGGGAAAAATTATTAAAGTTTAATTTAAAAAGTAAAACGAAAGATATGTTTGCAGTAAAAGAGGCGGTCTTCCCATTTAACAAATTTCCAAATAGCGATCTTTTACTTGGACCAGAAATGAAATCCACAGGTGAAGTTATGGGTTTTGATAAAAATTTTGGCATGGCTTTTGCTAAAAGTCAAATTGCAGCCTCAAACTCTCTTCCTAAAAAAGGTTTAGCTTTTATCTCTTTAAAAAATAGTCATAAAGAAGAGGGAGTGGAATTAGCAAAACAATTAATTAAACTAAATTTTAAACTTTGTGGAACTATAGGAACCGCCAATTATATAGCTCAGCATGGGATAAAGTGTAAAAAAATAAACAAAGTAAATCAGGGTTCCCCGCACATTGTAGATGTTTTAAATGCAAAAAAAATAGCTTTGGTAATAAATACCGGAGGCGGAAATAGTGAAACTCAGTTGAGCGATGCCGTTGCATTAAGAAGAGCTACTATAGCTAATAAAGTTCCTTACTGCACAAATATGTCGACGGCTAAAGTATGTTTAGAAGGTATAAAATCTCTCAAATTAAGAGATATGAATATTACTTCTTTGCAAGATATCTAACTTTTTACTTTCCAATCAGTCTCGAAAGTAACATAGTTAATCTGGATACATCTTCGTTCTTTTCTAATTTCTTTTTTTTCCATGCCGTGCCAAGTGTTTGGTCCGCTTGTAAAAAAATATCCATAATTGTGTTTATAAGGAACTGTTTTAACCTTATTTAATTTTTCGTCATAAAAATCAGTACCTAAATTTTCAGACTCGTTATGTAAATTAACAAAAACTATTGAAGACATTAATTTTTCCTCGATATCACAGTGGGGTTTTAGCCAAAACCCTTCTCGGTCACATATCACCTCTAATCTCACATAAGAATTGGTTAAGTCTTTTCCAATTAATGAACCTATCTTTTTATAAACTTCTGGTGATCTTAATTCTTCAATGAATTTTGTTAAATTTGGAAATTGATTTGAGTTTTCTTTAGTAACATAACATCTAAGTTTTTTTGCTTTCCCGCCATCTTTAATACCAGCTCGATAGGCTCCTTCTCCTCCATCAAGAGCTCTTGTTCCATCATAATTTAAATTTTCTTTTTTGGGATCAGCTATATCTGCACTACAGATCTCATCAATAGCATTTTGCGTCAATGGCTGGTTGATTTCAAAATGTTTAAAAGGTTCACTAAACAATTTAGTTCTTTTTTCTAATGATTTAAATAATTCCATTTTTTTTTATTTTTGCTTTTACAATTGGTGCGATTCTGTTT